>CAYOBQ010000089.1:0-35827 GCA_964402225.1 uncultured Nannocystaceae bacterium | reverse complement strand
CCACCCCCGACATGGGCATGGGCGAAGGCGAAGGCGAAGGCGAGGGCGAGGGCGAAGGCGAAGGCGAAGGCGAAGGCGAAGGCGAAGGCGAAGGCGAAGGCGAAGGCGAGGGTGAGGGTGAGGGCGAAGGTGAGGGCGAAGGCGAAGGCGAAGGCGAGTGCGTGCCCGCCGACGACGCCTACCCCGGTGACGGCTGGGAGGCCTGCATCAGCGACGACGGCGAGTACCACCAGTTCGGCGACGACCCGCCGAGCAGCATCGGTCGCGTCGTCGCCTTCGAGAACATCGGCGACCTGCTCTGGCGCGTCGACGGCGCGATCTCGATGGACGACTTCATCAACGCGCAGATCATCTACGGGGAGGACGGCGGCGTCGGCAGCCGCGTCGTGCGACGCTACGACTCCCACATCGAGAAGCCCGAGGGCGCCAACTGCCGCGACGAGGGCGCCGGGGAGACCTGGCCCGAGTACTGCGTCGGCCCGGCGTCCATCGAGCCGGTCATCCTCGCGGCCTTCGACGCCGGGATCATGGGCGAGTCACCCCGTATGAACGCCCGCCGCATCGAGGCGGCGCTGCTGTGGTTCTACTACGTGAGCACCTTCAAGGAGGCCAACACGTGCGCCTCGAAGGCCAAGGACTGCGACTCCTCGTGGGCCTACTACACCGGCGGCGAGCAGATCGCCGGCGGCTTCGGCCTCGCCGGCGTCCTCCGCGCCATCAACGAGGCCGCCCACCAGGCTGTCTTCCAGGGCATCCTCGCGGTCCAGTGCTGGCGTGATCAGGACAACGGCGAGGAGGCCATGGACGAGGCGCTCATGGCGCAGGCCCAGGGCCAGCTCGACACCGCCCTCGACCACGGCCTCGCGTTGGTCCTGGGCGCCCGCATCGCCATGTGGGCCGACGCCGACGATGCGACGAAGTCCGAGCACTGGGCCTTCCTGCAGGTCCTCGGCCCGGTCATCGGCCGCGCCGCGAAGAACGTCGATGAGGCGATGGCCGGCGAGCTCGTCGCCCTGTTCGAGGGCGCCGCCGCGGACTTCGACGCCGCCCGCGCCGGCGAGATTCTGACCACGCTCTTCCCCTGCCCCTGAGCGCGTTTGCGCAGGATTGCGGCGCGCACGCCATTGGCAACCAACCGGCGTGCGCGGGCATCCTGTACTCGTGCGTCCCCTGATCTTCGTCCTCCTCTTGGCTGGCTGCCTCGAGCCGCCGGCGCTTCGGCCCCGCGATCCCACGCCGGGGGTCCCCTTCGTCACGGTCACCACCTTCAACCTCGACTACGGACGGTGGGACGACGCCGAGACGGTGGCCGCCGTGGGTGCCAGTGACGCGGACGTCCTTGCATTGCAGGAGGTGGGCGCCGACTGGGCCCGCACCTTGCGCGCGCGCTACGCCGACACGTACCCGTACCAGGCCTTCCAGGGCACCGGTTCGGGTGGGCTGGCGGTGCTCTCGCGCTTCCCCTTCGAGGACCGCGGGGTCCAGCCGGGGCTCGACGACTGGCATCCGGCGTGGCACGTGCTCGTCGACTCGCCGGTCGGGCCGCTCCAGTTGCTGCTCGTGCACCTGCGCCCCACCGTGAGCAAACGGGAGGGCTACGTCGGATCCTATTTCGAGAGCGACGGGGCGCGCAGCGAGGAGATTCAGGCGTTCACGGCTCGCTGCACCGACGAGGTGCCGACGTTGGTGCTCGGTGACTTCAACGAGTCGGGGGGCGAGGCCATCAGCTACCTCGAGGGCCGCGGCTTCCGCAGCGTGTTGCCCCTGTACCGTCCAGGGCAGGAGACCTGGCGCTACGACCGGTCGTTGGTGGGTCAGACGGTGGACACCCTCGACCACATCTTCTTCCCGGAGACGCTCGCGCCCCTCAACGCCTACGTGACCTACGTCGGCAATAGCGACCATCTGCCCGTCACGGCGCTCTTCGAGCGGGCGGAGCTATAGCGCCCAGGCGACGCCCAGCCCGAGGTGCAGTCGGCGCTTGTAGGGGTCGTAGTCGGGGTAGTTGAGCTGGGCCTCTCCACGCATCGACAGCGCGTCGACCACTCGAACATCCACGCCGAGGGGCACCCGCACCGTCTGGTCGATGCCCCACGTCCCGAGCTGTGGGGCCGTGTAGACCGTGTAGCGGTCGCGCAGCGTCAGGGCGATCGGGAGCTCGGCGGCGACCCACCCCGTGCCGACCTCGACACCCAGGCCCACACCGATGTGCTGGGTTCGTATGGTCTGGACGCGGAAGCCGAGGCCGGCGGTCCCATGGGCGCCGTCGAAGGCGCCGACCAGGCTCACGTCCACCATCGATCCGCGCGGCGCCGTGACCCAACCCTGGGTGGCGTAGCCCCAGTCGTCCTGCCCGACGGGGCGTGGACCCACCGCCGCGAAGCCAGCGCCCATCTCGACGGTGTGCCCCGGCAACGGGCGCGTCATGGGGCGCATCCCCAGCGGCGGCGCGCAGCCGAGCGCCAACAGCGTCGCGACCAGCGGGAGCGCTTGGGCCATGGCAGAGTGCCAATGCATGGGACGGGCCAGAGCGATGACGTAACGACAGGGTAGCGCAGGTCACCCTCGAGCAACATAAACCCAGGCTTGGTAACGGTTTCTCCTGGGCCTTCCGTTTGCATTAGACTGTGTCAGTGGTGTGGCGTGTCCCAGCTCTGGTCGCGCTGGCCGCGGTCGCCTACGGTCAGCCTCGCTTGGTCGACCGGCCGGATCTGGACTGCGAGCGGTGCCAGCCCGCCTATGTGCGGGTGGGCATCGAGACCACCGTCCTGTTGGCGGCGGGCGTCGGTTGGTACTGGATGGGCAAGAGCCTCAACTCGCCCGACTGGGACTTCCCCGGCATCGAAGAGCGCATGGACGGGACCGCGGTCCGCTTCGACAACAACACCTTCACGATCAACAACCTCGTCCACCCCCTCGACGGCGGCGCCTACTACCTCGTGGGCCGCACCAACCGAATGGGGGTCTTGGGCGCTTCGATGCTGTCGGTCTTCGCGTCCTCGACCTGGGAGTACGTCCTCGAGTGGCGCGAGAAGGTGAGCATCAACGACCTCGTGATGACGCCCTCGGGTGGGATCGCGGCGGGGGAGTTCCTCTTTCAGCTCGGGCGCTACCTCAACAGCGCCCCGGACGGCGGTGGTTGGCCCCATCGCGTCGCCGCCGGGACCCTCGGCTTCCCGGTGGCGCTCCACCGCTGGATGGATGGGCGCAGCCCCGCCTCCGGGCCCCGCGACGCCCTCGGCTTCAGCTCGCGCTTCTTCCACCGCTTCGTGGTGGCCTACGACGCCGCCACGGGCCCCGAGCTCGATCCGGTGCGTGGGCTGCTCCTCGAGGCCGAGCTGGCGATGCTCTCCGGTTACCGCCAGCCCCGACGCTTCACTCGATTCTTCGCCGCCGGTGAGTTCACGGAGCTCGCGCTGCGCAGCCACTTCGTCGATGGCGGGGCCGCCGACGTGGAGCTGTGGATCCACGCGATCCTGGTCGGCGTCTACAGCCAGTCCTACGCCCGCGCCCCCGGCGGGCTGAGCGGCACCGGGGCGCGCTTGGGGCTGGGCATGTCCTTCGAGCACACCCAGCGCTGGCTCCCGCTGCCCCAGGACCGAATCGGCGCCGTCCACCTGCCCGGCCCGAGCCTGCGGTTGCGGTTGGTGCGGGGCCCCCTCGGCCTCCAGCTCGACGCCGACGTTCACCCCGACTTCGCCGCCATCGACGCCCTCGCCTGGCACGACTGGGTCTCGGACAACGGTGACCGCTCCGTGCGCACGGTCCTCGCAAACAACGCCTACTACTTCGGCTTCGGCGTCTCCACCTGGGGCACCCTCCGCGTCTGGTACGGGCCGGTGGAGCTCGGCGGTCGCCTGCGCTACGGCACCTGGGACTCCGTCGAGGACCTCGACCGCTTCGAGGAGCAGGTCGAAGACGACGTCACCCTCACGGACCGCGTGGTGGAGGCCTCGACCTGGGTCGGCTGGGGACGGCGACCGCTCCAACTGCGGATCTCGCTGGAGCACGTGTCGCGTCGCGGCGCCATCGAGTCCTTCGTCGTCGAGCGTGACGACCAGCGCCTGGGGATCACGGCGGGGCTCCTCTTTTGAGGGCCGCCTGGGCCGCGGCCAGGCGCGCGGCGGGGACCCGATAGGGCGACACGCTCACGTAGTCCAGGCCGATGGCGTCACAGAAGGCGACGCTGGCGGGGTCGCCGCCCTGCTCTCCGCACAGGCCCACCTCCAGATCGCCCCGCACCGACCGGCCGCCCTCGGTCGCCATCCGCACGAGCTGACGGACGCGCGGGTGCAGGCCGACGAAGGGGTCGCGCTCGAGGAGCCCGAGGCGCTCGTAGGCCGCCAGGACCTCGGTGGCGTCGTCGCGGGAGAAGCCCAGCGTGGTCTGCGTCAGGTCGTTGGTGCCGAAGCTGAAGAAGTCGGCGTGCGCCGCGAGGTCGCGCGCTCCGAGGGCGGCGGCGGGCAGCTCGATCATCGTCCCGATCTCGTAGGCCAGGCCCGGCGCGACCTCGGCGCAGATGCCTTCGATGCGTTTGCGCAGGAACCCGAACTCCGAGCTGAAGGCGACGAAGGGCACCATGATCCCGACACGGGGCTCGACCCCGTCTCGCCCGACAGCCACGGCGGCCTCCATCAGGGCGCGCACCTGGCTGTCGTAGATCGCCGGGTGGGAGATGCCCAGTCGGCAGCCACGATGACCGAGCATCGGGTTGGTCTCCTGCCGCTCGCTCGAGGCGGGCAGGAACTCGTGCAGCGGCGGATCGAGCAGACGAACGACCACCGGGAGTGGGGCCATCGCTCGCAGGATGCCCTCGAAGTCCCGTCGCTGAAGGGGGTGCAGCGCCGCGAGGGCTGCGTCGCGCTCGGCGTCGTCCTCCGCGCCGACGACGCGGCGCACGATGGGCAACGCCTCGGGCTCGAAGAACATGTGCTCGGTGCGACACAGGCCGACGCCGGCGGCCCCGAGGCTGCGGGCGAGGGTGGCGTCAGCCGGCGTATCGGCGTTGGCGCGGACCCCCAGGCGCCGCACCTCGTCGGCCCAGCGCAAGAGCGTCTGAAAGGCCACGCCAGGCTCGCCGGGGGCGGTCGGCTGTCGGCCGCGCATCACCTCTCCGGTGGCGCCGTCGATCGACAGGTACTCGCCCGCTCGCACGACGCAGCGCTCCCCCCCCGATTCGAAGATGCAGGCGTCGCCCTCGATGCGCAGCGCCTCGCAGCCCACCACGCAGGGGCGCCCCATCCCGCGGGCGACCACCGCGGCGTGGCTGGTCTGCCCGCCGCGCGCCGTCAACGCCCCGCGCGACGCCGCGAGCCCACGGATGTCGTCGGCGCTCGTGTCGCGCCGCACCAACACCACCGCCTCGCCCTGGCTCGCGAGCCGGACGGCGGAGTCGGCGTCGGTGACCACCCGCCCCACACCGGCCCCCGGGCTGGCGGGCAGGCCGTGGGCGATGACCGGTCGGTCGGTCGCCGTGAAGCGGGGGTGGAGCAGCTCCTCGAGGCGCCGCGCGGGGACCCGCATCAGCGCCTCCCCGCGGTCGATCTGGCCTTCGCCGACGAGGTCGGTGGCCACTCGAAGGGCGGCCTGGGCGGTGCGTTTCCCGGTCCGCGTCTGCAGGATCCAGAGGCGACCCCGGTCGATGGTGAACTCCAGGTCCTGCATGTCGCCGAAGTGGGCCTCGATGGTGTGGGCCCAGCGCTCGAGGTCAGCGGCGGCCTCGGGGAAGAGGCGCGCCATCTCCGGCTCCACCTTCATCGGCGTGCGCACCCCCGCGACGACGTCCTCGCCCTGGGCGTTGGGCAGGAACTCGCCGTAGAGGCCGGGGGCCCCGGTGGCCGGGTCGCGGGTGAAGGCCACTCCGCTGCCCGAGTCGTCGCCCCGATTCCCGTACACCATCGCCTGGATCGTCACCGCGGTCCCCCACGCGTCGGGGATGTCCTCCAGCCGGCGGTAGGCGACGGCGCGGTCGCCCCACCACGACGCGTAGACGGCGTCAACGGCACCCCAGAGCTGGGCTCGCGGATCCTGGGGGAACGCATCGCCGCACAACGCCAGGCTCGCCTCGGTGACTCGGCGCAGAGCCGCGGCGGAGAGCTCGGCGTCTCGCTCGACCCGCTCCTCGCGCCGCGCGCTGGCGAGGGGCCGCTCGAAGTCCTCCGCGTCGAGGCCCAGGACCACCGCGCCGTACATCGACACCAGTCGCCGGTAGGCGTCCCAGGCGAAGCGCGACTCGCCCAGGCCAAGGACCGTCTGGTCGTTGAGCCCGATGTCGAGGACCGTCTCCATCATGCCCGGCATCGAGACGCGCGCCCCGGAGCGCACCGAGAGAAGGAGCGGTCGCTCCGGGTCGCCGAAGCGGAGCCCCAGCCCCCGCTCGATCCGGGCGAGCGCCGCCTCCACGTCCTCCCTGCGGACTCGCTCGGCGTCGGTGCACAGCGTCATGCCTGGCGGGACTGGGGCGCCCAGCCGGGAGAGCTCGGCGAGGTTCGCGCCCTTCCCGCCCAGGAGATCCCGCATCGAGGCGTGCCCGTCCGCGTCGCCGAAGCCGAAGGCGAAGACTCCGGGTTCGCTGCTCATCTCGACCGGACCACCATCACGGAGCAGGGGGCGTGGTGAACCACCCGGTCCGAGACTGATCCCAGGAGGAAACGACCGATCGCGCGCCGGCCCTGGCAGCCCATCACCACGAGGTCATAGTCACCCGCCTCGGCGGCCGCGCAGATGCAGTCCGCGGGGTCACCCGCCTCGACCAACCGATCCCAGGGCACGCCGCTCTCCGCGAGGGCCGGGCGCACCGGCTCGAAGCGTTGCTCCGCTACCCACTTCACGCGGTCGGCCCCCGGGGGTGGCGTCTCGTAGTAGCCGGGGAGCGGGCCGAAGTCCTCGACGACCTCGAGGATCGTGAGGCTCGCCTTAGCGGCGCGGGCGAGGGCGAGGGCGTGGTCGACGGCGGCGAGGGAAGGGGGCGAGCCATCGACGGCGACGAGGATGCGTCGGTATTCCATGGGAGCCTCCTGGGCGAGCGCACCAGCGCTATGGGTTCGATGCCGCAGGAGCCGTGCCAGCCGCGGACGCCCGCAGACTCACGGCCGGGTTACCCGAACGCCACGTGCGTTACTGTCGTGTAGCGCCCGGGGGGCGGCGGCCTTCTGAGCTTGACACGGAACGTCACTTGCACTCTCGTCGAGGTAAATAGGAGGTGTGTGATGAGCGCAGCCGACACCGATCCGGTCGCCGTATCGATGGGGCACGATGGGCGCGTTGTGCGGCTCACGATCGGTGGCTCGAAGGGCAACATCGTCGACACCGCCGTGATGGCCGGCATCGAGGCCGCCGTCGCCCGCATCCACCCCGAGGTCCGGGCCATCGTCTTCCGCGGCGCTGGGAGCCATTTCTCCTATGGCGCCAGCGTCGAGGAGCACCGGCGGGAGCAGGCCGCCGAGATGCTGAGTCGTTTCCACGGGCTCTTCCACACCCTGGCGAAGCTGTCGGTGCCGACCTGCGCGCTGGTCGAAGGGCGCTGTCTCGGCGGCGGACTCGAGCTCGCCGCGTGGTGCACCTGGGTGGCGGCGACGCCGTCGGCGAAGTTGGGACAGCCCGAGATCCAGCTCGGCGTCTTCCCACCGATGGCCTCGATGCTCCTGCCGTGGCGTACCGGTGGGCGCGCGGCCCTCGATCTGTGCGTCTCCGGGCGCACCGTCGACGCCGCGGAGGCGAAGGCCCTCGGGGTGGTCGACTTCGTGACCGAGGACCTCGAGGCCTGGTGGTCGGCCCACTACGACGCCCACCTCGCACGCCTGAGCGCCTCGTCGCTGCGCTTCGCCGAGCGCGCCGCCCGTGACAACCTCTACGACCGGATGCGCCGCGAGCTGCCGCGCCTCGAGCGCCTCTACCTCGACGAGTTGATGTCTACCCACGACGCCAACGAGGGCATCAACAGCTTCATGGAGCGGCGGCTCCCGAAGTTCGAGGACCGCTGACGCCGCGTTGCTGGGCGACGACGGTCGCCACCACCGTGGCGACCGCCGCGAGGGTCGCCGCGACCGACGCCCCCCCCGGCTCGAGCCGCGCCGCGAAGCGGGAGTCGGGGTAGCGCTCACGAATCTGCCGAATCAGCGCCGTCGCGCCCGCGGCGTCGCCCCGTTGGGCGAGGGCGATCGCCCGGCGGTAGAGGCCCTTCGCGGCGGGTGAGGGCTCCACCGATGCGGGCCGGACCCACCCCTCCGCCAGCGCGGTCATCGGGGGCGGCGCGGGCGGTCTCGGGGGCGGCGGCGTTGGCGCCTCCGTGCAAGCCATGAGCACCAGGGGCAGCAGCGTCGGAATCCTCTCGAGGATCACAGCGTGATCACCTCCAGGGTCCCCACCAGCGCCGGGCCATCGCGACGAAGGGAGACGCCGATCTCGGAGACGTGGGCCAGCAAGAAGGCCGCCGCCGACGTGAGCTCGTCGAGCCCCGCCGGTCGGAGCCCGAGGGCCGCCAGGGCGGGCCCCGCCGCGTCGCTGAACGCTCGGCCGTCGCGCGGGGGCCCGGCGAGGCGCAGATACCATGCGAAGGGCGCGCCCCGGAGGAGGCGCCCGTCGGTGCGCGCGGGGCCGACCAGGCGGTCTCGGTGGTCCCCCCGGGCGGGCGCCCCGGTGCTGGCGACGAGGACGTCTCCCCGTAGCTCGAGGCGGACCTCGCTGCCCTCGGTGCGCAGCGTCCACCCCTTCCCGTCGGGGACCACCCGAAGCCGGCTCTGCGCGGCGAGGAGGCGGTCGACGTCGGCCTTGGCGCGGGCCGGGTCGTTGATCCGCACCGCGAGCGTCACGGTCCCCGGCGCGGGGCCGGCGCCCAACGCGAGGCCACCGCGGACTTGCTTCCAGAACGGATCGGGCGCCCGGCTCGCCAGATCGTCGAGGGCGGCGCGACCCAGCCCGAGGCTCAGCGTCGTCGTGACGCGGGATCCGAGGTGCCTCGACAGCGGGTCGTCGGCGGTGCCGAGCATCTTCGACAGCGCCCGGGCAGGGGGGCCGAGCACGCGCACATCCACGCGGACGCGACCCGGGTCGACCCGCACGGTCGCGCAGGCGCGGCCCACCCCGGCCAGGGACCAGCGCGCGAAGAGATCGGCCTCTCCCTTGGCGCGGGGGCAGTCGGCGAAGGGGTTTGCCCCTGCCTTCGCGGCCAGAACCCCCTCGATCGTCACCTCGTCGGGGGCGACGACGAGCACGCCACCCACGTGGCGCGTCACCCCCTCGAGGCCCACCGCCTCCAGATAGCGCGCGCCCTTCGACGGGTCGGGTATCGGGAGAAAGGCGATCGGACCGCTCGCGAGCAACAGCGGCCCGTCCGGGGCGAGCCCGAGTCGCGCGTGCTCCGCCAACGACGTGGGCCAGGGCGCCGCCTCGCGCAGCCCCGCCGTGAGCTCGGCCAGGGCTGGATGGGCGGTCAGACGCTCGGCGGCGGCGGAGAGCGGCCCTGCGACCCGGTCTGCGCGCGGCACCAGGACGATCACGTCTCGATCAGCGACGGCATCGAGCCACGTGTCGAGCGGCGACGCCACCGCCTGCGCCGCGACGAGCAGCGCCGCGAGGACCAACCTACTCGTCGTCCCGGTCCTCACCCGGGTCGCTCTTGTCACGGTTGAAGATGTCACGGATCTGGTCCCACACGGCGCCGCCGGTCTCGGCGACCGTCTGACCCAGGTCGTTGACGAACTTCGTCAGCGGATCGTCGGCGGTGGAGAGCGTGTCCCGGTAATGCTTGGCGCCGTCGGAGATCTCCTCGTAGACCTTCACCTCGGGATCCTCGTCGGCCCGTGGATACTCGCCCGCCAGCACGCGCGCGTAGTCGCCGCTGTCGACCCAATCTCGGAGGGCGGAGAGCCGCAGGACCGGGAAGGGGTGCGTCCGCCAGAGCAGGTTGAGGAACTTCAGGCCCGCGTCGCGCACGTCACCTTCGGCCTGGTACTCGCGGGCCTGGTCCATGAACGCCTCGACGTCCATCTCGTCGACCCGCCCGCCGCCGGCCATCTTCATCTGGATGCGGTAGGCCACCATCGGGTCCTGGAGGCATAGGAGCCCCGCGCGGTCCGAGGACAGCTCTGACTTTCGGTCCCACTCGCGCAGCGCCGCGATGATCCCGAAGAGCACCATCCCGAAGGCGCTCACGCGCACCAGCACGAGCTGTAGCAGCAGGTGCAGCATCGTCTTGTAGAGCGCGTGTCCCGACAGGGCGTGCCCCAGCTCGTGGCCGATGATGAAGCGCAGCTCCTGGTCCGTCAGCAGTGAGAGGGCCCCGGAGTTGAGGACGATAAAGGGCTTGTCCACGCCGACGCAGCCCGCGTTGACGATGGGCGTCTGGGCCACATAGAGCTCCGGCGGCTCGTCGCCCACGTCGAGGATCTCGCAGCACTCCCGGTAGGCGGCGTGGACCCGCTTGAACTGCCGCTCATCGACCCGAACGGAGTTCGCCAGGTAGAGCAGCCGCAGGGAGCGCTCGGTGATCGCGCCGAAGAACTTCCGCAGCACCTGGTCGAAGCCGGGCACCTTGCGCAACGCCGAGAGGGCGGCGGTGTCGGCGGGGTGCTCCCAGGCGCGCGGGCTGATGTTGGGGAGCCGCACTCGCCGCGGCGGGGGCTCGTCGTCTTCGGCCTTCGGAGGCGGCTGCTTCTCCGCCTCGTCGAAGACCGCCTTGATCGCGTCGTGGTCGTCGTCGCTCATCGTCTCCGCTCAATCGGCGCTGCGCTCATGGGTCCCTCCGTTTCCGTGTCGTCGGCAGTCTGAACCGTGGAGGACCCGGCGATCAATCCAATGGCGCATTTGCGAGCCTGGTGGCAGTCTTCTCAAGGAGGTCGAGTGCTTCACTCCACCCGAGAGCTGGCCCTGACGCTGGATCATGTGACGCTCTCCGTCGCGCGGCTCGACGTCGCAGGGGCGTTCTACGCGCGCCTGCTCGAGCCCGTCGGGCTGACCCCCGTCGCGGACCTGCCGGCGGAGGTCGTCGGCGTCCCCTGCGTGGGTTTTGGCATCGGGCGGAAGAGCACATTCTGGCTCGCCGAGCGAGGCCCCCAGACGCCCGCCTTCCACGTCTGCTTCCGGGCACCATCCCGGGCGGCCGTGCGCGCGTTCCACGCGGCCGGTCTCGCGGCGGGCGGACGAGATCATGGCGCTCCGGGCGTGCGAGAGAACTACCACCCGGCCTACTACGCGGCCTTCGTCCTCGACCCGGAGGGGCACAACGTCGAGGCGGTCTGCTTCGATTGAGGTTCGAGGGCACCGACCGCTACGAGGTCCGGCGCCGTCTCGGATTCGGTGGCTCAGGCGATGTGTACGAGGTGCTGGACCAAACCCTCGACCGCCGCATCGCGCTCAAGGTTCTGCGCGACGTGACGCCGGAGCGGCTGCTCCGCTTCAAGGACGAGTTTCGCGCCCTCGCAGACCTGCGTCACCCCAATCTCGTGGCGCTGTATGACCTCGAGGTGGCCGACGGACGCTGGTTCTTCACCATGGAGTTGGTGGACGGGGTCGATCTCCTCGCCCACGTGCGCCCCGAGGGCGTCCTAACGGAGACGCGCCTGCGCGCCGTGACGGGGCAGCTCGTCGCCGCCCTCGGCTTCCTGCATCAATCCGGTCGTGTCCATCGCGACATCAAGCCCTCGAACCTGATGGTCGAGCGGGGCGGGCGACTGGTGGTCCTCGACTTCGGCCTCGCGGCCCACGCCCCGCGGCCAACGGCGGAGACCGTCAGCGGGCTGGGAGTCTCGGGGACGCCGGCCTACATGTCACCCGAGCAAGCTGATGCCGACGTGGTGACGTATCAGAGCGACTGGTACGCGGTTGGCGCCGTCTTGTACCAGGTGCTGTTCTCTCGGCTCCCCTTCGAGGGCTCTCCGATCAAGGTGCTGCTCGACAAGCGACGCCAGGACCCACTCATCCCCGACGTGCCCGGCCTGCCGCGCGACGTGGTGGAGACATGTCGCGGGCTGCTCGCACGCGATCCGGCCGCGCGCCCGACCTTCGAGACGCTGGCACTGCGCTTCCCGCGGTCCGATACGGGGGCCCCGCGGCCCCTCCTCACAAGGCCCTTCGTGGGTCGACGAGCTGAGCTCACAGGCCTGGTCGATCTCTTCGAGCGACGTGATGCGGAGATTACAGTCGCCCACGTCATGGGTGTCTCGGGGGTGGGCAAGAGCGCTCTGCTCGAACGGTTCGCCGACGAGATGCGCGGGCGGGCTACGATCCTCCGGGGCCGTTGCTACGAGCGCGAGGCGGTCCCCTACAAGGCCCTCGATCAGCTCTGCGACTCGCTGGCGAGCCTCCTGCGCCGGGCGACCGCGGAACGCGCCGCGGCCCTCCTCCCGCGGGACATCGGTCCGCTGGTCGAGCTCTTCCCGGTCCTCGAGCGCGTCCCCTGCATCGCCGAGGCGCCGCACCATGATCGGTCCGGGGGCGGGCAAGCCCTGCGGCTTCGCGCCTTCTCGGCCCTCCGCGAGCTGCTCTACCGCCTCGCCGATCGGGAGCCGCTGGTGCTGCTCCTCGAAGACCTGCAATGGGGCGACGACGACAGCGCCGACCTGCTCGCGCACATCCTTCGGGGAGAGCATGCGCCGGCGCTGTTGGTGGTGGGGACGTATCGTGGCGATGAAATCGAGACGAGCCGCTTCGTCTCGCGCTTTCGGGAGATGCACCCGTTCGAGGAGGTGAAGCTGACGGCGCTCGAAGCTGTCGATGCTCGAGCGCTGTTGAGTGCGCTCATCGAGTCGGTCGATGAGCGAGTCGCCGACGAGGTTGTCCGTGAGAGTGCCGGACACCCGCTCTTCCTGTTGGAGCTCGCGCGACACATAGTGGCGGTCGCGGGCGGGACCGCGCGGGACAGCACCGAGCTGACCTACGCCGCGGTCCTCGACGCGCGGGTCCGGCGCCTCGACGCCGCCCAGCGGCGGCTCCTCTCCGCGATCGTGGTCGCGGGTGGGCCCGTGGCGAGCGAGGTCGCCTGTGCCGCCGCGGAGGCCGATTCGGATGCGGTCGAAGGACTTCGGCGAGAGGCGCTCGCCCGAGTCCTCGCCGACGGTCAGCTCGAGGTCTACCACGACATGCTGCGCGCCGAACTCGGCCGTAGACTCGAGACGCGCGAGAGAGCGGAGACGCACCGTCGGCTCGGCGAGGCGCTGCTGGCCACGGAGGCCCCCGAGATCGACCGCGTCGCCCATCATCTGGACGCTGGTGGCGACTCCGAGACCGCCGCACCGCTGCTTCTCGAGGCGGGAGACCGCACGGCGCGAGCCTTGGCCTTCGGCCACGCCGCCGACCTGTACGAGCGCGCCATCGCGCTCGGCTGTGATCGGCGCGCCGACGGACGATCGGTGTGGGCGATGCGTGCCGAGGCGTTGTCGCTGGCGGGGCAGACGTTGCAGTCGGGGCAGACCTTTCTCGTGGCCGCCGAACACGTCGAGCCCGACCGCGCGCTGCCGCTGCGGGAGCGCGCGGTCGACGAGCTGCTCTCCGGCGGGCATGTGCCGGAGTGCGAGGCGGCGTTGAAGCAGACCCTGGAGGCGGCCGGCCTGCGCTCGCCACGCACGTTCCCGGGTTCGGTCCTGGCGCTGCTGTGGGCGCGTCTCAGGTTGAAGATACGCGGGACTCGCCTCGGTCGCGTGCCGCGTCCCGAGGTGGCTCGCCGCGCCCGCATGCGGGCGGATGTCGCCTGGACCGTCGCCCACGGCTACGCCTTCATCGATCTGGTGCGGGCCTTCACCTTCCATACGCGCTCGGAGCTGTTCGCTTTGCAGGCCGCGGACCGCATGCGCGTGTGTCGGACTGTGTTCGGCGAGGCGGGCCTGCACGCCGCAGCCTCCGCCACCGCGCGGGCCGAGGCCTGTGTGGAGCGGGGCGTCGCCCTCCTTCGGCCCGGAGATCCGCCGCGAGTCAGGGTCATGGAGCTCCTCGCCAGGACCTGGACCACCACCCTCGGCGGGCGCTTCCTCGAGGGAACCCGACACGCGGACTCGGTCGCAGAGTTCATGGGTGGTGTCTCGGGCGGTTGGAGTTGGGAGCTCCACCACGCGGCGGCGTGGCGCCTCGAGGGACTCTACTGGTCGGGGGATCTCGCGGCGGTCGTGCGTGACTCGGCCAAGGAGTCAGAGACGGCTCGGGTGGTGGGGTCGCTGGCCCGCGAGGCGACCTTCATGTTGGAGGTGCCGACGCCCTGGCGACTCATCATCGACCAGCCGGTCCGGGCCAGCGCCGACGTCGAGGAGATGTTGCGCCGTGTCGCCGCCGCCGGGCTCCACGACTACACCCTTCAGGGGCATATCGCGCGCACCTCGGTCCACCTCTATCGGGGCGAGTGGGATGGCGCTTGGGCCGAGGTCTGCGGGACGGCGCGCGCGTACCGCTGGGCGATCGCGCTGCACACCACCACGCTGCGCTTGCCGTTTCGCGAGCTGCACGCGCGGTGCGCATTGGCGGCGATGGCCCGGGGGATGCTCGGGCGCCGTGGTCGTCGTCGGGTCCATGCCTCGCTCCGCTCGCTCCGGCGTGATCGCAAGCCGTGGACCAGCGCCCTCGCGGCGCTCCTCGAGGCTCAGGTGCGGGCCCTCGACGGTGGGACCGCCGACTTCGCGAAGGCGGAGAGGGCGGTGCGAGACGCCGGGCTCGCGGCGCACGCGGAGGCTGCCCGTTGGCGCGCAGCGCAGGAGCTGGGGGCGGATCCAGTCCCCGCGTTGGAAGCCCTGGAGCGGCTGGGGGCCGTGAGCCCGGAGACCTACGCGCGGCTATTGGTGCCGGTCGGGCCCGCCACCGGTTGACCGCTCGCGCGGACCGCGCTCAGCGCCCTCCGGGGTCGTCGCAGCCGTCGTCGACGACGCCATTGCAGTCGTTGTCGATCCCGTCGCCGCAGCGCTCGACCTGGGCGCACCCGTTGTCGCCATCGCACTCTCCGCGGTGGGCGAGGTCCGTCCCGCCCCCGTGGGCCTCGCACTCGTTGCCGTAGTCGCGGCCATCGCAACCGCAGACCGGGGCGAAGATCCGGGCGCACACCTCCGGGCGTGGTCGGCACACGCCTTGCCCGGCGCAGACGAGGCCATTCCCGGCGTCTCCATAGCTACACCATTGGTTGTCGAGACAGGCGACGACCTCTCCGTCGGCGGCCACACCGCAGAGGCGCACGTCGGGGTCGCAGACCCCCTCGTCGACGTCACCGTCGCAGTCGTTGTCCCGGCCGTCGCAGACCTCTTCTCCGCAGTCGTCGCGGCAGACACCCTCATGGGCCACGTCGGTGCCGCCGCCCTGGGCCTCGCACTCGTTGCCGTAGTCGCGACCATCACAGCCGCAGACGGGGGCCACCACGAGCGGGCACACCTCTGGACGGGGGCGGCACACGCCCTGCCCGCCGCAGACCAACCCGGCGGCGTCTTGGAAGTCGCACCACTCGTCGTTCCGGCATTCGTTGGCCTGGCCGTTGGCGGCCACGCCGCAGCGGCGCTCGTTGGGGTCGTCGCAGACGCCACCCTCGTCAACCTGACCGTCGCAGTCGTTGTCCTGGCCATCGCAGGCCTCCCGCGCGTTCGGATCGCACGGCTCGACGCACTCGATCACGCACCTGCCGTTCTCGCAGAAGGACCCGCACTCGTCCCCCGGAGGCGGGGGGCAGTCGGCGTCGGCCCGGCACTCGAGATCGTCGTCGCAGGGCCCGTCATGGGCGACGTCGGTTCCGCCGCCCTGGGCCTCGCACTCGTTGCCGTAGTCGCGGCCATCGCAACCGCAGACGGGAGCGAAGATCCGCGCGCACGCCTCGGGGCGTTGGCGGCACACGCCCCGGCCGCCGCAGACGCGGTCAGCGGCGTCCTGGAAGTCGCACCACTCGTCGTCGTCGCAGACGAGGGCCTGCCCGTTCACGGCGTCGCCGCAGCGTCGGTCATTGGGGTCGTCGCAGACGTCTCCCTCGTCCACCAGCCCGTCGCAGTCGTTGTCCAAGCCGTCGCAGATCTCGCGCTGCATCGGGTTGCCGGGGTCGCATTGCGGCTCGCAGGCGCCCTCGTGGGCGACATCGGTGCCGCCGCCCTGGGCCTCGCACTCGTTGCCGTAGTCGCGACCGTCGCAGCCGCAGACGGGCGCAAAGATCTCGGCGCAGAACTCGGGGCGCGGGCGGCACACTCCACGGCCGGCGCAGACCAGCCCGTTGCCCGCGCCGTCGTAGTCGCACCACTCACCGTCTTCACAGCCCGCCGCTTGACCGTCGGCGGCGACGCCGCAGGGGCGCTCGTTCGGCTCACAGACGTCCCCCTCGTCGACCTCGCCATCGCAATCGTTGTCGAGGCCGTCGCAGACCTCCGGGGCGTTCGGATCGCAGGGCTCGATGCACTCGACCTCGCACACACCGTCGTCGCAGAAGGACCGGCACTCATCCCCCGGAGGCGGCGGGCAGTCGGCGTCGGCGCGGCACTCGACTTCGCCCTCGCACTCCCCTTCGTGCAGCACATCGACGCCCGAGGCGCGCGCCGCGCAGTCATTCTCGTAGGTCTCCTCGTCGCAGCCACAGACCGGCTCGTAGACCCGACCGCACCCGTCGGGCCGTGGTCGGCAGACGCCGGGGTGGTCGGCGAAGCCGCACATCGCGTCCTCGTCGTAGGCGCAGTACTCGTCGTCGTCGCAGCGCACGCCGTTGATCCCGCCACAGCCCGGCGCGGGTGGGCACTCGACGACCTCCCAGCCACAATCGCCATCGGCCGTGGGCAAGCAGCGCCCGGTGGGTCCACCGATGCTGCCGTCGGCGCACTCGACGTTGGGCAGACCCAGCGCGGGACCACAATCCTCGGGACCGCACTCCTCCATGGGGACGCCGACGTCGGGACAGTCGCCAGCCTGCTCACACCCCGGCGGCTCCGGACATTCATCTTCGCGGCACTCGCCCTCCATCGAGCCGTCGGCCTGGCCGGAGTCCGGCTCACCGTTGTTGTTCCCAGCCTCCTCATCGACCTGGAGGGGACAGCCCGCGAGCGTCCCGGCCAGCAACAACATCCACAGCTTCTTCGACACCTGCATCGCACCCTCGCCTTTGATGTTCACCCACTTGATTGCGCCCGTCGGAGGCGATCCGTCATTCGCGGTGTCGTTTTCTGCGCAATCCGTCGTCGCCGGTTGTTTTCTGCGCAACAGCCGGCGTAGTTGTCCGATATAGCTCTTGTGACGTGTATGGAGCCAAGGATGACGGTGGCCGCCACCGAGGAGATGGACTCGCTGACGCGCGCGCTCCACGCGCACTTCGGCTTCTCCAGCTTCCACAAGGGGCAGCGCGCGGTGATCGACGATGTGATGGCGGCGCGGCCCACGATGGCGGTGATGCCCACCGGCGCGGGCAAGAGCCTTTGCTACCAGCTTCCGGCGCTTCTGCTCGACGGTGTCACGCTGGTCGTCTCGCCGCTGATCGCCTTGATGAAGGACCAGGTCGACTCGTTGCGCGCGCGCGGGGTCGCGGCCGACTTCATCAACAGCAGCCAGGCGCGGGACGAGCAGCGGGCGGCCCTCGAGCGCCTGTCTGCGGGGGAGACGAAGCTCGTCTACGTGGCCCCGGAGCGCTTCCGCGCCGGGTCGTTTCTCCGCGCCCTCGAGGGCGTGCCGCTGGCGCTCTTCGCCATCGACGAGGCCCACTGCATCTCCCGCTGGGGCCACGACTTCCGCCCCGACTACCAACGCCTCGGCGACGCCATCGAGCGTCTGCGCCCGGAGCGCCTGCTCGCCTGCACCGCCACCGCCACCGCCGACGTCCGCGAGGACATCACGCGCGTGCTCGGCTTCGACGAGCCCGCGGTGCACGTGGCGGGCTTCTTGCGCTCCAACCTCTTCCTCGAGGTGCGCTTGTGCAGCGGCGACCGCGACCGTGAGCAGCGCGTCGCCCGCTTCCTGCGCGAGGGGGCCGGCAGCGAGGGCGCCGTCATCATCTACGCCAGCACGCGCAAGCGGGTCGAGCGCTACGCCTATTCGGTCTCGCAGGCCGTGGGCGCCGATCACGTCGTCCACTATCACGGCGGGCTCGGCGACGCCGAGCGCAGCGTCGCCCAACAGCGCTTCATGTCCGGTGAGGCCCGGATCGCGGTGGCCACCAGCGCCTTTGGCATGGGGGTCGACCGCGCCGACGTGCGGGCGGTCATCCACGTCGATCTGCCACGCACGGTCGAGGGCTACTACCAGCAGGTGGGGCGCGCCGGGCGCGACGGCGAGCCGGCCCACTGCCTCATGCTCTTCAACGGGGCCGACACCCGGGTTCACCACTTCCTGATCGACCGCAACCACCCCGAGCCGGAGGCGGTCTGCGCGGCCTGGCGGGGCTTGCAGGATCTGCCCGCCGAGGGCAGCGCCACGGCGCGGATGCTCGCCCAGCGGGTCCACGCCCTCGACGATGACGAGGGCCTCGCCGAGGCGGCGCTGCGGGTGTTGTCCAAGGTCGACGCGCTGCGTTTCGACGGTTGCGGGGGCTACGCCGCCCACCCCGAGGCGCCCCCCGACGCCCGCGATCTGGGCATCGACTTCGAGGCCATCGCGAGCCACCGGCAGCACGAGCTCGGCATGTTGAGCTCGATGAAGCGGTTCTCGAACCACCCGGGGTGTCGCCACGCCTACATCCTCGACTACTTCGGCGAAGCGATGGACGTCGAGTGTCCCGGCTGCGATCGCTGCACGCCCACCAATGAGGGGGCGGTCCCGGGCATCCTCTACGAGGCGCCCACCGAGGACGAGGCGCTGCTGTTGCGCAAGGCGCTGTCCGGCGTGGCCCGTGCCGACGGTCGCTTCGGGTTGCGCAAGGTGGCGGGCATGCTCGCCGGCAGCAAGGCGCGCGACCTGTTGCGCACCTCACTGCCTCGGCTGTCGACCTATGGCTTGCTCAAGGGTCTGGGCAACGAGCGTTGTGCCGAGCTCCTCCAGCTCCTCGTCAACCAGGACCTGTGCCGGATCAGCGGAGGCGAGTATCCGCTGCTCCACCTCAGCGACGCGGGGTGGCGGGTCATGCGGGGGCGCGAGGAGGCGAGCTTCAGGCCCCCCGCGCACCTGGTCCCGGGCTCCCCGGCGGAGCATCACGCGAAGATGCTGCGGACGGGGAAGTCCAGTGGGGAGGCGGAGCCGTCGAAGAAGAAGAAGAGCAAGGTCCGGGAGCCCCCGGAGCCGTTGTCCGAGGCCGAGGAGTTGGTCGCCGATGCGCTGCGGGCCTTCCGCACCGAGGAGGCGAGCCGTCGGGGGGTGCCTCCCTTCGTGATCCTCCACGACCGCACCCTCTTCGCGCTGGCGCGGGCGCGGCCCACCTCCCAGGAGGAGTTCATCGCCGTGCCGGGGCTCGGGCCGGGCAAGTGGGAGAGCTTCGGTGAGCCGTTGATCGCCTTGCTCTCAGCGGTTTGATTCACCCAGATATGCTATCTCTGCGGGCTCGCGTGCGCGGGACGGCGCTCGCCATTGGAGACTTGGATGTACGCTGATCGGCGACGAGCGTTGATGGAGCAGATGGACGACGCGGTGGCGGTCTTCTTCGCCGCCCCGGAGACGATCCGGAACAACGACGTCCACTACGACTACCGGCAGGACTCCGACTTCTGGTTCCTGACCGGCTTCGAGGAGCCCGGATCGGTGCTCGTGCTCGCCCCGCACCGTGAGGAGGGCGACCGCGTGGTGCTCTTCGTGCGCGAGAAGGACCCCGAGCGCGAGGTCTGGGACGGGCATCGGGTCGGGGTCGACGGGGCCTGCGCGGCGCTCGGCGTGGACGTGGCGCTCTCGGCCAAGACCCTGGCCGAGAAGCTCCCCGGCTACCTTGAGGGTGCGTGCCGCCTCTACTACACGCTCGGCGTCCACGGTGAGCACGACCGGTCGGTGGTGGCGGCCCTGGCGACCGCGCGGCGGGCCCGCAAGACGGGCGTCGACACGCCCGACGACCTGTTGAGCCCCGCCTCCACGCTCCACGAGCTGCGCCTGGTGAAGGAGCGCTCCGCCATCGAGGGGCTGCGCGCCGCGGGGGACCTCGCCGCGCAGGGGCATGTGCGGGCGATGGCGGCGACCCAGCCGGGGATGCGCGAGTTCGAGCTACAGGCCGAGATGGAGTACCTGTGGCGACGGGCGGGCTCGCGCCGTCAGTCCTATGAGACGATCGTCGGCAGCGGGCCAAACGCGTGCGTGCTCCACTACCGCGCCAATGGACGCTCGATGCAGTCCGGCGATCTGGTGCTCGTCGACGCCGGCTGCGAGCTCGATTACTACGCCAGCGACATCACTCGGACCTGGCCGGTCGACGGGCGGTTCACCGAGGCGCAGCGTGCGGTCTACGCCCTGGTGCTCGCCGCGCAGAAGGCGGCGATCGATCAGTGCCGCGCGGGTAACGAGTACTCCAAGGTCCACGACACGGCGGTGCGGGTGCTCACCGAGGGCATGGTCGAGTTGGGCCTGCTCGACGCTGACGTCGACCTCGAGGAGCTCATCTCGGAGGAGAAGCACAAGAAGTACTACATGCACCGCACCGGGCACTGGCTCGGGATGGACGTCCACGACGTGGGCGCGTACTTCCACCGAGGCCAGTCCCGCCCGATGCGCCCGGGGATGGTCACCACCGTCGAGCCCGGCATCTACATCGCACCCGACGACGAGGAGGCCCCGGAGGCGCTGCGCGGGATCGGGATTCGCATCGAGGACGACGTGTTGATCACCGAGGGCGAGCCCGAGGTGCTCAGCGCTGGCGCGCCCAAGGAGATCGAGGAGATCGAGGCGCTCGTAGGCAGCGCGGCGGGAGAGCTTCTTTGAAAAAGGGGGGCGCCGGCCACCCAGAGGAGGGAGGGGCCAGGTGGCCGGCGACGGGAACAATAGTTAGCACGAGCCGTGCCAACCCTCGCCTGAGGCCGCTGTGGGGATTCCGGCACCCTGCGGGCGTGTCGAGTTGTGCCAATTGGCATCTTGGTCCCTAATTGGCACACATGAGCACACTGAGGCGTGCCCGTGCCCGGGCCGCGATCAACGTCGCGCTCGTCAAGTACTGGGGCAAGCGCGACGACGAGGCGAACTTGCCCGCCGTCGGGAGTCTGTCGCTCACGCTCGACGCCCCGGGGACCGAGACCGCGGTGAGCTGGAGCGAGCCGGGTGGTCGCCATGTCTTCGAGCTCGACGGGGCGCGCCTCGAGGATCCGCGGGTAGCAGCGTTGCTCGATGCCGTGGGCGACATCGCGGGTGTCTCGGGCTGCGCGCGCGTCGAGAGCCACAACACCGTGCCGACCGCGTCGGGCCTCGCGAGCTCGGCGAGCGGCACCGCGGCGTTGGCGCTCGCGGCCTGGAATGCGGCGGGGCTCCGTGAGCCCCTGGGTGATCCGCGCTTTCTGGAGATCGTGCGTCGCGGCAGCGGATCGGCGCCGCGCTCGCTCCTCGGTGGCCTCGTGGAGCTCGATCGCGAGACCGGGGCCGTCAGGCAGCTCCTGGCGCCCGACGCCTGGGACCTGCGCATGGTCATCGCCAGCCCTACCCAGGCGCCCAAGGCGATCAGCTCACGGGCGGCGATGGCGAGTAGTCGTGAGACCAGCCCCTACTACCCCGCGTGGCGCGACACCCACCCCGCCGATCTCGCGGCGGCGCGCGCCGCCATCGAGGCGAGGGACCTTCCGGCCCTGGGTCGCGTCATGGAGCGATCCACGATGAAGATGCACGCCTGCATGCTCGCCGCCGACCCACCCATCCGCTACTGGCGGGCCGAGACCATGTCGTTGCTCGACGCGGTGTGCGCGCTGCGACCGGGCCTTGGCGCCTGGTACACGATGGACGCGGGCCCCCACGTCAAGGTGTTGTGCGCGGGCGGGGACGAGGCGGCCGTGGTCGCCGCGGTCTCACCGCTGTGCGAGCGGGTGCGCGTATGTCGACCCGGCCCCGGCGCCCGGGTGGTATCGTGACGGTGCGATGAAGGCCCGCGCCCCCGGCAAGTTGATGCTCCTGGGCGAGTACGCCGTGCTCCATGGCGGTCGCGCCCTGGTGGCCGCGGTGGATCGCTACGCGGAGTGCACCGTCACGCCGGCGGATGCGCCGCGGCTGGAGACACCCGGCGCCTTCGCCGAGGCGCTCCTCGCCCGCCACCCGCGGCCCGGCGTCTACCACCTCGACAGCGAGGCCCTGGGCGTCGACGTCCCCAAGCGGGGCTGGACCAAGCTGGGCCTCGGCAGCAGCGCCGCCACCACCGTCGCCCTGACCCGCGCCCTCCTGCCCGACGCCCCGCCTCGTCGGGTCTTCGACGAGGCGCACGGGGTCCACCGCGAGATCCAGGGCAGCGGGAGCGGCGCCGACATCGCCGCGAGCACTTACGGCGGGCTGCTCGCCTACCGGGCCGCCCCGTTCGAGGTCCAGCCGCTGCAACCCTTCGGGCGGCTGCTCACGGTGTGGACGGGCCAGCCCGCCAGCACCCCCGATCTCGTCCGCGCCGTCGAGGTCTTCGCCCGCCGCGATCCCCGCGCCCACGAGGCCATCATGGCGCGCCTCGCCGCCGCCGCCGAAGACGGAGTCGCCGCCGTCGTGAAGGGGGATCGGGGCGCCCTCGAGATCGCCGCGGGCCACGGCGCCGGCGCCCTCCTCAAGCTCGAGGAATACATCGAGCCCACCCTCTTCCCCATCCCCATCCTCGAGCTGCAGGCCATCGCCGGCGACTACTCGGTGATCGTGAAGCCCACCGGCGCCGGCGGCGGCGACCTCGCCTGGTGCATCGGCGACGACCCCGAAGACGAGCTCAAGCTCGCCCAAGATCTGGAGTCCGAAGGCTGGCCCGTCCTCTGGCTCGACGTCGCGCCGAGCCTCCTACCCGCCTGAAGCGGGGAGCTGCGTGGCGAAGGCCTGGAAGCCTTCGGAGACCAGCGCCGCGACGATCTCGTGGGCCCTCCGAGGCGCCGCCGCCACCACGGCGCCACCGGCGCCGGCGCCCGTGAGCTTCGCGCCGAGGGCGCCGGCTTCGCGGGCGCAGGCGACCATCCGTTCGTTGGCGACCCGGCTCACGCCGCAGGCGTTGAGGTAGCCGTGGGCGAGGTCGAAGAGCTGGCCGAGGGCGTCGAGATCCCCCGACTCGAGGGCGGCTATGCCCGCGTTCGCCACCGCGCCCATGGCGTCGAAGAGGTCTTCGTAGAGATCGGTCATCTCGTCGCGGCGACGGCGCAGGCCGGCGACGACCTCTCGGGTGGTCCCCTCGCGGGGGGTCCAGGCCACGACGAGCGGGACCTCGCGGGCCAGGCGGACGGCCCGGAACGCGGGCTCGCTACCGCGCTGGAAGCGC
Source organism: uncultured Nannocystaceae bacterium (assembly GCA_964402225.1). Lineage (GTDB taxonomy): Bacteria > Myxococcota_A > Bradymonadia > UBA7976 > UBA1532 > CAYOBQ01. The sequence goes on along the minus strand of CAYOBQ010000089.1, from coordinate 12,582 downwards.
AGGCAGCCACCATCGGCGATGACGGTGTGGTCGATGCCGCTGGGGTTGCCGTGGAAGACGGTCTCGACGGAGGCTGCGGCTTGCAGGAGCGCCTCGCGCTCGAAGGGGGCCCCGCGGAACTCGCCGAGGGCCCGCAGCATCGAGACCGCAAATGCAGCGCTGCTGCCGAGGCCCACGCCGAGGGGCAGGGCGCCGTCGATGGTGACGGCGACCTTGGGGCGACCGACCTCGGCCGCGTCGAGGGCGGCGACGAAGGCGCGGCCGATGGCGTCGAGGCCGTCGGCCCCCTCGAGCCGGACGTGGAGCCCCTTGGGGCCCCAGGCCGGGATGTGCAGCGTGGGGCCGTCGTCTGTGGGCTCGGCGATGGCGCCCAGACCGTGGCCGAGCGCGGCGGCGACGGCCGGTCGACCGTAGACCACGGCGTGCTCTCCGAAGAGGATGACCTTGCCCGGCGCGGCGCCGGTCGCAGCTCTCATCGTCTTCGCGCGATGGCCGCTGGGCTCATGCCTTCCCCCGTCTCTCATCCTCGGGCTCGAACTGGGCGAGGAGCGCTTGGGCGGCGTCGAGCTTGATGCGTCCGCCGGCGACGAGTCGCTGCGCGATCGCGTCGATCTGGGTGCCCTCCGCCCCCGCCGCGAGGGCGACCTGCCGCGCGTGGAGCGACATGTGGCCGCGCTGGATGCCCTCCGTCGCCAGCGCCTTCAGGGCGCCCATGTTCTGGGCGAGCCCCACGCTGGCCATCACCATCGCCAGCTCGCGGGCGGACCCGGCACCCAGGATGCGTCGCAGGACGCGGATCGTGGGGTGAACCTGCGTCGATCCGCCGACGGTCCCCACGGCCAGCGGCAGCTCGATGCGTCCGTGGAGGACCTCGTCTTCGGTCCACCACTCCGTGAGCGAGCCGTAGTGGCCGTCCCGCGCCGCGAACGCGTGGGCGCCGGCCTCGACGCCGCGCCAGTCGTTGCCGGTGGCGATGACCACCGCATCGACCCCGTTCATCACGCCCTTGTTGTGAGTCGCGGCCCGGTACGGGCAGACCGCGGCGAAACGGTAGGCCTGAACGATGCCGTCTGCGACGTCGACCCCCTCGAAGCCCTTGCCCGCCAGGGCCGGGAAGGGGACCGCGCAGGTGGCGCGCGCGAGGCGCCGGTCGGCGAGGTTGCTCAGGATTCGCAGGTAGACGCGCCCCCCCGTGAGCTGCTCCACGAGCGGCGCGACGCCCTCGGCCATGGCGTTGACGGCGTTGGCGCCCATCGCCTCCCGGCAGTCGACGAGCAGGTGCAGCACCAGCATCGGGTGGGGGTCGTCGAAGCGGCGCACCTCGATGTCGAAGGCGCCCCCGCCGCGCGCGGCCATGTTGGGGTGCTCCGCGTTGGCGCGGGCCAGGATCTGGGCGCGGGCACCCTCCAGGGCCGCCACGGCGTCGTCCGCGTCCGGCGCGCCGATGATCTGCACCTGCGCGATCATCACGCTCTCATCGGCGTCGGCGCTGAAACCGCCGTGGTCGCGCACGAGCTTCGCCATGTTGCTCACGGCGGCCACCACCGAGGGCTCCTCCACCACCATCGGCACCGCGTAGTCCCGGCCGTTGATGCGGAAGTTCAAGCCGATGCCCACTGGCAACGCGAAGACGCCGACGCAGTTCTCGACCATCTTGTCTGCCCGCTCGGCGGAGAGCGCGGCGCCGTCTGCGAGCACCGCGAGGTCTTCGTCGTCGAGGCCGAAGCGCCTCTTGAGCTCGGCGTGGCGAGCCCCCAGATCGAGCCGGTAGAAGCCGGGGATGCGCGATCCCTTCATGGGCTCAACCAATCACGGAGCCGCGCGCCGAGCACCTTGTGGGTGTCGCGCAGCTCGCGGGGCCGACGACAGCCCGTGAGGGCCATCGCCGCGCGCAGCTCGCCGAGGGCCCCCTCCAGAAACGCGCGCACGCCGTCCTCTCCATCCGCCAGAAACGCTCGCAGGACGGGCCGAGCGGCCCCCGCGACGTCGGCGCCGAGGGCCAACGCCTTCGCGGCCATCAACCCGTCACCGATCCCGCCGGACGCCACGATCTGCGGCCCGACGCCGGCGCTCATCGCCACCGCCGCGGCGGTGGGGATCCCCCAGTCGGCGAAGCGCATCCCCAGCGCTCGTTGGGCGCCGTCGGCCCGCAACGCCTCGACCTTCACCCAGCTCGTCCCGCCCGCGCCGCTCACGTCCACCGCGCGGACCCCCGCCGCGTGCAACCGCCCCACGACTCCCGGCGAGAGGCCGGTCCCGCACTCCTTGACCAGGACCCGCCCATCCAACGCGTCCACGGCCCGCGCGATCACGTCGTAGCCGCCCCGGAAGTCACGGTCGGCGTCGGCGCCGGGCTGCACCAGCTCCATCGCGGGGTTGAGGTGGATCGCGAGGTAGTCCGCCTCGATCGACGCCATCAACTCCCGCGCCGTGTCGACCCCCAAGTCGCGGACCTGTGCCACGCCGAGGTTCGCGAAGAGCACCACATCCGGCGCCACGTCCCGCACCTCGAAGGACGCCCGGGCCTCCTCGTCCCGCGTCGCGATGCGCTGCGAGCCGACGCCGAAGGCGATCCCCAGCGCGCCACAGACCTTCGCGACCCCGCGGTTGATCGCGGCGGCCTCCGGCGGCCCGCCCGTCATCCCGGTGACCATCAGCGGCGCCGCCAGCGTGTGGTCGAGCAGCGTGGTGCTCAGATCGAGCTCCGACATCGCCAGCTCGGGCAGCGCGTCGTGCACGAGCTTGACCTCGCCGAAGAGACCGCCGTGGTCCCCCGCCTCCACGTCCCCGTCGTTGCACAGGGCGAGGTGGTCGAGTTTGCGCTGGTAGATGTCGCTCGGCACTTGGGCTTCATCATCCTATATCGGCGCCCCCGCGTGGTATAGCCGCCCCACGCACCAAAGGGATGGTCATGGCGACGAACGGAAGCGAGCCCGAGCTCATCTACGGGATCGACGACATCCCGCCGACCGCCGAGGGCCTGGTCCTGGGCCTCCAACACTACCTGACGATGTTCGGCTCGACGGTGGCGATCCCGCTGCTGCTCGCGGGCCCCCTCGGCATCAAGGACGATCCGGCCCAGCTCGGCCTCCTGATCGGCACGATGTTCTTCGTGAGCGGCATCACGACGCTGTTGCAGACGACCTTCGGCAACCGCCTCCCGATCATCCAGGGCGGCACCTTCTCCTTCATCTCTCCGGCGTTTGCCATCTGTGGAATGGCGCTGGTGGCCGACAAGGGCTTCGAGGTGAAGATGCAGCACCTCCAAGGGGCGATCATCGCCGGCGCCGCCTTCGAGGTCGTCATCGGCTACTCCGGGCTCATCGGGAAGCTGCGGCGCTTCATCGGTCCGATCACCATCGCCCCGACGATCGCCCTCATCGGCCTCGCGCTGTTCCCCTTCGGCGCGCCCAAGGCGGGCACGCACTGGGGCATTGGCGGCCTCACGATCGCCCTCATCATCCTCTTCTCCCTCGTGCTGCGTCGGGTCCACCGCTTCTTCGAGCTCTTCCCGATCCTGCTCGCCATCGCAGGTGCCTGGGGGGTGGCCGGCCTCTGCACCGCCGCCGGCCTCTTCGAGGCGGGACACCCCGCCCACACCAGCTTCGCCGCCGTCGAGGCCGCGCCGTGGGTGCGGATCCCCTACCCCTTCCAATGGGGCACGCCCCAGTTCGCGCTGCCCGCGATCGTCGGCATGCTCGCCGGCTTCATCGCCTCGATGGTCGAGTCAATCGGCGACTACTACGCCTGCGCCCGTCTCTCCGGCGCCCCGGTCCCTGACGAGAAGGTCATCAGCAAGGGCATCGGCATGGAGGGCATCGGCTGCGCCATCGCCGGCGTCTTCGGCACCGGCAACGGCACCACCAGCTACAGCGAGAACATCGGCGCCATCGGCCTGACCCGCGTGGGCAGCCGGCGCGTCGTCCAGTACGGCGCCGCGCTCATGATCGTCCTCGGCGCCGTCGCCAAGTTCGGCGCGCTCTTCACCTCGATCCCCGAGCCGATCGTGGGCGGCATGTACTGCGCGCTCTTCGGGATGATCGCGTCGGTCGGCCTCTCGAACCTCCAGTTCGTCGACCTCAACTCCGTGCGCAACCTCTTCATCATGGGCTTCGCGTTCTTCATGGGCCTCTCGATGCCCTTCTACTTCTTCGGGATGTCCGCCCCCGTCCCGTTCCCGGGCAGCCCGCTCCAGTTCGACCCCAAGTGGCTCGCCGGCGTCCTGCAAACGCTCGGGACGACGGGGATGGCGGTGGGCGCCTTCACCGCGTGCGTCCTCGACAACATCATCCCCGGCACCGACGAGGAGCGAGGCCTGACGGCGTGGATGGGGGATCGCACGTGAGCCGGGCTCCCTTCGCCCTCTGCCTCCTGCTCGTTGCCTGCTCCGGTGCCCAGCAGGCCAAGAAGAAGCTGCCCTACGTGCCGGTCCCGCTGGATCCGCCCGTCGCCACAGAGCCCGACGCCCTGGTGGGGCCCCTCGCCGACACCGCGCCGATGGTGCTCATCAAAGACGCCACGCTGCTGACCGCCGCTGACGCCCAGCCCCGCATCGCGCGCGGCTGGATTCGGCTGCGCGACGGGATCATCTCGGCCCTCGGAGAGGGCGACGCCCCCGCCGCCGAGCCGCGCGAGCGGGTCATCGACGGCAAGGGTCGCTTCGTCACCCCCGGGCTCATCGACACCCACAGCCACCTCGGCGTCTACTCGACGCCCTCTGTCTGGGCCCATTGGGACGGCAACGAGGCCACCGGTCCCGTCACCGCCGGCATCCGCGCCGAGGAGGCCTTCTGGCCCCAGGACCCAGGCCTCCAGCGCGCCGTCAGAGGCGGCGTCACGACGCTCCAGATCCTCCCCGGCAGCGCCAACCTCATGGGCGGTCGCGGCGTGGTCCTCAAGCCCCACCCGCGCCGCGAGTCCCGGGCGATGCGCTTCCCCGGCGCCTCCGACGCGCTGAAGATGGCCTGCGGCGAGAACCCCAAGCGCGTCTACGGCAGGCACAAGAAGTCCAAGCCCGCGTCGCGGATGGCCAGCCTCGCCATGGTGCGTCAGACCTGGGCCAAGGCCCGCCGCTACCGCAATAAATGGGCGAAGTACCGCGCCAACCCCAACAAGATGAAGGACGGCAAGGAGATCCCCAGCGACCCGCCCGAGCGCGACCTCAACCTGGAGACCCTCGCGGGTGTCCTGGACGGTGAGATCAACGTCCACATCCATTGCTACCGCGCCGATGAGATGCTCCTTCAGCTCAAGATCGCCGAGGAGTTCGGCTTTGAAGTCCGCTCCTTCCACCACGCCGTCGAGGCCTACAAGATCCGCGACATCCTCGCCGAGCGGGGCGTCAGCGTGAGCACCTGGGCCGACTGGTGGGGTTTCAAGATCGAGGCCTACGACGCGGTCCGGGAGAACCTCGCGCTGCTCACCGAGCAGGGGGTCCGCGGCGTGCTCCACACCGACAGCGCCGAGGGCATCCAGCGCATGAACCAGGAGGCCGCGAAGGCCTACTACGCCGGGCTCCAGGCGGGCGTGAAGCTCACCGAGCACCAGGCGCTGCGCTGGATCACCATGAACCCGGCTTGGGCCCTCGGCGTAGATGACCGGACGGGCTCGCTCGCGAAGGGCAAGATGGCCGATCTCGTGGTCTGGGACCGACACCCCTTCAGCGTCTACGCCCGCGCCGAGCAGGTCTTCGTCGACGGCATCCTCCGCCACGACTCGACCGCGCCCCAACCACCCTGGAGCGATTTCGAGGTGGGCCAATGACCGCGCTACTCGCCGCCGCCATCGCCATCGTGGGTGGCACCGTCCACACCGGCGACGGCCTCACCGTCAAGGACGCCACCGTCCTCATCGAGGGCGACCGCATTATCGCCGTCGGTCAGCTTCCGGCCCCCGCGGGGGCGCTCGTGATCGACGCCCGCGGCAAGATCGTCACCCCCGGTCTCATCGAAGCCCAGAGCACGCTGGGTCTCGTGGAGATCTCCGGCGTCGGCCCCAGCAACGACACCGACATGGGCGGCAAGCACCCCATCCGCGCCGCCAACCGGGTGGTCGACAGCTACAATCCGTTCAGCCCCGTCATCCCCATCCAGCGCGTCGAGGGCGTCACCACCATCGTCGCCGCGCCCCACGGCGGCCTCATCTCCGGGCAGTCGGCGGCCTACGACCTCTGGCCCGACGCCGAGCCCATCGCGCCGGTGGCCATCGGCCTCAACCTCGGCGGCCGTGACGGCGGCGCCCGCGGCGCGGCGCTGCTCCGGCTGCGCGAGCTCACGCAGGACGCTCGCCGCTACGGCAAGGACCGCCGCGCCTTCGACCAGAACCGCTTCCGACCGGTCCGCGCCAGCCGGCTCGATCTCGAGGCGCTCCAGCCGGTGCTCCGCCGTGAGGTTCCCCTCGCCGTGCGCGTCTCCCGCCGCGCCGACATCCTCACGATGCTGCGCGTGGCCCAGGAGGAGCGAGTGAGGCTCGTGTTGGTCGGCGCCCTCGAAGCCTGGACCCTCGCCGACCGTCTCGCCGCCGCGAAGGTCGGGGTCGTGCTCGACCCCAGCGCGAACCTGCCCTTCAACCTCGACGCCGTGCACACCCGAGAGGACGCCGTCGTCCGGCTCCACGCCGCCGGCGTCCCCGTCGCCCTCTCCACCTTCTCCGCCCACAACGTGCGCAAGCTGCGCCAATGGGCCGGCAACGCCGTCCGCGCCGGCCTCCCCCGCGACGCCGCCCTCGCCGCCGTCACCTCCACCCCCGCCAGGCTCTTCGGCCTCACCGACCACGGTCGGCTGACCAAGGGCGCCATCGCCAACGTCGTGGTCTGGAGCGGCGACCCCTTCGAGCTCTCCACCCGGGCCGAGCACGTCTTCGTCCGCGGCCACCGCGCCCCGAAGATGCACCGCCAACGCGCCCTCTTCGACCGCTACCGCAAGGTGCCTCCCCCCTACTGAAAGGCGCCCAGCGGATGAGCGACACGGTCTATCTGGTGCAGGAGGACGGCGCTCTCCGCGCGATGGAGGAGGCGCCCTACGACAGTGAGATGCTGCTCCAGTCGCAGCTCGAGGCGCACCCCGAGCTGCTCGCCAGTGTGCAGCCGGGGACCCGGCCCGTCCGGTGGCTCCTGGTCTCCAGGGAGATGGGCATCCCCGGGGAGGAGGGGGGCGGACGTAGATGGTCCGTCGACCACCTCTTCCTCGACCAGGACGCCGTCCCCACCTTGTGGTCGGCCAGATGTTGGACTACGCGGCCAACGCGATCGTCTACTGGCCCACGGACAGGATTCGCCAGCGCCTCGAGGCGGGGCACGGGCCCGGTGGCGCCTCCGAGCGCGTCTGTGCGCTCCTGGGAGACGAGGTGGCGGGGGAGGACGCGGTCGAGTCCTTCTGGCTCCAGGTAAAGACCAACCTCCAAGCCGGCCGCGTCCGCCTCGTCTTCGTGGCCGACGAGATCCCGCTCGAGCTGAAGCGGGTCATCGAGCTCCTCAACCAGCGGATGGATCCGGCGGAGGTGCTGGCGGTGGAGGTCCGTCAGTTCGTCGGGGACCAGGTGCGCGCGCTCGTGCCGCGCCTGGTGGGGCCGTGGTGCCAAGCACGGCTCGATGGTGCCGATCATCGAGCTGGAGGGTGGTCGGGCGAGGGCGGGCCTCACGGTCCACTTCTTCGCGCTATGGCGCCTACGGGTCGGTCGAGATCTACTTCCAGTGGCTTCGTGGCAAGCCGCCGTTCGACGACGAGGAGAAGCGCGCGGAGCTCCTCGAGAGGCTCAACCGAGCGGGCGGTATCGAGCTCCCAGCGAACTGCATCGACCGCCGCCCGACCTTCCCCATCGAGGCCCTCTCCTCCGACGCGGCCTTTGACGCCTTCGCGTCCGCCATCGAGTGGGAGATCGCCGAGGTCCGGGGGGCGTAGCTGCCGGGTCGGCCAGCCCTCCGGTGGCGGGGTCGGGTGCATCGATCCGCCATCCGCGCGTAGGGTCGATCCGTGGGCCGTGCCATCCCGTCGCTGGCGATCCTGCTCGCGGTCCCCACCGCCGCCGACACCTTCTACCCCGGTGGTCGGCTGCTCTCGCCGATCACCCCCGCGGTGGCCGAGAACATCCGGGACATCGCGAAGCGCCACCCGCGGCGCGACGACGTCTTCGCCAAGGTCGGCTGCTCGATCACCGCCAGCCCGAGCTTCCTCCGTTGCTTCTCCGGCGAGAAGGTACACCTCTCTCGCTGGAGGCACCTGGCGCCGACCATCGAACACTTCGGCCTCGGCGACGCCGCCGGCAGCGATCCCTTCCGTCGCCGTTCGGTGGCCGCGGTCAATGGCTGGAGCGCGGTCCACGCCCTGCGCGGCGAGCCATCGCCGCTGGCCGTCGAGTTGGAGGCGATCAATCCCCGCTTCGCGGTCGTGATGTACGGGACCAACGACATCGAGCGCCGCGACATCGGCGCCTACGCCGACAAGCTCTTCGAGGTCGTGGCGCGGCTGGTCGACACCGGCGTCGTCCCCATCGTGAGCACCATCCCGCCCCGTCGAGACCGGGTCGCCTCCGACCGCTGGGTTCCGGCGTACAACGGCGTGGCGCGGGCGGTGGCCCAGGCGCATCAAGTGCCCCTGCTCGACTTCTTCCTCGCCGTCGACGGTCTCCCGCGTGGTGGCCTCGGCCGCGACCGGCTCCACCCGAGCACCTGGCGGCTCCGCGGAAGGGCGCACGCCTGCGACTTCCGGCCCCGTGCCCTGCGCCACGGCTACAACCGCCGCAACCTCCTCACCCTCGTCGCCCTCGACGCGGTGCGTCGGGTCGTCGTGGAGGGCCAGGCGGCGCCCGATCCACCACACCCTCTCCCCGGCGCGGACGGCACGTCGAGCGACCCCATCCCCGTCCGCTCGCTACCGTTCACCCACCGCGACCGAACGGGCGGCGCCGTCTACACCCTCGAGTTCGATCGGCCGACGCTCATCGAAGCCTACGTCCTCGCTCTGGGGCCGAAGGATCTCAACCTCCGCCTGCTCGCCGAAGCGAACGGCTCGACCCCGACGCTCGCACAGGCCGACACGCGCATCGAGGCGTCGCTGGCGCCCGGTCGGTGGCGCTTCGTCGTCGACGGCTGGGGCGACGCCCTCTTCGTGGTGGTGGAGAGCCGCGCAGAGTAGCGTCCCCTGGAGCTCGATGAGGTCGCTCTTCAGTTCACCGCGGAGTTGCAAAAGAAGCGCAAGGTCGCGCGATTGGGGCCCGGTCGCGTGGCACCGTCGCTGGCGACGCCCGACCACGCGCCACCGGCGACCTCGGCGCTGCGCTCGAACACCCCCGCCATGGATGCCTCCAGTGACAGGCGTTTGACAAGCGCACGTAGCCACCTCGGTGGTGCGACAAGAGGTCGGCGTGCTGGAGGTCGGACTCCTCGCACAGCTTCGACACCGGCACGTTCTCGACCAGGTTCTGGAGGAGGAGCGCGGCCTTTTGCTCGGCGGTGAATTGTCGGCGCCTGGTCTTGCTCATTGCGCTCCTTCGTCTCCGTCAAGTGCGGGACGCGCTGTGTCACGTTCCAGCCGAGACACGACATCACCTCCCGGCGAAGAGTTGCTCGATGGTCCCGCGGGTCATCAAGAGGTGGTTCGGGTCGTCCTTCAGGGCCTGGAAGCCATAGTTCAGGCAGAACGACCGAGCCTGGTCGTTCTTTGCGTCCACCACGAACGCGGCCCAGGCGATCTCGCTCGCCAGGGACCGGGCCATCGAGTCCATGAGCAGGTGCTCCCCGAGCCCCTGGCCGCGTGCCGCTGTATGGACGGCCAAGCGGCCAAGGCGTACGGCCGGAGCGTGGGGGTAGTGCGGCATCTTCTTCACCAGATTGTCGGGGAGGTGTTCCAGCAGCACCGACCCCATCGAGAGGGTGTAGAAGCCGTGGAGCGCCCGGCCGTCAACCTCCTCGGCCACGAAGACCGTCGCGAACCTGCGCCGAGCGTCCTGCCTTGCCTGCCGCTTCAGGTACCTGTCCAGGGCCACCACCCCGCAGGTGAAGGAGTCGCGGTCGTGATTCCCGCGCAGGGGGACGATGGCGTAGCGGTCCCGGACGCCCAGGTCCTCGGCCATCAGTGCGGATCGCTCCGGTAGCGCTGGGCTGCTCGAACGAGGGCAGGTGACGGGTCGGGCGGGTTCAAGAGGGCCTCGGCAAAGGCGGCCTGGTCCCGCAACGAGGCCGCCCTCACGAGGGTTGCCTTCACGTCGCTCGGGATGCGGGCCTCCAAGCGGTCGGTCTTTGCGGTCGAGCGTCGCACCACGGGCCTCCTGTTCGTCGGGGCCGGTGTACGGCGAATCGACGGACAAGACAAAGGCGGCTCGGAGGCGCACATGGAGTTCATGATGGCGACGAAGAAGAGGCGAAGGGCCTGGCCGACAGCCTCGGTGACGCGCGGCGCGGTTCCAGACTACATCGAGTGCTTCTACGACACGCGCCGGAGACACTCGACGCTCGACTACCTCAGCCCGCTGGAGTACGAATTGCTGGCAGCCCAGGGACGGCTCGCAGCGTAAACAGACCGTCCACCAAATCGGGGCAACGTCAACTGGTCTCGCCGCCGGGTCCACGCCCGGAGATTCCTGTTGCTTCCTCTTGGTCACGCTGTCTGCCTTCGCGAACGCCTGGACGTCGGCCACCCATGCCGAGACCTTGCCTGCGACCTTGCCCGAAACCAACAAGGGGCTACGACTTACGCCGCAACCCCTTGTAATCATGGGAGCGGGACACGGGATTCGAACCCGCGACTTTCAGCTTGGGAACCCCACTGGCACCCGCAAATGCCCGTAGTCATTGGGCGGCCCGACCGACTTGAACGGGTTCAAACGGCTTCAGGCGGGCCAAACGTCTTCAAGAACGTCTTCAGGATTCGGACGTTCACCAAAGCCCCGTTCAGGACAACTCGGCCCCAGCTCCCATTGCGGTTATTTCGTTTGCGCCCTATCCTGAACGCAGGAGGACGAATCATGAGCGTAGCCGCTTTCAGCCTGCCCAACGAGCAGGAGGTCGATGAGGCCCAGGCGGCAGTCGATGTCCTCCGCGACGTCGAAGCCCACCGACCAACTCGGTTCCGCCTCGTCGGTGCCGAGCCCTCGGATGAGGTCGACGTGACGCTCCCGGGTGAGGCATTTCACCTCCTGGTTCGTATCCTCACGCACATGGCCAGCGGACATGCTGTCACCGTCCTACCTGTCGAAGCCGAGTTGACGACTCAACAGGCGGCTGACCTCCTCGGCGTCTCTCGGCCATTCCTAGTCAAGCTGCTCGATGGCGGCGTCATCCCGCACCACAAGGCCGGGACTCACCGGCGGGTGCGAGCGGTCGATTTGATGGACTACAAGACCCGGGATGACGCTGAACGTAGGGGTGTTGCGGACGAACTCGCCGCCGAAGCCCAACGGCTCGGCCTCGGCTATTAGCGCGCTCCCCGCACATGGCCTTCACCGTCGTCTACGACGCTTGCGTGCTGTTCCCAGCACCACAGCGGGACCTTCTGATTCGACTCGCCATGTCGGGCGTCGTTCGAGCCCGTTGGACGGACGAGATTCTCGATGAGTGCTTCCGTTCCATTCTCGCCACCCGTCCCGACCTGACGACCGACAAGTTGAACCGAACCCGGGACTTGATGAACCGTGCCGTGCGGGACAGCCTCGTGACCTCTTACGAAGGCTTGGCCGACCATCTCGACATGCCCGACCCCAATGACCGTCACGTCGTCGCTTCCGCGATTCGCAGCGGAGCCCAGGCGATCATCACGGCGAATCTCAAAGACTTCCCCAGCCAAGTCCTCGTCCCCCTCGACATCGAAGCGCTACACCCAGACCGCTTCGTCCTCGACCTGTTGGACCTGGCCCCCGGCTTGGTATTGAAGGCCCTGGCCGACCAAGCCAACGCCTTGAAGAATCCACCCCAGGATCTCTCGGACCTTCTCGACACATTGGAGAACAACGGCCTCGTCCAGTCCGTGACCGAGGTGCGGCGGCTGATGGGGACTTGAGGCGAGGACTTCGAGGTCTATCCAAGTTCGTGTGATCCCGGCCTGCCCGCACTACCCACAGATTGCTCACGCCACGTCCCTCCAAACCTCCTCTTGAAGGTCACCGAGCAACTTCTCCAGCTTCCCCCCAAAGACCCTGTTGAGCCGATTGAAGCCAACCTGAGGCTTGAATGTGGTTGACGTCAACCACGAAACCTCCCGTCGAGGCACCTTCGCCCCATCCGAGGTGTCCGGGAAACCGGGACAAGTCCAGTTCGGCTTCATCGACGCGGAGAGGGCCAACTACCCGGTGGCCATGATGTGCCGGCTCCTGGCGGTGTCACGCGCTGGCTACTACGAGTGGAGGGGCCGCGAACCCAGCAAGCGAGCCAAGGAGGATGGCGTGCTGACGGTGAAGATCGCCGCCTCCCACAAGCGCAGCCGCGGCACCTATGGCAGCCCCCGGATCCTGGCGGATCTGGCTGAGGAGGGGCACCGGGTGGGCCGCAAGCGGGTGGCCCGGCTGATGACCGAGCAGGGCCTGGCGGGGTGCAGACCCCGCCGCTACAAGGCCACCACCGACTCCGACCACGCGGATCCGGTCGCCGCGAAC
>CAYOBQ010000088.1:0-36392 GCA_964402225.1 uncultured Nannocystaceae bacterium | reverse complement strand
CCCGCAGCTCGGTCGCCCAATCCTCAACGTACCTCCGGTACGCCTGCGGTTGAGCCCCTTCTCGAGAATGCAGGACAGGCGCCGCGAACGAATCTGACCCACGCTCGCGGCGCGAGTCTACCTATTTATTTTTGGACCGACCCTTAGGCCGCCACGTCGAAGTCCCGCAACGCGGCGTTGAGCGAAGTCTTGCGGTCGGTGCTCTCGGAGCGTTCCCCGATGATCAACGCGCACGGGAGATGCCACGTCCCGGCCGCGAACCGTTTGGGTCGAACGCCGGGCACGACGACCGCGCGCGCCGGGACCTCTCCGCGCGTGACGACCTCCTCGGTGCCGGTGACGTCCACGATCGGCGTGCTCGCCGTGAGCACCACGTTGGCGCCGAGCACGGCCTCTCGGCCGACCCGCACCCCCTCGACGACGACGCAGCGGGATCCGACGAAGGCGCCGTCCTCGATGATCACGGGCCGCGCGCCGGGCGGCTCGAGGACGCCACCGATTCCGACGCCTCCGGACAGGTGCACGTTGCGCCCGATCTGGGCGCAGGAGCCCACCGTGGCCCAGGTGTCGACCATCGTGCCGCGGCCGACCCAGGCGCCGATGTTGACGTAGCTGGGCATCATCACCACGCCCGCCTCGAGGAAGCTGCCGAAGCGCGCGACGCCGGGTGGCACGACGCGAACACCAGCCTCGGCCAGCCCGCGCTTGGTGGGGATCTTGTCGTGGTACTCGAAGGGACCGACCTCGGTGACCTTCATCTCCGACACCCCGAAGTAGAGCAGGACCGCCTGCTTCACCCAAGCGTGGACGGTCCACGCCTCGTCCGCGCAGGTCGCGACCCGGAGCGCGCCGCGGTCCAGGTCGGCGATGACCGAACGCACCGCCTCTGCGGCCTGGGGCAACGCCGCGCGATCCGTGTAGGCCGCCTCGATCAACTGCCGCCGGCCGTCTTTGCCGTCTTGCTCGCCCATCGTGCACCTCCCAGATCGTCGTCGCCGGGCCAGCGCAGCCCTTGAGCGCCGGCCGAAGGTACGCGATCATCCGACCGATGTCGCGGTACCTCCTCGTGGTGTTGGCCTGGGCGGTGCCCGCGTCGTCCCTCGCCTGGGACGCCGTCGGTCCCGTCCCAGGCCCCCTCGACGAGATCGGGGATGTGGAGGTCGCGTGGCGTGCCGGCGGCGCGCGCGAGGTCTTCGACGGGACGCTCCATCCCGTCCGCTGGCATCCCATCGACGCCGCGGCCCGGGAGGGGCGGCTCGATCTGCGGCGCGTCGTCAATCTGCGCGGCCCCGGGGTGGTGTACGTGCGCGGCGTCTTCTCGACGTCCGTGCCGGCGCCCTGGGTGGCGTGGGTACACAGCGCCGGCTCCTGGAGGCTCCATCTCGACGGCGAACGCGTCGGCGGTGGCCTCGGTGTGGTCCCAGAGAGCGCTCCGGACGCCGTCGTTCGATGGCTCGCGCCCGGCGCGCACCGGTGGCTCCTCGAGATCGAGGCGCGGCCGGACCGGTCGATGCTCTCGCTGCGTTGGGTGGGGCTGTCCCCACCGAAGACCGGGGCTCCCGTCGCGCTGCCGGGAGCGGCTCCCACGCCTTGGCCGAGCCCCGCCGTCCGCTGGCGCCAACTGCGGCGGCTGGACACGACCGCGGCACGCGCGGAGCTCGCCCGTTTCGAGGCCGCCCGCGGTCTCCCCGTGCGGGCGCTGCGAGTCCACCGAGGGCCAGCCCCGCCGCCTCCGGGGCCCGATCCTGCCAACCCGGAGCGACCCGAGCCGTGGTTGGCGCTGGGCGATCGACGCTGCGAAGCGGACGACGTGCCGGGGGCGATCGCCGCGTGGCGACGAGCGTTGACCTACGACCCGTCGTTGGACGATGTGCGGGTGGCCCTCGCGGTGCTGGAGCGCCCGGGTCTGGCGCCCCTCACGGCGGCGCGGCCACGGCCCGGACGCTGCGTCCCCGCCCGTCGTCCCGAGCTGCTGTCGCCCCCCGTTGGCACCCTGGATCGCGAGGTCGTGGAGCTCCGCCACAACGGCGTGGCGCTCCGACTCCGCGAACGCATCACCCGGGCGTCGGACGCGACGATTCCGAGCGGCGTCACGGTGCTGCGGGCGCAGGTGCTCACCGACGACGGCCCGATCCCCTGCGACCGGGTCTGTGCACGTACCGGCGGGGAGCGGGTCCACCTCGCGTGGCTCTCGCGAGAGCCGGTCGACGGCGCGGTGGGCGCCGTCGTTCCGGTCGCCTCGGAGCATCCGGTCGATCGCTGGGTCTACGAGGTGCGGCTCCCGGCGGGCTGGCCGCTGTCCTGGGACGGACGCGGCCTGGAGGGCCCCGACGCCCGGCGCGCCGGAGATGTCGAGAGCTGGACCTGGTCGGCCCGGGACATCCCCGGGCGGCATCACTTGGCGGGCGCCCCCGAGCTGGTCGCTGGAGACGCGTATCTGGCCTACGGCAGCTTTACCGACTGGGGCGCCTTCGGTGCTTGGGCCCGTGTCCGCCTTGGTCCCGCGGCGGGGGGCTGGTTGCTGGTGCGCTCCCCGCGGCTCGGTTGGCTACCGGACGTCCCCGCCCCCGGCGCCTTCGACGTGGTCCTGCGCGCCGACGTGACGGTCCCGCCCGACGCGCTGGGCGGCGAGGCGGTGAAGATCCACGAAGACGGACGGCTGGAGCGGCTCAGGGTCGAGGGCATCCCGCCCTGGCTCGAGCGCCGCGCCGACCTCCGCCGGGTGGACGAGGCGTTGACGTTGCTCCCCGATGCAGGTGGCCCGCGTCCGGTCTCCGGCGCCTCGCCGCCGGTCCGCGCCCTCGCGCGGCACGCGCGGACGGGTAGGCGCTCGCGGCCGCTCGTCGTGGCGCCGGAGCGGTCGCGATGGACGCTGGTCGTGGATGCCGCGTCGGGGCGGGCGCCCCCCGACGCGCGGGTCGTCAGCGAGTTCGGCGTCTACACCCGACGCACGCGACAGGTCGGTTCGGGCTACGAGGTCGTTCGAACCCTCGAGTTGAAGGGCGGCGCCCTCGCCGCAACGCGCTACGGCGCGTTTCGGAGCTTCCTCACCGAGGTGGATCGCGCTGACGCGTCGGGTTGGGCGTGGTGAGAATCGTAGGCTGTGCGATCGTCGCCCTGGCCCTCGCGTGTGGTGGTCCGCCCGTGCCCGAGCCCCACGCGCCGGCGTGGCAACGCGAACTCGACGAGCTGCGCGCGCGCCACTTCCTCGAGCACGACCTCCAAGCGCGAGGGCGGCGGCGCCTCGCGGTCCTGTTGGACTTCGAGGCGGGGCTGGCGGAGCAGGCCCGTGAGGTCTACCGCACGTTGGGTGACGAGCGCGCCATGCTGGGGCTCGCTTGGCTCAACTACGAGCGAGGCGCCGGTCCGCGTCCAGAGCCGGGCTTCGGCGGGCACCTCGATCCGAATGATCCGGAGTCGGTCCGCGCAGCCTGGCTCGCGGCGGGATCCGACGCCGTGACGCTGGCCCAGACGTGGGCGCGCCGCTGGCCTCGGGACGCCTCCGCCTGGTTCGCCCTCGGCTGGGCGCGCGCGCAGGTGACGGGGGAGCATGTGCGGGCCGCCGCTGCGCTGCGGCGCGCGCTGGCCATCGATCCGCGCCACACCGCGGCGCGAGCCGTGCTCGAGGCGCTGCCGGACTACTCGACGCCGACGCCCGCCGAGGTCATCGCGCGGCCGTGTCCGCCAGGACCACTGGACATCGCGGCGTCGCGAGCGCGGGCCGCCGGCTTTCGCGCTCCGGCCGATGTCGCCGCGGAGTTCGCGGAGGCGAGCCTCGTGGTGGTCCACGAGGCGTACGAGGATCGGGTCGCGGCCGGCGGACGGTGGAGAACGCGCCATCGTCTGCTCAGGCTCCGTGGGGCCACGCTGTCGGTGCCGGCCGACACCTCCGTGGAGCGGCTGCGGGTACACCACCTCGATGGGCGGATGTCCCCGGCGTCGCTCGTCGACGGGCGGGTTCGGTTCTACGCGCCCCTCGTCGCCACCGATCTGGTGGAGCTGCGCACCGTCACGCGCGAGCCGCCGGGCCCCTTCGACGCACGGCTCGCGGGGGAGGCGCCGGCGATGCGGCGCGCCTACACGGCATGGCTCCCCGAGGGCGTCGAGCCCCGCGGGGCCGGTGGCGCGCCCACGGCTCTGCCCGTCGATCCGACCTGCGCAGCGCCGGGCTGGCGGTATGTCCTGGAGGCGGTCGGGGGCGATCGCGCGGAGCCGTATGCGCCCGACTGGTGGCGTCGCGTGCCGCACGTCTCGGTGGGCCGCCCGGAGAGGGTGGAGGCGATCCGGGAGGCCGAGGGCTGGCGTTGGTCGCTGAAGCTGCGGTTCGCGCCCGAAGAGGGTCTGCGTGGGGTCACGACCCTGGACGCGACCGGACCGGGCACAGGCGCGCTCCGCGCTTCGCTCGGTCGTTCGGGGTCTGCTCGGCGCTTGGAGTCGTTGCTGGCCGACGCGCTCCCCGGCGTGGTGGTCGACCAGCTTCGAGTGCGGCGGGACGGCCCACGACTGCGCCTCGAGGCGACGATCTCGGTGGATGCACAACCCGACCTCCTTCGCCGCGCGGTGCTCGTCGAGCTGCCCGAGCGCCCCGACCCTCGGGCCTACGCGGGTCCTCGCCGGACGGCGGTGCAGACCCGGCCGCTTCTCGAGGTGCTTCACCTCGAGTTGGAGGCGCCGCCGGGGTGGCACATCGCAAGTGAGTGGGATAGCTTCGAGTTGGCGGACGGCGTCGTCGATGTCCGCCAGGTCGTGCAGCGTCGAGGCCGATCGCTGACGCTCGAGCGGACGACGCGTGTGCACGGCGCGCTGGTTCCACGAGCCGTGCGTGACGTGTGGGAGAACCACCTCGGCGCGCTGGCCGTGGCCCTTCATGGGCGGCTGACGTTCGAGCGCGGAGAGCGCAGGTGAAAGACCTGGACTGCGGCGAGTGCCGCTACTTTCGACCGACCGATGACCGCGACGAAGATCGCGTCGGACGCTGTCGTCTATCGAAGGTGATGGGCGTCTTCCGCGAGTCGCGTCGCGCCTGCCCTTCGTTCTCCAGGCGGGGTGACCCCAACCCGCCGGTGGTGGTCGATGGTGGTCGGGGCGGTGGGCGCCGTCGCAGCTCCGTTGGATCGCCGGCCCCTATCCGACGACCCGAACTCAGCCCGACCGTCCTGGCCGAGGCGTTGTCGGCCCTCGAGCCCGAAGCCCTGAAACGGGCGGTTCGCGCGGCGTTGCACGACGCCGTGTCCCTCCGCGAGATCGATCTCGGCCGCGCCTGGGATGGAGGCGAGCTGCACCTCGTCCCCGCCGACGCGTCGCTGAAGCCGAAGCAGCTCACGCTCGATCAGTTCTTCCACAAGCTGGTGATGATCCGCGACAACCTCCGGGTCCTCGAGCAGAAGGTGAACACCCACTCGCACCTCCACGACTCCGAGAAGGTCGACCTCGAGCGACGCATCACGCTCACCCACGCCGCGGTGGCGCGGATGGGCACCGGTTGGCTCCCGGCCCAGGACACCGATGGCCCCGAGGCGCGGATCCAGATCCTCTTCGGCAAGCTCGTCGAGGAGGCGGCCTGGGATGCGATGGCGCTGCCGCCGCCGCCCCTCACCGAGCGGTATCAGGGGGGGAGGACCCGCTACGTTCACGAGGTCGATCCCGTGGACGAGCCCGTCGAGCGCTTCTTCGGGCGTCTCTTGATCCTGCGCGATCGCCTCATGCAGCTCGAAGCGCAGGTCGCCGCCCACCCGCACATCGCCCCCGACGAGGGCGACGGCATGGGCAGCTACATCCGCCGCTGCTACGGCACCTTGACCACCTTCAACGTGTTGTTCCGCGAGCGCTCGGACTACTTCAGCAGCAGTCGGTAGCGCTCAGGAGAGGACGCGCAGCGCGGCCTGGACCGAGACGAAGGGCTGGCCCGCCAGGGCCTGCGCGGGGTTGTCGATGGTCGCGCGCGCCACGCGAGTGGCCGCCGTCTGGGCCCGCGCGGGATCCGAGAGGCGGGGGCGTGCGTTGGCGCTCAACGCCTCACTCGCGCCGCGGGCGCGGTCGGCGGCGCCGTTGCCGAGCAAGCGCACCTGCTGCCGCAGGCTGGACGCGCGGGCGACGGCGTCCTCCACCGAGGCGGCCGTGGCGGCGCCGCCCTCCGCCGACTCGACGTCCACGGTGGCGGGGGTCAGCACCGGCCCACCGGCGACGACGACACGCTCGCTATTCTCCACGCGGGCAAGGTCTCGTCGAGCGGTGTCGACGGCTTGCTCGGCGCGCGCGCGTTCGGTTTCGTCACCGGTGAGCCGCGGAACCAGCGCCAGGGTGGATTGTCGAGGGAGGCGTGGTCGCGGGGGCAAGCGGTCGAGCCGCTCGACCTCTTGCTCTGCCCGCTCCACGTCGCGCCGTGCAGTCTCCGTCTCGACATCGCCGCGAGCGCGCTGGAGGGTCTCGCCGCGATCGGTGGTGTCCAGTTGCTGCGCGATCCGCCGCGCCTCTTCGCCGCGGGCCTCGTTGGGGCCCGGGTTGGTCTGTGCATCGTTGGCGAGCTCGCCGAGTCGCTCGAGGGCCGTGATCCCCGTGTCGAGCTCTGCCTCGGCGGCTTGCGCGAGGCCGAGCTGTTGGGTCGCGGACCGCAGGGTCTCACCGATGCGCCGCGCCTCGACCCGCTGGGTCTGCGACAACTCCGTGCGGGCTTCGGTCGGCGTGCGGGTCGGCGCCTCGACGTCGGGTTCGGGCGAGCGCGGTGTGGTCGGCGGCCGGGCAGACGCGGACCGGGCCGTCACCCCCGGACGGCTCAACGCGGACGCTCCGTCCGCCAGTCGGTTGATCTCGATCGCCATCCCTGGCTCCCAAGCGTGTGCGCGCCGACGCCCTACAATGGTAGGCGCCGAGGCGCGGTACGGCAAGCGGGGCCGCCCGACTTACGGCGCGATGTTATGTGGCGGGTTCGTCGACGCGCACGACGCGCGCGCTCTCGAGGCCGGCCACCAACGCGGCGACGGCGGCGTCGACTCGGGCGGGATCGCGTGCCTCGATCGTGACGCGGAGCTTGTGGTCGGGGTCGTCCCAGCGGGGATAGCTGCCCACGACCACGCCGTGGTCGCCCTCGAGGGCCTGGAGTTGCTCGGCGATGGTGCCTTCGTCGGCGTTGAGGTAGACCGACCGCAGATGGAAGCGACCGCCGCCGAAGCGCGTCGCGATGGCGTCGAACTTCGCCCGGAAGAGCTGGGGGATCCCAGGCAAGACGTAGACCGAGCGCATCTTGATGACCGGCCAGCGGATCTCGCCTTCGTCGATGAGCTCGGCGCCCTCCGGCAGGTCCGCCATGCGCAGGTGGGCCTCACGCAGGCGCTGTCCGAAGTGCTCCGTGAGGACGGCTTGCAGCGCCGCGTGCCGGACCACGGGGACGTCGAAGGCGAACGCGATGCTCTCCAGCGTGATGTCGTCGTGGGTCGGGCCGACGCCGCCGCTGGTGAAGACCACGTCGCACGCCGCGACGCAACGCCGGACCTCGTCGACGATGGCGTCGCGCTCGTCGGGCACGACCGCGATTCGACGGAGCGTGACGCCCAGCCCGTAGAGCCGCTCGGCGAGGAAGGCCGCGTTCTCATCGCGGATCTTCCCGCTGAGCAGCTCGTTGCCGATGAGGACGATGGCGGCGGTCTGGGCCACCGCCAGGCGCCGGTCGCGCGTAGAGCCAGGTCGGTTTGTCTGCCGCACGGTCCTAGTTGAGCAGGACGAGGCGGGCGCCGTCCAGGCCGCAGAACTGGACGTCGGCGGGGTAGCGCGCGCCGCAGTGGGGGCAGATGCGCTCCTGCTTGACCGCGGTCCCCAGCGCGAGGCCGGCGCTCGTGAGCAGGATCTCGTCGGCGGCCGTCGCGTGGGCGTCGAGTGGTGCGGAGTCGAACGGACAGAAGCGCGTGCCGGCGTCGAAGAGGCGGTCGCAGGTCGGGCACTGGCGCGAGGTGTCGCTGACCGGCGGTGTCGGCGCCGTCGCTGGCGCCGCCATCGTACTCGCGATGGGGGTCGGTTGGTTGGTGAGGGCGTCGTAGCGGGCCAGCATGTCCTCGTCGAGCAGGCTCTTGCCTCGCTGCTGGATGGAGCGGCGCGTGATGAGGAGGCCGATGCCTACCGCCACGATCCCGAAGCCGATGAAGATGCCCAGCAGGAGCCGCCCCGTGCCGCCGTCGTCGGTGCTGCCGTCCCCCGTCGCGCCGACTCCGGCGCCGGCCTGGGGTGGCAGCGGGGCCATCCCGCCCTCGATGAGCTCGGGCTGGTCGGCGGCGAGGGCGGCGAGGTCCGCCTCGGCGAGCACCTCTACCTCGAAGACCACCGACAGCGCGCCCGCCAAGGCCTTCACCTCGAGCTTGGTCCCCGCCGCGACGCCGCGCACATCGAGGACGCCGCGCTTCACCTTGCCCCCGCTGGCGCTCCAGCTCACTGGGGCCGCGACCGCGCAGCCGGCGGCGTCACGCCCCAGGACGGAGAGCCGCACGCGCCCGCCCTTCTTGACCGCCCGCCGGGTCGAGCCCCGGGCCGACAGCCTCGCGAGGGCCCCGGGGCTATCGCACGCCTTGGCGGACGGCGCCTCGGCCTCCGGAGGGGGCGGGGGAGGCGCGTCGGCCACGATCGGTTCGCTGCGCGCCAACTCCAGCCGCGTCGTCAGCGTGACGACGCAATGGGAGCCCTTGAGCCGCCAATCAAAGGCGAAGCGCTGCGTGACGGCGAGGGCGTTCACGTCGATGACCCGAAGGTCGATCCGCCCGTCGATCTGCTTCGGCGCGCCGGGCTTGGACTTGCAGGTGATACGGTTTCCGGACCGCGTGGCGCGCAGCCCCGGGATGCCGCTCACGATGCACGCCCCGGGAGTGAACGCCGGGTGGTCGCCTCCCTGGAGCAACGCGCCGGTGAACTGATAAGCCGCCGCGCTGGTGATGCGCCCGGCACCGGGCCGGGGCCCACAATCGGGTCCCCAGCTCTTCACGTCCGCGCGCATCCGGCCGTCGCCCAGCCGGAACTCGCCGGCGGGCGTCGCCGCGTATAGCTGCCCGGCGGTCAAGCAGACCACGCAGTGTCCTAGGACACTGCGCCAGACAGAGCGACGCAGCGAAATGCGGGCGCGTGCAGCGCGCCGCGTCGCGACTCTGCCGCAGCGTTCCAGGGCGACGCGGACGGTCATGCGGCGAGCTTCAGAGGTTGAACTTGACGCGGAGCACACGCCCGGCCTTCACGGTGATCCTGCGGCCCTTCTTCTTCTTGCCGATGCGGAGCTCGATGCGGTGCTTGCCGGGCTTCAGGCGCAGAGCCTTCAACGGGGTGCGGCCCTTGAACTTGCCGTCGATGTAGACCTTCGCGTTGCGGCTCTTGGTGCTCACGAAGACCTTGCCCGTCTTCAACTTGGCGCGCCGGCGCTTGCGCGCGGCTTCGGCCTTGGCCTTGGCCTCTTCGGCCTTGACCCTGGCTTCCTCGATCACCGCCTTGGCGGCCTCGGCTTCCGCCTTGGCGGCCTCGGCCTCGGCCCTGACGCGGGCGACCTCGGCCTTCAGCTTCTCGGCCTCCGCGGCCTGGGCCGCGGCGGCCTTCTCCGCCTCGACGCGCGCGGCGTCCGCCTGGGCCTTCGCCGCCTCGGCGGCCTCTCTCTCGGCGTCGGACTTCGCCTGCGCCGCCTGCGCCTCGGCGGCCTTCGCTTGCTGCTCGGCGGCCTTCGCCTCAGCCTCGGCCTTGGCGGACTCGGCAGCGGCCTTCTCGGCGGCGGCGGCCTTCGCGCTCTCCTCCGCGGCCTTCGCCTTCTCGGTGGCCTCGGCGGCCTTCACTGCGTTGGCGGCGGCGGCAGCTTCCGCCTCGGCGGCCTTGGCTTCGGCCTCCGCCTTGGCGGCGATCGCGTTGGCCTCGGCCTCGCTCAACTCGCCGCCCTTCTCGGCGGCCTTCGCCTCCTCTTCGGCGGCCTTCGCCTCCTCTTCGGCGGCCTTCGCCTCGGCCTCGGCCTCGACCTCGATCTTCTTCGCCTCCTCCTCGCTGACCTCCTTCGCCGCCGGCTCGGCGGCCTCTTCGGCCTCTGCGGGCTTCTCCTCGGCGGCAGCGGCCTTCTCCTCGGCCGGCTTCTCGGCGTCGTCCTTCGCCGGCTCGGCGGGGGTGGCGTCGTCGGCCGCCGCCTCTTGTCCGACGAAGGCGGGGGCGACGTCGGGCCCCGAGGCGCTCCCGCCGGGCCCGCCGTTGAGGAAGAAGAAGGCGCCGGCGGCGCCAGCGGCGACGAGGGCCGCGAGCACCACGACCGACAGGCTCGAGCCGCTCGGTGCCGGGGCATCGAGCACGGCCGCGGGCGCGCCGGCGGTGACGGGTTCGAGGTGGGTCATCGAATCGAGCGTCAGGTTCGGCATAGCTGCCATGATGTCCTCCAGGAATGCGCGGGCCGAGGGCTGGCGCGCGTTTGGGTCTTTCGAAAGGGCGCGTAGCGCCGCCGCCTCGAGCTTGGCCGCGGCGCTGCCATGGTGGGCCGGCGAACCCGTTATCGGGGCCGGCGCGGCGTTGAGGTGTTGCGTCAAGAGCTCCATCACCGTGCCAGCCTTGAAGGGGAGCTGGCCGGAGATCATCTCATACAGGATGACCCCGAGGGCATAGACATCCGAGCGGGCGTCGAGCTCCTCGCCCCGGATCTGCTCCGGGGACATGTACTGCGGGGTGCCGAAGATCGCGCCCGCCCGCGTGATCGTCTCCAGCTTCTCGCCCTTCGGGGACTGGGTGACCTTGGCGATGCCGAAGTCGAGGACCTTGACGTAGTCGGGGTCGCGGCCCCGCACGGTCAGGAAGATGTTCTCGGGCTTGAGGTCCCGGTGCACCATCCCGCGGCCGTGGGCTTCCTCGAGTGAGCCGCAGACCTGCGCGAGGATGCGCGCGGCGCGAGCCGGGTCGATGCGGTCGCCAGCGAGGAGCTCGTCGAGGGGCTGCCCCTCG
This sequence comes from uncultured Nannocystaceae bacterium, assembly GCA_964402225.1. Classification (GTDB taxonomy): domain Bacteria; phylum Myxococcota_A; class Bradymonadia; order UBA7976; family UBA1532; genus CAYOBQ01. The sequence goes on along the minus strand of CAYOBQ010000088.1, from coordinate 25,463 downwards.
AGGAACTCCATGGCGAGGAAGAGCGTGCCGTCCTCGTCCTGGCCGAAGTCGTAGACCGTGATCGTGTGCTGGTCGGTGAGCTGGCTGGCGGCCTGGGCCTCGCGCTGGAATCGCTCCACGGCCTGGGGATCGTCGGCGAGGTGCTGACGCAGGACCTTGAGCGCGACCTCCCGGCCCATCGGGAGCTGCTCGGCCAGATAGACCTCGCCCATTCCGCCGTCGCCGAGCTTGCGAATGATGCGGAAACGTCCCGAGACCATGCGCCCCAGCCAGGGGTCGGTGGGCGCCTCCGGGAGATCGTCGAACGACTCCCCACACTCCAGGCAGAAGCGCGATCCCCCGTTGTTGTCGGCCCCGCACGCCGGGCAGCTCTTCATGGCGCCGGTGTATCACAGGCCCCCGCGATGGACGAGACGGTTGTCGCGCCGTCGGCGAGCGTGCTAACCTTCCACTGTGGTTTGCACCGCGCCGGTCCCGGGAGGGGGCCAGAGGGCAAACCTCTCACCAAATCGATGAGCGCATTCTTGGGTCGCCGTCCGGCGGCCCGGTTTCGAGCCACCCGGTAACCGGAGAGCAGCTTGAGCCAGAGCCCAGGAAATCGAAGGCGCCGCGGTCGCGGCGGACGGCATGGCGGTGGAAACAAAGCCGGCGGGAACAAAGCCGGCGACTACCAGGCGCGAGTCTGGCACGACAAAACCGAGGACTCGGTGACGTTCTGGGCGGGCTCCAACGCTCGGCTCGGCATCGAGGCCACGGGGACGACGGGCAAGCGGAATCGCGGGCCGGTCTCCTTCCCGTGCGCGATGTGCGGCGAGGAAGTCTCCCTCGATCGTTGGCCCAAGGAGCGACAGGACGTCCGCTGCGACAACTGCCGCGAGGCGATGAGCGGGCTGCTCCACGACGCTGACGAGCGCCAGCTCTCCGAGGAGTTTCGGCGCGATCGCAAGCGGACTGCGAGCGGAAAGTACGAAGGCCTGCCGCAGATGAGCGAGGAGGATCGCGAGGCGATCAAAGAGGCGCGCTCGCGGGCCGCGGCGATGGGCAACGGGCGCGTGGGGAACCGCCGTCGTGGTGGCCGCAACGGTGGCGGTGGCGGTGGCGGCGGTGGCGGTCAGCGGCGACGTCGTGGCGGTGGTGGCGGTGGCGGTGGCGGCGGTGGTCAGCGGCGCGAGGGCCGGCGCCAGCGCGGGCAGCAGCAGCAGCAGCAGCAGGCGGAGGGCGAGAAGGCGGAGGGCGGCGGCCGGCGTCGTCGTCGGCGGCGCCGACGCGGGCGTCGAGGCAACGGCGGCGAAGGCGGCGGTGGCGAGGGGGGCGGCGGGGCCAAGAGTCAGCAGCAGGCAGCGCCCAAGAAGGAGACCGCCGGGGCGCCCGCGTAGCAGCGTCCCCACAAAACGGCGACGGCGCGCAGCACGCCCCAACAGTCGATTTCGGCCCGAAGATATCGGTAGGGTTCGCAACGCCGAAATCGGTTGGCGGGCGCGTGCAGCGCGCCGCGTCGCGACTCTGCCGCATCGTCCTAGATCGGCGCGACCCCGGGGTGTCAGCCGACTCCGGGGGCGGGGAACGTCGCGCACAGCGCTCGCACCTCGCCTGCGACGCGCGCGTGCAACGTCGCGTCGTCCGGCGCGGCGACGACCGCCGCGATCCAGTCAGCCAGTCGCTTCATCGAGTCGGGGCCCATTCCGCGGGTCGTGAGCGCGGGTGTCCCGATCCGGATGCCGCTCGGATCGAAGGGCTTACGGGGGTCGAAGGGCACTGAGTTCGCATTGCAGACGATGCCCGCTTCCTCGAGCGCGTGGGCGGCGATCTTGCCGGAGACGTTCTTGTTGGTGAGGTCGATCAGGATGAGGTGGTTGTCCGTGCCGCCCGAGACCAGGTCGAAGCCGTGGGAGAGGAGGCCGTCGGCGAGGGTCTTGGCGTTGTCCACCGTGGCCTGGGCGTAGGTCGCGAAGTCGGGGCTCTGCGCCTCTTTCAGGGCGACGGCGATGGCCGCTGTGGTGTGGTTGTGCGGGCCCCCCTGCAATCCGGGGAAGACCGCCCGGTTGATGGCCTTGGCGTGCTCGCGCTTGCACATCAGCATTCCGCCACGAGGGCCCCGCAGCGTCTTGTGCGTGGTGGTGCTGATCACGTCCGCCTGGGTCGCCGGGGAGGGGTGCGCGCCGCCGGCGATGAGGCCCGCGATGTGGGCGATGTCGGCGAGGAGGTAGGCGCCGACCTCCTGGGCGATCTCCGCGAAACGCGCGAAGTCCAAGGTGCGCGGGTAGGCGGAGGCTCCGCAGATTAGGAGCTTCGGCTGGTGCTCGCGAGCCATCGCGGCGACCTGGTCGAAGTCGATCTGGCCATCCTCGCGGCGGACGCCATACTGCACGGCTTTGAAGTGGCGCCCCGAGATGGTGACCTTCCAGCCGTGCGTCAGGTGGCCGCCGTGGGGCAGGCTCATGCTCAGGATCGTATCGCCCACGTCGAGGAAGGCGAGGTAGACAGCGAGGTTGGCCGGCGAGCCCGAGTAGGGCTGCACATTGGCGTGGTCGACACCGAAGACCGCCTTCGCGCGGGTGATGGCGAGCCGCTCGACGGCGTCGATGTGCGCCTGCCCCTGGTAGTAGCGGCGGCCGGCGTAGCCCTCGCTGTACTTGTTCGTCAGGCAGCTCCCCGTCGCCTCGAGGACCGCCGTCGAGGCGTAGTTCTCGGAGGGGATCAGACGCAGCGTCTCGGCCTGGCGCCGGCGCTCGGCGGTGATCAGCGCGGCGATCTCGGGGTCGGTGCTCTCGAGGGACATGTCGGGGGCTCCACACTTGGGATCCACGGGCTCGTTACCACGGGAGACGTGCGGTTGTCCCGTGGCGCGCGGGGTGCTACACCGCGTCCACTCGAGGAGGGCTCATTGGCTGAACGTACCCCCCCACCAGCGGCCACACCACGCCGAGGGATCGGCTGTCTGCTGGTGATGATGAGCGGGTTGGCGATGTTGGGCATGATCGGGGTCACCCTCGCGGGGGCCGTGGGGGCGACGGGGTCCGACGGCGCCGACACGATCGAGGTCAGCGAGGAGACGCACCCCGACGCAAAGAAGAAGCTCGCTGTCGTCGAGGTGCGCGGCATCCTGGTCCGCGGTCGCGCTGGAGTCGGGCGCGGCGCCGGGGCAACTGGCTTCGCCCTGCGGATGCTGGACCGCGCCCTCGAAGACGAGCAGGTCGCCGGCGTCCTGCTCCACCTGGACACGCCCGGCGGCTCGGTGACAGACGCCGATCTGCTCCACGAGCGCATCAAGCGACTGCGCGAGAACGGCAAGGCGGTGCTGGTCCACATGGGCGATCTCTGCGCGTCGGGCGGCTACTACGCGGCGGTGGCCGCCAACGAGGTGTGGGCGCTGCCCACGACCATCACCGGGAGCATCGGCGTCATCATCCAGAGCCTCAACGTGCACCAACTCCTGGAGCGCTACGGGGTCGAGGACGTCTCCATCACCTCGGGGGCCAACAAGGCGCTGCTCAGCCCCACGCGACCGATGTCCGCGGAGCACCGGCGCCTCCTACAAGAGGTGGTCGACCACCTCTACGGCCGCTTCGTCGATCTCGTCGCCGCGGGCCGCGGGCTCGAGTTGGACACGGTGGAGCAGCTCGCAGACGGGCGGATCTTCACCGCGGAGCAGGCCCTCGAAGCGAAGCTGGTCGACGGCATCGGGTACCGGAAGAAGGCGCTCTCGAAGCTGAAGCAGATCAGCGAGGGGGGGCCCTTCAACGTGGTGCGCTACAGCCGGCGCCCCTCGATGTGGAGCCTGTTGACGGCGTCCCGTGCCGAGCCCCCGGGGCCCGCCGCGGCCCTCGTCGAGCACATCTCGGCGGCGCCGCGGGCGATGTACCTCTACGCGCCGCTGGCACGGTAGGTTAGGATCAATCGATGGACGCTCTTCACGTCGCGTGCTCGGGATTTGTCGGGTCGCGCGATCGCTACTGGAAGTTCCTCGACGCCTGGGAGCTCAGCCCGGAGGAGGAGCGCACCTCGCTCAAAGTGCTCGGGCGCTGGCGGGCTCAGGCGCCCGAGGCCGCGCGCTACGTGCCGCGCGTCTGCAGCTCGGTGGTCGCGGCGGGCTTCGCGGGTGAGGAGGCCGAGGCCGGCTGGGCCCGCACCCTGGCCTGCGCCGAGCGGTTGGGCGCGGACACCGTGCTGCTGCGCACGGGCGGCGACTTCCGGCCGACCAGCGTACACCGGGCGGCGATGGACGCCTTCTTCGGCGCTGAAGGACGCCGCCCGGAAGGGCTCCGCGTGGCGTGGTGGGCGGAGGGGCTGTGGTCCTACGACGACCACCTCGCGCTCTCCGCGGATCTTGGTCTCGTGCCGGCCGTCGATCCCTTGGGCCTCGAGCCCGACGAGCTGCCGCCGGCGGGACCCGAGATCTACTGGCGGCTGATGGGGCGCCGAGGCCTCGCGAATCGCTTCTCCGACTACGATCTCGACGTGCTCCTGGGTCACTTGGAGGGGCGATCGGGCGGGCACATCGTGTTCACCACCCGGCAGATGCTCCGCGACGCGAGACGCCTCGCCGAACTGGTCGGCCTCGACCCTCCCGGGGCCTGATGGCACGGACTCCGAGCCACATCGGACCCTACACGGTGGACCGACGGATCGGGGTCGGTGGCATGGGGACCGTCCTGCTGGCGCGGCATCGGCTGCTCGGGCGCGCCGTCGCCGTGAAGTTGCGACATTCTTCGCCGGACGCTAGCGACGACGCGCTTCTGGCTGAGCGCTTCCGGCAGGGCGCACGGCTCCAGGCGGAGCTCGACCATCCACACATCGCGCGGGTCTACGACTACCTCGAGGCGCCTGGTTTCCAGGCGATGGTCCTCGAGTATCTGCCCGGCGGGTCGCTCCAGGACCGGTTGCGCAGCCGCGGGCGGGCGCTTCCGGTGGAGGAGGCGGTCGAGATCGGCATCCGCTGCGCCGATGCGCTGGCCTACGCTCATGCGCGGGGCGTGGTCCACCGCGACATCAAGCCCGCGAACCTGATGCTCGTCGACGGGCGCGACCCCCGCACCGTGCGCGTCACCGACTACGGGGTGGCGAAGGATCCCGAGCGCAGCCCGGACCTGACGATGGCGGGCGCGAACGTGGGCACGCTCTGGTACATGCCGCCGGAGCAGTTCAACCAGGAGACGCCGCGTCCGCTGGTCGACGTCTACGCCCTCGGCGCCACCATCTACGAGGCGCTCACGGGCACGCTCCCCTTCGAGTCCGAGGACACCGGCGAGATCTTCCGCCGCTTTCTCGACAAGGTGCCGCCCCCTCCGATCCGCGGTCGCAACGCCCAGGTCCCCCAGTCGGTAGCCTGCGTGGTCGAGGCGTGCCTGGCCATCGATCCGCAACGTCGGGTCCCGTCCGCCGCGGCGCTCTCGCTGATGCTGCGGGCCGTCGCCGACGCCGCTGGTCTGGGCATCGAAGAGGCCGAGGCTCGGCGGCTGGTGAACGTGGCGGGCCACGAGACCGAGGCGTTCGCGGGCACCCTCGCGGTGTCGGGCGTCGCCTCAGCGGTGCGGTCGGTGCGCGCCCGGGTCGGGGGGGAGGCGAGCACCGTCACCGGTAGCACCGTGTCGAGCGCCGCCGGTCTCGGGTCGGAGCCGACCCTGCTCGAACCGGATCCTCTGGCCTTCGGTGAAGACGACGAGGACCGCACCATGGTGATGGACGTGCCGATCGTCGATGAGGAGTAGGCCCTACTCTTTGGAGGGGAAAGAGGCCGGGATCATGGACTGCGGTACGTTTCGGCCGACGCCCAGGGCGTGGGTCGCCTCGTCGTCGGCGTCGTCGAAGGGGCCGAGCTCGGTGATACGCCAAGCCCCCTGAAGGCCGCCGCCGCTGACGGTGCCTTCGAAGACCCGACGGTCCTCGCTCACGGGTCCCCCCGTGAGGTTCAACTCGAACCGTGTGACCTGGCCCGACTCGTAGTCGAAGGCGAAGGTGTGCGCCTCGATGATGCGTCGCTCCGGATCGAGCTCGGCGCTGACGCGACGCAGGCCGAAGGGCGTGGCCACCGCGACCTCCACCGAGCCGTCGGGATCGCGGACGCCCGCCATCGGGCAGCGGCGCGTCTCGCCGTGAAATGTGAGCTCCATCGCGCCTTCGAGGATGCGCATCTGCGATAACCCTTGGGGTCGGTGGTGACGGTGAGTTTGGTCGCGCGGCGCGGCGCGGGTCAAGCAGCCTTGCAAACGATCGCTCGGGGCGTATCGTGGCGCGATGCGACATTCGATCACCCTCCTGCCGGGCGACGGGATCGGCCCCGAGGTCACCGAGGCGACCGTCGCCATCGTGGAAGCCGCCGGCGTCGATGTTTCCTGGGAGCGTCACCTCGCGGGGCTCGACGCCGTCGAGGCCGTTGGCGCGACGCTCCCCGAATCCACCCTCGACTCGATCCGGCGCAACCGGGTCGCGCTGAAAGGGCCCATCACGACGCCGGTCGGGCGAGGCTTCTCCAGCGTGAACGTCGGCCTGCGCAAGGCGCTGTCGACCTACGTGAGCCTGCGGCCCGTGCGGTCGTGGCCGGGGTTGGTCACGCGCCACTCGGACGTGGATCTGGTGGTCTTCCGAGAGAACACGGAGGGGCTCTACGCGGGGCGGGAACACGAGGTCGTGCCGGGGGTCGTGGAGGCGCTCAAGATCATGACCGCCGGCGCCAGTCGCCGCATCGCCAAGTACGCCTTCGAGTACGCGCGCTGGACCGGGCGCCGCAAGATCACCGTCGTGCACAAGGCGTCGGTGATGAAGCTCTCCGACGGGCTCTTCCTGGACTGCTGTCGCGAGATCGCCGGCGGCTACCCCTTCATCGAGGTGGAGGAGGTGCCCATCGACGGCGTCGCGATGCAGCTCGCCCTCGATCCGAGCGTCTACGACGTGCTCCTCATGGAGAACCTCTACGGCGACATCGTCAGCGACCTGTGCTCCGGCCTGGTCGGCGGGCTCGGCATCGTGCCGGGGGCCAACATCGGTGACGAGTGCGCGGTCTTCGAGGCGGTGCACGGCTCGGCGCCCGACATCGCCGGGCGCGGGTTGGCGAACCCCATCGCCTTGACCCACTCCGCCGCGTTGATGTTGCGACACATCGGCGAATTGGTGGCGGCGAAGCGCATCGAGGGCGGCATCGGTCGGGTGCTCGCCAGCGGCGAGGTTCGCACGGGTGACCTGGGCGGCAAGGCCACGACGGGCGAGATCACGCAGGCGATCATTCAGGCGATGCCAACGGCCGAGGAGGTGGCGGCATGAAAGCGCGCACCGTCACGCTGATCCCCGGAGACCTGATCGGCCGCGACCTCGCGGAGCCGGTGACCGAGGTCCTGGCCGCCGCAGGGGCCGAGATCGAGTGGGAGGTCATCGAGGAGATCGGAGACGCCGAGTCCCAGGTGGGCGAGAGGGTGCTGACCTCGGTCCGGCGCAATGGCGTCGCGCTGAAGGGCCCCTGCTCGACACCGCCCGGGGTCGGCGTGCTCAGCCCGTCGGTGGCGCTGCGCAAGGCCCTCGACCTCTATGCCGGCGTCCGCGTCGTGCGCAACATGCCGGGCGTCGCGGCGCGCTACGAGGGCATCGACCTCGTCGTCATCCGCGAGAACACGGAGGACGTCTACGCCGGGCTCGAGCACCAGGTGCACCCCGGCGTGGTCGAGTCGATCAAGGTCGTGACCCGCGCGGCGAGCGAGCGAATCTTCCGCTTCGCCTACCGCTACGCCCGCGCCAATGGTCGCCGCAAGCTGGCGATCGTGCACAAGGCGAACATCATGAAGCTCTCCGACGGCCTCTTCCTGCGGGTCGGGGAGGAGGTCGGGGCCGACTACCCGGACATCGAGACGCGCGGGGTCATCGTCGACAACTGCTGCATGCAGCTCGTGAGCCGGCCGCACCAGTTCGAGGTGCTCGTCTGCGGCAACCTCTACGGCGACATCGTCAGCGACCTCGGCGCTGGGCTGGTCGGTGGGATCAGCGCCTGTTGGGGCGTTGACCAGGGCGACGACGTGGCGGTGTACGAGGCGGTCCACGGTCGCGTACCGGAGCTGGTGGGCAGAGATCTCGCAAACCCGCTCCCGCTGCTTCGGCCGGCGATCGATCTGCTGGGGAGCATCGGTCAGCACGCGGTGGCCAAGCGCCTCGACGCGGCGGTGAACGCGGTGCTCCTCGAGGGACGCCACGTGACCTACGACCTTGGCGGCGACGCGAGCACGAGCAGCATGCTCAAGGCGGTCGTCGATCAGCTCGGCGCGTCGTGACCGAGTCCCGGTACGCGGGGATCGACCCGCAGACGGTGCTCGAGTGGTATCGCCTCACCCACCTCGGGCGGCTCATCGAGGCCCAGGCGCACCTCTACATTCGCAAGGCGATGGGCTGGAGCTTTCATGCCTCCTTCGCGGGGCATGACGGCATCCAGCTCGCCCTCGGTCAGGCCTTTCGCGCAGAGCGAGACTTCCTCTTCACCTACTACCGCGACCTGCTCACCTGCCTGTCGGCGGGGTTGACGCCCTACGAGATCCTGCTCAACGGGCTGTCGAAGGGCGCCGATGTGGCCGGCGGTGGGCGCCACATGTCGAACCACTTCGGGAAGCCCGCGATCGGCATTCAGAACGTGTCCTCGTGCACCGGGAACCACACGCTGCACGCCGTCGGTGTCGCGCGCGCGGCCAAGCACTACGGCGCCGATCGCGTGGCGTTTACGAGCCAGGGCGAGGCCAGCACCAGCGAGGGCTACGTCTACGAGGCCCTCAACGGGGCCAGCCGAGAGCGGCTGCCGGTGGTCTTCGTGGTGCAGAACAACGGCTACGGCATCTCCGTTCCGGTCGCCGAGCAGAGCGCGAACACACGGGTCAGCGACAACTATCGGGGCCTCGCGCACCTCGAGATCATCAACGTCGATGGCACCGACTTCGTCGATTGCCACCACGGGATGCAGGCCGCCCTCGACTACGTGAGCAGCGGTGAGGGGCCGGCGCTGGTGCACGCGCGCTGCGTGCGCATCCACGCGCACTCGAACTCCGATCGCCACGAGCTGTACCGCGACGAGGCTGAGATCGCCGCGGCGATCGCCTCCGACCCGCTGCCGGGGCTGCGCGCCGATCTGGTGACCTGCGGCTTCGCGACAGCGGAGGAGGTCGCCACCCTCGAAGCGCGCAGCGAGGCGGAGCTCGCGGAGGCCGCGAGACGCGCCGAGGCCGCGGCGGACCCCGATCCAGAGAGCGTCACCTCCTTCATCAGCCCCGCGCCATGGACGCCCTCGGAGTCGCCCACGCCGGAGACGGGGGAGAGATGGAAGCTGCGCGAGGCGATCAACGAGACGCTGCACGCCGAGTTCGAGCGCAACGAGCACACCTTCCTCTGGGGTCAGGACGTCGCCTCGAAGGAGAAGGGCGGCGTCTTCAACGTCACCAAGGGCATGCAGCAGGCCTTTGGTCCGGGCCGCGTCTTCAACGCACCCATCGCCGAGGACTACATCGTCGGCACGGCCAACGGACTGTGCCGCTACGACGATCGGATCCGCGTCGTGGTCGAGGCCGCGCAGTTCGCCGACTACGTGTGGCCGGCGATGGAGCAGATCGTCGAGATGAGCCATGAGCACTGGCGCACGCGCGGGCAGTTCTCGCCCAACGTGACGCTGCGCCTGAGCAGCGGCGGCTACATCGGCGGCGGCCCGTACCACTCGCAGTGCGTGGAAGGGGTCTTCGGCGCCCTGCCAGGGGTGCGCATCGTCGCCCCGGCGTTCGCCGACGACGCCGCGGGGCTCCTTCGCACGTGCATCCGCAGTCGGGGAATGACGCTCTTCCTCGAGCCCAAGTTCCTCTACAACCAGGGCTTCGCCGCCACGCCGCGCTGCGATCCGGAGCACGCCGTGCCTCTCGGCCATGCGCGGCTTCGCCGGGCGGGCGGCGACGCGACCGTGATCTCCTGGGGCACGACCGTCCACTGGAGCCTGCGAGCGGCGAAGGCGCTGGCCAAGGAGGGCCACGAGGTCGAGGTCCTCGATCTGCGCAGCATCAAGCCCTACGACATGGAGGCCGTCGCCGCGTCGGTGCGCAAGACCGGGCGCGCGCTGGTGGTGCACGAGGACAACCTGACGCACGGCTTCGGCGCAGAGATCGCGGCGCGCATCGCCTCGGATTGCTTCGAGTGGCTCGACGCGCCGGTTCGGCGGGTGGGGGCCGCGGACGTGCCGGTCGGCTTCTCGCGCGTGCTCGAGCGCGCGACGCTGCCCCAGGAAGCCGACGTGCACGCGGCTCTCTCGGCGCTGCTCGCCTACTGATCGCCAGATCCGCTATGCTCCCCCGATTCTGGATCCGGGGGGCCGTGAATGTCCGTTTGTCGACTGGTCGTGCTCGCGACGCTCTGCGCGCCTGCGCTCGCGCAATTCCCCAATGGGGCAGACAGCGTGACGCTGGAGACCGATCCCTTCTGCGACGCCGATCTGGGTCGCGTGCAGCTCGAGCTCGACGCCTATGGCGCCACCGGAAGCAGCGTCAGCGCGGGGGACAACGCTGAGTTCGACCCGTTCGACGACATGCCGGACGCCGGTTTCGTCAGCACGGTCTTCGAGTCGATGGTGCACCTGTGTCGGGAGACCGGCGGGGGTAACGTCGAGGGGAACTGGCTCGAGGCGGGTCGATTCCAAGGGGCGGCGGCGCGAGTCAACCTGAATGGTGGCGTGATCGACAGTGGCTTCGCCCTGTTGGGCCTGGAGGTGGAGGCGACCTATGAGCTCGTCTGCACGCGCCTCGAGGTTTGCTACACCTTCACCAACATCAGCGGTGACCCCATCCGCCGGGTCGCGATCACGCCCTACATCGACGGCGACCTGTTCTTCGAGGGGGGCCTCGGCAACGACTTCGGCGCCACCAGCGTGGGCGCGCCGAAGACGCTGTGGGAGTTCGACGAGGGTGACAACCCGGAGGAGCCGACGACCTTCGTGGGCATCTATGGCCTCAATCAGGACCACCTGCTCCACTCCTGGGAGATTGGCCGGTTCCCCGAGCAGCGCGGGCGCATCGGCGATATCGACGACGGTTGCGCGGGGCTGCGCAACGACATCAACCAAAACGGGAACAACGCCGATCTCAACGCCGACCTCATCACAGACGAGGGATACGACGTCACCCTGGCGCTGCGCTTCGACGTGGGCCCTCTCGCCGAGGGGGAGACCAGCGAGCCGTGGTGCTATGCGGTGCAGTGGGGCGTGGGCTTGCCCTGCTCCGACGAGGACCAGGACGAGATCTGCCTGCCGGACGACAACTGCGCGACGATCCCGAACCCTGACCAACTCGACGAGGACGGCGACGGCGTGGGCGACGTCTGCGACAACTGTCCCAAGACGCAGAACCCGGCGCAGCGCGATCGGGACGAGGATCTGGTGGGGGACGCCTGCGACCGCTACGTCTGCGTCCCCGACGGGCAGCCCGAGGTGTGCGATGGCGTGGACAATGACTGCGACGGCATCACGGATCTCAACGCCGACGGGACGGAGGTGGTGGTCCCCGGCGTGTGCGCGAGCGGCCTCGCTGGGCAGTGCGGCGTGGGCGCGTGGGCTTGCGTCTTCGGCGGCACCCGCTGCTTGCCCGAGATCTCGCCCGCCGAAGAGGTCTGCGATCGAGTCGACAACGACTGCGATGGCCTCGTGGACGAGGGGGTGCGCAACGAGTGTGGCACCTGCGGTGGCCCGCCGCCGGAGGTCTGCAACGGGATCGACGATGATTGCGACGACCAGGTCGACGAGGAGGAGGCCACCGCGCTGTGCGACGAGGGTCACGGGTGCCGTGAGGGGCGCTGCCTGCCCGCGTGCGACGACGAGGGCGGCTGCGCCGAGGGCGACACCTTCTGCGCCGACGGGGTCTGCGTGCCATGGTGTCTCGTCAGCGGCTGCGAGGGCGAGGGGCACACGTGCACCGACCTGGGCTGCGTCGACCTCTGCGACGGGGTCGGGTGTGGCGAAGGCGAGGCGTGCGTCGAGGGCGAGTGCGGCGTCGACCACTGCGTCCGCGCCGGATGCCCGGACGCGATGCGCTGCCGACCCGGTGGGTGTGAGGTCGATCCGTGCGCCGGCGTCGACTGCGGAGCGGACAGCTTCTGCCGCGACGGCGGCTGCGTGTTCTCCTGCGCCGAGGTGAGCTGTGGGCCGGCGGCGGCCTGTTTCGACGGCCTGTGCCAGGAGACCGGCTGCGACCCCGTCGGTTGCCCCGAGGCAGACACCGTGTGCGTGGACGCCGTCTGCGTCGAGGACCCGTGCAAAGACGTCGTCTGCGGGCCCGCCGAGACCTGTGAGCGCGGGGCCTGCATCGCCGATCCCTGCGTGGGCCTGCGTTGCCCGCGACACCAGCGGTGCGCGGTGACCAACGGCGAGGCCCAGTGCGTCGCCGATTGGCCAACCAACCCGCTCCCCCCTCCGCCCGACGCCGGCATGGACATGGGCGGGGCCGGCGGCGACCCCGACCAGGGCGGTGGTGGCGGCGACTCCAGTGGGGACCTCGATGGCGGGGTCGATCCCGACGCCGTGGGCGCCGAGGCGAAGGACACCGAGAGCGGCGGCGGCAGCGACGGCTGCCGCTTTGCGCCGGCCCCCGGTTCACCCTGGGCGTGGATCTGGATGGTGGGCCTCGCGCGACGACGCCGCCGCTGACGACGGCTCGATCTCCGGCAAGGCGGACCTCTTCCCGACCGCGTCGAGCGTTCAGATTTTGAACACCTTGAACGCTTTGGCCATCTGGCCTTCGCCCCCGATGCGCTCAACCCATTGGTATTGCTTGGCTTCGCCGTTGGCCCGGCCCTTGCTTACTCTCTGAGCCCGAGCGTGATGCTCACGAGAGAGGAGGGGATTGGGGGAGATCGAGCGTTTGCAGCTTACCGTTTTTCAGAGCGTGTTGATGTTACTCTAAACATGAAGGTTGCTCCTGCCGAAGGAGTGGTAGACGGGGTTCGGTCTTGCGCTGCGAGGAATCGATGGTGGTCAGGCTTGACCCCACGGAGCTGGACTCGATCTGCCGCGCGACGAGGACACCATTGTTGGACCATTCTCGAATCGAGACGGAGCTGTGGGTGCGGAGACGGTCAGGGGATCGGCCACCCGTCCTCTCTTCAGATGGCGACATCGAGCGCCTGCGTCGCCACTGGTTTCGAGGAGAGTCGAGATGAACTCGGAGAGCCTGCTGGAGGAGATCGAGTTTGACCCTGCGGATCTGCGTGAGGCGGCGGTGTACGGTGCCCGCATCGCTCTGGCGACGGTGACTCGCACGTTGCTCCAGCGGCGGGGTTGGACGCAGAGCCGGCTGGGGGAGGAGCTGGGCGTGAGCCGGTCGCGGGTGTCTCAGCTCCTCAACGTCGACACCGACATCCAGTTCTCGAGCGTCGTGGCGATGCTCCACGTTCTTGGGGTGGACGCGGCGTCCATGCTCCACGAGTCGACCCGGGCGTCGCCGTGCCCGTGGCGAATCGATGAGTCGGGCCCGCTGGAAGGCGACCCGGTCGGCTGACGGTCGAGTGGGCGCCGTCGGCTCGTATCGGGTCATCGACGAGGCTGAGTGGGGGCGGCGCGGAGTGGATGAAGAGCGCGGTCGAGCTTCGACCGCGCTGCGGGCCCCTATCTCCGCCACTTTCGCGGCGGTGAACGGGCCGCTCGGAGATCCCCGATACGTTCCTGCCCCTCTATCGTGTCCCCCGCCGAGCGGACGAGGAGGAGGGGGAGGACGAGTAGCGCGATTACGGGCTGGCGGGGGTGGTGCGGGGGGCGAGCATCCGCTGAAGGAAGGCGCGCTGGGCGTCTCTCTCGCTGGCCGGTGTGCTCCACTCCAGATCCGCTGCGAAGTACTCGATCCTCGGGTGGTCGTCGGTGACGACGACGCCGGGGCCCACGCGCTCGCCCAGGTGGCTCGAGCTCGGCAGCGCGCGTGGATCGGGGACCTCGATGGAGGTGAGCTGCTCGTGGACGCTTGGGCGCTTCAGCCGGGATTCGTAGGTCTCGGGGGGAGCGCCGGCGCCCCGGATGGCGAGCAGGGCCCCCTCGTCGGGGTTGAGCAGGACGAAGCGGGCCTGGGGGAAGACCTCGGCGAAGCTACGGGTGAGCATGTCGAGCTCTGGGCCGGTCATGCCGTGGAGGGGGAGCCACTGGGCGGCGGCGCCGCCCTCGGCCAGGAGGGTGGCGATGTGGGCGTAGAAGGTGGTCGAGTAGAGGCTGGCGACGGCGGCGGCGCGGGCGGGGGGCGGCTCGAGGGTGATGACGTCGTAGCTGCCGGGCTCCGCCATCGCGGCGAAGCGTCGGCCGTCCTCGATGTGGAGCTGTACGCGCGGGTTCTGGAGCACGTCGTCGTTGGTCTTGTGGAAGAAGGGGAGCGTCCGGTGGACCACCGGGCTGATGTCGACGAGATCGATGTGGGCGATGTCGTGCCGGGCCACCGCCGCGACGGTCTGGCCGGTGCCGGCGCAGATCACCAGCGCGCGGCGCTGGCCTCGGGCCGCGAGCGCGGGCAGGTGGCCCAAGAGGTACATGTAGCGACGGGCCGCGGGGCCATCGCCAGCGTAGGCGATCCCGTTGGCGAAGATGTGGCGGACGCCCTCCATCCCCTCGAAGCTGAGCTCCACGACGGCGGTCGTGTCCTGAACGCCTTCGTCGACCATGAGCACGCGGTGCTTGGCCACGCCACGCCCCAGGAATGGCGGCGCCGCGGGACGCAGGACGGCGAGGGCGAGGGGGAAGGCGGCGAGGAGGGCGAGGCGGCGGTCCGAGGCGTAGAACGCAGCGGCGCCGACCAGGCCGAGCACGGCCCCGACGAGCTGGAAGCCGCCTCCGACGCCGAGCAGCGGAAGCAGGACGAAGTGGGCGGCGAGGGCCCCGACGACGGCGCCGCCCGTGTTGATCGCCACGAAGCGGCCCACGGCGGTGCCGCGCTCGGCCCCGGCGTAGATCTGGCAGAGCAGCGGGAAGGACCACCCCATCAGGAAGGCCGCTGGGAAGACGGCCACGGTGGTGCGCGCGAGCCCGACGCCGATGGTGCTCAACCAGATGTCGAGCCCCGTGACCTGCCGCACGCCCACGTAGCCTGGCAGCATCGACTCCGCGAGGCGGAGCAGCTCCGGGGCGAAGACCACCAGGGCGGCACATAGCAACTGGGTGATGCCCGTGAGCCGCAGCGCACCTGCGCCCGCCGCCATCGCTCGCCCCGCGGCGGCGGCGCCGATCGCCAGGCCGGCGAGGAAGACGGCGAGGATCAGGCTGAAGGCGTAGGTCGAGGCGTTGAACTCGGTGATCAGGGCGCGGGTCCACAGGACCTCCGCGGCGAGCCCCGCGAAGCCCGTGGCGAAGGCCGGCAGCAGCCAGGCGGGCCGCGTCGGGCGGCCCACCTCGTCGACGGGACGCTCGGCGCGCCCGACGTGGCGCCCCCCGAGGTAGGCGGTGGCCGCGACGAAGAGGCCGAGCCCTGCGAGACAGAGGCCGGCGGCGCGGAAGCCGAGGGCGCCGACGGCGACGAGCCCGGTCAAGACCACGCCGGCCACCGCCCCCAGCGTGTTGAGCCCGTACAGCCAGCCGAGGGCGACGCCGAGCCGACCGCTGACGGCCTCGACGAGCACCGGCAAGGTGGTGCCCATCAGGACCGTGCAGGGGAGGACGAGGGCCGCCGCGCCGAGGTGAGCGAGGGGCGTGCTTCGGACCCAGCGCAGGGAGGGCAGCAACAGGATCGAGGCGATCGCTGCGAGGGAGAGCACGCCCTCGATCACCCCGTAGGCCCGCAGCGGTCGACGGATGTGGGGCACGAGGCGTGCGCCGATGGCGCCCCCGATGCCGAGCCCGCCCATGAACAGCGCCGTGACGTAGGCGACCCCCACGGTGGTGCCGCCGAAGACGAGGCTGAGCTCGTGGGCCCAGACGATCTCGTAGCCGAGGGTGGCGGCGCCGCTGAGGAAGAAGAGCCCCGCGAGGACGCGGATTGGCACCGAGTCGCGCGCCTCAGGGGAGGCCGCGTCGCTCACCAAGGTGAGCTACATCGGAGGTCGTCCCAGAAGACGGCGCGGCTGGGGAGGTCGCTCACCGACAGCGTCGATCGCCCGGCGCACCCGGTGCTCGGCTCAGGGTACCGGGGGCAGGCGGCGCAGACTCTGGTGGGGACGAGACGACCGGGTTGGGCGCCGTCCCGGGACGGCGCCCAACCCGTTGATGAGGTCCTCGATCCCGGTCCAGTCTTCGGCCTCGGGGGCGAGCTCGAGGTGGCGCCGAGATCGGCCTGGGCCACCTCGGGCGCCGGGGCGAGCAGCATCAACACGATGAGTGGTCGCATGCGGCCGTTGTAACGCGAATCAGCCGCCGTGCGCCCCGAAGAAGTGTGCGCGCCGCGCCCAGGTGCGGAGCTCCGCGCGCTCACCTCGCTCTAGCTCGAGGTCCTCCCTCGCGGCGAGGGATTCGTACCCCCGGGCGGCGGCGGCGTAGCGGCCCTCCTCGAAGTCCGCCGCGGCGAGGAGACGCAGGGCCTCGAGGGTCAGCGAGGGGTCGCCGAGACCGGCGTCGAGCGCCGCCTTGAGCTTCGCGCGGGCCTCCTCGTGTCGATCGGCGCGCAGGTGGTGGCGGGCCACGAGGTAGGCCGAGACGGGCCAGCCCTTCGCGGCCTCGAGGGTCGCGAAGAGCGGCTCTGTCTCCCGCGGCGGTCGCGTCAAGAGGCGCA
The DNA here is from genome assembly GCA_964402225.1 of uncultured Nannocystaceae bacterium. GTDB lineage: Bacteria > Myxococcota_A > Bradymonadia > UBA7976 > UBA1532 > CAYOBQ01. The sequence continues at coordinate 8,799 of CAYOBQ010000088.1, read as the reverse complement.
GCGCCGCCGCGCCAGCCTCCCCGTGGTCGAGGGCGTCGAGCTTCACGACGAGTCGTCGGGTGGCGGCGCGGCCGAAGGCGCGCGGTCGCAACTCCGCCCACAGCATCCGTGCGCGCGAGAGGTCCCCGGTGTCGGCGGCGAGGTCTCCGGCGTGCTCCTTGGCGCGATCGCGGGCCACGCGCCCGGCGGAGTCCCGCGCCGCGACATCCTCGACCACGGCGAGGGCCTCCTCGGGCCGACCGAGTCGGTGCAGGAGGCGGGCGCGGCGGAGCTGGGCGTAGACGTCGCCGGGGATGTGGTGGAGCAGCCGCTCCGTTTCGCGCAGCGCGCCCGTGAGGTCATGGGCCGAGGTCAACCGGCCGGCTTCCCGTGCGACGGCGGCCATCTCGTGGGCGCAGACCTTCTGGAAGATGGCCGGCCGGTCGTAGCGGGCCTGTGCGATGGCGAAGGCGGCCTCCGCGAGGGGTTCGCGCTCGAGGAAGGCGTGCCAGCCTTGGACGTGGGCGTCGAGGTCCGGGAATCGGCCGAGGCGGTAGGCTTCGGAGAGGGCGTCGGGCCCGGCCACCTCCCGGTAGTAGCGGGCGAAGGAGCCGCAAAGGGTGTAGGCGGCGCGGGAGTTCCTTGCGAGGAAGCCGGTGGGCTCGAGCAGCGCGTCCAGGCGCGGAGCGACGCCGATACGGTGCATCGCGGCGCTCCATTGGTGGGCGTCGAGGCGACCGCGATCCCAGGTCGCGGCGACCGCCAGGCCCTCGATGAGGGCCATATTCGGGAGGACGCCCCGGTGCATGGGGAGGTGAAATGGGGCGTCGGCGATGTCCGCGGAGAAGACGTGGGCCATCTCGTGCATCGAGACGGGATCTCCGATCCGCGGCGCATGGACGTGGAGGGCGCGCTGCCAGGGTTTGGCGATGCGGACGCGGCGGGCGCCCATCAGGCGCTTCTTGGCGTCGGCGTTGGGGTAGGCGTAGACCTCCACGGCCGCCGCCGGTGTGAAGCCGAAGAAGCCGACGAGCTCGGCGTGGGCGAACTCGAGCTCCGTGAGGAGGCGCCGGACCCGGCGGCGGGGCCACCGCTGTGGGTGGTGGAGGACGACGCGCGGCGTCCGGGCCTGGCCACCGAGCGCGCGCTGAATGTAGTCGGCGTCGCGCCGAATATCGCTGCGTTGTGCCCAGGCGGTGGCGCCGGTGGCGACGAGTAGCAAGGCGAGCGCCACCGTCCGACGGGCCCGGAAGGCGACGGCCGCGACGGCCGCGGCGGCCCAGGCGAGGTCCTCTGTGCGCGAGATGAGGAGGCGGTCGTCGACGGCGATGACCTCGTCGTAGAGGGCGCCGGGGTAGTAGGCGAGGAACGGGTTGAAGGCGTCGACGGGGGGGTGCCACCAGAAGCGGGCGACGGAGACCGCGATGGTGAGCACCAGCAGCGCCAGGAACCACCGCAGGCGCTTGCAGGCGACCCCCCAGGCGCTCGCTACCCAGGCGCTCGTCACTGGGAGCAATAGATAGAGCCCGAGGCCCTCGAGGTAGTCGCAGTTGCGGACGCGGAGGGTGTTGAGGGTGATTGGCACCAGCGGGATCAGCAGCAGGAGCGAGGTGCGGCGGCCGGCGGCCCACCACGCGGACCAGGGCGACGCCTCACGCGCGAAGCGGACGCCGGCGGCGCCGCCGCACAGGGTCGCCGCGATGCCGCAGACGAAGGCGAACTCGAAGCCCAGCAGGTTGAAGAGCGGCACGAAGCACAGGGCGCTGCCCACCGCGAGCATCACCGCGGCCCAGGCCCCATCGAAGCGCCTCAACTTTGGCGCCACACCGGCACGTGTGCGAACCTGTTCATCCGAGCCCAGCCGCGGTCGAGCGGAGAACGATGAGCGAGCACAAACGCGTACGTCCGCGGGTCCCGATCGAGATTCGCGTCGAGTACAAGCGGGTCAACGCGTTCATCTCCGACTTCACGCGCGATATCTCCGGCACGGGCCTCTTCATTCGGACCGAGCACCCGCTCGAGATCGGGACCGAGTGCCTGTTCACGTTGCAGGTCCCGGGTCTCCAGGCGATCACGCTGCGCGGTGTCGTGCGACGGGCGGTGGCGGAGGGGGAGGAGCTGGGAATGGGCGTCGAGCTCCTCTTCGACGACGACGCCGAGAAGCAGGCGCTGACGGACGTGGTCGACTCGTTGATGGTGGAACACCTCGGCAACGCCCTCTACCAGCGCCTCGTTCGCATGCGCAACCAGGCGTGAGTGCTCAAGAACCCGGGACGAAGCGCATGCGGGTGCCCTTGGTGATGCCCGCCGCGCTCGCCTCGCCGGCGTTGAGCTCGACGACGTAGCGCGAGGGGGCGGCCACCCCATGGCCGGTGAGGTGCAGGGGCTCGGCCCGCACGACGCCCACCACCGACCAGTCGTCGTCGACGAAGACCATGTCGAGCGGGATCAGCGTGTTCTTCATCCAGAAGCTCTGGGGTCTGCGTGCGCGCATGACAAAGAGCATGCCCCAGCCCGTCTGCATCGACGCGCGGCACATCAGCCCGCGCATGGTCTGGAAGGCGTCGCGGACGACCTCGACCTGGAAGGTGCGCTCCCCCCCCGCGGTGTCGAAGACCAGCCGGCCGGTCTGGCTCGAGGCGATGCCGCTCATGGCCGGGGGCACGCGGCAGCGACCGTCGACGCAGCGATCGACGGGGCCGCAGACGGGGCGTGTCTGGAGGTCCCCCGCGCGCGGGATAGGGGCGCTGGGGCTCCAGCCGCCGACGCACTCTCGGTCGTGGGTGCACGGGGCGCCCGCGTCCGGCGGCTTCGCGGCGGCGGCCGGCGGCGTCGGGGCTCGCTCGCCGCAGGAGACCAGGGCGAAGGCGAGTGCGGCTCGGATCACGGGGCGTCTCCGAAGAGTCGGTCGAGGTAAGTCCGGTTCGGACCGAGGAAGCGCGCGGGGGCGCGACCATCGATGGCGGCGCGCTCGGCGAAGGGCCGGTCGCTGCCGGCGTCCATCAGCGCCCCCTCCCGAGGGAGCGGGTTGTGTACTTGGGAGCCGTAGGCCGCCAGGCCCAGGGCGTGGCCGACCTCGTGGCTCACGGTGGAGCCGATGAGGTTCGCGAGCGCGTCGACGGCGATCTGGAGTTGGCTCGCGCGGGCCGGGGAGATGGCGTCGCCCGCCTCGAAGGGCTCGGCGTCTTCGTCCACGGCCGTCGAGAACGGACCGAAGACCTCGTCGAAGCGCGCGTCGGCGATGATGGAGGCCTCCGGGTGGCTGGGAGACAGCGCCAGGAAGGACTCGATGAAGACGCCGCCGAAGGGTAGATTTCCCAAGGCCTCGGCCTCGGCGTTGCGCCCCCCGAGCAGCTCGTCGAGACGCTGATTCCCGTCGTCCTTGATGGGGGTGTTGTCGAGCCCGAAGAGCCCCAGACCGTTGGGGTCCCGGCCCCCGATCTCGACGGTGACGAACTCGGCCCAATCGAGGGGGCGCTGCTCGGTGAAGTGGACCCGCAGCCCGGCGTAGTCGCGGTGGCAAACCTGCAGCACGCGGGTTCGCAGGTCGCCTTCGGCGCCGGCCAGCCCAAAGGTGGCGAGGGCGTCGCGGAAGCCGCGCAGATAGCGGAGGTGCACGACCTGCGTGGCCGGCGCGAACTCGAAGCGCAGCGGCATCGGCGCCGTCGAGGCCCGCTCGCCGCCGGCGAGCAGCTCCGCCGTCAGGGTCCCCTCGAAGACACCCGCCGTGGCGCCCCAGCCGACGGGGCGCCCCTCGTCGTCGAGCTGGGTCCGCAGCCCGAGGCGCACCTCCGTGTGGTCGACCCACGTCTCCGGCAGAAGCGCCACGGACACGGGGTACGGCTCGCCCAGGGTAGGGGAGAAGACGCCCTCGGCCCGCACCAGGGTCGCGGTCTCCTCCGCCGGCTCGTTGGGCAAGAAGCCCGACCCGCTCAGGGTGAGCACCTGCCCGCGGGCGGCGTGCAGCGGAGCGAGGGCGTCCAGACGTGGGCCGTGTTGTTCGAAGGCGAGCGTCAGCGGCCCGCTGTCGCGCAGCGTGCCGTCGGCGGCTTGCGTGCGCAGCCGCGCGTGACCCTCGAAGGTCCCCCCGGAGAGGCCCAGCGCCGCCGGGGCCAGAAACGCGCCGCCGCTGGTGCGGCCGAGGCGCTCGACGACGGGCAGCTCGGCGTCTGTGACCCGGAACGAGGCGCCATCGTGGGTTTCGAAGCGACCGTTGAGCACCAGGGCCGACCGGCCTTCGGCCCCGCTCAGGAGCCCGTCACCGCGCAGCGGCAGGACCGCGCCGGGGGCGACGTCTTCGGCGGCCACGCTCGTCAGCTTGGGCACCAACGCGGGCGCGAAGTCGAGCCGAACAGGGGTGGGCGCCGACCACACGGGGGGCTGCTCGCTTGGCGTGACCTCCACCGCCGCGGTCCCGACGAAGGTGCCGACGCGCCCTTCGAAGAGGGCCACGAAGTCCGGGTCGACCAGGATCTGCATCTGCCGCGCGCTCGACTGGTGGGGGCGCAGAAAGACGCCGGCCGCGCGACCGTCCACCGAGCCCTCCAGCCGCACCACGGTGGTGCCCGCCGGGCGCTGCAAGAAGCCCTCGCCGTGGACCACAACGAAGGACCACGGGACGAGGAGATCGGCGTCTGTGGAGTGCACCTCCGGGGGCGGCAGCGGCACCGGCTCGGGATCGGCCACGTTGCCGCGGCACGCGAAGAGCGCCAGCGCGGCGGTCCACGCTCTCATGGGCAGAGCGACTCGTCCCCACCCAGCTCGGCGATGCGCTCGTTGGTCTCCCGCAGACGTCGCGATATCTCCCGCGCGATGTTCAAGACCACCAGAGTGTACGACCCGAGGTTCGACTGGTGCAGTCGGATGAGGTGATCGAAGCCCAACACCATCAAGGTCGTCGGGCGAGCGGCGATGGCCGTCGCGGACCGGGGCTGGATGTCGATGAGGGCCATCTCGCCGATGCACTGGCCGGACTCCAGGCCGCAGAGGAGGCGCGAGCCCTCGCCCTTGAAGATGTCTACGCGCCCGTCGATGACCACGAACATCTCGCGCGCCAGATCGCCCTCACGGACGATGATCTCACCGCCCTCGAAGCGCCGCCAGTCGGCGAAGCCGCAGAGCCTGACCAGCTCCGCGTCAGGGAGCCCGCCGAAGATGGGGACGTTGCGGAAGAAGCTGAGCTTCGCGTGGACATCCGGCGCCGGGGCCTGGCGGCTCATTCCTCCTGGCAGTATGCGTGATCCGAGGCCTCGTGGTCCACGCACTCGTATCCGTCGCGGCAGTCGTCGTTGTCTGCGCAGAACGCCATGCAGAAGGTCTCTTCGTTCTCGAACTCGACGCAGATGGAGTTCTCGGGGCACGAGTTCGGCGCGACCGTGCAGGGCGTCACGGTGCAATAGCCCCCCGTGCTCGCGCGGTCGCAGATGCGCCCGTTTCCACACTCGGCGCTCGAGTTGCACTCGTCACCGATCTCCTGCCCGCACGCGAGCAAGAAGAGACCGCCGAAGACCAGGGCCGAGCGTCGGAGCGTCTGCATCGGCGGCTCAGTAGCAGGAACGCCCATGGCGCGGCAAGCGCGCTGGCAATCCTGGGCCCGATCCGCGACACTGAAGCAGTCATGCCAGCAGCCGATGAACAGCTCAGTGAGGCCGAGTACCTGCGCCAGGAGCACCTGGCCGACCGAAAGCACGAGTACATCAACGGCGTCGCCGTCGCGATGGCGGGCAGCTCACCCCGGCACGCCGTCATCGCCACGAACATCGCGGGCGAGCTGAGGGCGCGCCTTCGGGGGCGGCCTTGCCGACCGACCAACAGCGATCAACGGGTCAACGTCCCCGAGACGGCGCTGTACACCTACCCCGACGTGACGGTCGTGTGTGGTCAACCTGAGCTCCACCCAGCGGACCGCAACACGCTTTGCAATCCGCGGGTGGTCTTCGAGGTGCTCTCGACCTCGACGGAAGCCTACGACCGCGGCGCGAAGTTCGGGCACTACCGGCGCAGCCCGAGCCTGGTCGAGTACGTCCTCGTCTCCCAGCATGAGCGGCTCGTGGAGCATTTTCGCCGGGACGAAGACGGCCGCTGGCTGCTGACGGTCTATCGCGACGCCGACGAGGTCGCGCTGCCCGCCCTCGAGTGCAGCCTGCCCTTGGACGAGATCTACCTCGAGGTCGAGGGCTATCCGGCCGACAACCCGCGGATTGAGCCCGTCTGACCAGGCCCCGGCGGCGACGGCCTCCTTCTGGCTTGCCTGCTCCCCGCATTCCCGAGAAGGTCCAACCCATGGTGCACCCGCTCGAGAAGATCCTGCGTGCGGCCGACGGCTTCCTGTTGATCGGTGAATCCGGGAAGGACCGCTTTCCCGGGTACTCCTACAACGCCTTCACGCGGGCGAAGAAGCGCTTCTACTGCCTCGACCTCGACGGCCTCACGGAGTCCCGCGGCCCTACGACCGGCGGCAAGGTCTACACCCGCGTCGAAGACCTCCCCGGCGGTCGCGACGACCTCGCGATCATCTGGGTCCGGCCTCCCACCTCGGCGCGCGCCGTCGAGGTGGCCCATCAGGCCGGCTGCACGCGCGTCTGGTTCAGCTTCGGCACCGCCAGCAGCGACGCCTTCGTCCGCGCCGCCGAGCTGGGGATGGAGGTGGTCGAGGCCGGCCGCTGTCCGGTCTACTACCTCGATGACGCCCCGGCGGCGTGCAAGGGCCACACCTTGATGGTGCGCCTCTCCGGGACCCGCCGGGGCAAGCCGCGCGCGACCCTGGAGGACCGCGGTCGCGAGATGTGGTGAGGGCCGCTACTCGTCGGCGTCATCGTCATCGTCGTCGTCGTCGTCGTCGTCCTCCTCCTCCTGTGTGAGCTGGGGCTCGTCGGGATCGAGGACTCCGTCGTCGTTCGCGTCGGCGTGGACCCGGCCGGAGCGGACGAAGGCATCGACGTCGGTGGCGGTGGCGAAGATGAGCAGCAGCGCCGAGGGATCGTGCGCCTCGAGATCGAGCGCGAGCTCGACGGGCTTGTCCTGGGCGACGGCGACCGGGGTGCCATCGGCGCGGCGACCGGAGATCGACAGCGCAGCGATCTCGAAGATGACGCGGCAGGGGGCCGCCTCGAGGCGCGCGACTTCGGTGCCCGTCGGCGACAGCAGATCCACGGTCGCGGCCCCTTCGATCGCGCGGGGGGCGGCGGCGCACGCTTCGTCGTCGACGACGCGGATGGAGCGTATCTCGACCTCCGCGAGATCGAGAGTGGGGCCGGTCCGGGGGGACGCACCGGCGACCCGCAGCGCGTTGCCGGTCTCCGTCCCGACCGTGGGCGTGGATGACTGGCAGGCCGAGCAGAGCAGGAGCGCTGCGATGATGGGGTGGTTCACGACGAGTCCTCCTCGGGCGCCGCTCGGGTGAGCGGAAAGAGCTGGAAGTTGAGCTGGTAGACGGCGTCGGGTGAGGCATCCGGGTCGGGCTCGCACATCGCCTCGAACAGCATTCGTCGGACCTCGTGGAGCTTCTGGGCGATTTGTTCCGCCCGCTCGCGGGTCATCGGGACCGTCAGCGAGCTGACCTGCCGCTGGTCGATGGGGAAGCGTTCGAGGGCCTCGCCGGCGCGCTCGATCATCGCGCGGTGGAAGTTGCGCACGGCGAGGTCGCGCACCTCCTTGCCCGTGCTCAGGACCGGATCGGCCTGGGTGAGGCGCCCGTCTTCGCCGCGGAGCAGCAGGCCGAGTCGGAGCATCAGCTCCAGCGCCTTGCGCGCCTGGGACGCGGTGATCCGTGGCTCGAGCTGGCGGGCGATCCACTCCGGCTCTTCGCGGAAGCCTCGGGTCGCGACGAGCTCGCGGATCGGGACCACGTACCAGTTCGAGTAGTACTCGTATCGGTCGCGCTCGATGTCCTTGATGCGGAGGTAGCCGCGGGCGGCGCTCAGCGCCCGGTAGTGGTCGTTGCGTTCGTCTTCGGACCGGGCCTGGTTCATCTGCACGAGGCGCCCGAAGAACTCACGCTCGTTGCGCCCGAGCTTCAACGCCTTGGCGAACTGCCAGATGCTCCGCGAGGTCAGGTTGCGCTCGCCATCCATCACCAGCTTCAAGTAGTTGGGTGAGGAGAACCCGGCGAGGCGCGCGAAGTAGCGGTAGGAGAACTGCGGCTTCGTGCGCTTCAGGTGGTCGTACGTATCGCGGAGATACTCCCGATAGTTCGTGTAGCCGAACACGTCTGGGCGGGTCGCTGACATCCGCTCCATCATGCCACATCGAGCGCAGTAGCTTGCATTTTTCGTATTCTTGAGAATACGGCCGTGCGGCCATTAGTCCTGTGAAAACAGTGCGTTGCGTTCATTTCGCTCGTGTGCGCTCGTCTGCATTTCGGTTTGACTGAATTCGGGCCCGTCGCCATGATGAGGGCATCCAAGAAAGTGGGGCGAGTCCCCGGAGGTGCGACATGAAGACCATTCATTTTGGGACGTTGGCCGTGGCGCTCGCGATGGCGGGTTGCGGACAGTCGGAGCCCGCTGGGGAGGTGACGCAGACCCCCCGCGCCGTGGCTTGCGCGCAGGACGACGCCGGCGAGGTCATCTGCGCCGAGGTCGACGAGGTGCCGGAGGGTGACGAGGCCGACGTCGACGGAGACGGTGATCTGGACGCGCTCGTGTGCGTCGATGTCGACGGTGAGGAGGGAGAGGCCGGCGACGGTGACGGAGACGGGGATGGGGTCGAGGACGAGCGAGACTGCGACGAGGTCCTCGAAGAGCACCGCGAGCACGAAGGCGTTGCCGACGACGACAGCGAAGACGACGACAGCGACGACGACAGCGACGACGACAGCGA
>CAYOBQ010000087.1:0-36416 GCA_964402225.1 uncultured Nannocystaceae bacterium | reverse complement strand
TCGGTTGGCGGGCGCGTGCAGCGCGCCGCGTCGCGACTCTGCCGCACCGTCCTAGCCGCCCATCGACATGGCGGAGTCGCCAGCGTCGTCGTCGTGGCCCACGGCCATCACGATCTCTCGGTTCTGGAAGATGTTGCTCATGAAGTGCCGTTCGTGGCCGGAGCCGCGCAGCGCGGTGAGCTGGGCCTGGAGCTCGGCCCAGGCGGAGTCGAGGGCGGCCTGAGCCGCGTCGCTGTCACCGCGCGCCTTGAGGAACTGGTAGCGACACAGCTCGACCTCGCTGCGGAGTCGCTCCATCCGGGGCTCTGTGTCGATGGCGGCGGCCATGGCGCCGTCGAGCTCGCGCAGGTGGGCCTCGGCCTCGTCTGTGCGGTCGAGGACCACCAGCCCGCGCACCTGGATGACGAGGGCGCGCACGAGGCCCGCGACGTGATTGACCTTGCCGGCGCGCTCTTTGGCCTCGCCGGCGTAGCGTAGGCCCCCCACGACGAGCTTCTCGCCCCGGGCGAACATCGAGAAGTTCATCGCCAGCGCGACGAGGGCGTCGACGTAGACGGGATCCCCCACCGCCTTGCGCCCGAGCTCCTTGAGGCACGTCGCGAGCAACGACATCGCGTCGTCATACTGCCCCCGGTTCACGAGGATGCGCCCGCGGCCGATGACGGCCCCCGCGTGGACATCCCGGTCCACGACCTTGTTGACCGTGCGCAGAACATCGTCGTAGAGCGCGTTCGCCTCGTCGAAGTCCCCGACCGCGGCGTGCAGGTGGCCCAGGCCGAGCTGCACCCGAGCCCGAGCGCGCGGGGCCTGAGCCTCGCGGAGGAGACCTCCGGCGCGGCGCAGGAGTCGCTCGGCGTCCAGGAGCCGGCCGCGCGTGTGGTACCAGTCCGCGACGGACCGCACGACCATCGACTCGCCGTAGACGTCGCCGTGCTCGCGCAGGATTCGCCACGCCTCGAAGAGACGATTGAGCGCCTTCGGCAGGTTGGTGTCGGCCGCACAGACAAGGCCCTCAAGATAGAGCGCCCGGGCCCGCAGCAGCGGCGGCACCGCGGCGCCAGCGCCATCCACGACCTCGGAGATCAGCGCGCTCGCCTCGGCCCTGCGACCGCGCTGCCAGGCGCTCACGGCCAAGGCCAACCTCGCGCGGACCCACGGGGCCTCCCCCTCGGGGCTGCTGCGTGAGAGCCCCTTGAGGGCCACCTCGGCTTGCTCGTGCCGCCCGACCTGCACCGCGTGGGTGGCCGTCCGCAGCGCGAGGGCCTGCCGCTCGGCCGGCGAGGCCGCCTCGGCGAGCGTGGCGAGGCGCTCGAGGTCAGCGACCCGAGCCTCATCGTCGCCCAACAACGCGTGGATGTGCTCCCGACGTCGGATGATCCGAAACATGAAGGTGTCGTGATCGGCCGGCTCCAGCCCGCTGAGCAAGCCGAGCCCCTGACTGCACAGGTCCAGAGATCCATTGAGGTTGTGGTTCGCGACGCACCGATCGATGCCCTCGAGCAGGCCGTGCAGCGCCCGCGTCGGCCAGCCCGCGAGGGCCAGATGGCTCGCCGCCAGGGAGGGAAAGGACTGCGCGCCGCTGAGCCGGAGGAAGACCTCGCCGGCGTCCTCGTGAATAGCGCGACGGCGATCGAGCCCCATCTGCCGGTAGACCTCGTCGTGGAGCAGCGGATGCCTCGTGTAGGCGGCGATGCTCAGCTCGCTGGTGGTCGCCCGGACCAGACCGGCGCGCTCGAGGTCCAGCAGCGCGGCGATCAGCTCGTCGCGGCCGATGGCCCGACGCGCGGCCACCTCCTCGAGGACCGCCCCACCGACGGTGTCCTCGACCACCGCGACGACCTCCAGGACCTCGGCGGCGGTGCTGCCCAGGCGCGCCCTTCGCTTCGAAACGACCGACGCGAGATCCCCCACCCCACCGTCGGGCAAGGGACAAGCCTCGATCCAGGTCCCACCCTCGCGGGCGAAGATGCCCTCGTCGACGAGCTGCTGCACCGTCTCGTAGAGGACCAACGGCGACCCTTGGGCGCCCACCGTGATTCGCAGGCGCGTCTGCTCGTCGAGCCGGTTCGGCGAGAGCATGACGTCGATGAGCGCGTCGCTCTCTGACATGTCGAAGGCGCCGAGCGTGATCTCGGTGAAGCCGGGCACGCGCCGGACGTCGTTGGGCACCGTCCCCCGCTCATCGTAGGTCAACAGCACCATTAGCGGCGCCGCGGGCCGCACGTTGCGCAGGAGATGGAGCAGCAGGTCCCAAGAGGGGCCGTCCATCTCCGTCGCGTCGTGGAAGACGAGGAACAGCGGCGAGCCCGTCTCGAGGCGTGCGCGCAACGCCATGGCCTCGATGAAGGTGACAATGGCCCGCCGGAGCCGGATCCCCATGGTCCGGCCCGGGATCCCTCCAGTGTCGGCGTGCTCGCCCATCAGCCGCAGCAGGTAGGGCAGCGCTTCGAGCAGCAGGGCGCGGTCGAACTTGGCGCGGGTCACGAGGGCATCCCCGATCGCCTCGAGGGCCCGAGTGACGCGCCCGGCGTTCCCCGCGACGCCGAGGGGCGCGGAGAACGCGTCGCGCAACAGGCGGGCGAAGGGCCAGCGGGGGAGCGCGAACAACCGTGGCGCCCGCGCCCGGATGACCGTCGGCGCGCTGTCCATCTGCCCGGAGACGTGCTCCAAGAACCGTTCGACCAGGGTCGTGCGCCCCACCCCGCCGGGGCCCTTGATCCCGACCACCTGGTGGGCGACGGCGTCCTTGTCGTTCATCGCCCGCAGGCGTCCCCAGAGCTGACGCAGCTCGTCGTCGCGCCCGACACACCGATCCGGCGCGACGACCAGCGCCTCCTCGGAGGGCAGCCGCGCCTCGATCTCGGCGGGCCCCTCCGTGTGATAGGGCTGGGGTGCCGCGGGTGACGACGCTCCGGGCACCATCGGCAGGGTGTAGGTGCCGGGGGTGTCCGGGCGCGCGGCCCAGGTGACGAAGCGCTCCTGGATGCGGTCGGCGAAGGAGCACAGCGCCTCCCGCAGCGCGGCTCGGAGCAGGCGCAGGGCGTCGAGGTGGTCCTCGGGATCGGAGTACAGCCCGCCGCTACGAATGGCGACCAGATCTTCGAAGCCGAAGAAGACGCGCACGAAGGCGGACTGGAAAAGGCGACTCCTGGGCCAGAGCCCGTGGAGCGCCGCGAAGCTGCGCTCCAAGGCCTCGAAGTCGCGGGTCCGCGCGTACTGCGCGAAGTACCACAGCGACTCGTGCAAGCCCTCCTGCAGCGCGCTGCGCTCGCACTCCCGGAACACCCCATCGGCCTCGCGCAGCGCGGGGATGAGGTCGCCGACGAGCTCGTCGACGTTCGCCTCGATGTAGGCCACGAGGTGCTCCACCGCGCACGAATCTATAGCCGGCCTCCGGGGGGGTCAACGACACGCAGATCTTCGCGTGCTCGCGGGCGCGGTGGCAGGGTAGCTGCGTGAACTTCAGAGTCGTTGTCGAGTCGGATCGCGACGCCGCCCACCTCGCCGAGCTCGTGGCGACGGTGGCGCCGCTTCTGGGGCTCCCCCCGGACGCGCTCCAGGCGAGGGTCTGTGAAGCGACGCCGTGGATCATCGACACCGCCGACCGCGATCTCGCCCGAGCCATCGCCGACCGGCTCGCGCTGGCCTTCGCCGTCGACACCGCCGTGGTCCCCGCGATCGGCCAGCCCTCTTCGCGCGCCGCCGGCTTCGCCGCCGCCCTGGACGATCTCGCGCGACGCCGGGCCGTGGAGAACGCACGGCGGGGCCTGTTGCGGCCTCAGCGGCGGCGCCCCGACCCGGCGGAGCCGCCCTCGACCGAGCCGTCGGCGCCCCCCACGGCACCTCCGCGTGCGCCATCGGCGCCCCCGGAGCCAGCCCCCGCCGAGGAGACCGCCCTCGACGCCCCGCTGGAGCTCGAGGCGCGTCCCCCCGTCAAGCGAAGACCACGGACGCCGCCGCCCATGGCGGCCCGCCCCGCGCGGCGGATCGCCTCGGAGCCGGCGAAGACGCGGGAGCCCGTCGGGGCCAAGCACATCGCCGCCGCGGTCCTGGGCGTCGTCGCCGTCGTCGGGCTCTACCTCTACCTCAGCGACGACGGACCCCCGCCGGACGTGGGGGCCGCCGACCGCGAGCTCGCGGGCTCGATGCCCCGGGTCGTCGCCATCTCGGAGCAGGCGTGGTCTGCGAGCGGCCGGTTTCCCCCCACGGCGGTGACGGTCGGGGCCCAGCGGTTCCCCTGCACCGGCGCCGACGACCCGCCTATCCGGCCCAAACGCCTCCGCCGAGGGACCGACGACTGGGACAACGGCGCCTGGATGTTCGTTCGTTTCCCGCCGAGCCCCAGCTACCTGGCCTGGAGCTTCGAGTCAGGTGGGACGGGGCCCTACGCCTGGTTTGTGGCGCGCGCCGTGGGGGACCTCGAATGCGACGGCAGCCCGACGACCCACGAGCTGCTCGGCTACGTGCGTGACGGCGTCGTGCTTCACACCAGGCGGTCGCGGTAGGCGCGGAGCTCGGCTTCGAGGGGCTCCGGCAGCCCCGAGATGCGCAGCAGCGAGTGAACCAGGGGGCGCTCGAGGCACCAGGTGCCGACCGACGGCTGCGCCTGCAACGTCTCCAGCATGAGCTCGGCGATCTCCGGGGCCAGGGCGGGCTCCTCCCGCGCCACCTCGGCCAGCGCGATGAAGGCCGCGCCGCCGGTCCAGTCGGTGGGGCCGTTGGCCAGGGAGAGCAACGCCCCCCGGCGCTGGGAGCCCAGCCACCCGTCGTCGATCCAGGCGAGGACGAGGGCCGCGGCGAGCTGGACCCGCGGCAGCCAGCGCCAGGCCGGCACCTCGGCGGGAGCCTCCGGCGGCCAGACCATCGTCGCGAGCAGGTCGCGGGTGGCCGCCGGACCGAGGCGCTGCGCCAGCGCGTGGGCGCGGCCCTTCCAGTCCTCGATGTGGAAGGTCCGAGCGGCGAGCCGCCCCAACTCGGCGGCGACGCCGGGCGCCGGGCGCTCGACGGCGCGACGCGGCTCGGTCCCGTCGTAGGTCCACAGCCGCCACCCCACGTCGGCCCGCGGCTGACGTGGATCGGGGGCGGGGATCTGCTCCACGTGCATGGTGTGCTCGCCCCCCACCGTGAGCCGATAGGCCAACACCGCGCTGGGCGCCTCGAGGACGCTCACCCGGCTCGTGGTGGTGCTGTCGACGGGGCCGGCGAACTGCAGAGACACGGCGCGCGCCGAGCTGACGATGGCGTCTGTGGGGTCCGGCAGGAAGCCCACCCAGGGCGTCACCTCGTCGAGCAGCGCCGCCGCCCGCTCGTTTGCCTCCTCCTCGGCGAGGCCCTCCAGGGCGTCGCGCCACTCCGGGCGCCCGTGCAGCCAGTACTTGAGGCAGTAGACGGAGGGGAGCGCCGCCTCGTGGCCGGGCTCGCGCCGCAGCACGCCCTCGTACGCGGACAGCGCCTCCGAGAAGCGCCCCGCGAGGAGCAGCACATCACCGATGCCGAGGCGCACGGCGACGTTCTCCGGATCGAAGCGGAGCGCTTCGCGGTAGGTCGACACCGTCGCGTCTACGCGTCCGAGCTCGCGGTGGGCGCCGGCCAGTAGCACCGCCGTCTCCCGGGACGGATCGGCGGCGTAGAGCGCCTCGGCGACCGCCAGGGCTTCGTGGAGTTCGGCGCAACGGGAGGCCAGGCGTGCGTGGGCCATCAGTAGATGCGTTGAGCCCTCGTGTCCGTGGCGCACGGTCCGCACGCACCGGAGCAGGGCCGCGCGTGCGGCCTCGCCGTAGGTCTGCCCGTCGGGGGATCCATCGAGCACCCGCAGCGCCGTGAGCACCGTCCCGGCGAGCCGGTCGGGGTCGAGCTGGCGCCGCAACGTGTCGTCGGCGAGCCACTCCTCGAGCCAGGCGGTGTAGGGCGTCGCGGGCCTGATCGAGATCACGTGAAGCAGGTAGTCGACGGCCTCGGCGGCGCGCCCGAGGCGCGCCAGAAAGCGAGCGCGCAGCGCCACCACCGCTGGGTCCGGCGGGCTGGCCGGGACGACCAGCGACAGGGGATCGGCGGCCTCCTCGCACAGCGCGTCGGCCAGGGCCAGGGCCTCGGGGTGGCCCGGATCGACGCCCAGGGCGGCGGCGATGTGCCGCGCCGCTTCGGCGTCGTCCCCAGCCGCGCGGGCGGCCTTCGCGACATCGACGTGCTGGGCGGGCGTCAGCTCCACGCGGGGGAGCCTGCGCCTCACGCGCCGCATTGGCAACGGGGTCGCACGATACTCGGGGGTCCCGCGGCGCCTGCGAGATGTCGATGAGGGGGGAGAGCCAGCATCTCCGGAGTCGCCTCATGCGTTCGCTGACCGCCAAGCTCGTCGCCCTCTGCCTCGTGTTCGGGGTGCTCCCCGCCACGGTGCTCGGGACCCTCGCCTATCGCGCCGCCGGCGCCCTCGGAGAGGGGACGGGGCTCCGTTTCCAGGAGCAAGCGGCGAACCTCGCAGACCTCGTGGACCGAAACCTCGCGGAGCGATACGGCGACGCGCAGGCCTTCGCCCTCAACGGGATCATCGGCCAGCGTGACGCGTGGTACCAGCGCGGCGACGCGAGCCCGATCGTGACGGTCATGGACCACTACGTGGCCACCTACGAGGTCTACGCCCTGACGCTGCTGGTCGACCCCGCGGGGCGCTTGATCGCGGTGAACAGCCGAGACCCCGACAAGCGCCCGATCGACAGCGCGGCGCTCTACGAGCGAGACTACTCCAAGACGCCGTGGTTCCAGGCCCTCGCCGCCGGCGGCTCGAAGTCCTGGACCTTCGTCGAAGGGGTCCACGCCGATCCCGACGTGGCGTCCGTCACGAAGGATGGCCACGGGCTGACGCTCGGCTTCTCGGCGCCGGTCCGAGGCCCCGACGGCAAGGTCATCGCCTACTGGAGCAACCGCGCCCGCTTCGATCTGGTGGAGCAGATCTTCTCCCGCGGCTACGAGGCGATGAAGCGAGCGGGCTACCCCGACGCCGAGCTGACGCTCCTCGACCCGGAGGGGCGGGTCATCGTCGATCTCGATGGCAAGGTCGGCCTCCGCCACGACCTCGAGAAGGTCATCGGCAAGCTCAACCTCGCGCAGCTCGGGGTCGCCGGGGCCAAGGAGGCTCTCGGCGGCGCCTCCGGCTATGCCGTGAGCCACCACGCGCGCAAGGGCATCGACCAGCTCGGCGGCTACGCCCACTCGAAGGGCGCGCTGGGCTTCCCCGGGATGGGGTGGAGCACCCTCGTGCGGATGCCCGTCGAGCAGGCCTTGGCGGCGACCATCAGCACCCGGCGGAAGCTGTTCATCGGCGGCGTCGCGTGCCTGGTCGTGACGTTGTTCGCCGGGCTCTTCGTCGCTCGGCGCTTCGCGGCGCCGGTGGTAGAGGTGACCCACGCCACCCAGCGCATCATCGAGGGGGACACCTCGAGCACCATCGAGCACCGGTCCACCGACGAGCTCGGCACCCTCGCCGACGCGCTGCGCAGCTTGATCGACGTGACCCGCCAGCAACAGGACGACGCGGCGGCGGAGACGGAGCGTGCCCGCGAGGCCGAGTTCGAGCGGGACTACGGCGTCGGCGTCATCACCGTGAGCTCCCACCAGGAGCGCACCCTCGTCGAGCGCCACGGACTGACGGTGGAGGACCTCGGCGTCGTCGCCGCCTTCGGCGACACCCTGCGCGACGCCATCCCCACCGTCGTCGACGAGTTCTACGCCGCCGTGATGGCGGCCCCGGAGCTCCGGGCGATCATCGAGAAGCACTCCAGCGTCGAGCGGCAGCGCCCGATCCTGACCCGCTACCTGGGGACGCTCCTCCACGGCCGGATCGACGACGGCTATCTGCGTTCCCGGCGTCACGTCGGCGCCGTCCACGACCGCGTCGACCTCGACATCCCGGCGGTGGTCGCCGCCTACACCCAGATCTCGCGGGGCTTCGCCGAGGCCGTCGCCAGGGACGGCACGCCCGCCGAGCAGCGCCGCTTCGAGCGCGCCTTCCAAGGGCTGACGCGCCTCGACATCTCCCTGCTCGCCGATGGCCTCCTCACCTCGCGCAAGCAGACCGTCGACCGGCTCATCGAAGACGCCAGCAACCGCGCCGCCGAGGCGGGGATGTTCATCGCCGCCGTCGGGGAGGCCCTCGAGGAGCTCGCGAAGGGGGATCTCCGCGCCCGGGTCGAGGGCGAGTTCGAGTCCCTCTACGCCGAGCTCGTGGGCACCTACGACGAGGCGACGACCGAGCTCAACCGCACGCTCCTCGACGTCGACCGAGCCTCCCACGAGGTCTCCGCCGCCTCCCGCGAGATCGAGTCCGCCAGCCAATCGCTGGCGACGGCGTCGGCCCAGTCCGCCGCCAGCATCGAAGAGGTCACGCACGGCCTCGCGGAGGTCTCCCGCGTGAGCCGACGAAACGCCGAGCACGCCCGAGACGCCGGCGCCCTCGCCCGCGAGGCGCGGCAGAGCGTGGAGGACGGTCAGCAGCACGTGGAGACCCTCGGAGACGCCATCGAGGCGATCAAGGACTCCGCCGACAAGACCTCCAAGATCGTCCACGCCATCGACGAGATCGCCTTCCAGACGAACTTGCTGGCGCTCAACGCCGCGGTGGAGGCCGCCCGCGCCGGGGAGGCCGGCGCTGGCTTCACGGTCGTGGCGGAGGAGGTTCGGGCCCTCGCGATGCGCAGCGCCGAGGCGGCGAAGTCCACCGCCGAGCTCATCGACGACGCGGTCAACAACGCCGTCCGCGGCGTCGCGATCAGCGCCCACGTCCACGGCGCGCTGGAAGACATCGGAGCGCGCGTGCAAAACGTCGACGAGGTCATGCACCGGATCGTCGACGACGCCGTCGAGCAGGAGACGGTGATCACCCAGTCGGAGCAAGCCCTCGACCAGGTCAACGGGGCCACCCAGCGAAACGCGGCGACGACCGAGGAGACCGCCACCGCCGCCGCCCAGCTCAACTCCCAGGCCGACAGCCTGCTCCACCTGGTGCGCCGCTTCCAGCTCGAGCGAGGCCAGGCCGTCCGCGCCGCGTGGCGTCAGGGCGCCTGAAGCGCTCGATACTCGAGGACCCGCCGCCCGTCGTCCTGGGCGGTCGCGAAGACCAGATGATGCAGACCATCGGCCCCTCGGCGAACCACGTACGGCGGATCCGCGTGGAGGTCGACCTGCGCTGCCAGCACCTCAGCGCGAGCGCGCGCGTTGCCGACGTCCAGCCGGGCGCGGTGCAGGGTGCCGACGCCGCCGGCGCGCGTCAGCCAGTAGAGGGCGACAGACTCGCCTCGCGCCTGGACCGGCACCGCGCGGTAGTCCCCCGCTCCGCGGGCCCCCCCGAGCAGGACCCCGCCGCAGCGCTCCACTTGGGTCCCCGCGAAGAGCGCGTAGAGCGCCGGGTCGTCGCCGTCCACGCCGTCGAGGGCGCTCCCGCTCCAGAGCAGGAGCGGGCGCGCGGCGGGGACCAGGGTGACGGTCCCGCCGGCGATCGCCTCGCAGCCGCCCACCGAGGCCCGCTGCTCGGTGTGGGTCGACATCTGAAGCGTGGGCCCGTCGGGCGTGCGTTCGACCCAGGCCGCAGCCCAGCCGCTTCGGCCGACCTGGATCGCCTGGAAGGTGCCGTTCACGTAGGCCCTGCGAACCACGTCGCCGTCCACCGGCACCACCCCCACCCCCTCCCGTCGCAGCCACGCGCCGTCCTCGGAGAGCTGCACGCGGACCACCGTCGGCGTCTGGTCCACCATCGCCAGCGTGATCCGCACGAGCTGGTCATCCACCACCGCGAGATACGGGCAACCGCGGGCGTCTACCTGCGCCTGGTCCCCCGCGGCGTTGGGATCTCCGACGCGGTCCCACGCGAGGCCGGGCGTCAAGAGGTCGAGGCGCCAGTCGAGGACGCCGTCGGCGCGCTCGGCGTCGCTCACGGCCGTGGTCACCACCCCGAGGGCACCGCGCCCGCCCCCCGCCGGGAGACGCCAGGCGCCGCAGACGGTGGCGTTGCCCGCCTGCACCTCGAGCGGGCGCACCTCGTGACGCCAGCCTCCAGCGACCAGGGCGGCGACCTGTAGCTGAACCTCGGCGAAGTCGCACGCCTCGGTGATCCCCACCACCTCGAGCTGAGGCGCATCCACCCGGGTCTCGACGACCACCAGCGGCTCCTCGCGGCAGGTCACGCGGTCCACGACGTCCACCGGATCGCCGAGCCCGTCGGCCCCCGAACGAAGGTGCGTGAGGCGCCTCACCTCGACGTCGTCGGCGTCGGCCCGGCGCCACTCGTGGAGCAGGTTGACCTCGCCCTCCGTGTCGGCCACCCAGCGCAGGCCGCCCACCGGAGGCCCCTGGAGCGCGTGCCGCTGCCGACCGACGAAGTCGGCCTCGTCGTCGCAGCCCACCACCACGAGCTGCTCGGTGTCGCGCCAGGCGACGAGCACCGTCGAGCCGCGCATCGTCAGGGCGAAGCTCAGGTGGTCGACGTCTGCGACCCACGCCCCGAGCTCCACGCGCTGCCCCGCGCCCACGCACCCCGGGCACACCCCGTCGTCCAGGTCGTGGACCCCGTCGCAGTCACCGTCGACCCCGTCGCAGACCTCGTCCGCCGCTGGCGCCGGCTCACAGGCGACCGGGGCGCCGTCGAGGCACACCGGCGCGGTCCGCGCACACGCCCCCAGCCCGCAACGCGCCACCAGACCCTCGTCCGTGTCGCCATCGCAGTCGTCGTCGATCCCGTTGCACACCTCTCGCCCTGGGGGCAGGCCCGTGCAGCGCCTCTCCGCGCCTTCGACACAGATCCGCATCTCCCGCTCGCACGCCCCGACTCCGCACGTCGCGACGAGCTCATCGACCTCGTCGTCGCAGTCGTCGTCGACCCCGTTGCAGACCTCCCCCGCCGGTCGACCCGGCTCGCAGCGCTGCTCGACGCCGTCGACGCAGGACCTCACCTCGCGTCGACACGCGCCGGTCCCGCAGGTCACCGATCCCAGGCCCTCGTCCGTCTCCCCATCGCAGTCGTCATCGACTCCGTTGCACCGCTCGGCGATGTCCGGCGCCACCGCCGCCGGACACTCCGCTCGCCGCCCGTCCACGCAGCCGGGCCTCAGCTCGGCGCAGGCCCCGACGCCGCAGGAGATCGTCGGCTGGTCCTCGTCCACCTCGCCGTCGCAGTCGTCGTCCCGGCCGTTGCAGACCTCGACGACGTCGGCGGGCAGGTTGTCCACCACGCCGTCGCAGTCGTCGTCGATCCCGTTGCAGAGCTCGACCTGGTCGGCGAAGCCCTCGTCGACCACGTGGTCGCAGTCGTTGTCGATCCCGTCGCAGGCTTCCACGAGATCCGCGAAGCCCTCGTCCACCAACCCGTTGCAGTTGTTGTCTTCGCCGTCGCAGAGCTCGGGACGCGCGTCGAGCCCCTCGTCCACCTGATGGTCGCAATCGTCGTCGATCCCATTGCAGACCTCGTCCCCCGGCCGACACTCCGGCGGCGCCTCCCCCGGTCCGCAGAGCAGGAAGGCGACGGTCACGCCCGAGACCTCGACCTCGCCGCGCTCGAGCTCCTCCCCGGCGCACTCCGTCGCGACGCAGAAGCTGTTGTCACAGGCGACGGCCGCCGCGAAGGCCGGCCGCGCCGGCGGGCGCCGACAGTCGCGACCGCAGGCCCCACAGTGGCGCGGGTCGCTCTGGAGATCGACGGCCTCCCCCTCGCACGTATCCGGCCTCCCCTCGCACCCGTCGCCCGGATCCCCGTTGAGGTCGAAGCGACCCTCGAGGCACGCGTCGACGACGCAGCGCCCCGCCACGCACCGCGCCCCCACGACGGATTCAGGCGCCTCGCAGGCGTTTCCACACGCCCCGCAGTGGAGGACGTCAGTCTGGGGATCGACGAACTCGCCCCCGCAGACGAGGGGATCCGCCTGGAAGGGCTCGCAGGCACACACGAGCAGGAGCCAGGACCATCTCAACGCGGCAACTCCAAATCGGCGCCGACGGAGACGGTCCAGACCCAGCCCAGATCCCCCGCCGTGCGCCCCCCCCGGTCGCGGACGTTGAGCAGGTACTCGGGCCCCACGCGGGTCTGCAGCGCCACCGCCCAGTCCGTATCCGAGGGCAGGAAGTAGACCATGTCCACGCCGAGCGCCCCGCGGACGCCGTAGGCGAGCCGGTCGCCCTCCTGCATCCTGAAGGCGGCGCCCATCAGGCCCCGCGGCTCGAGCTGCACCGGACCGGCGGGCAGGGCCCACCCCAGCACCCCATCGAGACCCACGGCGTAGGTCGTCACCGTCCCCCCGTCCCCATCCGGCGACTCCATCTCCGACGGCAGCGCCACGTGCCCGCCCACGCCGTAGACCAGGCGGCGTCGCTCGCCGCGCACCTCGATCCCCACGCTCGGTGCCACGCCGAGGTCACCGACCCCCCCGCCGGCGCGCCCGGTGGCGCCCACCGTGGTGCGCAGCCCGAAGTAGTGGTCTCGGGCCCGCTCGGCGAGGATCGCGTCCCGCCGAGCCCGCGCCTCCGCATCGGCCAGGGCTCGCATCCGGCTGCGCCCAGTGGGCCGGCGGAACATCTGGCGCACGACGTCGTCGGTGGCCCCCCGCGCCTCGAGCCCCTCCGCGCGCCCCGGCGTCTGCCAGCCCGCCTGACCATCGACCGTCCCCACGGGCCGAGCGGTCCCCTCCCCGTCCACCGTGTGCAGGACGAGGGGCTCGGCGCTCCCCCGGACGGCCGCCGCCGGGAGCCAGAGGCGCAGCGGCGTCTCCCCGTCGTGGTGAATCTCGGCGAGCCGCAGCCCACGCGCGTCGGTGACGAAGACGTGCCGGCGCTCCCCCGCCGCGAGGTGAATCCCCTGGGCGGGCTGCTCCGGGAGACGCATCACCGCGGCCGTGCTCCAGGGGGCGTCCCAGTCGGCGTCGGCGTGGGGCGGCTGGACGTAGACATCCGGGGAGTACCGATCCCGGTTGACGACCCCCCGAAACGCCTCTCCGAAGAACGCCGTCATCTCGGCGTAGCTCACCGCCCCGTCGCCATCGAGATCCCCCGCGCCGGCGATGGCGGATCGCAGGACGTGGCTGAAGAGCCCCCCTTGAAGGGTCCGGGATTCATAGACATTCGCGACCCCCGAGGTGGACAGGACGACGCCTACATGGGGGAGCCTCGCCGCGAAGCGACGGCCCAAACGCCCCTGTCGACGGCTCCTACGCGACGACGAGATCCGCCCCCGACTCTTGAGCAAGAAGTAGGCGTTGCAGGCGTCGACCATCACGTGGACGCGCTCGGCCCGCGTGCGCTCGAGGACCAGCGTCCGCAGGCCGTTGGCGCTCAGCGCCTCGCCGACCCCCGGCCCCGGCTCGCGCCCCCCCGGGCGCAGGTAGACGCGGCCCATGTTTCCGCTGCCGACGTCGCCGTGGCCCGCATAGAAGAAGAGCAGCACGGGGCGGGCGCCGGTGCTGCGCGCTGCGTCCATCTGGCGGTTCAGGTCCTCCACCGCCCGCGCCATCGCGGAGCGGGTCGGCGGGCGCACGCCGTGGTGCGCGAAGAGATCGCGGTCCGCGGCGCTGCGGAAGTCGGCGAGCAGGGCGTAGCGGCTGGCGTGGACGCTGTTCGGGTCGTAGACGCCAGCGACGGCTTCCACGAACCGTGCCGCGTCCCAGGCAGGGTAGCGCAGCGAGTCCTTCTTCGGCGCGTGGGGGTAGCCGACGGACAGGACAAAGACCGCGTCGCCGCGCTGGGGGACGGCGGACTCGGCCCCCGCCGTAGCCGGGAGCAGGAGCGCGACCACGAGCGCGACCGACTTCATTGCACGGTGAGTCGGGTGCAGACACGGGGACCGACGGCGGCGCCTCCGCGCAGGGCGTCGGGAGATGGGCGATCGTGGCTGAAGACGCCGCAGACCTCGACCTCCCCGGGGGCGACGTCGAGGGGCACCGGGCCCGCCGGCGGGCGGTCGTGGTCAAAGGCGACCACCCCGATCGCGCGTTGGTCCAGCACCCGCCACCCCCCGTCCGTCCGGGCCACGACGGAGAGGTGTCGCCAGGCGCCGCCCTCGCGGGGCGGGTTCGTCCAGCTCAAACCCAGGGCCGCTCCGCCCTCGATGGCGTCCCCCGAAAGCACCGGTCGGCCCGGCACGCCGCCTCGCCAGAGGCTCAGATCCATCGCCTCCCCCAGCACCGGCGTCACCGCGCCGCGCGCCTGGTGGTCGGAGGGGATCTCGGGGGTCGGCCGCCCCCACAAGAGCAGCGTGGCGGCGGCGGCGGCGGCGACGGCCCCCCACGCCGCGGCGCGGCGCCGACCTCGGAAGGACACGACGTTGCGACCCGTGCGCCGGCTCAGGCCCTCGATCGCCGCCGCTTCGGCGCGCTCGGCGGGAAAGACCGGCAGCGCCGAGTCGACGCCCCCGGCGTCGGCCCACAGCAAGCCGAGCACCAGATCACGCTCGGCCTCATCGACCTCCCCGAGGGCTGCTGCGCACGCGTCGCAGTCCGCGAGGTGCGCCGCAAGAGTCGAACGCTGCGCCCCGGTGAGCGTCCCGTCCATGATCCGGTCGTATAGCTGTCGCACGGGGACCTCGCACGCTGAGCTCATCTTTGCTCCTCCAGAGCCAACGCCAGCAAGCGGCCATGCAGTCGATCGCGGATGCGTTTGAGCCGCATTCGCACGGCCGACGGCTTCAGGTGCAGCCGCTCGGCGATCTCGGCGCTCGTCCGCCCCTCCCGATAGTGGAGCTCGACCAGCGCTCGGGCCTCCAAGGGCTCGGTGGCCAGCAACCCGTTGAGCGCGTCCGTCATCCGCTCCCGCAGCTCCCGTGGATCGGGCTCACATGGCGCTCGAGCCGGACCGAGGCGCGCCTCGAGTCGGGCCACAGCGCCGTCGTCGAAGGCCACCTCGCGCCGCTGGGGCCCCCGGGTGAAGTGACGGTTGGCGAGGTTCCGGGCGATGCCGAGGGTGTAGCCCAGCACCGCTTTCGGGTCCTTCAACCGGTCGAGATCGGCCACAACGGCCACCAGCACCTCCTGGCAGATATCCTCCGCGTCGCTCCGATTGCGAACGCGGGAGAGACAGAAGGCGAAGAGGGGATCCTTCAGCCGCGCGCACAACTCGCACGCCGCCGCTCGGTCCCCGCCTTTGGCGCGTCCGGCCAGCTCCGCGAGGACCGCCCGCCGCTCGGCGCGCGCGTCCTTCACCTCGCCGCCTTCACGTCGCGCCCACGCTCGGGCGGTCGACGATGCCGTGCTCACGCCTCGGCCACCTCCTGCTCGACCGGTAGGTGCCGCCACCGCGGCCCCTGTCACACACAAACTCGACTGGGCGGGGCGATGGCGTCAATTCAGCGAGAGGTATTTCACGGGATAGAGGTTGAGCACGTAGGGCTTCATCCCCTTCACCCGCCGGTGCAGAAGGTAGCTGTCGGCGTACCAGTAGATGGGCAGCACGGGCCCGCGCTCCATCAACGCCGACTCCGCTCGGCGCAGCAACTCCAGCCGCTTCGGCGGGTTGGGCTCGACGCGGGCCTGGGCGATGAGCCCGTCGTATCCTGGGTCCGACCAGCCGCTGTCGTTCTGCCCGTGGCCAGTCTCCCAGCGCGCCAGGAAGGCGAGGGGGTCCAGGAAGATCCCGATCCAGCCAGCCCGCGCGACCTGGAAGTCCTGGGCGTGCATCGTCTTGAGGTAGACCTTCCACTCCTGGTTCACGAGCTCGACGGTGATCCCGAGGTGCCGTTTCCACATCTGCTGCACCATCTCCGCCACGCGCTTGTGGTTCTCGTTGGTGTTGTAGAGGAGCTGAAGCCCCGGCGGTGGGCCGCCCCCCGCCGCCAACAGCGCCCGGGCGGCGGGCGGGTCGAAGCGCAGCGGATGGTCCGGGCGCCGCGTGTGGGGGAGCGGAGGCACATACGTCGGGGCGGCGCGCAGCCCGCCCCGCAAGACGCCGACGATGGCCGCACGGTCGATGGCCATCCCGAGGGCCCGGCGGACCTTGGGGTTCGGCAACCGAGCGACGTTGAAGAGATAGAAGTAGGCGCCGTTGTAGGGGACCTCCCGGTAGTCCGCCCGTCGGGACAGCGCCGCCATCTGGAGGGCCGGCAGGTCGGTGTTGCCGGACCAATCGAGCTCCCCGGACTCGTAGAGGTTGACCATGGTGCTGTTCTCCTGCACCGGGACCACCCGCACCTCCTCGACGGCGACCCCCGCGGCCCCGTGGTACTTCGGATCGCGGCGCAGCACGATCGGCTTGCCCACGGCGCGCTCGGCGAGGCGGTAGGGGCCGTTCGAGACCAGGTTCTCGGGGCGCGTGAAGGCGTCGCCGTGCTTCTCCACCGACGCCCGGTGCACGGGTCTGAAGCACGGGAAGGCCAGCAGATCCGTGAAGTAGGGCGCGACGTAGGCCAAACGCACTCGGAGCGTGCGGGGGTCGACGACCTCGATGGCGGGGACGTCGGCGGCGCCGCCGGTGTGGAAGGCCTTCGCGCCCTCGATGAGGAAGAGCTTGTCGGCGTTGGGGCTGCCCTGCTTCGGATCGAGGACCCGCAGCCACGACCAGCGCAGATCGGCGGCCGTCACCGGCTCACCGGTGGTCCAGCGGGCGTCGCGCCGCAGGGAGAAGGTGTAGGTCCGCCCATCGGCGGAGATCACCCAGCGCTCGGCCAGGGCGGGGACGACCGGGCCGTCGCCGTTGGGGTACTCGACGAGCCCCTCGAGGACGTTGATCATCACCTGTACGCCAATGATCCCGCGGATCTTCGAGGGATCGAGCGTCTCCGGCTCCCCCGCGATCGCGAATGTAAAGATCTGCTGCTTATGTTGGTCTTGCGAGGAGCCAGCGCCAGGAGTAGGGGTTTCTACTGAGCAGGCAGCGAGCGCGAAGAACAGGGTCCATCTCATGCCCGGACCCTATCGCGTCGAAACCGGGATGAGCGACCCCTTCGCCTGCGTTGGGGGGTTGCCATATCAAGAGGGAAAACCATGCGTCGATGGTCCATCTGGCTGGTCTTGAGCGCCGCCCTGTACGGATGCCCGGAGGACGGGAACACCGGAGACACCAATGATTCCGACGCGGAGGTCATGGTGGATCCGAACGATCCCGACCGCGACGGGGTGCGAACGGACAGCGACAACTGCCCCGACACCGCCAACGACGACCAGGCCGACGGCGACGGCGACGGCGTCGGTGACGTCTGCGACGGGTGTCCCGAGCTCTCCGACCCGGACCAGCCCGACGGGGATGGAGACGGCGTCGGGGACGGCTGCGACATCTGCCCCGACGATCCCGACGCCGACCAGGCCGATGGCGACGACGACGGCGTGGGCGACGCCTGCGACAACTGCCCGGACGACGCCAACCCCGACCAGGACGACATCTGCGACGAGGCCGTGGATCTCGACGGCGACGGGGTCGACGACGACGTAGACAATTGCCCCGGCGTCGACAACGCAGACCAGGCCGACGTCGATCTCGATGGCCTCGGTGACCTCTGCGACAACTGCAAGGACCACCCCGATCCCGACCAGACCGACGGCGATGGAGACGGCGTCGGCGACGTCTGCGACAACTGCCCCGAGCACGAAAACGCCGAGCAGGCCGACGCCAACGAGGACGGCGTCGGCGACGTCTGCGCCAACGCCGACGACGACGGTGACGAGATCGTCAACGCCGAGGACAACTGCCCCGGCGTCGCCAACCCCGACCAGGCCGACGGCGAGGGCGACGGCGTGGGCGACGCCTGCGACAACTGCGGCGGGCTGATCAACCCCGGCCAGGAGGACACCGACGGTGACGGTGTCGGCGACCGCTGCGACAACTGCGAGGAGCCCAACCCCGACCAGGCCGACGAGGACGGAGACGGCTACGGTGACGTCTGCGAGGCCAACGACCGCGATGAGGACCACGTCCCCAACGAGGAGGACAACTGCCCCGACAACGAGAACCCGGCCCAGTTCGACTTCGACGGCGACGGCTGGGGCGACCAGTGCGACAACTGCGTCCGGGAGGCCAACGACGACCAGGCCGACCAGGACGGGGACCGCATCGGCGACGTCTGCGACCCGGCGCCGGAGGATCCGCTCAACGACGGCGTCCCGCGCCTCGCAGAGATCTGCGACGGCCTCGACAACGACCTCAACGGTGACGTCGACGACCTCCAGCCGGGGGGCGGCGGTGAGGCCTTCGCGGACATCTTCGCGCGCAAGGTCTTCCGCGCCATCGAGGATGGGCTGGCCTACCTGCGCGCGCAGGCCCGCGCCGCCGGTCCCGGGCGGATGCAGATCGACGGCGACCTGACGCCGCTGGCCGCCCTCGCCTTCCTCGAGGCCCCATCGGTCCCCGCCGGCCCGCCGCGTGGCTACGCCGGCATGCCGCCCGCCGACCGCAGCCTCGTCTTCCAGCTCGCTCGCCAGACCGCGACGCTCGAGCCCTCCTGCACCCAGGGCCGGCTCCAACAGCCCTACACCTACCGGACAGGCTCGTTTGCGATGCTCATGTCGGCCTGGCTTCGCAGCGACGGCCCGGACACGCTGGGCGAGGGCTTCGAGGTGACGATGAGCCAGTGTCTGGCGAACGTGATCGCCTCGCTCCATTGGCACCAGGGCAGCTACGCCGAGGACGAGATGCTCGTCGCCGAGCGCGCCGCGGAGGTCTGCGACCAGCTCGACAACGACTGCAACGGCCGGGAGGACGATGGTCTGGTCGATTGCGAGCTCGACCCGGAGAACCCGTCCGGGACGCAGTACGCCGAGAACTGCGGGCCCCACGCTAACTTCCGAGGCGGCTGGAACTACAACCGACCGGAGGTCTCCGCCGACATGTCCACCACGGTCTTCGTGGTCAGCGGCATCGTCGCCGCCGACCAGTTCGTCGAGGGCTCGATCAACGACGACCTGCTCGAGCGCATCACCAACCAGCTCGTCTGGCAGACCCAGGAGGACGGCGCCAGCGGCTACCGGCCCACCAACGTGCGCGGTGGCCCGGTGAGCCGCCCCAGCTACCAGATGACGGCGGTGTCGACCTGGGCCTATCGCCAGCTCGGCGTCGCCTGCTCGGATCCACGGGTGCAGGCGCATATGCGCTATCTGCGCGAGCACTACGACTACGTCGGGATGGAGCCGCTCAACGGCTGGAACTCCAACTGGTACGGCCGCTGGGCCGCCGAGAAGGCGATCTTCTCCTGCGCCGACGACGGCGGCGACGGCATCTTCCGCGACGAGTTCGGGACCCGCGACCCCGCCGCCGACGGCCACCCCTTCCAGCCCCGGAGCCACACCTACGACTACGCGTGGCAGCTCCTCGAGTGGCAGGCGGAGAACGGCTACTTCGGCGGCGTCAACGGAGCGCCCGGGAGCTGGCACCGCCACGCGCAGCACGTCTTCGCCCTGCTGACGCTGTCTGCGTCGCTGGGCGGGGTGGTCACGGAGGACATCCCGCGCCCCGGCGAGGAGGATCCCCAGTGCCAGGACGGGGTCGACAACGACGAGGACGGGCTCGTCGACGACGATGATCCCGACTGCCCCTTCGCCTGCGGGCTCTTCGAGCAGCGGCTGCCCCAGTGCGGGAACTTCATCGACGACGACGAGGATGACCTCACGGACTTCCCGGCGGATCCCGGCTGCACCCAGCCCGCAGACGACGACGAGACGGATCCGGCCTGCGCCAACGACGCCGACGACGACGAGGACGGGGTGACGGACTACCCCGCCGATCCGGGGTGCGTCAGCGTCATCGACGAGAGCGAGGTCGACCCGGACGAGCCGCCCGCCTGCGCCAACGGCGCCGACGACGACGAGGACGGCGCCACGGACTTCGGTGGCGATCCCCACTGCTTCAGCGCCGCCCAGGACTTCGAGGACTTCGCCTGCGGTGAGTTCGACGTCGAGCAGCGCATCATCGGACCGGCGATCTACCGCGGGAACATCCGCAACCCCCAGAACCAGTTCGACGGGGGCTGCTCCCCCGAGGGCGCCGGCGAGGACTTCTGGATCTTGCACCTCAACCGCATCAGCGAGGTGTCGATCACGAGCCGCCACGAGGACACCGAGATCGACACCGTGATCAGCATCCTCCGCAGGTGCGAGGACGAGGCCGCCATCGTGTGCAACGACGATGAGATCGTCGCTGTGACCTGGTCTGGAGTGCAGGCCCAGCTCGCGGCGGGCGTCTACCTCGTGGCCGTCGAGGCCAAGGGAGATGGCGGGAACTACGCCCTCGACGTCAGCGTTCGAGGTCTGCCGCCCCCGGAGTGCGCCGACGGTGAGGACAACGACGGCGACGACCGCGTCGACTTCCCCGACGACCCGGGCTGCGACAGCCTCGGGGACGATCGCGAGGGGCCGGTGAACGAAGCACCGCGCTGCAGCGACCAGACGGACAACGACGGCGACGGGCTCACGGACCTGTTCGATCCCGGCTGCTTCGACGCCGCCGACGACGACGAGACCGATCCGCCCAACCCGCCCGCCTGTGGCAACGGACGCGACGACGATGGGGACGGCGACATCGACTACGACGCCGACGCCGACTGCGTGTCCGCCGGCTGGCTGGTCGAAGACAACGCCTGCCGCCCCGGCATCGAGCCCGAGGACCTCACGGAGACGGGGGTGGTCATCGCGGACCTCGAAGAGGGCGATCCGAGCCTCTACCCGGTGAGCTGCGGCATCGGCGACGAGCACCCGACCCACCTCTACCAGTTCACCCTCGCCGAACCCGGCACGCTGGTGGCGACGCTGGCCAACGAGGGCACCGACATCCACGCCGCCGTCGAGATTCGCCGGAGCTGTGAGCGACCGGACCACGCCGTGGGCTGCGCGCCGATCAACGCCGAGAGCGAGCCACGCACCGAGGTCGTGGGGGCCGAGGCCGGCACCTACTTCCTCTTCGTCTCCGGCGGCCCGTCGGCGGCGGGGATCTTCTCCGAGGGCGACCCCATCGCCATCGACTACGAGGGCTGTCAGCTCTCGATGGCCAACGACCTCGGCAACCAGGGCATCGGTGACGGGTGCCGCGACGCCTTCGACGGCTACGGGCGCACCATGCTCGACGGCGTCCTCATCGACGTCCGCGCCGGCGAGCGCGACGTGCCCTTCGGCCCGCGGATGGCCCACGTCGACAGCGGCTTCCCCGGTGACGATGTGTGGCGCCTGCACGTGGGCCGCCTCGGGGGCCCCACGGCGGTCGTCTTCAGCGGCAACCTGGGCTCCGACGGGGCCACCCAGCAGTTCGACGGGATGCTCCCCGGCGTCGGCGTGCCCTACTGGGTCACCAACGACGGGGCCCTCGACTCGGAGGGCGGGGACGCGCAGGTCGTGACGGCCTTCGTGCCCCGGAACCGCGACGACGTGGCCACCATCGAGTACGTGCGCCAGGGCGACCAGGTGACCATCAGCGCCACCGTGCAGGCGGCCTTCGCGGTGTACGTGGCGGTGGGTGATCTGGCCGCCGCGCAGGTGGCCGCGGCCATCGCCGGGGACCTGCGGGCCGCCGAAGACGACCTCGAGCGCCTCGGTCAGTACGAGCTGCGCGTCTTTGCGGCCCCGGACTGCTCCGACCGCATCGACAACGACCTCGATGACCTGATCGACATCGACGATCCGGGGTGCACCGACGCCAGCGACGACAGCGAGCGCAACCCGGAGGTCCCAGGAGCCTGCAGCAACGGGGCTGACGACGATGAGGACGGCGCGACCGACTACCCGTTCGACCCCGGCTGCGAGGCGGCGGGAGACGACGACGAGGCCGATCCCGACGAGCCGGCGGAGTGCAGCAACGGCGCCGACGACGATGGCGATGGACACACGGACTTCCCCCTCGATCCCGGCTGCCGCTACGCCGCCGATCCCGACGAGCGAGATCCCGCGATGCTCCCGGCCTGCGCCAATGGGGCCGACGACGACAACAACCAGCGCGTCGACTTCCCCGACGACCCTGGATGCCGCTTCGCCGCCGACGAGCAGGAGCAGGGCGAAGGCCCCCCCGGCCCGCGCTGCCAGGACGGCGCGGACAACGACTGGGACGGCGCCGTCGACCTCGCTGACATCGGCTGCGTGAGCCCCGACGACAACGACGAGGCCGATCCTGAGGGCGACGTCCCCTGGTGCGCCGACGACAACGACAACGACGAGGACGGCGACACCGACTGGCCCGAAGACGAGGGCTGTAGCGGGGCCGGTGACATGTGCGAGCAGGCCGGCTGGGTGCGCTGCGGCGCCGCGTGCATCCCGGTCGACGCCGATCCCGACAACTGCGGTCGCTGCGGCCGGATCTGCCGGGACGGCGTCGAGTGCAACGAGGGGCGCTGCGGCGACCTCCGCCCGAACATCCTGCGCTGCGGCAACACGGGGCGCGACCTGCGCCAGTTCATCCGCGGGGAGCTCGCCGACGCCGAGATGCAGGTGGTGGATGGCTGCCTGCCCGACGACGACACCCAGGCCATCCTGATGAGCCGAGGCGGGGTCGGGCTGATGAACCAGAACGCCGAGGCGATCCGCCAGTGGGTCCGCGACGGAGGGATGATCATCAGCGAGTACAACGCCTCCGACGACCTCTACAACGCGATGTTCGAGGCCCAGGTCCCCCAGGGGAACAACAACGGGAGCTGCCAGGACAACCTCCAGCCGGTGGTCCAGTTCAACCCGATGGACCCCTTCTGGGCCGAGCTCGAGTTCGAGCCGTTGCCGTTGGGTCAAAGCGGCTGCGGCTTCAACATCGCGCACTTCCCCGAGATCGTCGCCCTCGGCGGCTGGGCCGAAGGCCAGGTTCAGACCGGCTACCGGGACCTGGGGGCCGGCCGCGTCTGGCTGGTCGACGCCGACTGGCAGGACGGCCAGAACATCACCGAGCTCAGCCTCGACATGATGGCCCTCATGATCCGCGGTCTCTGAGAGACCGCCCTTCCAGGACGACGAGCACTCCCTTGCGCCTCCGGCGTCGGTGTCCGATGCTCCCGCGCAGGAGGAGCGCTCATGAGAATGCTGGCCCTTTGTTGCACGCTGGGGGTGGTGGTCATCGCCGCGGACGCCTTTGCGCAGCGCCGCGGGCGGGGCGAGCGTGGCGCCGCCCAGGACCGCGGGCGCGGGCGCGACCGGCCGGCGCGGCCCCGTGGGGACCCGGAGCCGCGACCGAAGGACCCGTACGCGTGCACGGCCAACAACCACCGGGAGGCGATGTCGGCGTGCGCCCACCTGAACAAGGACCGGTGTTCCGGGGTGCACTACTGCGACCGCAAGGCGGGACGCTGCAAGCTGAATCATGCGTCGAGGGTCAAGTGCTATCCTGGCGGCAACACCGCCTGCATGACCAACCGATGCGACCCCAAGGATGGGGAGTGCAAGCCGCACTACCACTCGGGGAAGAGCTGCAGCGACCAAGACAAGTGCACCGTCGGGGACCGGTGCAACGCGCGCGGGCAGTGCATCGGCCATTGGTCCGTCGAGCTCGGGGACTCGGGTGAGTCGCCGTGCCAGTGCAAGAAGACGGCGGACTGCGCCGGTCGGGAGGACGGCAACCTCTGCAACGGCACGCTCTACTGCGACAAGAAGAACGGCAAGTGCAAGCTCAACCCCGCGACGAAGGTCACGTGCCCTTCCGCGAGCGATGTGGCCTGCCGGAGGAACGGTTGCGACCCCAAGACTGGGAAGTGCCGTTTCAAGAACGCGTCGAAGGGCAAGCACTGCGACGACGGCAACAACTGCACGAGCGGCGATCGCTGCAACGCCAAGGGGGTCTGCCTCGGCGAGTGGAACGCCCGGCAATGCGAATGCAGCACCAACGCGCACTGCAAGAAGCACAGCAAGAACAAGTGTGAGGGGAGCTGGTACTGCGACAAGGCCAGCCACGAGTGCAAGCTCAACAAGGCGGACGCCCCGACCTGCAAGTACTGGCAGACGTGCAACAAGAAGACCGGGAAGTGCGTGAACGTCAGCAAGCCCTGACGCGGGGCGGCTGAGGGCCAATCTGTACGCTGGACGCTTGCGCGCGGCGTCGCTTTCCGGTCGAAATGCCCCCGCATTCAACGGAGCGTGTACGGATGGCCGGTGTCGACCTGAAGGCCCTGCTCGGGCTGCTCAACCCCATCTCGCGCAAGGCGCTCGAGAGCGCCGCAGGTAACTGCGTGAATCGCGGGCACTACGACGTGACGCCGGAGCACTACCTTCAGGCGCTGCTGGAGAGCGCGGACGCGGACGCCCCGCGGGTAGCGGCCCATGGCTTCGGGGGAGATCCGGCGCGGCTGGTGAAGGCGATCCTCCCGGCCCTGGAGGCGATGCAGACCGGGAACACCGGGCGGCCGGTCTTCTCCCCCCACCTGATCCGCTGGTTCGAGCGGGGTTGGATGCTGGCGTCGGTGGACTTCGGGCAGGCGGACATCCGGTCGGGGATCCTGATGCTCGCGCTGATGGAGAACCCGGGGCGCTACCTGGTGGGCGACCACTTGGAGTTGGTGGAGACGATGTCCGCCGACGATCTTCGTCGGAACTTCGTCCGGATCTGCGGGGAGTCGAAGGAGACGTCTCACGAGGCCGGGGCAGCCTCTGCGACGGGTCGTGGAGGAGAGACGGCGTCGCCGGACACAACGGGCGCCGACTCCGCCCTCGCGCGCTACGCGATGAACTTCACGCAGCGCGCCCGGGAGGACGGAATCGATCCGGTCTTCGGGCGCGACCGCGAGATCCGCCAGATGGTCGACATCCTCGCGCGGCGCCGAAAGAACAACCCGATCGTGGTCGGTGAGGCGGGGGTCGGCAAGACCGCCATCGTGGAGGGGCTCGCCGTGCGTATCGTGGCCGGCGACGTGCCGGCCGTGCTCCACGACGTCGAGCTCGTCGGCCTGGATCTCGGGCTCCTCCAGGCCGGCGCGGGCATCAAGGGGGAGTTCGAGAATCGGCTCCGGCAGGTCATCGACGAGGTGAAGTCTTCGCCGGTGCCGATCATCCTGTTCATCGACGAAGCGCACACCTTGATCGGAGCGGGGGGCAAGCAGGGCGGAGGCGACGCCGCGAACCTCCTGAAGCCCGCGCTGGCCCGGGGCGAGCTGCGCACGATCGCGGCGACCACCTGGTCGGAGTACAAGAAGTACTTCGAGAAGGACGCTGCGCTGTCACGGCGCTTCCAGCTCGTGAAGCTGGACGAGCCGGACGTCGACACCACGGCCACCATGCTGCGTGGGCTGCGCGAGCGCTACGAGGAGTCGCACGGGGTGGTCATCCGCGACGACGCGCTGGTGGCGGCCGCCGAGCTCGGCGCGCGCTACATCTCGGGGCGCCAGCACCCCGACAAGGGCATCGATCTGGTGGACACGGCGGCGGCCCGCGTGCGCGTGGCGAGCAAGGCGAAGCCCGCCGAGCTAGAAGACGCCGAGCGCAGCATCGCCCGGCTCCAGCGGGAGCAGAAGGTGCTGGAACGCGACGCGGAGCACTGCGCCGTCCCCGTCGGTGAGCGCCTCGAGGAGCTGGCCGCGGAGGTCGAATCCACGGAGCTCGAGCGCGAGCGCATCGAGGTCGCCTGGAAGGCCCAGCGGGAGGCGGCGGATCACGTCCTGGAGATCCGCGCGCGCCTCGCTGACGGCCAGATCGAGGCCCGCCCGGAGCTGGTCGCCGCCCTCGATGCGCTCCGCGCGCTCCAGAGGGACGAGCCCCTGGTGCCGATCGAGGTCACCCCGGAGGTGGTGGGGCGGGTCGTCTCCGACTGGACCGGGGTGCCCCTCGGCAAGATGGTCCGCGACGCGGCCTCTGCCCTGCTCGGCCTCGAGGCGGATCTCGGCGCGCGGATCAAGGGTCAGGACCACGCGCTGGCCGCCATCGGCACCGCGATCCGAGCCTCGAAGGCCGGGCTGAAGAACCCCAAGACGCCGATGGGCGTCTTCCTCTTCGTCGGTCCCTCCGGGGTGGGCAAGACGGAGTCCGCCCTGGGGGTCGCCGACCAGGTCTTCGGCGGGGAGCGCTTCCTCACCACCATCAACATGTCCGAGTTCCAGGAGAAGCACACCGTCTCGCGGCTGATCGGCTCCCCCCCGGGCTACGTCGGCTACGGCGAGGGCGGCGTCCTCACGGAGGCCGTGCGCCAGCGCCCCTACTCGGCGGTGCTCCTCGACGAGGTGGAGAAGGCGCACCCCGAGGTGCTCAACCTGTTCTACCAGGTCTTCGACAAGGGCATGCTGGCCGACGGCGAGGGCCGCGTCATCGACTTCAAGGACACGATCCTCTTCCTCACCAGCAACCTGGCCAGCGAGCACATCGTCCGGGCGTGTGAGTCGGGGGCGCCTCCCGATCCCGAGACGCTGACGGCGCTCATCCGGCCCATCCTCTCCGACTACTTCAAGCCGGCTCTGCTGGCCCGGATGACGGTCGTCCCCTTCTACACCATCGATCAGGACGTGATGGTGGAGATCACGCGGCTCAAGCTCGGGCACCTCGCCGACCGCCTCATGGAGAGCCACAAGATGGCGCTGGGCGTCGACGACACGGTCGTCTACAGCATCGCCGAGCGCTGCACGACGACGGAGACCGGCGCGCGCAACGTCGACCACATCATCAACGGCAGCCTCCTGCCGGAGCTGTCGACGAAGATCCTGGAGGAGATGGCTACGGGCCACGTCCCAGGCGGCATCCGCATCGGCGTCGATGGGGCCGGGGCCTTCACTTTTCGTTTTGAGTAGGGCGCCGAGTAGGGCGCCGAGTAGGGCGGCGAGTAGGGTCCCACCCAACGTTGTGGGATAATCCCCACACCCAGCCGACCGAGGCCGACCGTATCGGCGCCCCTCGGCGGTTGGCACGTCCGTTGCGAGCACGGAGTCCGACCCAGCTATGTCCGTACGCACCCGAATCCTGGTTGTCGACGACGATCCCCTCGTCCTGCGGCTGTCGAAGCGACTGCTCCGGCCGTTGTCGATGCCCGTCGTCACCGCCGACTCGACCGACGCGGCCCTCGCCGTGCTCGACGAAGGGCCCGTCAGCCTGGTCCTCACGGATCTGCGGATGGGCGCCCGGGGCGGGGACGTGCTCCTCGACGCCGTCCGCGCCCGCTGGGAGACCCTGCCGGTGGTGGTGATGACCAGCCACGGCACCATCGAGCTGGCCGTCGATCTGATGAAGCGCGGCGCGACGGACTTCGTCTCGAAGCCCCTCGAGCCCGCGTCGCTGTTGCCGCGCATAGAGTACGCGCTCTCCCGCGCCAACCTGGAGAGCGAGGTCCGCGACCTCCGCAGCCGACTCGGCGCCGCCGGTGAGCCGAGCCGCGCCCTGGTGGGGGACGCCCCCGCCTTCCGTCGCGTCACGGAGCGCCTCCCCCTCGCCGCGCGCGCCGACGCCTGCGTGTTGATCCGCGGCGAGACGGGCACCGGCAAGGAGCTCGTTGCGCGAGCCCTCCACGATCTCTCCCCCCGCGCGCGCGGGCCCTTCGTAGCCGTCAACTGCGGCGCGCTCCCCGGGCCGCTGCTCGAGAGCGAGCTCTTCGGCCACGTCCGGGGGGCGTTCACGGACGCGCGCACCGACAAGCAGGGCCTCGTCTGCGACGCCGCCGGTGGCACGCTCTTCCTCGACGAGGTGGGCGACATGCCCGTCCCGCTCCAGGTGAAGCTGCTTCGCTTTCTTCAGGAGCGAGAGGTCCGGCCCGTCGGCGGGAATCGCTCGGTCCGCGTCGATGTCCGGGTCGTCGCCGCGACGCACCGGGACGTGCAGGCGGCCATCGCCGCTGGCGACTTCCGTGAGGACCTCTTCTACCGCCTCAACGTCATCCCCCTGGCGCTGCCCCCCCTGCGCGAGCGTCGCGAGGACATCCCGGCCCTCGCCGCCCACGTGCTGGCGCGGGCCACCGCCGGGACCAGCCGTG
This sequence comes from uncultured Nannocystaceae bacterium, assembly GCA_964402225.1. Lineage (GTDB taxonomy): Bacteria > Myxococcota_A > Bradymonadia > UBA7976 > UBA1532 > CAYOBQ01. Next base: position 8,627 of record CAYOBQ010000087.1, on the reverse strand, counting down.
AGGGCCTGCCCATCTCCCCCGCCGCCATCGACGCGCTGGTCGCCCACCCTTGGCCCGGCAACGTCCGCGAGCTCGAGAACGTCCTCGCGCGCGCCGTGATCTTCGCCGCGGGCGCCGCCATCGAGGCCGCCGATATCGAGTTCGATCCCGCCGGTCCCCTCCCCGCCTCCGCCGCCCCCGCCCCCGATCTCTCGATCCCGCTGCGGGCCGCAAAGGACGCGCTGGTCGCGGGCTTCGAGCGGGCCTACGTGGAGGCCGCGCTGCGCGCCTCGGGGGGCAACGTCTCCCAAGCCGCGCGCCGCGCGGGGAAGGACCGAAAGAGCTTCCACGAGCTGATCCAGCGCCACGGCGTCTCCGTCGAGTCCCACCGCGCATGACGGGGCTGTCCTCCCGCTTGATGCTCTTCGCGGCGGCGATCGTGACCTTGAGCTGTGCGGCCGTCGCCGTCGCCCTGACGCGGGCCGCGGCGGCGGATCTCCGCGCGGATCTCGAAGCCCGCGGGCTCGCCATCGCGCGGGGCCTCTCCGCCCGCGCGGGGGAGCCCCTGAGCCTCGGAGACATGGCCAGCCTGCAAGCGCTGCTCGACACGATGTGGGAGGAGGACGACGTCGCCCGGGCTCTGTTGGTGGACGCCCGCGGGCGGCGCCTGGCCGCGCGCGACTTCGGGGGGCCCGCGATCGACGACGAGGACGCGACGGTCCTCTACCCGGTGACGGGGGCCCCCGACGCCGAGGGCTACCGAGACGCCCTCGGGATGGTGCGAGTCGTGCTCTCGGCCCGCGGCCTCGAGGCGCGGCGCCAGCGCTACGTGGACGGTGCGCTGCGGACCACCGCCGTCGTCGCCTCGGCGGGGGTGGTGCTGGCCGCGGGCATCGGCTTCGCGCTCGCCGCTCCGATCCGCCGGCTCCGAGCCGCCACCGCCGTCGTCGCCGAAGGCGCCTACGATACAGCCGCAGACGACATCCCGCGGGGCGGCTCTCGCGAGGTCCGCGAGCTCGGCGACACGCTGCGCACCGCTGTCCGCGCCGTGGCCGAGCGCGAGACGGAGCTCAACGAGGTCAACCGGCAGCTCCGCGAGACAGAGGCCGCCCGCGACGCGATGACGCACATGATCATCCACGACCTCAAGGGGCCCATCGGCAACGTCCTCACGGTGCTCGCGGTGATCGAGGGGAGCCAGGAGGAGCAGGAGGATCGGGAGCTGGTGGCGGAGGTGCGCACCCGGTGTCGCGACCTGCTTCGGATGATCGAGGACCAGCTCGATCTCGGGCGACTCTCCCAGGGGCGCCTCGAGTTGGACCTGGAGCGCCTCGAGGTGGGCGAGGTCTTCGCCGGGGCGATGGCCACCATCGAGCATCTGGTCCGAGCCGCGGGCTTCGAGGTGCGCGTCGAGCTCCCGGAGGAGGAGCTGGAGTTCTCCTGCGACCGCGCGCTGACCCAGCGCGTCGTGATGAACCTGGTCGTCAACGCGACGCGCTACGGCGCCTCCCCCGTCACCCTCTCGGCGGCGTCGACCCCCGACGGCGTTCGGCTGGAGGTGTCCGACGCCGGCCCGGGCGTGCCGGAGGCGATGGCCGAAGCGGTCTTCGAGCCCTACCGCTCGCTCCCCGACGAGGAGGGCCGGCGCCACGGGGGGGCGGGCCTCGGCCTCGCCTTCGTCCGCCTCGCGGTGGAGGCCCACGGCGGCCGGGTCTCGGTGGACGGGGCTCGTTTCAGCCTGGTGCTGCCCACATGAGCGCGCTGCTCACGCTGGCCCTCCTGGCCCCGCTCTCCCTGGCCGAGGCCGTGGAAGCGGAGCCCGACCGCCCCGGGCTACGCATCCGACTCGCCCACGACCAACTCCGCGAGGGGGCCCTCGACGAGGCCGTCGCCAACGCCCGGCGGGTGCTGCGCGACTGGCCTCGGTCGGTCCGCGCGCGGCTGGTGCTCGCCGGGGTCGCCCACCGCCGGGGTGACGTCGAGGCGGCGCGGGCCTACATCGAGGAGGCCGTCGCCCTCGCGCCGGGCCCCATCGCGGGGGCGGCGGAGCGGGTTCAGGCCCGCATTCAGCCGCAGGCCCGGGTCTCGATCTGGAGCGCGCGAGGCTACGCTGGCGCCTTCCACGACACGCGCGCTGTGCCCTCCGACCCCGAGGTCGGTGAAGATCCCGATGGAGAGGCCGCGTGGCGCGGGTTGGTGGGCGCCGCCGTCGACTGGAAGCAGGCCCGGGGACGGCTGCGCCTCTCGGGGGGCGGCGAGATCGACCGCACGGCCCACTTCCTGGGGACCGACGCCGCCGGTCAGCGCGATCGCCTCCTGGCGCGATTGCAGGGCCGAGCGGTCTACGAGCTGCCCGAAGCGGGGGTGTTGGGTCTGCGTCTGGAGGGGCGCGGAGCGTTGTCGGGGCGTCGGGGCACGCCCCACCACAGCGGCGGGGGCCTGGGCGCATGGTGGGGTCGGGGCGTCAGCCCGTTCAGCCCCTGGCTCGAGGTGCGCGGCGTGTACTACCGCTTCGCCGAACAGACTGGCTACGCCGATCCCGACGCCTTCGTCTTGGAGGGCGGCCTCGGCGCCGCGACCCACTGGCGCCGCTTCCGGGGCACGCTGCGCCTGGGGGCGCTGCGGGTCGTCAACGACGACGGCTTCGACGAGACGGCGGCGGATCTGGGGGGGGACGTGGTCCTCGGGCCGGTGGTCCTCTCGGCTCGCGGCGGGACGGCCCTGCGCGACGACGCGCTGCGACCACGGGCGTCGCTGGGGGCGCGGTGGGCGCTGGGACGCGGGGTCGCGCTGCGCCTCGACACGCGCTGGCGCGCGCTGGTGGGCGAGGCGCCGGAGGCCTGGAGCCGCTGGGTCGCCGGCCTCACGGTGGAGTGGACCCGATGAGGTGGGCGTTGATGATGCTGTTGGTCGGCGCCGGGGCGCGCGGCGCCGATGCCCCGGAGGTGGCGGTCGTCACCGACCTCACGGGGCAGGTGGAGCGCCAGCCCGACGAGGCGAAGGGATGGAAGGCGGCCTGGCTCGACGAGGCCCTGCTCCTGCTCGACCTCATTCGGACGGGGGCGCGCTCCAAGACCGAGATGCGCTTCGTGGACCGGACGGTGCTCGCCGTCGGCGAGAAGACCCGCCTGCGCATCTCCCTGGCGCTCTTCGACGTGCGCAGCGCGCCCCCCGAGATCCGGCTGGCGCTCCTCGACGGCCACATCGACGTGGACGTACACCAAACGGCGATGCCGATGGTGGTGACGGCCCCGGACGGGGAGAAGGTCACCCTCGGGCCGGGCAGGCGAGCCCGGCTTCGGATCGTCGACGGGCACATCGTGGTCGAGGCGGTCCCCGAGGGCTTCCGCTTCGCCTCCGACTTCGAGGACGATTGGTGGCTCGACGCGCCGGCGGGTGACGAGCTCTTCCCGCCGAACCTCGGGCCCGGCCAGCGCGTGGAAGACATCCCGGGGGCGCTGGACCCGATCGACGACGACCGGGGGATCGATGGCGAGCGCGAGACGGGGGTGGAGCTGAACGTGTCGACCCGGAGCGCCGAATGAGCTGGCGATGGTTGCCGTTGGCGTTGGTGTTTGGTTGCGCGGTCCCCGCCCCGGAGACGCAGACGGTCGCGCTGGCGCTCCAAGCTGACGTGCTCGGGGTCCTCGACGAGGTGCGGGTCACCCTTGAGCCCGGGGACGAGCTGGTGGCGACGGCGCCCCTGCCGGAGAGGCTGTTTGTGCCCCTCGACCCCGGGGTCACGACGCGGCTCACGATGGTCGCCTCCTTCGAGGGCGTCGAGCGCTGGCGCGGCACCACCGACGTGGTTCCCCTCCGCCGCGGTGAGCAAGCGGTCGCCGAGATCACCGTGGATGCCGTCGGTCGGGTCGAGGCGCAGATCGACGGGGTCGGCGGCGAAGGCCCCGTGTGGGTCGAGCGAGACGGCGCGCGGCGCCCCTTGGAGGCGCGCGGGAGGGTCTACGTCGGTGTGGTCACGGTAGGGACCTGGCGCCTGCGACACGGGAGGGCGGGCGAGTCCCCGCGTCTGCTCGACACAATCGAGGTCGAGCAGGGGCGGGTGACGGCGTGGTCCGGGGCCGTGTGCGCGCCGGTGGAAGAGGTCTGCGACCAGATGGACAACGACTGCGACGGCCAGACCGACGAGGGCTGCGGATGCGTACCCTCGCCGGAGTCCTGCGACCGAACGGACGAGGACTGCGACGGCGCCGTCGACGAGGGCGTGACGAACGCCTGCGGGGGGTGCGGGGAGGTGCCCCTCGAGATCTGCAACGCCCTCGACGACGACTGCGACGGCCGGACCGATGAGGGCGTCACCAACGCCTGCGGGGGGTGCGGGGAGGTGCCCCTGGAGGTCTGCAACGCCCTCGACGACGACTGCGACGGCCAGACCGACGAGGGCGCCACCAACGCCTGCGGGGCGTGCGGCGAAGTGCCCCCCGAGATCTGCAACGAGCTCGACGACGACTGCGACGGCGCCACCGACGAGGGGCTCGAGGCACCCGAGCGGTGTGACGGCGTGGACGAGGACTGCGACGGCGTCGTCGATGAGGGGGCTTGCCCGGAGATCTGCAACGGCCTCGACGACGACGTCGACGGAGCCACCGATGAGGGCGTGACCAACGCCTGCGGCCTGTGCGGCGGGGTCCCCGACGAGTCCTGCAATGGGCTCGACGACGACTGCGACGGCGCCGCTGACGAGGCGTTCCCCGATCTGGGCGAGGCGTGCGTCCGCGGGCTGGGGCCATGCGCCGCCGCCGGGCGGATGGTCTGCGGCGAGCTCGCTACCCGCTGCGACGCCATCCCGCTGGCCCCCAACGAGGAGGTCTGCGACGGGATCGATAACGACTGCGATGGGATGCCCGACGAGGACCCGGGCGACATCGGTGGAGCGTGCGCCGCCGGCGTCGGGCGCTGCGAGGCCCTGGGCCGGTTGGTTTGCCGCGCCGCCGCCATCACCTGTGACGCCGTGCCGGGCCTGGGCCTGGGAGAGACGCGCAACGGCGTCGACGACGACTGCGATGGCGAGGTCGACGAGGGCTTCCCCATCTACCTGAGCTGCCTCGATGCCCTGTTGCGCGGGGAGACGCACGATGGCCCCCAGCGCCTCTCACCACGCCGAGGAGAGCCGCGTACGGCGTGGTGCGACCAGACGGTGGACGGCGGGGGCTGGACCCTGGTGCTGTCGTCGGTGGGCGCGCCGAGCGACGAAGGTGGCGACTGGCACCGGGGTCTGACGACGGCGGCCCCGTCGGAGGCGGTGTCCCACGTCTGGCGCGGACTCGAGGGTCTGCGTCCAGACTTCGAGTTGCGCTTCGCGTGCCGGGCCGAGGCGAGCGACGATCCCGGCGCCCCCTTCGACGTCGATCTCACCGTGCCGAAGACCGGTTGGTATCCGCTGCCGGAGGATGAGGCCGCGAGCTGCGTCGGTGCGCCCGACGCCGTCGAGCTCTTGCGCCGCGACAACCGAACGATGGATCGACACCAGGGGCTGGTGCGCGCCGAGCCCGCGTGCGCGGCGCCGGACGACTTCGCGATCGACCTGGCGAGGGGGGGCTTCGACGCGCCGGCGGACCGGACGTCCTGGGGCGTGGTGGGTGGGAGCCGCCGCTGCGGGGAGGCGACGGGACGGGAGCTGGCTGGGCAGTGGCTCGTCTACGCCCGGGAGATCCGCCCCCGGGCGCGGGTCGCCGTCTTCGCGCCGCGGGCGGACGAGATCGTGGAGGCCCTCGAGGCGGTGGGCATCGAGGCCGTCGCGTTGCCGGAGGAGGACCATCGAGCCCTCGACCGCCACGCCTTCGATGGGGTCTACCTCGGCGGCGGCCCCGAGCGGATGGTGGGCGCGCCGGCGGAGTTGCACGCGGCCATCCAGCGGCTCTCGAACGACGGTGGCGTGATCCTCGCGGAGGAGGGCGCCCCCCTGCTCGTCGGCGACGTCCTCGGAGACCTCGTCGACGTCGGTGAGACCCTCGGTTGGTATCCGCTGACGGTCCGCCCGGGACCGGGGACCTCGCTGGTGCGCGCGCGGGAGGACGAGCTCTGGACCGGCGTGCGCCCGCCGCTGATGGTCGCGGGCGTCACCGATGTGGCGCTGGACCTCCAGGAGACCGCCCCCACGACCCGGTTGGCGAAGGTCGCGTTTGCGGGGGACGACCGCGGCGAGCAACTAGACGCGACGGTCGTCGCCCGCGGACGGCGCTGCGACGGCGACGTGGTGCTGGTGGGCGCCCCCCTCTCCGCGGGGCTCGCCGACGACTCGCTGACGCAGTTCTTTCGGAACTTCGTCAGCGAGCTGGGCCGCAGCACCAGCACGGCGTCCCTCGACATCTGCCCCGACGCCGATCGCCCGCAGGTGCTCGTTTGCGGACACATCGCGGGTGATGAGGCGGCGCTGCTCCCCGTGGGCACCGAGGGCGCGGAGGGCTGCGCCCCAGACGAGCGGACCCAGGCATTGCTGATCGGTCGAGGCGCGGAGATGGAGGTGCTCGCCGGCGCCGACCTCGTCGGGTATGTGCGCGACGGGGGACGCATCGTGACGTCGTCGGGGACCTCCTCCGGGGTCTACGGCCTGGTCTTCGGTGGGGAGCCGCCCTTCCGGCAGGCCCACGGGGGTTGCACCGGCCACGTCGTCCCAGAGGAGCAGCTCGACAGCCGCCACTGGTTCTGGCGGACGCATCGAACGGACGCCAACCGCGAACGACAGGGCTGCGGTCTCGACGTCTCGGGCTTCGAGGGCATCGTGCCCCTCGGCGGCTGGGGGGACGGGACCGTCTCCCTCGGGTATCGTGACCTCGGGGCCGGGCGCGTGTGGGTGGTCGAGGCGGACTGGCCCGACGCCCCCAAGATCAACCGCCAGTCGGAGACCATGCTGCAATCGATGATGCGGAGGTAGGCGCAACCGCGGCATAGTGGCGGGCGATGCTCCGGATCGCGCTGTTGGCCACCGTCTTGCTCGCCTGCGTGCGCGAGAACCCCGATCTGATGGAGTGCGCCCGATCCGTCGACTGTCCCCCCGGTGACTTCTGTCGAGATCGCGTGTGTGTGGCGCCCGACCGAGGGCACGGCGAAGTCCCTGCGCGGGACATGGGGCCCCCCCGGGGGGACGGCCCCCGCGTCGAGGATCCCGACGCGGCGCGCCCCGTAAGCCCATGCGACGCGGTCTGCGAGCACGTCCTGGCCTGCGTCGTGGGCCCGGATTGCCCGCTCATCGGGCCGGAGGCCGCCGCGGCGGTGCTCGAGAACTGCGCGGCGACCTGCCGCGACAGCCCCGCCTTCGCAGACGCCGTGGGTGGACACGCGAGCTGCGAAGAGACCGTCGGCTGGCTCGCGCGGGGATCCGAGCCCTTCGCCGACGCGTGCCTCGGCGACGGTCCGCCGGACGCGTGCGGCCAGGGCCTCGAGGGCGACGCGGAGTGCGACCGGCGCCTCGATTGCTGCGGACGCGGGCTCGTCTGCGCCGATCTCGGCGACGGCTCTCGCTGCGCGGCCTCCTGCGACGCGCGCACGGCCCCGACCGGGTGCCCCGCGCGGGCGTTCTGCAGCGCCTTCGACGATCCGCCGGACGGCGAACCCGCCCCCGGCGTGTGTATCCCCGGCCACGACTGCGTGCCCGGGCAGGAGGCAGCGACCTGCGACGGGCCGAGCACCTGCGTGGCGGTCCCGCCGGCCTCGTTCTGCGTCCCCGCCGGCGACGCCGCGGAGGGCACGGGCTGCACGCAGCGCTTCGACTCCACGATCGACAACTGCCGCGAGGGGCTGGTCTGCGCCTACGGTCGCTGCCGCTCGCCCTGCGACCCCGGCGGTGGGTGCGCGCGGGGCGACTGCGTCGACTACAGCGAGCGCCTCGACGGCGTCCCCTACCGGTTCTGCCACGTGGGCTGCGACCTCTACCGGCAGCGCGGCTGCGACGACGGGGTCTGCGAGCTCGTCGACCAGGACGCCGACGCCCACGCCGTCGGGCTGTGTCGTCCCGGCGAACCCGGGGACGGGCGCCAGGGCGATCGCTGCCGCTCCCGGGAGGGCCGCTACTGGGGCGATTGTCACCCTGGGCACGTCTGCGCGCGCCTGTCGGCGGACCGAGGCGAGCAGTGCCTGGGCTTCTGCGACGCCGGGGACTCGCGCCTGTGCACCGGGCGCTCACTGTGCGTCTTCGGGCTCCTCGATGCCCTGGACCTGGGCCTTTGCCTCGGCGAGTGCGACGTCTACGTCGGGGCCCAGTGCGGCGAAGGGCGCCACTGCCTCTTCGTGGCCGTGGGCTCGGCGCGCAACGGACGCCAAGGGCCCGTGGGCCAATGCGTCGCCGGTGGCGGCGAGGTGGGCGCGGGTGAGGCGTGTCGACGCGATCCGCGCAGCGGCGGACACGACTGCGCCCCGGGCCACGTCTGCACCGATCGCGGGGATGGCGCGGACCGGTGTCACCGCCTGTGCGACGACCAACACCGATGCCCGGCGGGGGAGGTCTGCAACTCCGCCTTCGGTGGCGGCATCGGGACCTGCGATTGACACGGGTGCAAACCCCAGATCAGCGGTCGTCTTTGGAGAGGCTGTCAGCTTTCAGCTTTCAGCACTCAGCCGTCAGTTTGCTCAAGGGACGTTGACACCGTGAAGAACTTCCGGAAACTCCAAGTGTGGCGCAAAGCACACGAGCT
>CAYOBQ010000086.1:7055-36472 GCA_964402225.1 uncultured Nannocystaceae bacterium | reverse complement strand
GCGCCCCCGGCCTGCCCTCCGCCGGCCCCGACGGCTGCCCCGACCGAGCCCAGAAGACCACCCGCTCCACCAACGGCGCCGACCGCCGAGGCTTGACCGATCCCAACGGCGGCACCACTCCCATCGACTACGATCCCAATGAGCGCCCGCTCAACGTCGGCCCACCCCCCCCGGGGCCGCGGCACCACCCAGCACACCTACACCGCCGCCGACACCGGCCTCCTGGTCGAGATGCGCGAGGGAGCCGAGTGGTTGGTGCTCGACGACCCGCGTGTGGTTGCCGTGATGTCGCGTCGGTATCCAGACATACACCGCGGGTTACGCCTCGACGCCGGCTTGACTCTGCTAGAGGTCGTCGCCGCCGCCATCCGACACACGAAGAGGCCAGTGCTCATCGAGTTCGACGTCAACGAGGCGCCCGCGCGTTCGTCCGTTCGCGTGCATCGGTGGTTCGTCCGCGCGGCTCCCATGGGGGGCCCGGGTAGAGTGAGCTGCGACTACACGGTCCGGTTGTCTCGTACCGTGGGCGCGGCAGCCCTACTTCGCGGGCTCGATCTCGAGCGTGTCGCCCGCCGAGTAGGCCACGAACTCGGGGGCGTACATCGGCTGGATGAGTGCTGGGGCGACTTTGAAGGTGCCCGCTATGGCGCAGCGCACGCGGTACTTGAACGTGTACTCCCCGACCGGGAGGCGCTCGAAGAAGAAGTTGGTGCCCGAGTCGCGGATCTCCTCGTACCAGCCTATGCCGAGATCCCACTTGTGCCGGCTCCGCACGCTGGTGGGCTCGAAGCCGGCGCCTCGAGGATCTCGGAGGTGGACGTACTCGAGGGCGTGCTTGGACCGAATCGAGATCTGGACCTCGAGCTCGTCGCCTACGGCGAGGGCGACGCCGTCTCTGAGCGGCTCCAGGGTGGTCTCGCGCCCGGTCTTGACGCGCCGGTAGAAGCTGCGAGTGACCTTCAGGAAGTCGCCTTGGGCAGAGGCGGGCATCTTCTCGGTGGAGAAGTGCCAGGTGGCGCTGGCGAGTTGGAACCCCTGGGTGCTCTTCTCGAAGGCGATCTCGGCGTGCTTTTTGGGATCGATGTCCTTGCCGGGGACCACGATCTGGTTCTTCCTCCCGGTGAACTCGTCGGGCTCGAAGACGAAGGTCTGGCTGAGGTCGCCGATGGTCACCTTCGTCTCCTCGCGTACGCCGAGCTGGCCCGTCGCCTTGAGGTAGTGGGCGAGGCTGTAGATGACCTCGGCGGTGGCCTTGGTGCTCTTCCAATGGTTGAGCTTCTTGTTGATGAAGAGCCACAGGACCATGCCATCGAGCTTGGCCCACTTGGGCTCGAGCTCCATCGTCGCGCGCAGCGCGAAGGCGTGGGTCTCGATGGTGTCGTTGTACCAGAGCCAGGAGCGGTCCTCGGGGGCCCAGAAGGTGCCCTGGTCGGGCTTCTCCTTGGCGGAGTCGAGCACGCTCTCCCACACGAGCCGCGCCTCGGCCTTGCGGTCGGCACGGGCCAAGGTGAGCGCTAGCAGGCCCTTGAGGTACGGGCTGTGCTGCTTCCAGTGGCGGAAGCTGAAGTCGAGCATCTTCTTGCGGAAGGCGGCGGGGAAGATGTCGGTCCCCCACCCGCTCCGACCGTCGGCCTGGGGATAGTTGGAGAGCACGTAGTTGACGAAGGTGATGAACTCCCAACAGCAGTCGTGGGCCATCGCGTGGCGCACGGCCTCATCGACCCGGTGCTTCTTCAGGTAGCGCCAACCCTTGCGCACCATGTCGCGGGGCACGTCCACCCCGAACTCGATGGCCTTCGAGAAGCCGTGGAGCAGGTAGAGCGTGATGTAGGGGGACGGCGGGCCGCCGGGGAACCAGGGGAAGCCACCGATGGCGGTCTGGGCCTTGCGCAGCTTCGCCAGCGCCACCTCGCGCTGCGCCCGGGCTATGCGCGGATCGAGCACCTTTTCGAAGTCCTTCTCGGGGCCTCCCCTCGCCTGCCGCAGCCAGGGCGTCTCCTCCAGACCCATCTTGCGGTTCGGATCGGCGTCGTCCCAACGCTCGGTGGCGGTGTCGCGCCTCGCGAGCTTCTTGGCCATCGCCGCGACCGCCGGATAGTCCGCGTAGAGCGAGGAGAGGATGCCGGTCGCCAGGAACCGGTTGAGCGTCTGCTCGGTGCACTCGTAGGGATAGTTGACAAGGTAGGGCAACGCCGAGAGCACTCCATAGAAGAGCTGGCCATCGAGGGTCACGACGAGCTTCTCGTCGATGCGCGTCGGATCGTCATCTCGAGCCAGGTCCTCGAAGCGCAGCGTCTTGTTCACCACGTCTTTGAGCGTCGTGAAGCGCGACTGGGCCAGGTGGATGCGCCCCGGCAAGAGCGGGATCGGCCGGAGCTCGCCGTCGGAGAAGCTGCCCGCCCGGGCGACGACCCTGATCGCGAGGCCGCCAACCCGGCTCGGCGCCTTGATCGGGAAGGTGAGCCGCGCGCTGCCGTCCACCTCGGCGGTGAAGGTCTGTCCGCGGGCCCGCCGTGCAGCGAGCCCGAACTCGGGCAGCACCGACGCCTCCGTCTCAGCGTCCAGGATGTCGAAGTCGAGGGTGCCCGACAACGCCGTCTTCCCCGCGTTGTTGACCACCACCACCAGCTCCGCCACGTCGCCCTCACGCAGGAAACGCGGCAGATAGGGGCGCACCATCAACTCCTTCACCGTGCGCGCCTCGACCTTGTGGGTGCCGTAGCTCAGATCCTTGGTGATGGCGTGGACGTAGACGTTCCACGAGGTCACGGAGTCGGGGACCTCGAACTCGATCTCCACCCGCCCATCCTTCGACGTGCGAAGCTGCGGCGCCCAGAAGGCCGTCTCCGAGAAGTTGGTGCGCACCTCCGGCGCTGGCTCCGGCGCGTCTCCGCCGAGATCGTCGTCGGCCTCGCCACCCTCCTCGCGCTTGTCCTTGTTCTTGGCCAGCGCCCTCGTCACCGAGGCGTCCGGGGCAGGCTCCGGCGGTGCCTCCGCCTCCGCCGCCTTCTCCTCGGCGACGGGGGACGCCGACGGCATGGGCACGCCCGCGCTCATCTTCCTCGCCCGGTAGCGACCTCGCCGCCCCGGTCCGCCCACGCCGTAGCCCGACGGGAAGATGAGCGCGTCCGGCCGCAGGCTCGGGTAGCTCGAGGCGCGGCCGAAGCCCGCCGTACGAAGCCAGATGCGCTGCGCCTGCCCCAGCGTGCTGGTGGCCGTCGGGGCCCCGCCGCGCCAGGGGTAGAGCGACAGCGCCGACGGCGGGCTGTGGGTGGCGAAGATGTCCAGGCTTCGGTCGTACATATAGGCCAAGACCTCCGCCGCCGCCCTCGCCGCGTCGGGCCCCTCGACGGTGACGCTCCACTTCTCCTTCTGACCCGGCCGCAGCGTGTCCCGGAACGTCGCGAACCCGACCTTCAACTCCTTTTGGTCCCAGGGCACGTGCACGCTGCGGCTCTGCTGCACCACCTGGTGGTCCCGTAGAAACGTGAGCGTCAGCCCGAAGCCGCCACGATCCGACTCGGAGACGGGGAGCCGCACCACCGTCGACCCGGTGAGCCGCTTGCGCCACAGCCGCGCGCCGTCCCGCCACCGCTCGAGATAGACCGGCTGCCCCTCAAAGCCGGTGTGGACCCACGCGTTGACCGCCTCCCCGACCTTCGCCTTGGTACGGTCCATTCGCAGCGAGACCGCCAGCGAGAGCGGCGTCGCGTCGGCCCCCGCGACGAGCAGGTCCTGGTAGGTGTCGAAGACGCCGCCGAAGGCGTCCTTCGTCTGATAGCGCACGCGGTAAGCCCCCGCGGCCAGGGCCGGCAGCTCGAGCTCCGCGTTACCGTCCTCGCCGTGGGCGAGCGTGCCCTGCACCACCTGCTTCCCATCGGCCCACGCCCGGAGCACGGCGCCCACGTCGTAGGCCACAGACCAGCGCGCGCGCTGTGAGTCGCCCTCGGTACGAAGCCGCCCGTCGTCGGGGCTCGGGAGCGGCACCTCGGCGGGGGTCAGCGCCACGCCGGGCTGATCGAGCTTCACGAGGCGCCAGGTCCCCGTCCCAGGGGCCGCCGTCTGATCGAGATCGGTACGCTTCACCGTGAGCGCCGACGCCGCCCCCGCCTCCAGGTAGCTTCGCTCGCTGGTGATGCGCGCCTCCACCGCGACGAAGCCCAGCCGAACGCTGCGGCTGGCCTCCCGCGTCTCCCCCCCCTCGTCGGTGACCTCCGCGCTCACCGAGTACCGGTAGCTGACGGCGCGCGCCTTGCCCTTCGCCAGCCGCTCGTCCGCGGCGGGCGTGAAGCGGATCTCGAACTGCCCCTTCTCGTCGAGCTTCGAGGCGCCGGTGGCCACCACCCGCGTCTTCGAACCGCCGCCGCCCCAGTAGTAGCCCCACCACCACGGATAGACGGGCGCGCGCCGCACCCGCCAGCGCACCCGACCGGCGGTGACGGGGAGCCCGAAGTAGTACCGCGCCTCCCCGCTCAGGACCGCCGGCTGGTTCAAGCGCAGCGGCTGCTCCGGATCGAGCATCTTCGCCTCGAAGGTCGGCCGCTTGTACTCCTCCACGCGCACCCCGCCGCCCCGCTGGCCCTGGGAGGTGCGCACCGACCACCCACCCAGCGCACGCCCACGCGGGATGGCGAAGGTGCCGGCGGCGCTGCCAAAGTCGTTGGTCTTGGCCTTCGCGCTGGCCACGACCTGGTTGTTGGCGTCCCGCAACTCGACGGTCAGCGCGCGCCCCGGCTCCGTGCGAAAACGCCCCTTGCGACGGCGTCCCGCGTAGGCGACGACCTGCCAATGCAGCGTCTGCCCCGGTCGATAGACGCTGCGGTCGGTGTAGACCAACGCCGAGCGCTCACGCGACTCCGACCGCTCGTAGCCGAAGCGCAGATAGTTGGTGTCGACGGCGAGGTGCGCCCCACGCTGGGCGATCATGAAGTGCGACGGCCCCGCCTTCCCCGCGAAGCTCGCGCGGCCATCGCCATCGGTGGCGCGGGTCCCGATCCGCTGGTGACCCTTGCGCCAGTTGCGCTCGTAGAGCGTCACGGAGACCCCCTTCGCCGGTTCGCCGCTCTCCCCATGCAGGACGTGGGCGTCCACGGCGCCGGGGGGCTCCCGGCGCAGGAGCACCAGCTCGCTGACGATCACCATCGTGAGCTGCACCGGCGCCTCGTTGCGGTTGAACTCGGGATCCGGCGACGCCGCCACCAGCCACGCTCCGGGCTCCGTCATCGGCGGCGTGACCCAGGTCCGATGCTGGCGCAGATCGGTGGTGGCGGGGAGCGCGACCCTCCACGCGTGGGCCGGCTCCTTTCCGTCGACGATGCTCTGGACGTCGCGCCCGTTGGGCAGCAGGCGGTGGTCCTTCCGGCGCGTGAGGTGGCGCTTCAAATCGAAGGGCCAGGCGCGGAAGTGGAGCTCCGCCAGGTTCTTGTGGCGCACCCCCACGGAGCGGCGCCGGGGCCCGTCGTGGCGCATCGAGTCGAGCTGAAAGCTGGGGAGCTCCAGCGACTCCACGAGGTGCTGACAGCGGCGCCCTCCGACGCTGCCGGGGTAGGCGGCCTGACCCGCCTTGGCGATCTCGTGGGCACGGATCAACGCGTCGGCCGCCCCCGTGTCGCGCACCATCTCGGCGAGGGTGGCGGTCCCCTTCGCCCACCACGCGACCCCCTTCGCGGCCTCCAGCCGCGCGCGCAGATCCGCCCGCAGCTTCTCGCGGTCGGCGGTGTCCGTGAACGCCCCGTTGAGCCTCGAGATGCGCGCCAATCGAGCCTCCAGAGCTTGCTCGACGCGCCCCGCCTTGCGGTGCCAGGCCTCCAGATCGGCGAGCAGCGCGGCGGTCTTCTCCAGAGGGTGCACCGCCGGATCGTCGAGCTTGGGGAGGGGGACGCCGTCGGCGAGCAGGCCGCCGAGATCCAGCAGGTAGATCTCGTTTGTGTGCTCGGGCCGCCACGCGTTTCGGTGGGAGAGCAGCTCGACCCAGAGGTAGGTGACGGCGTCGCGCAGCGTGCCCCGGATCTCGCGGGGATAATCGTTGGGCCGCACATAGGCCGACAGCACGGTGTTCTTCTGCTCTCCGAGGGCCGCCCGCTGACGCCAGACGGCGTGGTAGGCCCGGTGGGCGGCGGCGTGGATCTCGTCCCACGTCCACTGCTTCAGATCGATCGCCGCCTTGCTGGCGACCTTCTCGCGCTTGCGGACCTCCCAGGAATAGCGCCGGGCGTAGGAGACGAAGGCGTGGGCCTGGTAGAGCTTCAGCGACGTCTGCGCCAGGAGGTCCTGGGGCCACTCGACCTCGCCGAGGAACCGGACGGCCGTCTCGTAGCCGTGGAGCGCCGAGCGGTTCTGCACCGTGCGCAGGATGGCCCGCACGACGTCCTCGCTGTCGCCAGCCGCCTGGCCGGCGTCGAGGATCTTCGCGACCTCCGCCAGCGCAGCCTCGTACTTCTGCTGGTCTTCGAGGGCGGCGACCGCCTTCCACGCCTCGCCCTCGATCCCGGTCCAGAGCACGAGCTTCTGCGGCGGCGGCGGTGCGAGGGGCGCTGCGTCCGCGGGGGGCGTCGCCGGGGTCGGCTCCGTGAGGGGCTGGGGATCGCCGCTGCACGCGAAGAGGATGGCGAAGGCCGCGAGGTGGCGCATGGGTCGCTCCTTTTGGAGGAAGCGACATCCTAGGCGCCAACAAGTTCCCGGTCAGCCCTCTTCGACGGGCTCTTCGATCGAGCGCATGCCGGAGGCCTTCTTGCGTTCCCGCGCGACGTCGGCCCGCAGACGGTTGACGTGCCGACGGCCCCGCCCCTCGCGCCGGAAGCGGCGCAGCGCATAGCCCAGCGACATCATCTTGCCGAGCATCCGACCACGGTCGAGGTTGGGCACCATCCAGCTCCCGCCCCTTCTCCGCTCGAGCACGGTGGCAGCCTCGATCTCACCGCTGAGCAGCAGCCCGTCGTCGTACTCGCTCTCGAGGGCGGCCCGCAGCTCCGCCGACTCACCGTCGAGGGCGACCCCCAGCGCGACCACAAAGGCGAGAAAGACCGCGGGCAGCATCAGCCACGCCGTCGTGAGATAGCCGAGCTCGACGAGGAGGTTCCAGCCGCCGTGGATCAGCATCGCCAGGAGAAAGCCCGAGAGAGGACCGACGAGGACCACGCTGACCCGCCCGTCGAAGCGCGCCGCCCCGAGGAAGGCGCCGACCGCGGCGGTGGCGCCGCCGTGGATCACCGCCGACGGTCCCGCGCGCCCCAACACCTCGGCCACGAAGCCCGGACCGCCCGCCGCCGCGTAGGCGTTGGCGAAGTAGAGGAAGTTCTCGGCACAGGCGAAGCCGGCGCCTGCGGCGAAGCCGTAGAGCAGCCCGTCCACGGGCCCGCGGTACCAGCGGTGCGTCAGGACGAAGGGGAGCAGGACGAAGGCCTTGCCCAGCTCCTCCGCCGCGGGGGTGATCACGGTGGTGACGAAGAGGGGCTCGGCGGGCACCTCGCCGCCGTAGAGCGAGCTCACGAGCGCCGCCACCTCGGCGTGGCCATAGACCGCGAAGAGCGCGCCGGACGCACCGCCGAGCACCATCAGGACGGGGAAGATCCACGGCGGCTCGAGCTCACCGCGGTCGAGCCACCACCGCGCGAGGTAGCACAGCGCCGCCGGGACGAGCGCAAAGACCACCGAGAAGAGGAGCACCCACGTCACGCTCAACCCAACGTAGCGGCCCCGGTCGAGGATTTCAGGCGGCGCCGATTCCCGGGCGCCCGGCGAAGGCACCATGCTAGGCTGTTGATTCCATCGGTGAGGGACCGGCATGGACACCCGCGGCGTACCGACTGAGATCTTCGAGCACGTCTTCGAGCACAGCGACGTCCCGATGAGCCTCTACCATCTGCCGGATCTCGACGACCCGGACTCCCTCGTCCGCGTGGTGGGCAACACAGCCTCTTCGAAGGTTGCGGGGATCGATCTGAAGCCCACCGAGGGGCTGCGCTTCGTCGACGCCTTCCCGAGCATGGCGGGGACGCCGGGCCACGACTTCCTGGTGCGGGCCTGCCGCGACCAGGCGCACGTCGAGATGGGGGAGCAGGAGATGCACGACGCCACGTCGGGCGTCGACGGCGTCTTCAAGGCCACCGCGATCCCCGCCGGCGACGGCTACGCGGTGGCCTGCGCGGTCAACGTGACGCAGCAGAGGCGCGCCGAAGCGATGGTGAACGCGCAGCGCGACGCCCTCCAGGAGCTCGCCACCCCGGTGGTGCAGCTCTGGGAGTCGGTGCTGCTGTTGCCCCTCGTCGGGGTGATCGACTCCCGCCGCTCGACCCAGATCACCGAGCGTCTCCTCCACGAGATCGTGGCCACCGAGTCCCGGGTGGCCATCCTCGACGTCACCGGCGTCCCCGTCATCGACACCCGCGTCGCGCAGCACCTCACGTCCACAATCGGCGCCGCCCGAATGCTGGGGGCCGAGGTCATCCTCACGGGGGTCCGTCCGGAGATGGCGATCACCCTCACCAAGCTCGGGATCGACGCAAGCCGCCTCAACGCCAAGGGCCGGCTGCGCTCGGGCGTGCGCGCGGCCCTCGAGGCGGTGGGCGCCCGCGTCGTGGAGGACTGAGCGATGGTCGTCGTCCCCATCCTCAAGTATCGCCACATCCTGCTCACCACGATCCAGGTCGAGCTGACCGACACCGCGGCCCTCGCCTTCCAGGAGACGTTGCTCCAGCGGGTCGCCGACACAGACGCGCGCGGGGTTGTGATCGACATCACAGCCCTCGACGTCGTCGACTCGTACCTGGCCCGCATCCTCAACGAGACCGCGCGGATGGTCGGCCTCCTCGGGGCCCAGGCGGTCCTGTGCGGGATGCAGCCGGCGGTGGCGATCACGCTGACGGAGATGGGGCGCGGGCTCATCGGTGTGCGCACGGCCCTCAACTTCGAGCAGGGCCTCGACGCGCTGCTCTGCGAGGACGCACCGTGAGCGGCGAGATCGTCGAGCTCGCCGACGGCGAGGACGTCGTCCGCGCGCGCCACGTCGGGCGCTCGATGGCCCGCTGCCTCGGCTTCGGCGCGGTGGACCAGACACGGCTTGCCACCGCGATCTCCGAGATCGCGCGCAACGCCGTGGAGTACGGCGGGGGCGGCACCTGCGAGGTCACCGACGCCACCGAGAACGGGCGGCCCTGCGTCCGGGTGGTGGTCACCGACCAGGGCCCCGGCATCGCCGATGTGGAGCAGGCCATGCGCGACGGCTTCACCACCGGCAGCGGCCTCGGCGCGGGGCTCTCGGGGGCGCGCCGCCTGGTTCAGCGCTTCGAGATAGACAGCGCCCCCGGGGGCACGCGGGTCTTGCTCGAGATGAAGAAGGGCCGATGACGACCTCGCCGCAGATCCGGCACGAGATCGACGTCTACCGCGCGCGAACGATCGCCCGCACCGTCGCCGCCGACGCGGGCCTCGACGAGCACGGCGCCCTCAGCGTGGCGACGGCCGTCTCCGAGCTCGCCTGGAACCTCGTCGACCACGCGACCGACGGCGGTACGCTGCGCGTCGAGCGCGTCGAGCGCGTCGGGCGCACCGACGGCGACGGCGTGTGCGTCTGCGTCGATGACGACGGGCCCGGCATCGCCGACCTCCCCGCGGCCCTCACGGACGGGATCGGCCAGGGGTTGGGCTGCGGGCTCTCGGGGGCGCGCCGGCTCATGCACGAGTTCACGATCCAGTCAGCCCCCGGCTGGGGCACCCGCATTCGGACCGTCCGTTGGCGCTCCGAGTAGCCAGCTACGCGCGCCCGCTCGCCGGAGAGGTGAGCTGCGGCGACGCCACGGCCTGGTGGCCGCGAGGGTCGGGCCTGCGGATCTGCATCATCGATGGCCTCGGCCACGGACCCGCGGCCAACCGAGCGTCGATGGCCGCCTTGGACTACCTCGAGGCGCACCTCGAGCTGCCGCTCTCCGAGCTCTTCTCTGGCTGCGACACCGCGATCCAGCACACGCGCGGCGTGGTGATGGGCGTCGCCGATGTCGAGCCCTGCGGCCACGTCACCTATGGCGCCATCGGCAACACGCGGGCCCAGACCTCGGGTCCCGGCGCGTGCAGCCTGCCCGCCGACTCAGGCATCATCGGCGGCGGCTTCGAGCGACTCACGCCGGACACCGCGCAGCTCACCCGCGCCAGCATCCTCGCGCTCTATACCGACGGACTCCCGGGACGAATCGAGCTGCCCCACCCTGCGCCGGAGGACCTGGAGGGGCTCGCCCGAAGCACGGTGGAGGCCTGCGGGAGCGACCGGGACGACGCGGGGTTGGTCTTGCTCGCATGGGATGGTGAGCCATGAGCCTGCGGGACCGCTACGCCGAGCTCGTCGTCCGCTACGCCGACACCGGCGATGAGGCGGCGCTCGCGGCCATCGCGCAGATGGGCCGCGAGCTGGTCGGCAACGACGTCCCACCCGAGAGCATCGGCGATCTGCACGCCAGCGCGCTGCGAAGCCTTGGTGGACCAGACGAGCTCGCCGACGCGGCCTCCACCACGCTGACCGAGCTGCTGATGGCCTACGGGCTCGCGTTTCGCCATCGCCTCGCCGTCGAGGCCCAGCGCAGCTTCCTGCAGTCGGCCCTCGACGCGCTGTCGGCCTATGTGGCCGTCCTCGACCAGGACGGCCGGGTGCTCGCGGTCAACGAGGCCTGGCGTCGTTTCCGCCTCGGGCGGCCGCTGGTCATCGCCCGCTGTGGGGCGGGGACGGACTACCTGCGTACCTGCGAGAAGGACGCCCCCCACGGGCTGGTCGTCGCCGAGGGCGTGCGCGCGGTCCTCGAGGGTCGCAAGGACGAGGCGACGGCGATCTACGAGTCAAACGAGCGCTGGTTCCAGGTCCGGGTCAACGCCTACCAGGGCCCCGGCCCGCGGCGCCTGGTGGTGGCCCACGAGGACGTCACGGAGCAGAAGCGCGCCGAGCTCCGGCTGCGAGACCTCAACACGCGGCTCGAGCGCGCGGTGGCCGAGCGCACCCACGATCTGGAGGAGACCAACCGCGAGCTCGAGGCCTACAGCTACGCGATGGCCCACGACCTCAAGACGCCCCTGCGCAGCATCCAAGGCTTCGTCTCGATGCTCGAGGAGGACTACGAGGACGCCTTCGACGACGAGGGCCGAGACTTCATGGAGCGCATCACCGCCAACACCGAGCGGCTCGCGATGCGCATCGACGCCTTCCTCTCCCTCTCGCGCCTCGGGCGGCAGCATCTGCGCCGCCAACCCATCGACCTGAGCGCCGTGGCCACCGGGATCCTGGGGCAGCTCACGACCGCAGAGCCGGCGCGCCGCGCCGAGCTGAACATCCTGCCCGGGGGGGTGGTGGTCGGCGATCCGGACCTGTTGCCCGTGGTGGTGGAGAACCTGGTCACGAACGCCTGGAAGTTCAGCGCGGGGGCGGATCCCGCCCGGGTCGAGTTCGAACACGAGGAGGCCGAGGGCGGGACCTGGTTCCACGTCCGCGACAACGGCGCGGGCTTCGATCCGAACCACGCCACCCGACTGTTCAAGCCCTTCCAACGGCTGCACCGCGACGACGAGTTCCCCGGCACGGGGCTCGGTCTGGCCACCGTCGCGCGCATCATCGCCAATCACCGGGGCAAGGTCGTCGCCGACGCGAGCCTCGGCGGGGGCGCCACCTTCTCCTTCTTCATCCCCGAGCAGCGCCCCCACCCCGACTGATGGGGCGATCAGCACCGCCCGAGTCCTTCCTCCCGACCTCGCGTGAGGAGCTCGACGCCCTCGGTTGGGACGTGCCCGATGTCGTCATCGTGTCGGGGGACGCCTACGTCGACCACCCCTCCTTCGCCGCGGCCATCCTCGGGCGCTGCCTGGAGGCGCGCGGGTACCGAGTGGCGATCCTGGCGCAGCCTGACTGGCGCAGCGCCGACGCGTTCCGAGCCCTGGGACGGCCCCGGCTCTTCTTCGCCGTCAGCGCCGGGAACATGGACTCGATGATCAACCACTTCACGGCCAACAAGAAGCGGCGCAACGCCGACGCGTACTCACCGGGGGGTCGAATCGGGCTGCGCCCGAACCGGGCCAACGCGGTCTACGCCCAGCGGTGTCGGGAGGCCTTCCGCGGGGTGCCCGTCGTGTGCGGCGGGGTGGAGGCCTCGCTGCGTCGAATCGCCCACTACGACTACTGGTCCGACAAGGTGATGCCGAGCAGCCTGGTTCGGTCCAAGGCCGATCTGCTCGTCTTCGGGATGGGCGAGCGGCCGATCGTCGCCATCGCCGACGCCCTGGCCGACGGGCGCCCGCTGGACAGCCTGCGTCGCCTCCGCGGCGTGGCCTACATGCTCGGGAAGAGCGAGCCGCTCCCGAAGCACCGCTGGGCCGACGCGAGCACGCCACCTGACACCGTGACGCTGCCCGCCTTCGAGGCGGCGCGCGACGACAAGCGCGCGTTTGCGGTGATGACCCGGCTCTTCCACCGGGAAACCAACCCGCTCAACGGGCGGCGGATGACGCAGGCCCACGGTGATCGGCTGCTGGTGCTCAATCCGCCGTCCCTTTCGTTGCCCACCGCCGAGCTCGACGCGCTCCACGAGCTGCCCTATACCCGCCACGCTCATCCGCGCTACGCGGGCGAGCGGATCCCCGCCTGGACGACGATCCGCGACTCCGTGCAGATCATGCGCGGCTGCTTCGGCGGGTGCACCTTCTGCTCCATCACGATGCACCAGGGTCGGGCCATTCAGAGCCGGAGCCACGCGAGTGTGCTGCGTGAGGTCGAGGCCATCGCCGCCCGCCCGGGCTTCACCGGCCACATCAGCGATCTGGGGGGGCCCACCGCGAACATGTACCGGATGGCGTGCACGCGACCGGCGGTCGAGGCCGTGTGCCGCCGGCTCTCGTGCGTGCACCCGACGATCTGCCGCCTGCTCGACACGCGGCACGGGCCCATTACGGCGTTGATGCGCGCCGCCCGAGAGGTCGAGGGCGTCTCCAAGGTGCACATCGCGTCGGGGATCCGAATGGACCTCGCCCACGACGAGCAGGAGTACCTCGAGGACCTCGCCCGCCACCACGTCGGCGGTCACCTCAAGGTCGCCCCGGAGCACGTGAGCCCGGGGGTCCTGCGGCTGATGAAGAAGCCCGAGGTCGGCGCCTTCGAGCGCTTCGCGCGGCGCTTCGAGCAGGCCTCGCGCCGGGCCGGGAAGGAGCAGTACCTCGTCCCGTACTTCATCGCGAGCCACCCCGGCAGCACCGTCGACGACATGATCGAGCTCGCGGTCTTCCTGAAGAGGGCCGGCTACGCGCCGCGTCAGGTGCAGGACTTCATCCCCGGCCCGATGGACATCGCGACGTGCATCTACCACACGGGGATCGATCCCCAGACGATGGAGCGGGTCTTCGTGGCCCGGCACCTGAAGGACCGAGGGGTCCAACGCGCGCTGATGCAGTTCTTCGATCCGGAGAACCACGCGGTCGTGAAGCAAGCCCTGCGACGGGCGGGTCGAGGGGATCTCATCGGCGACGGTCCGGGGTGTCTGATCCCCGCGCGACCGCCGAGGCGGCGGGAGCAGAAGACGACGACCCGCACGGGGAAGGGCACGCCCGGCTATCGAAGGGCTGCCCGCGAACGCCGTCATTCGGGGAAGCCCCGCCCGAGTGGGTAGGGAGTGGGTAGGTAGTCGGCGCCGGTCCTTCCGTGAGATAAACCACCCGCTCGACGCTCACCCGAGGAACCGGAGGCCGGAATGGACGCGACATCGACCCTCCCCGACTACCTCCGAGACGCTACGGACGACCTCGGTGAGGTCATCTGTGCGCTGGCGAGGGTCGGCAAGGACCTGTCGGTTCGGATCGCGCGGGGCGGCCTCGGCGGATCGCTGGGCGGCACCGTGGGTGAGAACACCGACGGCGATCAGCAAAAAGAGCTCGACGTCATGGCCGACGAGGCGTTCTCGGCGGCGCTCGAGACGACCCAGGTCCGCTACTACGCGTCGGAGGAGCAAGACGAGGTCGTGACGCTCAACACGCGCGGCCACCTCGCCCTCGCCATCGATCCCCTCGACGGCTCGTCGAACATCGACGTGAACGTCTCCATCGGCACGATCTTCTCGATCTTCGAGGCCAACGAGGGCGCCGACGAGAGCTTCCTGCGCCCGGGGCGAGAGCAGATCGCGGCGGGCTACATCATCTACGGTCCCCAGACCGGCATGGTGCTCACGATCGGGCGGGGCACGGCGATGTTCATCCTCGATCCGGGCAGCGACGAGTTCACGCTGCTCGAGCCCGAGATGCGCATCGTCGAAGACGCCAAGGAATACGCGATCAACGCCTCGAACTACCGGCACTGGCCCCGGCCCATTCGCGCCTACATCGACGATCTCGTCGCCGGCGACGAGGGGCCCCAGGCGAAGAACTTCAACATGCGCTGGGTCGCGTCGCTGGTCGCCGAGACTCACCGCATCATGGTCCGCGGTGGGATCTTCCTGTACCCGGGCGACGACCGGGACGGGTACGCCCGCGGTCGATTGCGTATGGTCTACGAGTGCGCGCCGATGGCCTTTCTCGTCGAGCAGGCCGGGGGGCTCGCCACCAACGCCCGGGACCGCATCCTCGACCAATCCCCCGACCAACTCCACGCCCGCACGCCCCTCGTCTTCGGCTCGCGCGCGAAGGTCAACCGCGTCGCGACCTACCAGGATCTACCGGAATCCGAGACGTCACCGCTGTTTGGCACGCGCGGCTTCTTCCACGCCTAGGGACCACTGAAATGAGCATCAAGCACCCCATCATCTCCGTGACCGGTTCCTCCGGGGCGGGGACCTCGACGGTCAAGAGCACCTTCGACCAGATCTTCCGCCGCGAGGGCATCAAGGCGGTCTCCATCGAGGGCGACGCCTTCCACCGCTACGAGCGGGCTGCGATGAAGGCCGAGCTCGAGAAGCGCACCGCCGCGGGGGACCACACCTTCAGCCACTTCAGCTTCTGCGCCAACGAGCTCGGCGAGCTCGAGCGGGTCTTTCGGGAGTACGGCGAGACGGGCCACGGCAAGACCCGGCACTACGTGCACAACGACGAGGAGGCCAAGAAGTTCGGCGCGCCCTCCGGCACCTTCACCGAGTGGGCGGAGTTCGAGGGCGACTCGGACATGCTCTTCTACGAGGGGCTGCACGGGGCGGTGGTCAACGACGAGGTGGACCTGCCTCGCTACGCCGATCTCAAGATCGGCGTCGTACCGGTGATCAACCTTGAGTGGATCCAGAAGATCCACCGCGACCGCAACCACCGCGGCTACAGCACGCAGGCGGTGACGGACGTGATCCTGCGCCGCATGCACTGCTACGTGCACTGCATCACACCGCAGTTCACTCAGACCGACATCAACTTCCAGCGTGTCCCGGTCGTGGACACCTCCAACCCGTTCATCGCGCGGTGGATCCCGACCCCCGACGAGAGCATCGTCGTCATTCGATTCAAGGACCCGAGGGGGATCGACTTCCCCTACCTCACGAACATGATCCAAGGGAGCTGGATGAGCCGGGCCAACTCTATCGTGGTCCCTGGCGGGAAGATGGATCTGGCGATGCAGCTCATCCTGACGCCGCTGCTCATGCGACTGCGCGACCGCGCCAGGCGCGCCTGATCAGCAGACCGGGAAGTCTTCCAGCGACGGGAGAACACGGGCGGCTCCCGTGAAGTCGTGGTCCTGTGTGTAGCGGCATGGGATGGCGATGGTCCGCAGGCCCGCCGCCAGCGCCGAGAGGACCCCGTTGCCCGAGTCCTCGAAGGCCAGGCAGTCCGCGGGGGGTAGGTCCAGCCGCCGCAATGCGAGCTCGAAGAGGTCCGGCGCGGGCTTCTTGGTCTCGACCTCCTCGCCGGTGGTCACGACCTCGAAGAGCTCCTCGGGGGTCTTGCCCCAGCAGCACGCCGTCAAGGCGTCGACGTTGCCGCGGCTGGTCGTGGTGGCGATGGCGAGGCGGACACCCGCCGACGCGGCGCGCTCGATCAGGTCGCGGACCCCGGGCCGCAGCGCCAGGCCACCGCTGGCCAGGATCTCGGCGTAGCGCGCGGTCTTGTGCCGGTGCAACTCGGCGATGCGCTCGAAGCCGAGCTGCACGTCGCCTCCGCGGTAATCGCGTTGGTAGGCGGCCATTCGCTCCTTGCCGCCGGTGGTCTTCAGCAGCGCCGCGTAGAGCGGCACGTCCCAGCGCCAGTCGAGGCCGAAGGCTTCGAAGCTGAGGTTGAAGGCCGCGCGGTGGGCCTCCTCGGTCTCGGCCAGGGTGCCGTCGACGTCGAAGATGAAGGCCCGGTAGCGCACCGCCCTACTTTCCGCTGCCGAAGGCGTCGCGCCAGCCGGGGAAGAGCCGGTCTGCGTCGCTGGAGAAGCTCTCGAAGGCGCGCGCGAACTCTCGGTGGCTCTTGGCGAAGGTGATGGGATCGGCGCCCTCGCGCCAGCACTGCTCGGCCTGCCGCAGGGAGCGGGCCCCCGCCGCGGCGCCGTCGACGTGACCGAAGGAGCCGCCGCCAGCGGTCATGATCAGGTTCGAGTGCCCGAGGTTCGAGAAGAAGCCGGGCATCCGCAGCGCGTTCATCCCGCCGGAGATGATCGGCGTCGTCGGGTTCATGCCCAACCACTCCTGGTGGTAGTAGGGCCCCTCCGCGCTGTCCTCGGTGATCATGTAGGCGATCATCTTGTCGGCGGCCTCGCCCTCCATCTTGCCGTAGCCCATGGTGCCGACGTGGATGCCCGAGGCGCCCTGCAGCCGAGACATCTTGCTCAAGACGAAGGCGGTGTAGCCGCGCATCGAGCTGGGGGAGGTCACCGCCCCATGGCCCGCGCGGTGGTAGTGGAGGTACTGACGCGGGAAGGTCCGGCGCGCGGTGGTGATCGCGGCGGGGCCGGTGACGTAGCCGTCGACCAGAAACGCCACGTGGTCGGCGTTCTCCCCGAAGGCGTCGAGGATGAACTCGCCCCGCGCGACCATCTCGTAGTGGTCGTCCGCCGTGATGTTGGCGGAGAAGAGCTTGGCCTCGCCCGTCTCGTCCTGGGCCCGCTTCATGGCGTCGGCCACCAGGGTGATCGTCTCCTTCAGCGGGGCGAAGACCTGGTTGCCCTGGGGCTCGTCGTTCTTGATGAAGTCGCCGCCGAGCCAGAAGTCGTAGCACGCATCGGCGAAGGGCTTCGGACGCAGGCCCAGCTTCGGCTTGATGATCGTGCCAACGATGAAGCCGCCGTCGACGTGGGGCCGGCCCAGCACGCGCCAGAGGTCGCTGATGGTGGTCGCGGGCCCGTCGAAGAGGCGCAGGTACTTCGGGGGCACGTAGAAGTCGTGCATCTTCCCGTGCTCGATGTCCCCCATCCCCTGGTTGTTGCCGATCGTCAACGTGAGGAACGACGCGATCATCGCGCGCCCGTCGATGATGTTCCGGTCGAACAGGTCCACCGGGTAGGCGATCTTCATCACGCTCTTGGCTTCGTCGATCTCGTAGACGAGCGCGTCGACGCCACGCGTGAAGTCGTCGGTCGTGGAGACGTCTACATTCGTCCCCGTCGAGCTCTCCGCGGCAAAGTGCGCGGCGGCGGCGAGGTAGGTGCCGTGCCCCGGCTTGGGCTTCATGATGTAGGTGACGAGGACGTGGTCTCCGCCCGCGATCAGCTCCGCCTCGTTCAAAGAGAGGTCGGCGTATCGGTCTGACTGGTCCATCTCTAGGCTCCTGTTGCTGGTCTCACGAAGCGTGGGATCACGCGGTGACGGGGTCGAGGGACCCATCGGCGTAGCGCCCGGCCATCCCGTCGAGGGGGATCACGTCGATCTTGCTGGCGTGGCCGGCGGCGCCGAAGCGCTCGAAGCGGTCGATGCAGAGCGTCTCCATGGCCGCCATCGCCGGCTTGTTGAACTTGCGGGGGTCGAACTGGGCGCCGTCCTGTTGGGCCACCCGCCGATACTGCCCGGTCATGGCCAGGCGGCAGTCGGTGTCGATGTTGACCTTGCGGACCCCGTTCTTGATGCCCCGCTCGATCTCTTCGACGGGGACCCCGTAGGTCTGCGGAATGTCGCCACCAAACTCGTTGATGATGTCTTGCAGCTCCTGGGGCACCGACGACGAGCCGTGCATCACCAGGTGGGTGTTCGGCAGCAGCTTGTGGATCGCCTCGATCTGGCTGATGGCCAGGATGTCGCCGGTCGGCTTGCGGCTGAACTTGTACGCCCCGTGGGAGGTGCCACAGGCGATCGCCAGCGCGTCGACCTTCGTCCTGGTCACGAAGTCCGCGGCCTGGACCGGATCCGTCAACAACTGCTCCATGCTCAGCTTGCCGGCGGCCCCCGACCCGTCCTCCTCGGCGGCTTCCCCCGTCTCCAGGGAGCCCAGCACCCCCAGCTCTCCCTCGACCGACGCCCCCACCCAGTGGGCCATGCGCGTCACGCGCTCGGTGATCGCGACGTTGTACTCGTAGGAGGAGGGCGTCTTCATGTCCGCCTCCAGGGATCCGTCCATCATCACGGAGGTGAACTGGTAGCGAATCGCCGACATGCAGGTCTGCTCGTTGTTGCCGTGGTCCTGATGCATGCAGATGGGGATGTCGGGGTACATCTCCGCCAGCGCCTGGATCATGTGCCGGAGCATGATGTCGCCCGCGTAGGCGCGCGCGCCCCGCGAAGCCTGGAGAATGACCGGGGCGTCGACCTTCGAGGCCGCCCGCATGATCGCCAGACCCTGCTCCATGTTGTTGATGTTGAACGCCGGCATGCCGAAGTCGTTCTCGGCGGCATGGTCCAACAGTTGACGAAGGGTGATCAGGGCCATCTTCAAGGCCTCCACAGAAAGCGCCGTGTCGCGAGGACTATCACCACGCCGCCTGCCCCGCAACCCTACCGTGTCAACAAGTGTCACCACACGTCGCAACGCAAGCAAACGCAGTAACGCCAAGGCCCTGACCAGTGGACTCCACCTCGACTGGCACACCCCGTGCAACGTCCGCGCGCGCCGTACCTCGGTCCCGAAGGCGAGCGTCCCATGTGGTGGATTCGGTCGCCGCGGGAGGTGGTTGGGCGCTGCTCCACGACGATGCCGCAGAGTTCATCCCGCCTTGATGCCTGGCCGGCCGATTCTCTAGCCTCGCCTCATTCATCGAGCAGGAGTCGAGCCGGGATGGGCAACGAGCGCAGCTCGCTCGGGCTCATCCGATCGATGGCCCTGTGCAGGCAGGACCGCAGCGCATCCGTGGAAGAGTGCGTTCGGCGCCCCGGCGTGGTTCGGCGCGCGGTCGCGACCGTCAATGGGGGGTCGATGTCATGTTTCCTACACCACGCGATGACCTCGGTGATGATCGCGCGTCGGCGAGCCCGCTCCCAAGACGCGCCGAGACCGGCACCCTTGACGGCGGCTCTGAGCCCGGCGAGTCCTTCCTCTTCCAGGACCGGGAGGAGCGCTCCGCCCTCGGCTTCGGGCAGTTGCCCCACCCACGACGAGGCGATAGCCCGCTGTTCATCGACTCCGAAGTGCGGGAGCTCCGCAAACCGATACGGCTCCTTCGCGACCAGCTCCGGATCGGACACGAGTCGCAACTCGACGACGTCGTACCAGTGGCGCTGTCCATCTCCGCAACTGGTGACCGCTCGCCACCAGTCACGCTCGAGGCGCTGATCGATCCGAGAAAACCACCATTCCAGTGGATCGTCCCCATGTTGAACCGCGCCGACATCGGGGAACTGCGATAGGAGATCCTTCAGATTGCGGGCCCCATGGCGTTGGGGCGCGAAGTCAGGCGTCTCGGCTCTCAGGCGGCTACCGAGTTGGGCCAGGAGAATACGGCCCTCTGCCGCTTCATCCAGGATTGTGCTGAGGCGCGCTCGAAGCGCTTGGAGGTTCGGGTCCATCTCCCCACAAAAGAAAAGCGAGAGGCGAAACCTCTCGCTTTTCTTTTTCTCAGTTCGAGAATCGAGCAATTCGCTCGAAAAGAGCGAGCCGCGTTTGGCTCCTAGTTGAAGCCCATATCCAAACAGGACATCAACGTCCCACTGGTGGATCTCTCCCCGTGGGTGTAGAGATTACAAAATCGTTCGTCTTGAGATGTCAAGCGCCGTATGCAGGAGTCGTCCGTTCGGCTGCCCCGGGCAATCCACCTCCAGGCGCTCCAAGGTTGGCCGACCGAGCAGTGGTGCTGGGCGAGCGTGGACGACGGCGCTCCCATTCGAGTCGCCCCGGACGAACCGCCTGTCGCGTACGCCGAGCCGGTGGCCATCGCCATGCTCTCCGCGTGGGCGGAACACCAACGTCTCGGTGCGCGCAAGGTCATCATCGACCCGGAGTCGATCAGCCCGTTGACGTACCAGACGGGGCTCTTGGCCGGGTTGGCTGGCGACCGCCGATCGTTTACCGGATCCTACGAGCACATCCGTACCGCGTCTGTGGTCCTCGAGCGCGAGCGCGAGCTTCACGACGACACGTTCGTCGAAACGCTCGAGTCGTTGGGCCTCGAGCCTCAACCTCGGCGTTGGCCTCTACATCGTCCGGAGACTCTCGCTCCTCGGCCGCGGCGCTTTCTGGATCAAGAGCGGTGGCGTTCACGCCGAGGCACAGGCGACGTCCCCGCACGCTCTGGAGCCCATGGTCCACGCTGACCTCGGCTTCTGGCAGGGTACGGCCGTCGCGGCGACCTTCCTTGCCGAAACCACCGACGACTTCTGGCAGGTCATCGATGCCATTCAGTCGACCGTCGAGGGTCGGCGGCCAACCCGCCATCCGGTGGAGTTCTTGAAGGCAGCCGAGGCAGACGACACCTGGTCGAGCCTACCCATCGGCCCGGACGTAGGCGCCCTCGCATTGGATCGCAACCGAGCGCACGACATTGGTCGTACGGTCCTCGAACCGCTGCTCGCTCGTGGGCGGTCGGTCATTCTGGACTTCTCGAACGTGGGAACTGCCAGCCAGGCCTTTCTCCACGCGTTGCTCTGGGACGCGCTCATCGAGCATGGCCCCGATCTGGTCGAGCGCCTCCGATTCGTCGCCTGCTCGAGCCAAGTCGCGCCGTTGGTTCGGGCGACGGTACGATCGGCCCTCGAAGGCGGGGTCGAGGGCAGCCCATGAGGCCGGTCTGAAGAGGTGCCGCAAGGCCAGGGGCCCGACGACCGGTTCGCGACCTCCCCCCCTCGGTCTCGTTCAGCTCTCGAGCAGCCGGTGGGCGACGCGGAAGGCGTTGGCGTAGATGGTCCAGGTGTAGGGGACGCTGCCGCCGGTGGGGGCGAAGCTGCCATCCGTGACGTAGACGTTGGGGGCGTCGTGGAGACGGCAGTCGGCGTCGGTGACGGAGGTCTGCGGGTCGTTGCCGAAGCGGCAGCCACCGGCGACGAGGTTGGTGGAGGGGGCCCAGCTCGTCTTGCTGCCGACATCGCTTGCGCCCAGCGCGCGCAGGAGGGCCTCCCCGCGCTCCGCCAACGCCTCGCCGACGACGATGTTCTCGGGGTGCCCTTCGAGGGTGACGCGGGCGGCGGGCAGGCCCCAGCGGTCGCGGACCTTCTTGTCTAGCTGGACGTTGCAGCCAGGGACCGGGAGCCAATCACAAAAGACCTCGAAGACGATCTCGCGCTCGGCCTTGAAGGCCTGGAGGAGCCTGGCCTTGTACGCCTCGCCCCAGATGGGGCCGTCACGGCCCCAGGCGGCAGACTGTGCGCGGCTGATGGCGTTGGGGTGGCGCCAGAGGAAGTCGATGACGCCGCCCTTTCGGCGGGGCGATCCCAGGACGTAGTGGTCGCGGGTGGCGCGGTTCACGAACGGGCGGGGATCGTGGAGCGCGTCTCCGAACCGCTCGACCGTGAGGGTGCCCCACCCGGAGCCTCCGGCGGAGAAGAGCAGGTTGCGGCCAACCTGACCGCTGCGGTTGCCGAGGCCGTCGGGGTGCCTGGGCCCGGGTGAGTTGAGCAGCAGGCGCGCGGTCTCGACGGGCTGACACGCGACGGCGAAGTGGCGCGCGCCGAGCCGATGCCGGACGCCAGCGGCGTCTACGTACTCGGCATGCGTCACGCGACCCTGGGCGTCTGAGATCAGGCGCGTCACACAGGCGTTTGGGCGAACCTGACACCGACCGGTGGCGACGGCCTCGTCGAGCAAGGCGGCGCGGGCGCTGCCCTTGGCGCCGGAGGTGCACCCGTAGTTCCCGCAGAAGCCGGAGTACTCGCAGGCGCGCCGGGCGCCCTTGGGGACGCTCAGAATCGCGCGGGGCGTGGGGAAGGTGTGGTCTCCGATCTTCGCCGCCGCCTCGTCGATCCAGCCCGCCGCCGGGTGCTCCGCCAGGGGCGGAAACGGGAAGTCCGGGGTGCTGCGTCGGTCGGAGTGGGGGTGCTCGACGACCCGACCCGACACCCCCACCACGCCCTCGACGTGGGCATACCACGGCTCGAGGTCGTCGTAGCTGATGGGCCAATCGACGACCTCTGCCCCCTCGATGGGACCGAACTCGCTGCGCAGCCGGAAGTCGACGGGGCCGAGGCGGTGGAAGTAGCCGCTCATGAGGTTGCTGGCGCCACCGACGAGGGTCCCGTTCCAGAAGTCCCAGCCCGTCTCGTGGGTCGGCCACGCCGAGCCGTCGTCAAAGGCCACCACGTGCGGCGCCTCGCGCAGGTCCGGGAGGAAGGTCCTTCGGCGGCAACAGACGATCTCGTCCTTGGCGAAGTCCGGCTCGCGCCGCCACGGGCCCCGCTCGAGGACAATGACGGACCTCCCGGCGAGGGCCGCGGTATAGGCTACCGGCGCCCCCCCTGCCCCACTCCCGACGACGATGAGATCGGCGTCCATCACGCCCCCCTCGGCCGCGGCCAGCCGGGCGTGTGGCCGAGCCACCTCCAGCCGACACCGTCGGGGTTGCCGCCGTGGATGGGATCGCCCAAGAGAGCCTCGAGCGTGAAGCCGAGGACCACCACGAAGAAGTCGTTGCCCTGCGCCTCGAGCATCGCCCGCAGGACCTCGTCGGCCCGCTTCGGCTCCAGGGATGCGTAGTCGGCGGCCCCGCCCTCGCGAGCCAACGCATCGAGGCGCGCAGCCCCGCGCTTTACCGTCTCGCAGTCGCCGGGCTCGGCCCCGAAGGCGAGGGCCGCGTCGAGGTAGGGCGTGGCGTTGACCTCCCGAGCGCCCGGTGAGTCGGGCCCGGATGGCAGGATCACCGACTGCACCGCCTCCATCGCCCGCCACTCCTCCGGCTCTAGCCGCTTCCCCGGGCCACCGGCGGGGGCCTCGCAGCGCACGGGGCGCGGGCCGCAGCCGGAGAGCGCCACCGACGCCACCGCGGCGCGCGCGAGGAAGTCCCGTCGGCTCATCCGCTTCACGGTCCCTCCACCCGGCAGACGAAGGCGGTGTAGACACCACAGTAGACGTCGTTCCACTGCGGCGAGTTGCGCTGCCCGAAGATCACGCAGTCCTCGGCCCCGGCGTTGTCGTTTGGCTCGCCCTCGGACCAGTTCGAGTAGTCGAAGGGCGTCCCGTCCTGCCAGACGAACTCCCCCTCCTCAGGCCAATCGCGGGCACCGAGGAACCACCGCGTCTGCTTGCGGGCGAAGGCCGCCTGGGTCACGAAGTCGTTCTCCGCCTGGCTGTGAATCGACGCCAGCTCTCCACCGTTGCGCGGGCAGCTCTCCCTCGCCAGCCCGTATCGCTGGGGCCCGTGACAGAGCAGAAAGAGCGGCCCCCCGGGCATCTGCGCCTCGCGGCACTCGGGGCAGTGCTGCCCGTCGTCCGTGAAGCCGGTGCAGTCCTGATCGATCTCGTCATCGCAGGTGTCGTTGGCCATCGCGTAGATGGTCGGATCGGCGTCGTCGCAATCGCCGGCGCAGGCGGCCACCCCGTCCCCGTCGGCGTCGGTGGCCTCCTCGCCCACGCAGCGCAGCGTGCCCCGGATCCGCTCTGGGTGACCGGCGATGAAGCGCCGCAAGGACTCCAAGCCCGTCTCGCGCTGAGACGCTCGGGTCGGCGTCTTCTCGTCCCGCTCGAAGGCGTCCTCCGTGAGCGCCGCGAGCCGATCGATCTCGGCCTCCCAGTTCACCGCCTCCATCTGTTCGGCGAGGTCCGAGACGAGGGCCACGTAGGGATCGCGGCACGCCTTCCACGCGATGCACGTGTGGAAGAGACGACCACGACCGGTGAAGGCGCTGCGAGTGCGCTTGAACGCCTGGTCGACGCCCCAGGGCAGAAACGTCCAACGCTCGTCCCGCGCGCGCCGGTACAGGTAGTAGTTGTTGCGGAGCTGGGCGTAGCCATCCCAATGGCCCGTGAGGATCTCGGCGGCGAGGAACCGGCGCACGGCGTCCAGATCCATCAACGCCCCCAGCCGCGTGTCCAGGGTGTTCGGCGTCGAGGCGTCCAGCGCCAAAATGAGCTCACGGAGTTGGTCGCGGCCGGGATCGGAGCCGGCGTCAGGGTCGAAGCGCTCCAGATCGCGCAGCCAGAGGTCCATGTCATCGGCGCCCTCGTAGAGCACCCCCACCCGTCCGTCTTCACCCTCGAGGCGCGACAGGTAGACGTCGTCGAGGGACTCCACGTTCGAGTAGAGGCCGTAGGGCCGCCCGTTCACGGTGATCTCCAGGTAGCCGACGCGCGCCGCGGGGACGCCGAAACGGCGGAACATCTCCGACGCGAGCCGCTCCCGCATCTTCGTGAAGTCCTGGATCATGTTGTTGAAGGTCAACGTCCGCAGCCCGTGGAAGTTGGTGCCCTCGACGAAGCCGTCGAGCTGAATTCGGAAGGCCGCCTTGTGCACGATCCGCCGAAAGCTGCCGCGCCCGCCCTTGAGCTTGAGCTTGACGCGCGGGAAGACCTGCCCGTCGATGGTGAGCGACGCGGGGATCCACGTGTCGCGCGGCTCCTCGACGAGGCGCGCCCAGGCGAGCTCGCCGATCTCGATCTCTGCCTGGAGGATCTCCCGCGCGCCGAAGACCCGATCGAGGGCGGCCTCGTCCACCACGGGTGGGACGCGACCATCGGGAGGCCGACCATCTGGCGGCGTGCCGTCGGGGGGTGGGGGGCCGTCCCGCGCGGGACCATCGCTCGGTGGGCCGTCGGCCGGACCCGAGTCCGCCTCCGCGACCGCCCCCGTGTCGCAGGCCAACAGACCCAGGGCCAAGAGGAAGAATCTCACGGAAGCAGCTCCTCGAGCGCGGCGTAGCGCGCCCCCATCAACTCGAGCATCGCCGCCACCGACGCCAGCGGTTCCGGCGGCGCCGATCCATCGTCGCGATCACTGCGCATCGCGTCCACCACCCCCCCACGGCGCAAGTACGGCTCGAGCTCGGAAGCGTTGCGCACGAGCAACCCCTCGTACGCCTCCGGCGTCAGCCCCGCCATCACTTCGCGGAGGATGCCGACGTAGACCTCGCGGATCGCCGGGTGGTCGAGGACCGGCCGGTCGAGGGACGACTCGGCGCAGTAGAGCAGCGGCACCGGCAGCCCCCCCCCCCGAGTGTGGCATCGGCGCAGGACGTCGTCGTAGTCCCACGCCATGACCGAGAAGTAGGGCCGCACGCCGCCCGCTGGCGGTGGCCGATCGTAGAAGTAGACCTCGTCGATGTAGTCCCCGTTCATCAGCACGCTGTTGATGGCCAGCCAGCGCAGATAGACGTCGTAGTCGAGGTGGCGCCGCAGCTCGGTCAGGAGCGCCTCACCGGCGAACTCGCGACGTAGCTCGTAGAGCCGCACGTAGGGCGCCAGAAACGCCTCCAGATCATCGATCGTGGCCGCGTCGGGTCGTTTCACCTCCTGCACGTTGTCGCGGATCCGCCGGACGATCATCTCGTTGGACGGATACACGCGCGGGATGCTCTTCCGCGGGCGCTCGACGAGCAGATAGACGCCGCGCGAGACGCCGCCATAGCGGAGCTCCGCGTAGCTGAACCAGGAGGGGAACAGCCCCTGCGCCGCGAGCAACTCGTAGCTCGAGCGCATCTTCAGGTAGGTCGAGTCGATGCACATCGAGAGGAGCAGGAGGTGGCGCAGCCGCGGGCTGTCGCGGACGCGAGTGGGCTCGGCGAAGCGAACCGTGAAGGAACGCCGCGCGCAGTTGAGCGTGCCCTTCCCGCGCAGGTTGAGCTCGACCGCCCCCGCCCCCCGACCGTTGATGCGAATGGGCGCGACCAGCCGCCGCTCCTTGTCGCGGCTGCGCGCCACGAACGCGAGCTGCTCCTCGTCGAAGTCGAGCTCCACCGTATTGTGCACGTCCGTCACCACCACGGGCGCCTCGATCTCGCCTCCGGGCATCGCGGCGCGCAGGGTCCCGCGCTCGTCGTCCTCGTCGGCGTCGAAGGCCGCCCCGAGCTCGACCGGTTGCGATCGCGGCCCACCCGGCCCGAAGACGAGCGCCGCCGTCGACAGCGTCCCCACGGTCGCCTCGAGGGCGACGGTCACGGGCTCCGTCAGCTCGCCGTGGACCACCACCGAGAAGGCGCGGGCGGGCTGCCCTTCGACCCTGACGATCGAGACCGGCTCGAT
The DNA here is from genome assembly GCA_964402225.1 of uncultured Nannocystaceae bacterium. Lineage (GTDB taxonomy): Bacteria > Myxococcota_A > Bradymonadia > UBA7976 > UBA1532 > CAYOBQ01. The sequence goes on along the minus strand of CAYOBQ010000086.1, from coordinate 10,039 downwards.
CGTCAGCGTCGGCGGGCCGCTTCGGCCCACATCGGGGACCGGGGCATCGGGCTCACCACCGGCGTCCCACGCGGGGCGGCGATCCGGCACCCCGAGTTCGAACGCGCCCGCCGCCCCGTCCGTCGACGCCGCCCCGTCGTCGCAGGCCGAGGAGCACAGCGCCAACAGGAGCATGTAGCGCACAGGGCGGCCGCGTGCAGCGCGCTGCGTCGGGAACAGACTCACTCGCGCACGACGAGCCACAGCTCGTGCACCTCCCGGCTCCGAAACACGCTCACCACCAGCCGCCCGTCGGGCAGCGCGGCGACGCCCGCGAGGTTCCCCGCCTCCACGGGCATGGGCACCGTCTCGCAATGCGTGCCCTCCGGTGTGAAGCGTTGCAAGGTCGCGGCCCCCCCGCCGTTGTCGGTGAACCACAGCTCTCCGTCCGGCGTCACCGCCACCGCCTCGGGCAGCGCCAGCACCTCGGGCCCGAGGAATACCCGGACGGCCCCGTCGGGATCCACCGCCAGCACACCGCCGCGGCGGTCGTCCGTCGCGTAGAGCGTCCCGTCGGCGCCCAGCGCCAACCCCTCGGGGGCGAAGACGCCGTCCGCCTCGTCGGCGAGGATCGTCAGCGCGCCGTCGGGCCCGCGCCGTACGAGGATGTGGGCCTTCTCGTCGGCGACGTAGAGCGTCCCGTCCGGGCCCACCGCGATGCCCTCGGGGCTCTCGAAACCATCCGCCGCCGAGAGGAGCCGCTCGACCTCGTCGCCCACCACCCGGAACACGCTGCGCGCGGCGTCGTCGCTGACGTAGATCGCCCCGTCGGGGCCCACCGCCACCTCCTCGGGGGCGCGCAGCCCACCGCTCGCGGGGACGCGGACCGTGACCGAAGGCACATCGACGTCGATCTCGAGGACCTGTCCCCCCACCTCGTTGGCCAGGAGCACGCGGTGAGCGTCGAGGGCGAAGAGCCCGTCGGGTCCGAGCAACCCGTCGGCCTCGGAGAGGATGCGGCGCGCGACCCAGGACACCGCCGCGTCAGGTGCCGCGTCGCGCCCCGCGTCGGCGGGGGCATCAGGGACGGCGTCGGGCGCGGCGTCAAACGGCGCGTCGGTGGGGGCGGCGTCGTGGACCACGCACCGGGCCACGTCGGCCTCGGCCCCCGCGTCACCCGAGGCGCCCGAGGCGTCGGTGGCGTCGGTGGCGTCGTCGCAGGCCAACGAGAGGAGAATCAGGGGAAGCAACCGCAGCATCGCGACATCCTACACGTCCGGATCGCAGACCGCGCGTGCTCCCGACCACGGACACGCCATGCGGCCTGCGAGCGCCGCACCGGCCATAGATACGCGTTTTATTACGCTTCATACTTGCGCCTTAACGCAACTATTTGCGTTAATAGCCTCATGCCAGTCGATGAATCAGCTCCACCGAGCCACGAAATCAGCCCAACGGAGCTGCGTCTTCGAGTCCTGTACGCCTTCGTCCAGGTCGCAGCCGAGCTCGGGGCGGTCTTCGGCGTGGGCCTCAAGACGTTCGAGAGGCTGGGCCATATGGCCGCCTTTCACGCGCTGCGCAGGAGGGGCCTCGCCCTCGGCTCGATCGCGGGGCGACTCGGCGTCAGTCGTCGCAAGGCGGACCAGCTCTCGCGGCTGCTCAAGGACAACTTCTTCGACCGCTCAATCGCCACCGAAGACGCAGACGCCCTGCAACGCCGGGTGGAGTTCATGCTCTGGGCAGAGCCGATGTCCGCGGCCCGACTCAAGCAGGTCCTGCGCTCGGTCGACCCGGACGAGGTAGACGTCGCGTTGAGCGCTCTGCGGAGCGCCGGACGGGTCGCGGACGCGGGCGGCGTGTTCCAGCCGACGACCCCCGAGCGGCGGTTGGTGCGCGACGATTGGCTGGCGCGCATCGGAGGCTTGAACCACCAGCTAGGCGCCGTGGGGGGCGCCGCCCTGGCCCGGCTCTTCCACGACGATCCCCGCGCCTTCGCGCGCACGCTCAGCCTGCGGGTCCGGCGCGACCAGGCCGACCGCCTCGAGGCGCTGTATCGCGATGTCCTCTGGCCCGCGCTGGTGGAGCTCGACGCCGAGTGCCAGGGGCTGCCTCCCTCCGAGGTCCAGCCCCTCGCGCTGTCGCTGTGCTGGGGACCCGTCGACGCCATCGCTCACCAAGATCTTCCCGAAGGAGACCCGGAATGACGAGGACAGCTTGGATCGCCGCGCTCTTGATGACTCCTGCGTGCAGTCGGGACTCCCCCGCGCCGGCGGAGACGATCATCGAAACCGGGTACCTCCGCTGCGCCAGCGGGGCCGACGGCTGCGACCTGTCGTGCATCGACGAGGCCGGGGGCATGGCGTGCTTGTCGGCCCCGACCGACGCGTGCGCCGGGGAGGGCCGCTGCGAGTGCGAGGGTGCCTGGGTCTGTGGGGAGCGCGCGTGCGACGCCCGCGGCGACGGGTTCGAGTGCCTCGAGGTGACCCGCGCCGAGCAGGCGACCGATCCGCGGTGCCGGCAGGAGGAGGAGCAGGGCGGTCTTCCATTCTGCAGCGCGGAGCTCGACGACGTCGTCTGCCGCGCCCTCGAGTGTCCAGACCAGCATCCGGCCTACTACCGCTGCGACGCGATGGAGTGGGTCTTCATCGAACGCGAGGGGTCCCCGTGCGCCGAGTGAAGGACGCCTGACACCCCGCCCCGAGACATCTGGTTCACCAACTCAACAGGAGATCCCATGCGTATGCGCCTCCCGCGCCCGACCTGCGCCCTGCTCACGCTCGCCCTGTTCGCGTGCGACGACGACGACCCACGAGAGGACCCGGCGGACGCTGTGGTCGCTTCCGATAGTGGGCTCGAAGACCGGCCGCCGGTCCCGGACGCAGCGACGCCGGACCCCGACGCCCTACCCGATCCAGACGCCGCCGCCCCAGAACCCGACGCCGCGGCTCCCGAACCCGACGCCGCCGCCCCGGAGCCCGACGCCGCGGCTCCCGAACCCGACGCCG
>CAYOBQ010000086.1:0-6955 GCA_964402225.1 uncultured Nannocystaceae bacterium | reverse complement strand
CCGACCCCGACGCCGCCGTCCCCGACCCCGACGCCGCCGTCCCCGACCCCGACGCCGCCGTCCCCGACCCCGACGCGGGTCCAGCGGTCCCCAACGAGCAGTCCCCCTGCCCGGATGACGGCCTCGATCCGGCAGCGGGCACCATCCACTACGTCTGCGACTGTGGCGCTGACTCAGCCCCCGGGTGCGTCGCGGGGGACGACAACAACGACGGCCTCGGCCCCGATCGACCCTGGCGGACCTACGAACGCGCCCGCGCGGGTTTCGGTGCGGTCCAGGCGGGGGACACCATCGCCTTTTGTCGCGGAGGCGACTTCACGACCGGCGAGAACCGGCGCTGGGTCAACGCGAGCTGCCGCGCGGCCAATCGCTGCGTGATCCGCGACTACCCAGCGCCCTGGGGTGACGGTGAGGAGGCTCGGCCTGTGCTGCGCTCTGCCGGGCATGGCTTCGCCTTCGAGGATGGCGGCGCCCCGGATCACGACGAGGGCTACCTGCTGCTCAACCTCGACCTTCGCGGGGGCGGCGCCGGCTGGGGCGTCTTCTTCTACAACGACGTCACCGACGTCCTGATGTGCAACCTCTCCATCGATGGGTTCTCGATCGGGGTCCACGTCGGGGGCAGCAACCCGCCAGGGGCGGCCAACACCGACATCGCGCTGCGCAACAGTCAGATCACCAACAACCACGAGCAAGGCTGGCTGGGCGCCTGCGACGACTGCGCGATCGAGTACACGCGCTTCGACAACAACGGCTTTGGCCGAGCGGTCTTCAACCACAACATCTACCTCGCCGGTGGCTCGGCGAGGATGCGCGCCGTCGGCAACGAGTTGACGCGAGCGGCCGTCGTCGACGGGCAGTGTGAGGGGTCTCCGCTGGTTGTCCACGGCACACACCGCGACCTGCTCATCGCCGGCAACACCGTCCGTGAGCAGGCCGCTGGCGGCGGCTGTTGGGGCATCACCGTCGACGCCGCCTACGGCGAGCCCGAGTCCTTTGTCGACGTGGTCATCCGCGACAACCTCGTCATCGACGTCGGCAACGTCGGGATCGGCGTCAGCTCGTGCGAGCGGTGCGAGATCGCCAACAACGTGATCGTGCGGACGACGCCGGCCTTTCAGACCGGGATCGCCGCCCCCGACCGGGACTCCGGCCCCGGTGACATCGCGATGAACGGCGTCACCGTGCGCAACAACACCATCGTCTTGGAGGGCGGCGGGGTCGGCGTCGCGCTGGGGAGCGAGGGGGCGAATCACGTCCTCGTCAGCAACGCGGTCGTCCACCACGGCGCGGGGCCCTTCGAGTGTTTCCACCTCACACCGGGGGCCGCGGGGTACGACGCCGTCGACCACAACCTCTGCTGGGCGCCGGAGACCCCCGACTTCGGCTGGGATGTCGGCGTCGGTGACCTCGCCGCGTGGCGCGCCCGGGGCTTCGGCGCGTCGTCGCTCCACGCCGCGCCGGCCTTCACCGATCCGGCGCAGCTCGACTTCAGCCCCGGCGCGGACTCGCCCCTCGTGGACGCCGGCGACCCCGCGCGCAGCACCGACCTCGACGCAGCCGGGGTGCTGCGCGACGACCCGGACATCGGCGCCTTCGAGCGCTGAGCCCGCGCGGTGTGACCCGTGGTATCGTCGGCTGCATGGCGCAATCCCTCGTCGGGCAGACGCTCCTCGGCAAATACCGCGTCGACGGCATCATCGGCTCCGGCGGGATGGGGACGGTCTACGAGGCGAACGACCTGCGGCTGGGGCGCACGGTCGCCATCAAGGTGCTCTCCTCGACCGCACAGGGCTTCGGCGACGCCGGGCGCCGCTTTCGACGGGAGGCGCGGGCGATTGGCAAGGTCACGCACCCGAACCTGGTGACCCTGCTGGAGTACGACCTCCTCGACGACGGCACCCCGGCGATGGTGTTGGAGCGAGTCTGTGGCAGCGATCTCCGGTTGCTGCTCGCCGAGCACCGCTTCACGGTGGTCGAGGCTCACCGGCTGCTGTGGCAATGCCTCGCGGCCCTCGCCGTCTGCCACGACCACGGCTACGTGCACCGCGACCTGAAACCGGACAACGTGCTGGTCGAGTCGCGCGACGACGGCTTCCACGCCAAGCTGATCGACTTCGGCCTGACCAAGCTGGTCGCCGACGAAGGGTCGACCGCCCTCACGCTCAACGGGGAGGTCTTCGGCAGCCCGCGGTTCATGGCGCCGGAGCAGTGGTTCCAGCAGGCCGTCGACGGGCGCACGGACCTCTACGCCCTCGGCTGCATCGGCTACTGCATGCTGCTCGGGCAGCACTTCATCCCACCGGGGAACCCGATGTCGGTCTGCCAGGCGCACCTGCGGGTCGCACGTCCTCCGCTGGATCGCACGCCGGCGGGCGAGACCATCCCGGGGCCGCTGGCGACGGCCCTGCGGCGGGCCTGTGAGCCGGACATCGAGCTGCGCTGGCCCGACGCGCGGGCGATGATCAACGCGATGGCCGGCGAGCCCTCGGCGCCGCTGCCGCCGCCGCCCATCGAGGCTGACGAGCTCACCGACGACACCGACGACACCGACGTCATCACCGGCGGCGACCTCCTCGCGAGCCACTTCAACGCCGCGGTGGTGGCGTCGGACAGAGCGCTCTTCGCGACCACCCAGCCCTTCATCGACGAGACGCTGCTCGACGGGCCGGGCCTGGCCGCCCAGGTGCGGGCCGCGACGGAGCCGCCGAGCGCCCCGCCGCCGGTGGCGGTCGCGGTCGCGACGCCAACCCCGCAGCCGCCCCGGGACCAGCTCCAGGCGATCCCGGCGGCCGCCGTCAACCGCGTCCTCCGCGCGACCGAGGAGCGACCGCCGCCGGCCCGACGCGACCCACGACGCACGGCCTTGGATCTCGACGTGACGCGCGCTCCGTCCTACCAGCGTGGGCTGCCGCCATGGGTCGTGCCGACGCTCACCGGCGCCGTGGTCGGTGGGCTGATCCTGCTGTGGCTCCTGCTCACCCGGTGAGGGGGGCGGGCCGCTTCGCGCCGACGCCGACGGGGCGCCTGCACCTCGGCAACGCACGCACCGCCCTGCTCGCGTGGCTCGCCGCCCGCAAGGCGGGGCTGCGAAACGTGCTGCGGGTAGAAGACCTCGATCCCCGCGCCATCCCCGCCGGTTGCCTGGAGGGGCAGTACGCCGATCTCGACTGGCTGGGCCTGCGCTACGACGAGGGCCCACGCCGGGGTGGTCCGCGGGGCCCCTACCGCCAGAGCGAGCGGTTCGGGCTCTACGCCGAGATCCTCCGCGAGCTCGACGAGCTGGGCCTGCTCTATCCCTGCTGGTGCTCGCGGCGCGAGGTGCGTGAGGCCGCCCTCGCCCCCCACGCCGGGGACGAGGGGCCGGTCTACGCCGGGACTTGCCGGCCCGAGCTCGTGCGACCGCTGGGGGCGCTCGGGACGCTGGCGGAGCGGCGAGGCCGACGGCCAGCCCTCCGCCTGGACGTCGCGGGCGCCCTCGCGCGCCTCGGCGTGGCGGCGGTCCGCTTCACCGACGCGATCGCCGGCCCCCAGCGCTTCGACGTCGATGACTTCGTCGTCCGGCGCGTGGACGGCGTGGCGGCCTACCAGCTCGCCTGCGCCACCGACGACGCCGCGATGGGCTGCTCACAGGTGTTGCGGGGCGCCGATCTGCTGCCCTCCACCGCTCGCCAGCTCCTGCTCCTCCGGGTGCTGGGCAGAGGCGAGCCGACCTACGCCCACGCGGGCCTGGTGCGCGCGCCGGACGGACGTCGGTTGGCGAAGCGCGACGATGACATCGCGCTGGCGACCCATCGCCTCGCGGGGGAAGAGGGCGCCGCGACGCTGCGGCGGTTGACGCGGATCTCGGGGCTACCAGACACCGCGGATCTCGATCTGCTGACGGAGGCCTTCGAACTCTCGCGCGTCGAGCGGGAGGACGTTCAGCTCCCCTCGTAGTACTCGGTGCCCAGGTGGGTGATCAGGTCCTCGCCCATCATGTGGCGCAGGTTGTTCTTGAGCTTGGCGAGTTGGATGAACAGGTCGTGCTCGGCGTAGACCTCGGGGGCGGTCATCGGGCTCTTCCAGTAGAAGCTCAGCCACTCCTGGATGCCGTGCTTCCCCGCGCGGGCGGCTAGATCGAGGAAGAGCGCGAGGTCGAGGACGATGGGGGCGGCGAGGATCGAGTCGCGGCAGAGGAAGTCGACCTTGATCTGCATCGGGTAGCCGAGCCACCCGAAGATGTCGATGTTGTCCCAGCCCTCCTTGGAGTCGCCGCGGGGCGGGTAATAGTTGATGCGCACCTTGTGGTAGAGGGCCTCGTAGAGATCGGGGTGCAGCTCCGGCTGAAGGATGGTGTCGAGCACGCCGAGCTTGGTCTTCTCCTTCGACTTGAAGGCCTCCGGCTCGTCGAGGACCTCTCCGTCACGGTTGCCGAGGATGTTGGTGCTGAACCAGCCGCGCACACCGAGCATGCGCGCCTTGAACATCGGCGCCAGCACGGTCTTCATCAGCGTCTGGCCAGTCTTGAAGTCCTTGCCGCCGACGGGCATCCGCTGGATCTCGGCGAGCTCGAGCAACGCCGGGATGTCCGCCGCCAGCGACGGCGTGCCGTTGGCGTAGGGCACGCCCTCCTTCAGCGCGGCGTAGGCGTAGACCATCGCCGGCCCGATGCGCTTGTCGTCCGCGTCGAGGCCAGCCTCGAAGGCCGCCAGCGTCTGGTGGACGTCCGCAGGCTCGATGTAGACCTCGGTGCTGGCGCAGTTGACCATCACCGCGCGCGTCAGGCCGTTGTCCTGCTTGAAGCGGCGGATGTCCTCACGCAGCGCGTCGGCCCACTCGCGGCGGGTGCCGCTCTTGATGTGCGTGCCGTTGAGTCGCTTGACGTAGTCGGGATCGAAGGCCCCCGCCATGGGCTTGATGGCCCGCAGCGCGTCCTCGATCGGCGCCAGATCCTTGGCGCTCAGGACATCCGCCTCGGTGCACGCCTCGTAGAGGTCGCCTCCGAAGATGTCCCAGCCGCCGAAGACCAGGCCGTCGAGGGGCGTCAGCGGCACGAACTCGCTGATCCGCGGGTTGTTGTCCTCCGTCCGCTTCCCCAGTCGGATGTGCCCCAACTGCGTCAGCGACCCGACGGGCTGTCCGTGGCCCGCGCGAATACCGAGCACGCCGGCCACCACGGTGCTCGCCACCGCGCCCATTCCCTGCAGGAGGATACCGAGCTTCTCGGGGGCCGCCGCGGGCGTCTGGTCATTGCTCATCGGGCTCTCTCTCCTTCGTGCGCGCCACGCGCCACAGCTTCCTGGCGACCGCCGCGGCGAAGACCGCGCGACCGGCATAGAACCAGACCGCGATGGGGCCGGTCCCCGCCGTGCGCCAACCGACCAGCAGATCGGCGGGCACCTCGACGGCCCACGCCCCCGCCACCGCGGCCAGCCACAACGGGTGGCCGCCGCGGGCGGCGATCACGGTCGCGACGGCCCGGGTCAACCAAACGACGCCGAGCCGCTGCAGAGGATAGAAGGTGGTGCCCAACGCAAGCGGGTGCAGCACCTCCTGCCAGAACCCGGGCCACAACAGCAGCAGCCCACCCGCGAGGATGTCCAACACCGCCAGGCTGACGAGCACCATCCGCACGGGCGCGGTACCCTACGCGCGCCGCCCGATCGATGCAACGTGCGTCGACCCAGCGACGGTACTGATCTGCGCCCAGCGGCCTGGACCGGTGCCTGCCCGTCCTCGCGGCGTTTCTTGCTGGCGGTCGGCCACCCACGTCGCAGTTCGTCGCCGGGACCGGCGTCCCAGGTAACGCCCAACGGCGTGGCCCTCGGTGGGTTACGTATGCGTCTTCGCCCTTCGCCGTCCTGCAGGCCGAGCCCGGTCAGCCTGGGCTTCCGCGCGCCCGGCGGGCTGGGACGAGCGGCCATCGCAGCCCATCGACAGTTTCCTCCGTCGCGCCTACGAGCGCAACGTGGGCAGTGTGGATGAGCTCGCGCCACGGGATGTTCGCCTTGCGCTCGCCGCGTCGTGAGACATCTCGGTGGAGAGCCATGGTGTTCAACACGATGCGCCGCAGCAGTTGGACGGCGAGCTGTCCGTCGGTCGCATAGAGCCACGGGTGCTCGTCCTCTTCGTAGAAGCGGTCGAGGACGCCATGTGCCCCGCTTTCCACCCGCCAGTGATTGCGAACGACGAGCAGCCATTGCTCAGGGGTCAGCGCATCAGGCGCGTGGCTCGACGCGAAGTAGCGATCGTCGCAAGAGATCACCTCGCCGTCGTCGCGGCGCACGACGCGACGAACCCGCACCGCGGTGAGCCTCGTCGAGCAGCGTAGGCTGCGTCTCCTCAAGCGCGAACAGGTAGTCCCACCCCTTCGCGACGACGCAATCCGCGTTGGCCAGGCCGGTCATGCCGGCGTCTGCCGTCGCCAGCCGAATCAGCTTGAGGCTCCCGTACGCTTCGTGGAGTCCCTCGATGACCTCCGGGAGGTCGCCCTGGTCTGGGCATACTCGCCACTCGCCAGACGCGTGACCGTGTGCTTCCCGTCGATGGCGACGACGCCGAACGGTAGTCCGACCGGCTCCAACTCTCGGAGCGACCGCTGACCACTGGCCAAGCCGAGTAGTACCACCACCAGCAGCTGGACTGACGGTTGCTCCACCTGGCTGGCACAGCGTGGGTCCTCCACCTCGCTCAATCCGAGCCGACTCATCCCGGCCGCGAGCGCCCCAGCCACCCGCCGAATCTCCCGCTTCTGCTCATTGGCCATCGTGGGCTCCTGAGCGACTCGTCGGCGGTCGGTGCGCGGCGCTCGGTCTGCCATCCGAGCCGGCGAGGGTGTGGCGCGCCATCACCGTCTCACCGAGATCGCGTCGCGCGGCTAGTAGGTTGTGGGTCCTGCAGTGGAGCGTGATCTCGCCCGCGGTGTGGCGACCGCCCAGGCAGAAAGGTCGGGCGTGGTGGAACTCGATGAAGC
>CAYOBQ010000085.1:0-36669 GCA_964402225.1 uncultured Nannocystaceae bacterium | reverse complement strand
CGGGGCTTGATGCCCCCTAGTTGCGGAAAGGATTTCGGGCCTCCGGTACTAGCTCGCCGAGCGTCTGCCCCTCGAGCAGCTCCATCACGATGAAGGAGCGCCCGTCGTCGCTGGTCCCCGTGTCAAGGACCTGGACGATGGAGGGGCCGCGCACCAACGAGATCATCTGGAGCTCGCGGTCAAAGCGGGCCCGATCCACCTGATCCGTGCCAGCGCCGCTGATCACCTTCACCGCGCAGGGCCGGTCGTGGAGGCGGGTGTCGGCGGCGCGATAGACGACGCCCATCCCGCCCCGCCCCAAGACGCCGATCAGCCGATAGCGGTCGCCGAAGACCTGACCGACGAGCGGGTCTTCACTCACCGGCGCCTCCGCCGCGCCGCGAGCAGGAGCAGGGCCCACCACCCAGCGCCCGAGACGCGCCCCCGGGCCGCGACACAGCCCGAAGTGCGGCCCTTCGGCGCGCTCTCACGTCCGCCCATGTCGGGCGTGGGCGGCGGCAGCGCGTCCGGCGAGGGGGCCGCATCTGGTTCGGGCCGTGGCCCCATGTCGGGCGGCCCCGAGACCTCCGGCGGATCCCCCCGGTCACATTGCACCTGCCCGCCCCGCAGCGCGCAGACCTGCCCGGGGGGGCACGCGACACGCGCGCAGGGATCGAAGACGCAGACCCCACGGACGCAGTGAAAGCGGTCGGGGCAGTCGACACCATCACAGGGGTCCGGCACGCAGCGCCCATCACCGAAGCAACGCTCGCCGGGGCCACAGACAGCGCCACCGCAGTTGTCGTCCACGCACCGGCCGTCTACGCACTCGTCGTGGAGCGCGCAGCTCACCTGAGCACAGCTCGCCACGCACGCGCCTTCGCGGCAGAAGGCGTCGCCCTCGCACACGACCCCCGCGCAGGGGTCGGGTCCGCAGACGTCCCCATCGCAGACCTGCCCCGGCGGACAGCCCAGCCGGTCGCAGGTATCCGAGCCGCACGCGCCCTGCCAACACACCTGCGTCCCCTCGCACTCCACCTCCGCGCAAGGCTCGACGCACAGGCCGCGCTCACATCGCTCTTCGGGCGCACACTCGACGCCGGCACAGAACGGGACGCAGCGCTGCGTCTCCAGATCGCAGCGTTGCTCTGCCCCCCGGCACTCGTTGGCCTCGCAGGGCAACCGGCACCCGCCGAAGACACACTCGCCCGCGGCGCAGGGCGCCCCCTCGTCGATCTGGCCGTCGCAGTCCTCGTCGACGCCGTTGCAGATCTCCGCCGGCACCGGTCCGCAGTGACCGCACCCGTTGAGCAGGCCCTCGTCCACGCGCCCATCGCAGTCGTCGTCCACCCGGTCGCAGAGCTCGTCGCGCCCCGCGGCGTCGGGGATGCAATGCTGCTCGTCCTCCAGGCACGCCCAGACCCCTCGCGCACACGCCCCCGGGTCGCCGGTGGCGCAGCGCCCCGGCACATCGGTGTCCACGCTCGGCCCCTCGTCGACGCGACCGTCGCAGTCGTTGTCCCGCCCATCGCACCCCTCGGGACGGTCGTCGGGCACGCAGTCCACGTCGCCGCACCCTTCGTCCGTCTCTCCGTCGCAGTCCTCGTCCTCTTCACCGTCGCAGATCTCCCCGATCGGGCCGTGGTCCGGCAAACAGACCTCGCCGCGACCCGCGCACACCCACTGCCCATCGGCACATCGCCCCGGCTGCCCGGTGTTGCAGCTATTCGCCTGCGGATCGATCGCCGCCTCGTCGATGACCCCGTCGCAGTCGTTGTCGCTCCCGTCGCAGCCCTCGCGTCGCCCATCGGGGACGCAGTCCACCACTTCGCACGGCGCGTCGGCCCCATCACAGTCATTATCGATCCCGTCCTCGCAGACCTCGAGTCCCGGGTGCACGATGGGGAGGCAGACCTCGCCATCGTCGAGGCAGACCCGCTCCCCGACAGCGCAGGGACCGAGCAGCCCCGTGGCGCAGCGCCGCGCCTGCGGGTCCTGCGGTCCCTCGTCCGTCACGTCGTCGCAGTCGTTGTCCTCACCATCACAGAAGTCCTCGCCCGTTGGCACGCAGACCGGCTCGTCACAGCCCTCGTCGACCAGCGCGTCGCAGTCTTCGTCGAGCTCACCGTCGCAGAGCTCGGGCGTCGGGTGGTGGCGCGGAACGCAGACCCTGTGCCCGTCGAGGCAAGCCTCTTCGCCGAGCCCACACACCCCCGGCTGCCCGGTATTGCAGCGCAGCGGCCCCGCCGGATCCCCCCCATCGGGCCCCTCGTCGATGACCCCGTCGCAGTCGCCGTCGCGCCCATCGCAGACATCCGGGTTGCCGAGGGGCACGCAGCCTATCTCGTCGCACGCGTCACCGATGCCGTCGGCGTCGTCGTCGATCTGAGCGGCGTTCGGCGTCGCGGGGCAGTTGTCGCAGAGATCACCGCGCCCATCACCGTCGCGGTCCGCCTGGTCCGGGTTGGGGACCCGCGGACAGTTGTCGTTCGCATCACAGCGCACGTCGCCGTCGAGGTCACCGACGCAGGCGCCGCCGAGGGAGCGCTCGAGGGCGAGGATGGCGTAGACCGTGCCCAGATAGACGGTCGTGCAGCCGTGGGGCCCACACCAGGACCCGTCCGGCGCCTGCACCGTCGTGATGTGCCAGGCGAGGTCGTAGTACCAATCGGCGCGCTCCTCGGGGAAGCCGTCGGCCGCCGGAGCCCGAACGCCTCCGACATCGGCGGGGGACAGCAGGTCGCCCTCGACCTCGCCGACGAGGTTCAGCGCCTTGGCGACGCTCCACGCGTAGTACCAGAAGCGCCCGTTCACCCGGTCGTAGGTCCAGTTGTCGCGAAGCCACGTAAGATCTCGCTGGACCCGAGGATCGTCGGAGGGCACGCCCGCCAGGCGAAACGCCCACAGCCCAGCGGCGCTCATCGTGTGAGTGGAGCTGCCTCCTGGGGTGTAGCTGTGACCGCCCCCGGGCAGGTGGGTCCGGGTCACCCAGGGCAGCGCGTCGACCAGCGCGCGTCCGGCCCCCGGCTGGACGGTCTCGGCCGCCGAGAGCCCCGCCATCGCGAACTGCGTGATCGACAGGTCCGGGCGCCCGCCCCTCTCGGTGTAGGGCCACCCTTCGTTGCGATTCCCGTGCAGGTTCGCCACGCCGCGCGCGATCGCCGTCGACACCCGCGCCGACGCGCCGACCTCGTCGACGCCTCCGGTGGCGCGGTACACCGACATCGCCTGGAGACAAGCGCCGACCTCGTAGGTGTTGAACGTGTCGTTGACGAAGCCGCCGACGTGGTCGACGCAGAAGGCGATGGCCCTCCGCACATCGAGTTGGTCCTGCAACGCCATGCCCTGATAGCCCACGCGCGGCGCATCGAAGTCGGCGCCGACCCGCTTCTCGAGGAAGCACAGGGCCCCCAGCCCGGTGGCGCGCCCCCAAGCGCCGGTCACGGGATCCCGCGAACGTCGCAACCACTCCAGCCCCTCGTCGATCGACGCGTTGACGCGGATCGCGAAGGGGGCCGGCTGGGCGACTACGAGCACTGGAAAGCAGAGCAGGAGCAGCAGGCGCATGCCCCATCGTCGCCGCGACCCACGCCGGGTGCAAGTCGCCAACGGAGCCCCCCGCGTCCTGCCAGGACGCGGCGCGTCCTGCCAGGACATGGGCAGGTGGAGCCCGCGCGGCCCAGAGGGCGCGCAGCAGGTCAATATGTCGTGATTTCAACGTGTTCCGAGTCGGATGTGAAGCTGGCACGCGCCGTGCTTAGACCAGGAGCCAACAACGACCCGGAGATGGACAATGCGCGCCTTCATCCTCCTCACGAACCTGTTCCTCTGCGTCGGTTGCGGCGCCACCCTCGACACCAGCCGCACCTACGAGGCGCCCCGCGCAGATATCGAGGCCGCGCCGCGCGCGGCGCTGCTCGACGCCGTCTCGACCAACGCCGCCGACCAGGGCTGGGCCCTCGTCCGCAGCGACCGCCGCGCCGGCGTCGTGGAGGCCACCGCGCCCATCGAGGCCCTCGGCGACCGGGAGCTGCGCGAGCGCTGGACCTTCGAGGTCGGGGCGGGTTGGGTGAAGGCGAGCGTGCGCCGCGAGGTGCGTCGGGGCGAGGGCGCCTGGCGCTCCACCGACGCCCTGTGCGAGAGCTACGCCTACCGCGCCGAGCGCATCCAGCTCGCCCGGGTCGACGCCATCGTGTCGGGCGGCGATGCCGCGATGGCGGCCCTGATTGTGCTGTAGGCTAGGCGCCCATGGACCCAACGGATCTGCTGGACGCGCTCCGCGGCGAGCGCGACGTCGAGGCGGCGGCCGAGCAAACGCTGCGCGCCCTCCTCGACATCGTCAGCCAGGCGCTCGAGGACGCCGAGCTGCCCAACGCGCGCGCCCTCCGCGCGATGCTGCACCTGCGCCCCGACGACGGCTACGCGGGCCTCTACGTCCTGGAGCAGGGCGCTCCGACGCTCACCGCGCCGGGGGAGGACGGGGCGCTGCTCCCCTCCGCCACCGTCTGGGCCCTGATGCGCGCCGAGGGGGTCCCCGTCGCCGTGGACGTCGCGATGCAGACCGCCCAGCCGCGCGGCGGCGAGGCCCGGGAGGTGGAGTGGGGCGGCGGCTTCGATGTGAAGGCCAGCGCCCACCGGCTCCTTCAGCGCCAGGCCACCCACCTCTACATGCTCCCGCTCCACGCGCCGGGACGCCTCGCCGGGATGCTCTCCGTCGAGGCCGCCTGTCTCGAGGCGATGGGCACCCCCTTCGTGTGGCCCGCCTGCGCCGACGCCCTGGAGCGCGTGGCGGCCCTCGCGGGTCCGTACCTCGCGGCGCTGCCTCCCCCGGCCAGCGCCCCTGGCGGCGGCGCGAGTGGCGACGACCGCCTCCGCGACGATCCCCTGCTCCCGGTCGTCGGGGACCGCATGGCGCCCATCGTCCGCGTGCTCCGCGCCTTCGCTGGCGAGGAAGAGACCTTGCTCGTCCGCGGCGAGACGGGCACCGGGAAGTCGCGCCTCGCCCGTTGGGTCCACGCCCACTCGGCCCGCCAAAGCGGCCCCTTCGAGGTCCTCGACCTGCTCGCCGTCCCCGACGAGACGCAGCTCGGGGAGCTCTTCGGCTGGCGCCGCGGCGCCTTCACGGGGGCCGTCAACGACCACGCCGGCGCGGTCGCCCGCGCCGAGCGCGGCACCCTCTTCATCGACGAGATCGACAAGCTCTCGCTGCGCGCCCAGGCGGGCCTCCTCACACTCCTCGAGGAGCGGCGTTTCCGGGTGATGGGCGACCGAGGCGCCCCCCGCGAGGCCGACGTGCGCTTCGTGGTCGGCACCAACACCGACCTCGCCCAGGCGGTGCGAGAGGGCCGCTTCCGAGAGGATCTGTACTACCGGATCAACGTGCTCCCCGTGGCGTTGCCGCCCCTGCGTGAGCGCGCCGACGAGATCCCCTCCTGGGCCACCTTCATGCTGAGTCGGCACCACGCGGAGAAGCGCCGGGACGGCGCCGTCAACCTCACGGCGGAGGCGGGGCACATCCTCGCGAGGCACCCCTGGCCCGGCAACCTGCGCGAGCTCGACAACGTGATGCGGCGCGCCTACACCTTCGCCGCGATGGATGGCGGCGACACCGTGACGGTCGAGGCCCAGCACGCGACCACGGCGATGGGCGCCGGGCTCACGCCCCGAGCCGCCGAAGGGCTCGTCGCCGCCCTGGCCGCCGCCGCGGACACCCTCGCGACGCGCCTCGCCAGCGGCGACGCCAGCGTGGACGGCGTCGACGTCCCCGCCGCCTTCAGCGGTCTGCTCCTCGCCGCCGCGATCGACACCACGGGCACGCGGGACGAGGCCTTCCGCCTCGTCGGCCGAGGCAGGCTCCTCGACAACCGCAACCACCACAAGGCCCTCAAGCGAGAGGCCGTGAGAGCCCTCGAGCTCTGCCACGCCCTCCGGGAGCCCCCACCCCCCACCCTGGCGAGGCTCCTGGAGACCCTCGGCCTCTGACGAACACGCCGCCGCGTCAGGGCACCTCGTCCCTCGACTCGAGCGCCGCCAACCTCCGGCGCAGGGCCTCGACCTCGGCCTCGGCCGCGTCGGCGCGGGCGGCTTCAGCCTCCGCGCGGGCGGCTTCAGCCTCCGCGCGGGCGGATTCAGCCTCCGCGCGGGCCGCTTCGGTCTCGACCTTCTCGCCGGCTTCGCCAGGGGTGAGCAAGAACCGCTCGGTCGCCGGATCGTAGAGGCGCAGTGTGCCCCCGTTCTCGCGAAAATCGAGCCCCGTCACGAAGCTGTGAAACGGCGCGCCGGCGGCGTCGTGGTAGCGCCCATCGACCAGCCGAAAGCCTTGGAAGCGAGGCTGCAGATAGTCGCCCAGGGGATCGTAGAGGACGTACTCGCGAACACCCAGGTACGCGTACAGGCCCATCTTGGAGCCGATGTCCACGGACCGCGTCGTCTTGGACGTCAGCTCGATGATCAGATCCGGCGTCGCCCCGTCCTCCTCCCAGGTCTTCCACACCCGGCGTGGCGGCAGCTTGGGTCTGCGGCGCACCAGGTAGAGATCTGGTGCGCAGACCCTCCGCGGATCGCCCTGCTCGTAGTACACGAAGTTGTTCGCGGCGATGTACGTCAAGGGGTCGTCGGCAAACCAGCGGTCGAGGGCGCACTTCAGATCGACGAGCAACTCGAAGTGCTCAGGCGTCTCGGCCACGGGCTCTCCATCGGACTCTGGATAGTACGGCTCACGCAGCCACGGAGTGATGTGGGGGATCATGACCGTAGAATAGGGTTCTGAGGGGCCATCGGCAAACGCGACCGAAGGACTCCATCCCGACCGGGCACCAGTTCGATGACGGGGGCACCACTTCGAGGAGTCGCCCGCGGAACAGAGGAGGATGGGATCATGAGACGCCTACGCTTTGGAATCACCGCCCTGGCCGTGTCGCTCGCCGCGGGCTTCTCCGGTTGCGACGACGACGAAGACGACGCGCCCTCCGACGAGGGATCGCGCTCCGGGGTGAGCTGCGAGGCCCCTGGAGACGGCGCCGAGGCGATCGATGAGGCGATGCTCTACGTCGAGTACAACGCCACCGACGGGGATCTCGGGGTACACGGCTCGTTCGGCGCCGACGGTTGGTCCGAGCTGTGCGTCTACGCCCCCGACGGCACGCAGGTGCTGGGCGTCGAGCCCGCGTCCCAGTTGGGGGCGCTGACGATGGCCTCCCTCTTCTTCGAGTCCCGGGAGCCGGAGCTGGCCGACTTCGGCTTCGCCGAGCTCGAGGCCGGGTTCCCGGAGGGTGCCTACGAGGTGCGGGCGCTGTCGTACGACGGCACGAGCCTGGTCGGCACGGCGACCTTCAGCCACGCGGTGCCCGAGCAGCCAACCATCCTCTTCCCGCCCCTCGCCGAGGACGAGGAAGGGGCCGGCGAGGTCGTGCTCCCGACACACGGGCTGATGATCCGCTGGGAGGAGGTGGCGCAGACCGTGGGCGGCGACCCCGTCTCCATCAGCGGCTACGAGGTCATCATCACCAAGGTCGAGCACGACGACCCGAACGGATTCTCTCGCCCGGTCTACGATGTGCACGTGCCGCCGGACCGGCGCCGCCTGGCGGTCCCGGCGGACTTCTTGGAGAGCGACACCCTCTACGAGCTCGAGGTGCTCGCCCTGGAGGCGAGCGGGAACCAGACCATCACCGTCGGGTTCTTCACCTCGGCCCCCGCGCCGGGCCCGGCGGAGGAGATCGAGGACACCCTCGCGGCCATCGAGCACAACACCTCCGCTGGCGACCTGGGCTTCCACCTCGCCATCGACGCCCCCGCATGGAGCCGGATGTCTCTGGTCGGACCCGGGGGCGACGCGCTCCTCGAGGTCTCGACCCGGGGCAGCGTGGGGTCACAAGGACTGACGAGCCTGTCCTTCGAGAGTCGGGAGCTGCCCTTCGACGAGCTGTCCTTCGACGACTTCCTGGCCCGGTTCGCGCAAGGTGAGTACACGCTGACGGGCGAGACGGTCGAAGGCCAGGCGCTGACGGGCACCATCGAGCTGAGCCACATCATCCCGGACGCGCCGGTGATCCTGTCGCCCACCGACGGCGAGGAGGTGGCGGTCGACTCGGTGGTCATCGCCTGGGAGCCCGTGACGACGCCGGATGACGTCGAGATCGACGTCTACCAGCTCATGTTCTACCCGGCGGATCCCCCCGAGGGGGAGGAGTCCATCGACCTCGACATCGACCTGGAGCTCGAGGTCCCTGCGGAGGTGACGCAGGTGCGCATCCCTCCCGAGCTGCTGGAGGCGGGGGCGGCGTACGAGTTCGAGGTGGTCGCCGTCGAGGCGGAGGGCAACAAGACGCTCACGGTCGGGCGGTTCGCGACGCGGTGATCCTGGTGGCCCACCGGGGGTCACTCCGCCGGCGGGTCCTCCGCGGGGAGCTGGCGCTGGATGGCGCGCCACAGGGGCTCCAGCCCCTCGCCGGTGACGGCGGACCAGCCGATGACGCGGCGGGGGGAGAAGCCGAGCTGGCGGGCCACGCGCTGGATGGCCAGGCCGCGCTTGCTCTTGGAGAGCTTGTCGACCTTGGTGACGACGGGGATGATCGCCAGCCCGACGGCGCTGCACCACTCGGCGAGCTGCGCCTCCCACTCGCCCGGCTCGCGACGGACGTCGGCCAACAGCAGCATCGCCCGCAAGCTGCGCCGCTGGGTGAGGTAGCGCTCGACCATCGGTCCCCACTGGGCGCGGATGGCCTCGGGGACCTTCGCGTAGCCGTAGCCCGGCAGGTCGCACAACGAGAAGGCGTCGTTGACGGTGAAGAAGTTGAGGAGCTGCGTGCGCCCGGGGGTGTTGCTGACGCGGGCGAGCTGGCGCCGGTTGACGAGCTTGTTGATGAGGCTCGATTTGCCGACGTTCGACCGGCCGGCGATTGCGATCTCAGGCAACTCGAGCTCGGGGAAATCCGGCGGGTGGACCGCGCTCTTGACGAACTCGACCTTGGTCACGAAACGATTGTCAGCCACCGATCACCCCCGCGGCGAGGACCGCTGAAGCGGTCGCCAGAGAGGCGGTACGCCACCCCGCGTCCCGCAGAAACCAAGCGCCCGCGAGCATCAGCCCGCCGGCCCAGACCACGCCCTCGACGGCGGCGGCGGGCAGCCCCCCGGCGAGGCTCATCTGCCACACCGGGGCCGCCGCGGCCAGCGCCGCGCCGAGCCCGACGAGGCGCTCGCCGGCGGGGACGCGCCAGGGCAACAGCACCAACAGCGCCAGGACCGCACCAACCAGCGCTGGCGTTCGGGCGTCGTTGACGAAGACCCAGGGCGCGTCCGGGACGGTGAAGGACTGGAGGTGACGCGGCTCGAGGGTCTCGAGGAACGCGCGGACCCCCGACTCCCCCCCCCCGCCGCCGGAGAGGTTGAGCACGACCACCGCCGCGACGGCGCCCGCGGCCGGTAGCCACGCGGCGCGCCGATGACGCCACACGGCGCCGACCACGCCCAGCGCCAGCATCACCCAGAGCGCCACGGCGCTCCCGGGGACGGCCCGGGCCAAGGGCAGGCGGCGCACCTGCCGCTTCGTCGCGCCGGGCCGCTGGATCACCACCGTCGTCGCGATCGATGCCCCGTCGTCGGTGCGCGCTTCGGCGACCACCGCCCCGCCCACCTCGCCCCGTGGCGCGGACACCCACCAGCCCGTGAGCGCGGCGAGGACGACGGCCCACGCCGCGGCGGCGCGCCAGACGCCGCGCTCGTCCGCCGCCAGCAGACCGCCAGCGAACGCCAGCAGCGACGCGACGAGCAGGAGCATCGCCGGCGTCACGCGCGCACCTCGCCGCGGCGCAAGAAGACCCCGACGAGCAGCACCAGGGCCATCAAGCCCCAGCCCGCCATCGCTACGTAGGCCGGGGCGCCGCGGCGGACGCCGAGCTCCAGGCGGGGCTCGCCCTCGACGGCCACCAGCTCGAAGACCCACGGGGAGGTCCCCGCGTGGACGTCGAGGCCTGGATGGTCGACGAAGACCCACGCCCGCTCTCGGCCTTGGGGCCAGGTGACGTCGAGCTCGGCGGCGGGGCCCAACGAGCCTCCGTAGTCCCGGGCGATGCGCCGCAGCGAGACGCGCGCGCCGTCGCCGACCGAGGTCCCGCCGCCTACGCGCAGCGCCACCCGCTGGGGTGGTGCGTCGGGGGTCTCCCGCGGCCGCCAGGACAGGCGCGCCACCGTGGCGTCGTCGCCGGGGCGGATGTCCGCGACGCGCGCCCACCACGGGCCGAGCTTCACCGCCCGACCATCGGCGCTCGCGGTGGCCTCGGCCTGGGTGGTGGTGCCGACGCCGAGGGTGAGCTCGACTGCGCCCGCGACGCCACGCGCCGTGAGCTGGCCACCGAGGTGCACCGGCAGCAGCCGCGCGCCCTCGACGCGGGTCGCCGTCTCTGCGGGCGCCGGGCCACCGACCACCACGACCGCCTCGGTGCCCCCCGCGAGGGCAGCGCCCACGAGGGCCACCAGCAGCCCCGTGCTCCAGGGGGCCGCCGCGTGCCCGTGGGCCGTCAGGGCCCAGGCCGTGATGGCGAAGGGCAACAGCAGCGCCGGGAGCTGCATCGCCACCCCCAGCGCGGGGTGCCCCTGGGGGCCGGTGGCGATCCCCGCCGCGGCGCCGACGCCCAACAGCATCAGCAGCCCCCACGTCGTGTTCGGGTGGCTCAACATCCGCCACGTCGACAGCCAGATACCGCTCGGCGCCTTCATCGGTGGACCACCTTCTTCAACGCCGCCGCGAAGTCGAACTTCGTGATCCGGGGGCTGTCCGCCGTGTGGCAACGCTGACACGTGACGCGCTCCCGCCCCGAGGTCAGCCCGACGGCGCGCGCGAGGCCCACGTCACGCATCACGAAGGCCGGCCAATAGTGCTCGCCCGCTCCGTGGCAGGACTCGCATTGCACGCCCTCGAGGCCGTCGGCGGTGGAGGTGCTGTGGCAGCCCGCGCAGCGGGGGTCGCGACGCTCCCCCGCCGACAACGAGTCCGCCGCCCGCGCGTGGGGCGTCGCCTTCCACTGCGCATGCTGGCTGGGGTGACACCCCTTGCAGCGCCGGGCGCCGAGATAGTCGCCGGCGTGGGCCACCGACGTCATCGCCCCGGATGCCAGCAAGATGGGCCCGGAGACCAACAAGACCGTGAGGATCGACGCGCCCCGCATGGGCGGGGGTATAGCACCGACGCACAGACCCTGGCGACCGCCGCGCGGAGTCGCTACTAAAGCCCCATGAAGGACCCGCTCCACATCGACCAGGACGCCCTGCGTGCCCTCGCCGACGACCGCATCGTCCGCCGCGGCCTCGCCTACTTCAAAGAGCACCGGGTCATCGACCTCGGATGGGAGCCTCCCCGGCTGTGGGGCACAGTCGCCGGATCCGAGCCCTACCAGGTCGAGATCGAGCACGACGGCGAGGATCTGCTCTTCGACTGCTCGTGCCCCTTCCGGTGGGGCCCCTGCTGCAAGCACGTCGTCGCGGTGCTGCTGGCGTATGCGGCGAAGCAGCCCGTCTCGGAGGCGCGCGCGGAGGACGCGGCGGCGGAGGCCATCGAGGCGCGGGTCAAGCGGGGCCGCTCGGAGGTCGCGGTGCAGCGCGTCTCCGGCGACGCCTGGCCCTCCCGATGGGCCGCCCGCGCGGTCGATGCCCCCACGTCGCGGGCCCCCTACGAGGTCGAGATCCGCTCCAGCGACGAGCGCATCAACACCTGCACCTGCGCCGACTTCGGGAACAACCGGCTGGGCACCTGCAAGCACATCGAGGCGGTGCTGCACCGGCTGCGAAAGGGCGGCCGGGGGAACCGCCGCGTCACCCTGGACCGGCCGGTGGTCTTCCTCGATTGGCGCGGAACGCAGCCTCAGATCCGCTACGAGGGTGTCCGCGACTCGGACACGGACCGCCACTTCGACTCCGATGGCGTGCTCCGCGGCGCGCTGCCCGAGGCGTTCCACGCCGTCGAGGCCGAGCTGGGCGATCGCGTCCACGTCGGCGGCGACGCGCGGCAGCTCGCACGCCAAATCGCCGCCGACGCCGCCCGCGCGGGGCGGGCCCGGCGCATGCGCGCGACGATCGAGGCCTCCGGGGGCCGGCTCCCAGGCGTCCGCGCGAAGCTCTACCCCTACCAGGTCGAGGGCGTCGCCTTCCTGGTGGCCGCCGAGCGCGCGATGCTCGCCGACGACATGGGGCTCGGCAAGACGTTGCAAGCCATCGCGGCGTCCTCGTGGTTGGTCGACGAGGGCCGCGCCGACCGCGTGCTCGTGGTGTGCCCGGCGTCGCTGAAGCACCAGTGGGCCAAGGAGATCGAGCGGTTCACGGACAAGTCCGTGCAGATCGTCGGCGGCAACGCGCGGGCCCGGCAGGTCCAGTACCGAAGCCACGCGACCTACACGCTGGTCAACTACGAGCTGGTGCTCCGCGACGTGTCGCTGATCCGCGCGATGGGCATCGACGTGCTGGTCCTCGACGAGGCGCAGCGCATCAAGAACTGGCGCACCAAGACCGCGGACGCCGTCAAGACGCTGGCGAGCCGCTACGCCTTCGTGCTCACGGGCACCCCGCTGGAGAACCGGCTGGAGGATCTCTACAGCCTCATGCAGGTCGTCGACCGCCGCGTGCTGGGGCCCCTGTGGCAGTTCTCGCTCCAGTTCCACGTCACCGACGAGCGCGGCAAGGTCCTCGGCTACCGGAACCTCAACGAGCTGCGGCGCCGAATGCGGCCCGTCATGCTGCGTCGCGACCGCTCATTGGTGCGTGACCAGCTCCCCGACCGCATCCAGACGCGCACCGACCTTCCCCTCGACGAGCGCCAGCGCGAGCTCCACGACAGCGCGATGAAGGCCGCCGCGAACCTCTCCCGGATCATGAAGCGGCGGCCGCTGACGCCCACCGAGGAGCACCAACTGCTGGCGGCGCTGCAGACGGCGCGGATGGCGTGCAACGCGGCGGGCCTGGTGGATGGGGAGAGCAAGGGATCGCCAAAACTCGAGGAGCTGCGCCGACTCCTCGAGGGGCTGTGCATCGACGAGGGCCGAAAGGTCGTCATCTTCTCCCAGTGGAAGAAGATGACCGAGATGGTCGCCGAGATCACCGACGAGTTGAGCCTGGGGTGCGCCCACCTGCACGGCGGCGTGCCGAGCGCCCGCCGCGGCGACCTCACGGACCGCTTCCGCGACGACGACGGCACGCAGGTCTTCCTCTCGACGGACGCTGGCGGGGTGGGGCTCAACCTCCAATCGGCGACGGCCCTCATCAACCTCGACCTCCCCTGGAACCCCGCGGTCCTCGAGCAGCGCATCGCCCGCGTTCATCGGCTGGGGCAGCGGGAGCCCACCCACATCGTGCTGCTGGTCGCGGCCGACGGCTACGAGGCGCGGATCAGCACCCTCTTGCAGGGCAAGCAAGCGTTGTTCGACAACGTCGTGGCGGAGCGCGACGACGCCGACGCGATGGGGCTCTCGAAGCGGATGCTCCAGGCCGCGGCGGAGGCCATCGAGTCGCAGGCCCCGGACCCACGCGACGACGTAGAGGCGCCCGAGGCGAGCGTCGAGGTCGAGCCGTCCCACGCGGCGGCGGGCGGCAGCCTCCCGGAGGCGCCGATTGACGAGTCCCTCGTCCCCGTCGTCGCCGCCGTGGAGCGCGCCCTCGGCGGACGCATCGAGCGCGTCCTCGTGTCCCGCGGCGCCCTGCTCGTGGTCGCCCGGGACCTCACGCCCGCCGACCACGCGGCCACCGAAGCGCTCTCGTCGGAGTGCCCGATCGCGCTGCTCGACCCCGCCTCCTTCGGCGCCCTGGGCCACTTCACGGGCGGCATCGAGGCCGCCGAGGTCGCCGTGAGCGCCCCCTCCCAGCCCGATGTGGCGAGCCGCAAGCTGCGCGCGGCCACGGTCCTCGTCGAGCAAGGCTGCGCCTCCGAGGCGTTCCCGCTCCTGGTCGACGGGATGCTCACGGCGCTGGCGACCCGCGCCGAGGTGCGGCCGCCTCCGGCCCACGAGGCCGCCACCTGGCTCTTCGGCGCCGCCGTCCCAGCGGGGCAGGTCCATCCCGACGACGCCAACGCCGTCCTACGGGTGCAGGCCCTGGGGCAGGCCCCACAGGTCCCCGACGCGTTGGTCTCGGCGGCCCTCGACGACGCGCGCCGTCTCATCGAAGGCCCGCGGTGCTGATCGGGCTCACCGGCGGGATCGCCTGCGGGAAGTCCACCGTCTCGCGCATGCTCGCGGCCCGGGGCGCGGTGGTGGTGGACGCCGACCAGGTCTCTCGCGACGTCGTCGAGCCGGGCTCCCCGGGGCTCGCGGCGGTCGTCTCCGCCTTCGGCGACGTCACGGACGCGGACGGTCGACTCGACCGCGCGGCCCTCGCTGGCCACGTCTTCGGCGACGATGAGGCGCGCGGCCGCCTGGAGGGCATCCTGCACCCGCTCATCGCTGCGGAGAGCATGAAGCAGCTCGCCGCGGCGCGCTCTGGTGGCGCGCCCCTGGTGGTCTACGACGCGGCGCTCCTCATCGAGGCGGGGCGCGCCGACCTCTTTCGGCCCCTGGTCGTCGTCACCGCCCCGGAGGCCGTGCAGACGACGCGGCTCATGGCCAGGGACGGGCTCGACGAGGCGGGGGCCCGAGCGCGGCTCGCCGCGCAGATGCCGGTGGCGCGGAAGGCCGCGCTGGCAGATCATGTAGTCGACAACGGCGGCACGCTCGCGCGCACGGAAGCGCAGGTGGCGACGTTGTGGGAGGTGTTGGTGGGTCATGACGACTGACCGGGAGGTCGCGCTCATCACGGGGTTCCCGCGGCTGCTAACCCGCGGCCTCGCGCGCTGGGCGATGAAGAACGGACGGGACCACCGCGTGAAGCTGCTGGTCGACCCCGACGACGCCGAGGCGGCCACCGCTTTTCTAGCCGAGCAGCCCGCCGCCTGGCGCGATCGCATCGAGATCCTCTCGGGTCGAGTCTGCGACGTGGATCTCGGCCTCGGTGGACGCGAGGTCGAGGCCCTGCTCGAGGAGGTGACGCTCGTCTTCCATCCCGGCAGCGTCCACAGCGGCAACCGCACCCACATCTGCCGCGAGAACGTGCGCTCGCTCAACGCGATGCTCTTGCTGGCCCGCGACATGCGCCGCCTGAGGCGGGTCGCCTTCTTCTCCACGGTCTTCGTGAGCGGCGACCGCGGCGGCACCATCTACGAGGAGGAGCTCGACGGCGGCCAGGGCTTCCGCACCCCCTACGAGCACAGCATGTTCCTCGCCGAGCAGCTCGCCCGGGAGGCCATGCCCCGCATGCCCGTCACGGTGCTGCGCCCCGGCTCGATGATCGGACACAGTCGGACGGGGGAGTCCTTCGGGCTCACAGACGGACCGAACTACCTCGTCAAGCTGATGGTGCGCCTCCCGGCGGAGATGCCGTTCCTGCTCCCCGGCTCCGGCGTCGTGCCCTTCAACATCGTCCCCATCGACTTCGTCGTTCGCGCCGCGTGGGCCCTCGCCACCGCCCCGGAGGCCGCCGGGCGCACCTTCCACATCACCGATCCCAACCCGCTCAGCGCGCGCCAGGCCTTCGAGTTGCTCGGTGATCTGGCCAGCCGGCCCGCCCCCTTCCTGGGAGAGTGGACCAACCGACTGGTGCGGCGCGCCGTGCGAATGAGTGGACTGCGCCACCTCGCGCCCAACCAGTTCGCGCTGATCGACGACCTCACGAAGCACGTCACCTACAACTGCTCTGGCGCCCTCGAGCTCCTGGCCCACGCGGGCGTCTCCTGCCCGCCCTTCGAGTCCTACGCCGACGCGCTGGTGGCCTGGGTCGCCGAGTACGAGCGAAGCCAACGCCAGCCCCGCCCGAAGGAAGGCGCCCCGATCAGCCGATGACGCCGTGCTCCACGAGGCGCGCGAGGACGCGGGTCGCCTCGAGCTCGCTCATCCCCGAGATCTCGACGATGTCCTCGTAGGGCGTCAGCCCGTCGACCTGGCTGAGGATGAACCCCGCCCGGTGGTCGAGGGACTGCCAGATGATCTCCTGCGGCCGCAGCTTGACGCGGGGCGCGCGCTGAAGGTTGCCGAGCTTGGAGCGGTACATCGCGAGCAGACGGGAGGTGTTCTCCGTCAGGTACTGGCGTGCCTCAGCGTGCTCGGGGTTCCCGGCCAGCACGTCCTCGACCAACGCCAGCGAGCCCGAGAAGTCGCCGGCCTGCTGCTTCTGGCGAGCGCGCGCCATGAGCTCGTCGAGATCGGTGCCCGGCGGCGGACGCTTGATGAGCTGCCGCGGCGGCTCGACCGGACCTTCGCCGGCTTCGATCGCGTCGATGTCCGAGAGGCCCGCCTGGAGCAGCGCGTCGAGGTCGTTGACGGGCGCGTGCTCGGGGGCCGCGGGCGCCTCCTCTCCGATGTCCGCCGGCAGCGCGACCGCGGCCGGCTCGGGGCTCGCGTACGGCTGGGTGGCGGGCAGTTCGCCGGTCGCGGGGACGGGCGTATCGAGGCCCCGCGAGAGCAGCGCCTCGAGATCCGTCGAGTCATCGGGCCCGCCGGGTCCGCTGACGCCGGTGTCCTCCCACGCCCGGAAGTCCTCGTCGAGCATCATCTCGATGCTGTCGTCGCTCATCAGCGCCAGATCTCGACGCTCCTTGGCGGCGACGAGCTCCGCGGTGCTGCGTCGACGTCGCCGGCTATCGTCGGGCCCGATCTCCTGACTCACGGAGCCATGGTCGGCGCTCACCGGCGGCCTGTACGCCGCCGCGAAGTGGCCGACCGGCATCTCGAGCGGGTCCTTGAAGGGCGCCTCGTCCTCGAGGTCATCCACGACCGGTATCGGCGGCGCGGAGAGCCGCTCGTCTTCGAGACCCCAAGCCCCCCGCTCCTTGCCCGGTGGTGGATCGAGGCTCCCGGGGGGCGACTCCTCGAAGAAGTCCTCATCGCCGTCCACCGGCAAGGCCGGGGCCTCCGACGGCGGCGGGGGCGGCACCGGCGACCCCACCTCGAGCAGCTCCGACCAGTCGAGCTCCTCGATGCTCTCTTCGGCGGGGTTTGGGGGCATCAGCGGCGGGGGAGAGACGGGGGGCGCGGAGACGACGGGGGGCGGCGTGCCCTCGGGCACCAGTTGGGGGGCGGGCGAAGGCACCGGCGGCGGCCCACTGACCGAGGCCTCGGGGGGCGGCGTGCTCGCGATGTCGGCGTGGTGCTCGATGAAGTCGTCGACCCCGATCTGGAAGTTGTCCTC
This sequence comes from uncultured Nannocystaceae bacterium, assembly GCA_964402225.1. Lineage (GTDB taxonomy): Bacteria > Myxococcota_A > Bradymonadia > UBA7976 > UBA1532 > CAYOBQ01. The sequence goes on along the minus strand of CAYOBQ010000085.1, from coordinate 19,488 downwards.
GATGAAACGGAGATACTCGCTGGCGATCTCGTTGCCGGGATCGATCGCGAGCACCTGCTTCCAACAAGACAACGCCTCGTAGAGCTTGCCCTCCTCGTAGAGGCCGGCCCCTTGCTCGAGGAGCTCCTGCGCCCGGCTATCGGGGCGGGCCGACATCACCCGATCTTCTGTACCACGCCCTTGAACATGGTCAGCGTGCGGCTCAACGCCTCGTTCGAGGTCTTGAGGGCGGGCACGTCGCTCCCCTCCATGACCCGGCGCGCACGGTCGAGGACCCCGTCAGCCTTCTTGATCGCGTCCTGCCCGAAGTCCGATCCCTCGAGCAGCGACCGGACCTTCGGGAAGATCTTCTCGATCTCCATGATGGTGCGTTGGACGGCGACCTTCTGGGTCTCGAGCTCCTCGTCGGAGCGCACCGCCACCATGTAGTCCTCGTTCTCCTCCATCATCGTGCCAATCTCCTCCTCGGTGAGGCCGGAGGTGGCGGTGACGGTGATCACCTGCTGCTGGCCCGTCTCGAGATCCTTCGCGCTCACCGACACGATGCCGTCGGCGTTGATGTCGAAGGTGACCTCGATCTCGACCTCGCCCTTGGGCGCGGGACGCAGGCCCGTGAGGATGAACTCACCGAGCAGCTCGTTTTGCTGCGCGGCCTCGTTCTCCCCCTGAAGCACCAGGATCTTCACCGACGTCTGGTTGTCGCGGACGGTGGTGAAGATGTGGCTCTTGGCGGTGGGCACGGTGGTGTTCTGCGGGATCAGCACCGAGAACTTGCCGCCCACGATCATGATGCCCAGCGAGTGCGGCGTGACGTCGAGCAGGAGCACCGACTGGGAGTCCTCGAGGAGAGCGGCCCCCTGAATCGCGGCGCCGAGGGCGACCACCTCGTCGGGGTGCACGCCGCGCAGCGGATCCTTGCCGAAGAACTCTCGCACCTTGAGCTGCACCAGCGGCATGCGGGTCATCCCGCCCACGAGCAGCACGTCGTCGACCGTCTCCCCCGCCTCCTCGACGGTCTTCGCGCAGATCTTCACGGTGCGCTCGACGAGATCGATCGTCAGCTCCTCGAGCTTCTCGCGCGTCAGCGTCTTCTGGAGGTGCAAGGCGTCGCTGCCGCCCGTGGAGATGATGAAGGGCAGGTTGATCTCGGTCTCCCGCGAGCTCGACAGCTCGCACTTCGCCTTCTCCGCGGCGTCGCGCAGTCGCTGCAAGGCCATCTTGTCGCGGCGCAGGTCGATCTGGTGCTCGCGGGCGAAGTCCAGGACCAGCCAGTCCATGATGATCCGGCCGTCGAAGTCCTCACCGCCAAGGAAGGTGTCCCCGGCGGTGGCGAGCACCTCGAAGACCCCGTTGGAGATGTCCAGAATCGAGATGTCGAAGGTGCCGCCACCGAGGTCGTAGACCGCGATCGTGCGATCGACGTCCTTCCCGTAACCGTAGGCGAGGGCGGCGGCGGTGGGCTCATTGATGATGCGCACCACGTCGAGCCCCGCGATGCGGCCCGCGTCCTTCGTCGCCTGCCGCTGCGCGTCGTTGAAGTAGGCGGGCACGGTGACCACCGCCTTCTCGATCTTCTCGCCGGTGTACTCCTCGGCGATCAAGCGCATCTCCTGGAGGATGATGCTGCTGATCTCGGGTACTGAGTAGACGCGGTCGCGCAGCTTCACGCGCGCGTCGGCGTTGGGGCCCTCGACGATCGTGTAGGGCATGGTCTCGACCATCGTCCGAGCGGGCGGCGAGTTCCACCGCCGCCCCATCAGCCGCTTGGCGGCGTAGACCGTGTTGGTGGCGTTGGTCACCGCCTGTCGCTTGGCGATGTGTCCGACCAGGCGCTTGCCGTTCTCGGATATCGCGACGACCGAGGGCGTCGTCTTGTACCCGCCCTTGTTGGGCAGCACGACGGGCGTGCCGCCCTCGACGATCGCTACGCACGAGTTGGTCGTGCCGAGGTCGATTCCGATGATCCGCTCCATCGCGGGGCGTCCCCTTTACATGCGCTTGAGCGCTTTGACGGCCTTCTTGGCGATCTCGTGCTTCGGCTCGAGCGCCAACACCTTCTCGTAGGTCGACAGCGCCTTCTTGACGCGGCCCACCTGCGTATAGATTTTCCCGAGAAGTAGCAAATAGTCTACATTATGCGGCTCACCGCGCACCGCGATCTCGCCGAGCTGCACCGCGCGGTGCTCCTCATCGGAGTGCGATAGCAGCAGCTCCGCGGTGTGGGCGCAGTAGTCCGGGCGAGGATAGATGTCCACCGCTTGCAGGTAGGCCTGCAGCGCCTCGCGGTTGTGCCCGATCGACTCGTCGAGGTAGCCGCGCTTCCACAGCAGCTCCGCGCGCACGGTCTTCGCCTTCTCGGACACGCGCTCGTAGGCCCTCGCGTAGTGCTCGTTCTTCTCGTCGTAGCTCATCGCGAGCCGCAAGGAGTTGGCCGCCGCGATGAAGCTCTCCGCCTCGTAGGACGCCATCCCCTCCTGGTAGAAGCGCTCGGCCTTCGCGAGCCGCTCGGCCACCGGGTTGGTGCCGCGGCCTCGCCGCTCCTTCTTGTTGCGCTCGAGGCGCGCGCGCAGGTCGACCTTGCGCCCCTCGGCCTGCTCCTGCTTGCGGCGGCGCGTCTTCTGCCGCTGCACCGCGCGCTCCGCCTCGAGCCCGCTGCGATAGTGGAGGTCGCGGGACTCGATGGCGCGCCGGTAGACCGCGCGCAGATCACCGTTGTTCGAGAGGGCCTCGTAGACCTCCGTCCCGTGGCGATAGATCGCCTCGATGCGCTCGCCGAAGGGCCCCGTCTCCTTCCCGAAGAAGTTGTCGGGGTGATAGCGCTTCGAGAAGCTGAAGTAGGCCTTCTTCAACTCTCGACGGTCCTCGGTAGGCTCCGCTTCGAAGAACTCGAAGTGGTCGAGGTGTTGCAGGTTCTCGCTCAGAAACACGATCTCACGGCGCTCGTCGAGGCGAAGCTGGCACTTGCGCAGCAGCTCGCGATCGTCGAATCGGTACGAGCCGTATCGCCCCTGACCGGGGGCCGCGAAGGGCTGACCGGGGACATGCCCGAGGTGTCCGTGGCGACGGAGCCAGGCCTCGTCCTCCGCCGAAACGCCCGCGAAGTCCGGCGCGCGCTCCTCCGGCGCCTCCGCCCTGCGCTGCCGGCGCTGGACACGACGCCGCCCGTCGCTGGTGCGCTCGGCGATCAACGCCCGGACGCCGTCGGCCTGCTCGATCTCGATCAGGCCGTGGGCGAGCAGGTTGCGAAGGACCTCGAGCGTCTCGTCTTCGTCGAACCCCGAGATCGAGCAGATCTCGGCGACCGTCGCCATCCCGTCGAGCCGCGTGAGCAAGAACGCTTCGCGCTGATCGAGTTGGACCCCGGTGACGTCGGCCTCGAAGTTGCGCTTCGGTCGGTCTTCCCACGCGCCCAGCGCCGCGGACCCGTCGCTCGACAACTTCCCTCCCAGGTCTCTTCGGCACACACGCGCCTCGATGGCCCCCATTTCTACTTCAGCCGACCGGTCCCCGCAATAGCCCCCAAGCCTCTCAGCGCGCCGTTTTTGGCGGGTTGTCGCCTATCCGGCGATTCAATAAGGTCGGCGCCCGCATGCGTGCCCTCCTGCTCACCCTTCTGCTCCTCCCGGCCACGGCCGACGCGGCCCCCGAGTGCCCGGAGGGAAACCTCCTCGCGGGCCGCAAGACCCACGCGCGCAAGGGGATGCGCGACTCGAAGCGCCTCACGGACGGCAAGCTGCCGCCCGAAGGAGACGCCTGGAAGACGGAGCACACCACGGTCTTTGCGTCGGGGCGCGCCTCGGCGACCTACGACCTCGGCCGGGAGACGACGGTCCGCGCGCTGCTCCTCCAGGGCGACAACAACGACACCTACACGATCTCGCTCTCGAAGGATGGCGAGACCTTCGACGACGTCTGGACCGCCGAGAAGGTCCCCGAGCGCGGGATGCGGCTACGCCACACCGATGAGCTCGAGGCGCGCGGGCGCTACCTGCGCGTGGGTCGGCCAAAGGGTGACCGGTCCTACTCCGCGGGGGAGATCCAGGCTTTCTGTCAGATCCCCGAGACCTGGCCGCCCGCGCTGAAGCGAACCCCCGCGGGGAAGCGACCAAAGAAGGGCCCCAACAGGCGGCGGATCAACGCGCGGCGCAAGATGGTCTTCGGTGGCCTGGCGCTGTTGGTCTTCGTCGCCTTCCTCGCCCGTCGCGAGTCGTGGGAGGCCGCCTGGACGGCCCTCGCCGCCTCTGGCGCAGCCCTCGGCTACTCGGCCTGGCTCACGGCCGGCTGGTGGGGGATCGGGGTGGCGATCGCCCTCGGCGCGGGCGTGCTCGGCAGGCTGCTGTTGGGACCGGCGCGTAGTTGGCTGTTCGCAGAGCGGTCGGCGTTGGTGGGGATCGCGCTGGCCGGCGCGCTGTCGTGGACCAACTACGGGGTCTTCCACGGCTCCCGCGCGATCCACCTCTGGGACACGTTCCACTACTACGTGGGCGCCAAGTATTTCGACGAGAACCGGTACACGCGCATCTACCATTGCTCGGTCATCGGCGAGCTCGACGACGGGCGCCGAAGCGAGATGGACGACCGGCGCCTGCGCGATCTGCGGGACAACAGCCTGGGCGACATCGACCGCATCTTCCCCGAGGACGCGCTGTGTCGAGACGCCTACGCCGACGACCGCTGGGACGCGCTGCGCCAGGACGTGCGGCTCTTCCGGGCGCATATGGGCACCGGCTGGTTCAAGAAGATGTTCATGGACCACGGCTACAACGCCACGCCGGTGTGGACCACCGTGGGGCGCACGCTGGCGAGCGTCGGCTGGCGCTCGGGCATCCCCCCGCCGGAGCTGGCGCACACGCCAGCGAACTTGAAGGGGAAGAGCAAGGCCGAGCGCAAGCGCATCAAGGACGCCTTCGCCGAGGCGAAGGAGGCGTTCTACCGCAAGATCAGCGCGCTCGCGCTCATCGACGGCGTCCTCGAGGTGGGCATCTTCGGGTTGCTCTGGTGGGCGTTCGGCCTGCGCGCCTTCGCCCTGGCGCTGGTGGTCTTCGGCGTGGGCTACCCATGGGACTTCCACTTCACGGGCGGGTCCTTCGGCCGCGTCCCGTGGATGTTCATGGCGACGGCCGGCGTGTGCCTGTTGAAGAAGGGCTACCCCGCGTTGGGCGGCGTGGGGCTCACGACCTCGGCGCTGTTGCGCATCTTCCCGGCGGCCCTCTACGGTGGGCTCGCGCTGAAGATCGGCCACGCCCTCGTCACGAGGCGCACGATCTCCGTCCCCCACCGCCGGCTCATCGCGGGATCCGCCATCTGCCTCGGCCTGCTGTTCGGTGGCAGCGCCGCGGCCAACGGCGGGTTCGAGGTGTGGGGTGAGTTCTTCGAGAACTCCTTCAAGCACAAGGAGACGCGGCTCACCAACCACATGGGCCTGCCGACGCTTCTGTCCTACGACCACGCCAAGCGCGCCCGGCGCACGAAGGACGACACCTTCGACGATCCGTTCGAGCGCTGGAAGGAGGGCCGCAAGGAGACGCTCGCCGCCCGCGGTGGCCTGTTCCTCGCGAGCCTGCTGCTGCTGTTCGGGCTCGTCGGCTACATCGCGCGGGAGGCCGACGACTGGGAGGTCGCCGCGCTCAGCACAGTCTTCGTTGTCGGGATCTTCGAGCTGACTTGCTACTACTATTGCTTCGTCGTGCTCCTCGCGCCGATCTGCGTGCGACGCCTGCGCTACACCGTGCTCTTCCTCGCGATGGCGGTGTCCACCCAGTGGGTGCACCTCGGCATCGGCTGGTACGACGTGCAGTACACCGTCGAGACGGCGGTCGTGCTGGGCTTCATGCTGCTGCTTCTGGTGGGCCGGATCGAAGAGATCAGGAGAGGAGCCACTCCAGCACCGCCTTCTGAGCATGCAATCGGTTCTCGGCCTCGTCGTAGATCCGCGACCGCGGACCATCGATGACCTCCGCGGTGACCTCTTCGCCGCGGTGGGCGGGGAGGCAGTGCAGGAAGATCGCGCGGCCCGTGGCCCGGGACATCGTGTCGGTGTCGACACAGAAGTCGGCGAAGGCCGCCTTGCGGGCGGCGGCCTCCTCCTCCTGACCCATGCTCGCCCACACGTCGGTCGTGACCACGTCAGCGCCGCTCGCCGCGGCCTTGGGGTCGCGGGTGACGGTGACGTTGGGCACGGCGCTGACGAAGGCGGGATCGGGGTCGTAGCCCTCGGGGCAGGCGATGGCGAGCTCGAAGCCGAGCAGCTTCGCGGCGTTGATCCACGAGTGGGCCATGTTGTTGCCGTCGCCGATGTAGGCCACGCGCATCGTCGACAGCGCGGCGTCACCGAAGGCCTCGAGGCAGGTGAGGAGATCTGCGAGGACCTGACAGGGGTGGGTGGCGTCGGTGAGGCCGTTGATGACCGGGACGTCGGCGTGCTCGGCGAGCAGCTCGAGCTTCGCGTGCTCGTAGGTGCGGACCATGATGCCGTCGACGTAGCGGCTGAGGACCTTCGCGGTGTCGACCAGGCTCTCGCCGCGGCCGAGCTGGAGGTCGTCTTTGCGCATGTTGAGGGCGCGACCGCCGAGCTGGTGCATGCCGACGTCGAAGCTCACGCGGGTGCGGGTGCTCGCCTTCTCGAAGACCATCGCCAGCGTGCGACCACGCAGCGGGCTGTGCTGGGCGCCGAGGCGAATGATCTGCTTGAGCGTCGCGGCGCGCCGCAGGAGGGTGCGCAGCTCGTCGGGCGTGAGATCGGTGAGCTGGAGGAGGTGGCGGATCATGAGAGGACCTCGCGCAGGATGGTGACGGCTTCGTCGATGTGAGACGCGCCGGTGATGAGCGGCGGCGAGACGCGCAGGACGTTCGCGCCGGCTTGGGTGATGAGGAGTCCGAGGTCGAGGGCGGCTCGACGTATCGCGGGGCGATCGTGGTCGACGACGACGCCTTGGAGCAGCCCCCGGCCCCTCACGGAGTGGACGCCGGGCAGATCGCACAGCGACTCGAGGGCGCCGCGCAGGTGATCGCCCATCCGGCGGACGTGCCCGACGAGGCCCTCGGACTCGATCGTGTCCAGGACCGCGAGGGCCGCGCGACACGCCAGCGGGTTGCCACCGAAGGTGCTGGCGTGGGCCCCCGGGGCGAAGCCACCGGAGACGGCCTCGGTGCAGACCATCGCGCCGATGGGGACCCCACCGCCGAGGCCCTTGGCCAGGGTCATGATGTCCGGGGCGACCCCCTCGCGCTGGTAGGCGAACCAGTCACCCGTGCGGCCGACGCCGGTCTGGACCTCGTCGAAGATGAGCAAGCAGCCGCGCTCGTCGCAGAGGCGGCGCAGGCCGGCGAGGTAGCCCGGGGACGGCTCGACCAGCCCCCCCTCCCCTTGCAGCGGCTCGACCAGGACCGCGCAGGTCTGCTCGTCGATCGCCGCGCTCATCGCGTCGAGATCGTCGTAGGGGACGTGGGAGAAACCCGGGACCAGCGGCTCGAAGCCCTGCTGATACTTGGGCTGACCGGTGGCGGAGATGGCGGCCCAGGTGCGGCCGTGGAAGCTCTGGTCGGCGCACACGAAGCCGAAACGGTCGACGCCGCGGACCAGTCGCATGTAGCGGCGGGCGATCTTCATGGCCGCCTCGTTCGCCTCGGCGCCGCTGTTGGCGAAGTAGACGCGGTCGGCGAAGGACAGGGAGACGAGGCGCTCCGCGAGGGCGATCGCCTGCTCGTTGAGCCAGATGTTGCTGACGTGGAGCAAGGCGCGCGACTGCTCGCTTATCGCGCGGGTGAGCGCGGGGTGATTGTGCCCCAGCGCGCAGACGGCGATGCCCGAGGCGAAGTCGAGGTAGCGGCGCGCTTCGCTGTCGTAGAGGTAGACCCCGTCACCGCGCTCGAAGAGCACAGGCGTCGGCGCATAGTTGGGGGTGAAGACGGCGTTCGCGCGCTCGATCGGGTCCATGCTCTCTCTCGGTTTGTCCGGGTTCACAGGTCGAGGCCGCCCATCTGCTCCTTGAAGGCAGCGACGGGCGTGAGCTTCCCGACGAGGGCGTCCAGATCGGCCTCTGGGGGCCACACGTGGACATAGACCGCATGGCCGAACATCGTCTGCTCCTGAACGTAGCCCGTGAGCAGCTCGCGCAACGCGGCGGCTTCGCCGACGGCCTGGATCTCGGGGGCGTCGGCGGTCTCGGGGCGAGCGATGGCGATGAAGTCGACGTCCGGCAGGAGCGAGGCCTCGAGGGTCCAGGTGGTGATCGTACGCCGGTGCGCCTCGGGGCCAACGAAGCCGGCGCGGGCCACGAGCATCTTGCCGTCCAGCGTCTTTTTGAGCAGCGGCAGCAGGTACCGATTCCACCGCGCGAGGCGCTCGTGGTCGTCGTCGCCGTTGCGCGCCGTCCCCATCAGCACCGGCCAGACGCGCCACAGCACGAGGCCGATGGCGAAGAGCAGCGCCACCGGCACCAGCAGGTACCCGTAGTCGGCGAGCCACTCAGACAAGCTCGGTGCCCACGCCCTGATCGGTGAACAGCTCGAGGAGCATCGCGTGGCGCAGCCGCCCGTCGAGGATGTGGACCTTGTCGACCCCGGCGTCGAGGGCGTCGAGGGCGCAGCGCAGCTTGGGGATCATCCCGCCGGCCACCGTCCCATCGTCGATCCAGGCCCTCGCCGTGTCGCGGTCGATGGTGGACGCGACGGCGCCGTCGGGCCCGCGCACGCCCTCGATGTCGGTCATCAGCAGGAGCTTGCGCGCGTCGGTGTAGACCGCGAGGGCGCCGGCGACGAGGTCGGCGTTGATGTTGAGGGGCTTGCCCTCCACGTCGATCCCCACGGGGGCGATGACCGGGATGAAACCGCCGCCGCCCAGGAGGCGGACCTCGGTGTCGTCGATGCGATCGACGACCCCCACGCGCCCGACGTCCTCGCCGTCGACGGTGATGCGGCGGGCTCGGATCAGACCGCCGTCGGCCCCCGAGAGGCCGACGGCGCGCCCCCCCGCCATGTTGATCGCCGAGACGACCTCCTGGTTGACCTGCCCGACGAGGACCATGCGGACGATCTCCATCGTCGTGTCGTCGGTGACCCGCATCCCGGCCTTGAAGCTCGACTCGATACCGAGGCGGTCGAGGACCCGCTTGATCTGTGGCCCGCCGCCGTGAACCACCACGACGCGCAGGCCGATTTGCTGGAGCAGGACGACGTCGCGCGCGAAGGACTTCGCGGCGTCGGGATCGGTCATGGCGTGGCCGCCGTACTTCACGACGAGGCGCTGGCCCGCGAAGCGCTGGATGTATGGAAGCGCTTCGATAAGTACGGCGGCTTTGGCTTGGAGGGCCTCGATCATGGACCGGGTATGCCGGTGTTCGCCGTGCACGTCAATGCGTGCAGTTCCGTGATATGCAGGCCGGCGCCAGGCGGTGGAGGAGCGAATGACGGACGCGACGCAGGCCGACACGAGCGAGGACCGAGTACACGTGGGTGCGCTACGGGGCGATCTGTGGCCTCTGTTGACCGAGGCGATGGTCGAGCTCGACCCGACGCTTCATCCGGCGGTCGTAGAGGCGCTGGAGACGTTGCGCTACTTCAAGCGCGACGAGGACGGCGACTACACGATTCGTGACAGCGACCTCGAGCTGATTCGACGCTTCAGCGCCATCGTGGAGCGCGAGATGGGCATCGCCCTCGGCGGCGTCGGGGTGCTCAACATCACCCAGACGTTCACCCCGGGGGGAGCCGCGGCCAGCATCGTCGCCGTTCTCTTCCAGACCATGCGGTACTACCGACGCCGCGGCGTGCAGCTCGATGTCTGCCAGGGGCTGACGCTGCGGGCGCTGCGCGCGATGGATCCCGAGGGCGTGGGGATCCCCGAGCTGGCCAAGGCGATGCGGCTGCCCAAGCCGATGACCAAGGAGGCCCTCGAGTCACTGCGCTCGGTACCCCGGGACGGCGGCGAGCCCATCGCCCTCGTGCGAAGGGACGAGGAGCTGAACCGGTGGCAGGCCCTCGAAGTGACGCCCACTCCTCATTGACGGTCAGAGGATGTAGCGGCCCAGGTCTTCGTCCTCGAGGACGCGGGCGAGGCGGTCGCGGACCATCCCGTCGTCGATGGTGACGGTCTGGCCGGACATCTCCGGTGCGCGGAAGGCGAGGTCGTCTGTGAGCGTCTCCATCACGGTGTGGAGGCGTCGGGCGCCGATGTTCTCGAGGCGCGTATTGGCCTCGTAGGCGACCGACGCGATCTCGGCGAGGGCGGCTTCCGTGAAGCGCAACGTCAGGCCCTCCGTGGCCATCATCGCCTCGTATTGCCGGACCAGGCTGTTCTTCGGCTCGGTGAGGATGCGCAGGAAGTCGTCCTGGCCGAGGGCGTCGAGCTCGACCCGAATCGGGAAGCGACCCTGGAGCTCCGGGATGAGGTCCGAGACCTTCGTTTCGTGGAACGCCCCGGCGGCGATGAAGAGGATGTGGTCGGTCTTCACGACGCCGTGCTTGGTGGTCACGGTGCTGCCTTCGACGATCGGCAGGAGGTCGCGCTGGACGCCCCCGCGCGAGACGTCGGGCCCCTGGCCACCCCCACGACCGCCGCTCATCGCGATCTTGTCGATCTCGTCGAGGAAGATGATGCCCGCGTTCTGGACCCGGTCGAGGGCCTCGGTGACCACCGCCTCCATGTCCAGCATCTTCTCGGACTCCTCCGCGGTGAGCAGGCGGAGGGCCTCCTTGGCGTCGAGGCGCCGCTGCTTGGAGCGCCCCTGGGCCCCCGGCATGTTGCCCAGGGCGTCTTGGATGTTGACCATCATCTCCTCCATGCCGGCGTTGCTGAACACCTTGAACATGGGGTTCTGTCGATCGGTCGTGGTGAGCTCGACCTCGCGGTCATCGAGCTCGCCGGAACGCAGCTTCTTGCGCAAGAGCTCGCGACCCTCGGCCTCGTCGCCGTGGTGGATGGCGGCGCCGTCGGGACCCACGGCGAAGTAGCTCCGAGGCTTCTCCGGGGCGGTCTCCTGTTGGGCCATCAACAGATCGAGGAGACGATCCTCCGCCGCCCGGGCGGCCGAGGCACTGACGCGCTGGACAAACTCGGTCTTGACGAGCCGAACGCCCAGCTCCGTCAGGTCGCGGATCATCGACTCGACGTCGCGACCGACATAGCCGACCTCGGTGAACTTGCTGGCCTCCACCTTGATGAAGGGCGCCTGCCCCAGCCGCGCCAGGCGCCGGGCGATCTCGGTCTTCCCCACCCCGGTCGGGCCGATCATGATGATGTTCTTGGGCGCGATCTCGTCACGGAGGTCGTCGTCGACGTGCTGCCGGCGCCAGCGATTGCGAAGGGCGATGGCCACGGCCCGCTTGGCCTTGTCCTGGCCGACGATGTAGCGGTCGAGCTCCGAGACGGTCTCGCGCGGAGTGAAGACGGGCAGACTCAAGAGTTCTCTCCCTGGGCGGGGCCGGCGTCCGTGAGCGACTCGACGACCAGCTTGTCGTTGGTGAACACGTCGATACCGGAGGCGATGCGGAGCGACTCGGTCGCGATGGTGCGCGCGTCGAGCTCGGTGTGGGCGCACAGCGCTCGAGCCGAGGCCAGGGCGTAGAGGCCGCCGGAGCCGATCGCCATGCACTCGCCGTCGGGCTCGATCACGTCCCCCGTCCCGCTGATGAGCAGGGTGTGGCGTTGATCGGCGACGAGCAGGAGCGCCTCGAGGCGCCGCAGGTAGCGGTCGGTGCGCCACTCCTTGGCCAACTCCACCGAGGCGCGCAGCAGGTTCTTGTTGAAGGCCTTCAGCTTGCCCTCGAACTTCTCGAAGAGCGTGAAGGCGTCGGCCGTGGCGCCGGCGAAGCCCGTGAGGATGGCGCCGTCGAGCAGCGTGCGCACCTTCACCGCCTGGCCCTTGAGCACCGAGTTGCCCATCGAGACCTGGCCATCACCGCAGAAGACGACCTGGTGCCCGCGCCGGACCGCGAGGATCGTTGTGCCGTGGATCGTTGGATGCTCGCTCATCGACGCCTCGTTGGCTGCGTTGACGACGCTCGGCGCCGCACGGAGGCGGGAACCTAGGCACGCGGGCAGGAGGTGTCAACGCGCGGGGTCTCAGCGCGCGGTCCGTTGGGGGTCAGTAGCGGCAGGAGTGGACGATCCAGTAGTTCGGGCTCTCGTCGTAGGTCTGGGTACAGCTCCCGTCTGGCGGGCAGTAGTCCGTGCAACGAGCGCCGTGCCAGCACAGCCCGTTGCAGGCGCCGGGCTCCGTCGAGCCCCAGCGATTGGTGGGCTCGTCGTCCCCGCCGCCCCAACTGACGGTGTCCCCGTCGTCGTCCTCGCAGAAGGCGATCATCCGGGGGGGCTCGTCAAAGCTGTACTCGACCGCGGTGGTGCAGGCCTGCCCCTCGGGACAGGTCATCCCGAGGGCCTCGCCCTCATCGCAGAGGCTGTGGTCGCGCTCGCACCACGCCTGCCACCAGCCCTGACCATTGGAGAAACAGGCTTTCATCTCGCACACGTACCCGAACTCGCACTCGAGGTCGTCGCAGGTGCTGAGCACCGGGAGCTCCTCCGGCGGGGGCGGGTCGATGCAGGTCGGGTGCAGGTAGCAGAAGTCGTAGTCGGGGTGGCAGTACGTCACCATCTCGCGCTGATAGTCGCAGACGACGTCCTCGCAACGGGCGGTGACCACGGTGTCGGCCTTGTCCGCGTCGCCCGACGCGCGACGAGCGTCTGCGAACTCCAGCTCCGGTCCCGCCTCCCCTTGTGAGTTGCATTCCGCAGCCGTTGCAAGCAGAATGCATTCATGGCGACGACGATCACGATTCGAAACGTGCCCGACGCCACGCGTGATGTCCTGGCGGGGCGAGCAGCCCTCACCGGGCGATCTCTCCAAGAGTATATGCGCCTCACGCTCATCGAGTTGGCGAGCCGACCGAACGCCGAGGCGCTGATGGCCGAGGTGAGGGGGCGAAAGAGGCGCACCGGCAGCACGCTCGGCACCGAGGCGATTCTCACCCACCGGGACGCTGGACGGCGGTGATCGTCGTGGACGCGGCCGTCATCGTCTCCGCGCTCGTGGACTCGGGCACCGACGGAGCCTGGGCCGACCACCTGCTCGAGGGCGGCGCGCTCGCGGCGCCTCACCTCATGCCCGTCGAGGTCGCAAACATCCTCCGTCGGGCTGTGCGCGCGCGAGAATTGGCGCCCGACTCCGCGGCGCTGGCCCACGCCGATCTCGTCGCGCTCCCCGTCGAGTACTTCCCCTACGAGCCCTTCGCCGAGCGCGTGTGGGCGTTGCGTGAGAACGTGACGGCCTACGATGCCTGGTATGTCGCCCTGGCGGAGTGGCTGGACGTGCCGCTCGCCACCGCGGACATCCGGCTCAGCGCGTCTCCAGGTCCCAGGTGCAGATTCATCACACCGCCCCGCTGAGGGTCCGTCCAAGAATAAACCAGATTCGTTCGCGGCGACCGAGCTCAACCGCGGGCGTACCGGAGGTACGTTGAGGATTGGGCGACCGAGCTGCGGGCGAAGATGGCCTGCGCTCGTGGATGCGAGGCGCCTATTTATTGTTGGACAAGCCCTTGGGTGGCGAACTGCGCAGGTAGCCGCGGTGGATTCGGAGGTACTCGATCGCCTCGGCCAGACGCTCGCGGGCGCGCGGGCTCTGGGGATGGCTGCCGGCCGCGACGACGCCGTGGTAGCCGCTCACTGAGTCCCAGCAGCCGACGTTCTTCGGCGCCGCGTAGGGCCAGGCCTCGGCCCCACCCGCGCGGGTCGACTTGTGATCGAAGCGCTGGTGGTCGACCAGCCAGCGGACGAACCCGCGACGAGGGGATGTTCCGCCGCGCCGAGGCTGACCAACGAGCGAACGACCAGGCCCACGTAACACGGCAGCACACCGGACCCACCCGAGAGGTGCGAGATGAGCCCGGGGTGCTTTCTCGGTTGGTGGTGCGCCGCGAGGGCGGCGATGGCTCGAGAGACCGGGGGATCGCGCAGGCGGTCACTCTGGCGAGGAGAGCCACTCGAGAAGGGCCGCGTCATCGGCGGCTGGGGGATACCTCCCGGCCACCTCTCCATCTTCGCCGATCGAGGCGCCCAATCGAAGGGGCTGGGACCCCGCGGGTGGCTGGTGCAGACTCGCGCCACGTGGTGGCGGCGCCACACCACCGGGACGGGAGCTCGCGTGCTCAACCGCTGGCATCATCGACCGAAGCTGCACACGTCGGCGCGGGATAGCGAGAAGAGGGTCGAGTGGGTCGAGCTCTTCTACGACCTGATCTACGTCGCCACGATCATCCAGCTCGGCAACGCGCTGAGCGATCGTCCAGGAGCGATGGGCTTCCTCGCCTTCGCGGGGCTCTTCCTCCCCATCTGGTACACCTGGACCGGCTTCACCTTCTACTCGAACCGTTTCGTCGTGGACGACGTGGTCCACCGCGGGCTGGTCTTCCTCCAGATGTTCGCCGTCGGCGCGATGGCCATCTACGTGCCGCGGGTCATCGACGGCGAGCACCAGAGCTTCGGCCTCGCGTACGCCGGCGCCCGCGTGGTCCTCGTGCTGCTCTATGCGCGGGCGTGGTGGCAGGTAGACGAGGCCAAGGAGATGTCTCGGCTCTACGCGCTGGGCTTCGGGGGCGGCGCGGCGCTCTGGCTCGCGTCGGCCCTCCTACCCCCACCTTGGGTCTACGTCGGCTGGGCTCTAGCGATGCTGGTCGACCTCTCGGTGCCACTCGGGCGACAGGCGCGCACGCTCACCGGCCGCTACCCGCCCGACGTGCTCCACCTGTCGGAGCGATACGGGCTGTTGATCATCATCGTGCTCGGCGAATCCTTCGTGAAGGTCCTCACCAGCCTCGCCGAGCACGGGGCGCCCATCGAGGGGATGCTGCTGGGGGCGCTCACCCTGCTGATCACCTGCTGCCTGTGGTGGATCTACTTCGACGACGTCGCCGGGTCGCGCATCAAGCCGAAGCCCGCGGCGGCCTTCGTGTGGGTCTACGCCCACCTGCCGCTCACCCTCGCGGTCACCGCGACCGGCGTGGCCATCAAGAAGGCCGTCTACTTCGTCCCCCCCGAAGCCGCGCCACCGAAGTACCGCTGGTTGTTGTGCGGCACGCTCGCCCTGGCGCTGCTCTCAGTCAGCGTGATCGATCATGTCACGGAGCGCCGCCAGGCGGAGATGTCGGACGGCGCTCGAACCACCGTCCGCGTGTCCTGCGCCGCCCTCGTCCTGGTGCTCGCGGCCGCCGGCGCGTTCCTCCCCTCGTGGCTCTTCCTCACGCTGGTCTCCGCCGTCTGCGTAGGCCAGGTCGTCTTCGACTTGAGCATGGCGCCCCTCATGGCCCACCCCCACGCCGCCCACGAGGACGCCCACGAGACCTTCACCAAGCCGGCGGCAGCGGACCTCGCCCGCGCTCGGGCGCGAGGTAGCCGCCGGGACGTGAGCGAAGCCGTCCGCAAGGGCGCGCCGAGCCACCTGCGCCGGGACCTCTACTTCCACTTGATGGACGGTGGCTGGCTCCGAGTCTTCGTGACGCTGTCGGCGCTCTTCGTGGTCGTCAACGTCGTGTTCGCCGTGCTCTACCTGCTCGAGCCGGGCTCCGTAAATCAGGTGCGCCCCGACTCGTTCCTCGACGCGTTCTCCTTCAGCGTCCAGACCATCGCCACCATCGGCTACGGCGCGATGTCACCGCGAACACCCTACGCCCACACCATCATGGTCATCGAGGCCGCCTTCGGCGTGCTCGCCGTCGCCCTGGCCACGGGCCTCATGTTCGCCAAGGCGTCACGCCCCAGCTCAGCCATCCTCTTCAGCGACGTCGCCGTCGTCTGCAACCGCAACGGCCGGCCTACGCTGCACTTCCGTGTCGGAAACGCGCGCGGGAACGACGTCGTCGAGGCGACCATGCGGGCCGTCGCCTTGATCGACGAGACCACCGACGAAGGCAACCACCTGCGGCGCCTCCACGACCTGAAGCTCGAACGGGACACGACGCCGCTCTTCGTCTTGAGCTGGTCGCTCTTCCACGTCCTCGACGAGGACAGCCCGCTCTTCGGGCTCGACCTCCAGCGCCTCGCCGAGCGCCCACCGGTTCTGATCGCCACGATGACCGGCTACGACGCGACCTACGCCCAGACCACCCACGCCCGGCGCATCTACCACGCCGAGGACATCCTCATCGGCGCGACCTTCGTCGACGTGATCTCTCAGCTCGACGACGGCCGGATGATGGTCGACTACGACAACTTCCACCGGACCCGACCCGCCTGATCAATCCTCGCCGCCGCGCGCCCGCGGATGGGCCGAGTCGTAGACCTTCATCAGCGCCTCCACATCGACGTGGGTGTAGCGCTGCGTCGTGCCCAGCCCGGCGTGTCCGAGCTGCTCCTGGATGCTCCGCAGATCGGCCCCACTCCCGAGCATGTGGGTGGCGCAGGCGTGTCGCAGCCAGTGGGGGGTCGCGCCCATCTCGCTGCACGCAGGCCGGTTGCGCTCGACGAGCCGCTGGACCGCGCGCACGCTGAGCCGCCCCCCCTGGTTGTTGCGAAACAGCGCCGTAGGGTGGGCCGCGCGGCCCGACACCTCGCCGCGCACCTCGAGCCAGGACCGCACACACGCGACCGCGTGGCGTCCGATCGGCACGATGCGCGTCTTCGAGCCCTTCCCGGTGACTCGAACGGTGCCCGCGCCGAGGTCGACATCGGCCACGTCGGTCCCCACCAACTCACTGACACGCAGCCCGGCGCCGTACGCCAGCTCGAGCAACGCCGTGTCGCGAACCGCCAGCGGACCCTCGCCCCCAGGCGCGCTCATCAACCGCGCCGCGTCGTCCGCCGACAGGAAGCGCGGCGTCCGCTTCGGGATCTTCGGCCCCATCACACCCGCCGTCGGATCCGTCTCCAGCCGGCCCACGCGCACGAGGAAACGGAAGAAGGCGCGCACCGCGGCGATTCGACGCGCGACGGTCGCTGGCGCCAGCTTCGCGTCGTACGCATGGCGCAGGTAGCGCCGCACCGTCCTCGAGTCTACGGCCGACGGCTCGAAGCCCGAGGCCTCGGCGACCACGAAGTCCACAAAGAAGCCCAGGTCCCCGAGGTAGCCCCTCACCGTCCGCGGGCTCGCCCGCTTCTCAGTGGCCAGATAGCGGTGAAACGCGGCGACGTCGGAGTGCATGTAGACAACTGTACGCTATGGTATGTCAGTCGGCGAGCTTGGGCGCCACCTCCTCCCACCAGCGGGCAAAATCGGCCTGTGCCCGCGCCGACATTCGCGCCCTCCGCTCGCGCTTGCCCTCGCGCCGCACCCGCTCAATCGGTGCGAACAGACTCCAGTTGAGGTTGCTGGGGCCGTACTTGGACAGGATGCCGTCGCCCCTCAGGTGCCGCCTCAGGGCACCAAAGGCGGTCGTGGGCGGCGGCACCGGTGGCGGCTGACCACGCAGCCGAGCGAGCACGTGCCACGCGATCAGCACGCCGCAGGCCGTCGACTCGACGTAGCCCTCGACCCCGGTGAGTTGCCCGGCGAGGTAGAGGTTCGGGTCGTCGTGCCAATGCAGGGCATCCGACAGCACGCTGGGCGCGTGGACGTAGGTGTTTCGATGCACGCTGCCGTAACGCAGAAACGACGCCGCCGATAACCCCGGCAAGGCCCGGAAGACGCGGCGCTGGGCGGGCTGCGTCAGCCGCGTCTGGAAACCCACCAAGTTCCACGCCGTCCCCTCGCGGTTCTCCATTCGAAGCTGAGCCACCGCGAAGGGCCGCTTCCCGGTGCGCGGATCGGTGAGGCCCACCGGCTTCAGCGGACCGTGGGCCAGCGTGAGCGGCCCGCGCTCGGCCATGACCTCGATCGGCAAGCAGCCCTCGAAGTACTTCGGCTTCTCGAAGCTGTGCGCCTCGAACTTCTCGCCCCGGACGACGCCCTCGACGAAGGCGAAGTAGCCCGCCTCGTCGAGGGGCACATTCGCATAGTCGGCCCCCTCGCCTTTGTCGTAACGGCTCTGGCGCCAAACGACCTCCCAGTCGATCGATTCGGCGTCGATGATCGGCGCGATGGCGTCGTAGAAGTACAAGCTGTCACGCCCGGCCCGTTCGGCGATGGCCTGGGCGAGGGCTGCGTCGGTGAGTGGCCCGGTGGCGATGACGGAGAGCCCGCCAGGGATGACCGAGACCACCTCCGCGATGCGCTCGATGAGCGGCTCGGAGGCGATTGTCCTCGTGAGATCAGCGGCGAAAAGCTCGCGGTCGACGGCCAGAGCGTCGCCCGCGGGCACGGCGTTGCGATCCGCGCAGGCGATGACCGCGCTCCCGACGTGTCGCAGCTCGTGTTTGAGCAGACCGATGGCGTTGGCGACGTTGGCGCTGCGGAAGCTGTTGCTGCAAACCAGCTCTCCCAGGTCGTCGGAGCTCTGGGCCGGCGTCCTCCTCAGCGGCTTCATCTCGAACAGGCGCACACCCACGCCGGCACGCGCCAACTGCAGCGCGACCTCGGAGCCCGCCAGGCCGCCCCCCACGACGTTGACCGGGCTCACCGGAACCTCCGCGCATAGCGGCCGCCGCGACACGCCCGCAGCCACCCACCCAACTCGAGCTCCGTGGCCATCGCCGCCGCTTCCGGCGTGGTGAGCGCCGCCCGCTCGGCGAGCACGCCCAGCAGCTCGGCCTCGCCCGAGGCGACCCGCCACAGCTCGAGGCCGACGGTGGGCGCGTCGACGACGGAGCCGGCCGGCTCTAGCGCAGCGTCGGCGGGTCCCACGAGATCCCCGGGTGACAACAGCCGAGCCCCCTCGTTGGCGAGTTGATGGCAGCCCGCGTGGAGCGGGTCGTCGAAGGTGCCCGGCACAACCAAGACCGGCTGCTCGCTCTCCAGCGCCGCCCGCGCCGTGTAGAGGGCGCCGCTGCCCGCGGTGGCCTGGACCACCACGACCGACTCAGCCAGCGCCGCGATCCACGGGTTTCGCCGCGGGAACGTCCACGGGGCGGCGCGCGTGCCGCACCGAAACGGACTGACCACGGCCCCTCGCTCCCGGGCACGAGCGAAGAGCCGGCGGTGGGCGGCTGGCGTGGGGCGGTCGAGCCCCGAGCCGAGCACGACCACCGTCTCGCCGCCGGCCTCGAGCGCCGCCGCATGCGCCGCGGCGTCGATGCCCAGCGCGCCGCCGGACACCACATGGTGCCCTCGCGCGACGGCGGCTCGCGCGACGCGCCCCGCCAGCTCGAGACCGTGCGGGTTGGCGCGGCGCGAGCCGACGATGGCGACGCCGACCGAGCCGGGCATTCGGCCCTGCACGCGCAGCGGCCCGAGCCGGTGGCGCTCGATGCGCGCACCGAGGCGTTGGAGGATTTGGTTTTCGTCGTTCACACCCAAGATCTTCGGACAAACGACGACGCTGTTGCGCAAAAAGCGACAGCGGCGGTTTTTTCTTGCGGCTGAAGAGGTGAGCGCCGGGGCTCACCTCGGGAGGGGTCCATCAATCATCAGGGTGCAAATCCCAGATCTGCGGTCGTCTTTGGAGAGGCTGTCAGCTTTCAGC
>CAYOBQ010000084.1:0-36924 GCA_964402225.1 uncultured Nannocystaceae bacterium | reverse complement strand
TTGGCGGGCGCGTGCAGCGCGCCGCGTCGCGACTCTGCCGCACCGTCCTAGGGCTTGGCCCAACCGACCAAGTCCCACTTGACCGCGCCCACCTACACGCGCAGAATGCGCGCCCTCGACTCCAGGGAGGTCCCCCATGAAGACCCGCAAGCAGCGTCGCAAGTCAGCCCGTCGCAAGGCTGCGCACAAGAACAAGATCCACAAGTCCAAGGCGCGCAACGCCGGTGAGCTCAAGAAGAAGCGCAACGGCCGCCTCGGGCGCTCCTAGTCCATCGGTCCCCAGACACGACCGCGGTCTCCGGTAGGTGGCGGTCGACACGGTGACGCGCATGGGCGGGCGAGCCCCACGGGGCACCTGCGCAAATCGGTCCCCGGAGCACAGCGCCCCACGTCGAGGAAGGCCGCCCCCGTGGCGGGATGTCGGCAGCGCGTCGCTTCGCCGGGCTTCGCCTACCAATCTGGAGGGCAACGGTGGCGATCCCGACATATGATCAGATGATCCACCCACTGCTGCGGGCCCTCGCGGCAGCGGCTGACGGGATTCGGAGCCGCGACGCGCACGAGGTGGTCGCAGCAGCCATCGGCCTCACCGAGGACGAGCGCAACCAGATGCTCCCGAGCGGCAAGCAAGCGATCTATCGCAACCGAATCGGCTGGGCCCACGACCGCATCAAGAGAGCGGGCTGGTCCGAGTCGGCGAAGCGGGGGTACTGGCGGATCACCCCCGCGGGCACTGACGCCCTCAACCAACATGCCGAGGGATTCGACGACTCGACCCTGCGAACGCTCTGCATGGTCCCAAGACCCGCCGACGTTGGGAGCGACAGCGAGAAGGAGACATCGCGGGGGGTCGGGCAAGAGAGCCCGCTCGAGCGGCTCCAGGAGGCTGCCCGCGAGCTGAACGACGGCTTGGCGGCCGATCTTCTCGCGCAGGTATCCGAGGATGCCCCCGAGTCCTTCGAGCGAATGGTCCTCGATGTGCTCCACGCGATGGGTTACGGCACGAGCGCTGCGGACCTCGTGCGCACCCGGACCGGCGCAGACGAGGGGATCGACGGCATCATCACGCTCGACCGCCTCGGCCTGGAGAAGATCTATGTCCAAGCGAAGCGGTGGACGAAGGGGACGGTCGGACGACCCGAGATTCAGAAGTTCTTCGGGGCGCTCGCTGGCCAAGGGGCGACGCGCGGGGTCTTCATCACGACCTCGGCCTTCAGCAAGAACGCCAGGGAGTACGCGCTCCAGGTCAACGGGAGCATCGTCCTCGTGGACGGGAAGAGGCTGGCCGACCTCATGATCGAGTACGGCGTGGGCGTGACCGTTCAGGAGACGGTGCGTGTCGCGAAGATTGACCTGGACTACTTCGAGGGCACGTAACCGCGGATCAGTCGCAGAGGCGGAAGTCTGGCAGCGGGACCTCGACGGGGCCGGGTGGCGTGACGCCGTCACCATCGGTGTCGACCCACACCGGGTTTCCGAAGGCGAAGACGGCGGTGTGGACCCACGCCGCGCGCTCCCCAACGGCTACGAAGACCACGTAACCGTCTGACTCGACGGGCACCTCCAAGACCTCGTCCAGATCCACGACCTCTTCGAGGGCCACCGCGAGGGGGCGGTCGAGCACCGGACGACCGTTGTGGAAGGCGACCAGGCGGGTCACGGACGTGAACGGTGGTGTTCGAACTCGCACGCGCACCGGCCACACGGCGTCATGGACCCGCACCTCGTCGCCGAAGAGCGGCCCGTCTGGCAAATCGAGCACCGCCCCCCCGCCGACGCTGACCCGCCCGTTTCGGACCGCGTCGACGATCTCCCCCGCGCTGACGCCCGTGGGGTGCTCAGCCGACGTAGGCACGTAGCTTCTGGGGTGGCCGTCGCCGGTCCGGCCGTGGGTGTCGCTGTTCCCGACGCCGGTGACTCGGCGCCCCTGGTTGAGCAGACCGAACCAGTCGCGGAGGACGACGCAGAAGCGCTCGCGCTCGTTGTAGATCTCGATCGAGTCGAAGTCGTCGGTCCAATGGCGGTGCTGGTTGGCCTCGACCGGCGCCTCTGGATCGAAGCGGGTGGTGGCGAAGTAGGCGGAGTCGAAGGACGAGCTGCCCGCGCGCGGGTGGTTCAACTGGATGAGCTGGGCCCCGCGGGACCGGGCCTCCTCGACCAACTCGGGGACGGTGTGGATGTGCCAGTTGCGGTCGGCGTCCTGGAACGGGAGGGGTGGCGCGTTGCCGGCGCCCGCGGTCGGGTCGTGCTCGATGCCGTAGGCGCCGAAGTGCCCCACAATCGGCGAGACCTCGACGCCGAGCAAGGGCGCTGCGATGTAGTCGCCCAGCCCAAGTCGCGCGACGGCGGCGCCGTAGTCGAAGACGATGTCGTGGTCTGTGGGCACCATGAAGTCGACCCCCTCGGCGAGGTTCGACATCACCCGGTCACGGACCGAGATCTCGCTGTCGAAGCTCGGGCTGGCGTGCTGGTGGAACTCGCCGCTAGCCCAGCCCGCGGTGTCGATGACCCGGGGCAGGACGACCCGCAGCTCGGTGAGGCCGCCTGCCTCGAGGGCGATCGTCCGCACGTCGGCGGCGTAGTGCCAGCCGCGGGTGGTGATCGCCTGGTGCTCGCCAACCGGGAGGGAGAAGTCGGCGTCCCCCGCCACGAAGAGGTCCCGCCCGGCGACGCGCACCCGGGCGCCGAGCAGGCGTCCGTCCTCGTCTTCGACGTGGACCCGCAATCGCGCCGGGACGGGCAGCGTGAGCTCGAGGGCCTCAGCGTCGAAGGCCACCGGCGCCACCGCGCCCCCCGGCCAGTCGAGGACCTCCACGGTGTAGCCGCCCGGGGGCAGCCGGAGCGCACGCTCCCCCCCTGCGAGCGTGGCCTGTGTGACGAGCGCGCCGTCGTCGGTTCGCACGAGGATCTGGACGCCGTCGGGGCCTCGAATCGTGACCTCTCGCGCCTCCGGCGGCGGCCTCCGCATCGCCTCGACGTCGGGGGCGACGTGCAAGCGCCGCTGGAGGAGGCGCGTATCGCCGAGTCGGAGGGGGGGGAAGTCGCCGTGGACCGCGGGCAGAAACGGCAGGAGATCGATGGAGCCCGCCAGCGCGTCGAGACGAGAGTCGACGTGGGTCCAGCCGTAGGCGATGCCGTCGCCGAAGCCCGCCGAGAGAGACACGTCGGTCGGCTCGCCGAAGATGAGACGTCGGGTTCGTGGCCCGAAGAGCACGACGTCCGCCATCAGACCCACCTGGCCGGAGCCACGGTCGGCGGTGAGCCAGGTCAGGACATCGAGGTGGCTCGCGCCGGGCTCGAGGCGGTACTCGGTGACCACTCGCAGATCCGGCGGCACGAAACTCGGCCCCGCGAGGATGCCCTTGATCAGCCGGCCACCGCTGGCCCGCCCCTCGACCCTGATGACGGCGGCGCCCCCCTCGGACCCGTCGCGCACGATGCCGACGGACTCGACGGTGGCCTCCCCGACACCGGGGGCGACGAAGTGCTGGCCCAGCAGATCGGTGCCCGGCGCGCCGGCGAGATGGGCGTCGATGATGTTGCCGCCCTGGAAGGTGTACTGGCTGAAGGTGCTCTCGCCTTGGACACAGACGCTGATGTGCGCGTTGTCGAGGCGCAAGCAGCCCACGTGGCAGCGCGCCTCGGGGCCCGTCAGTCGCTCCGCGGCTTCGTCTACCCAGCCGGCGCGGGCGCGACCATCGGGGACGGGCGTCTCCAGGTCGCCTGGGCCCACGAGCGTCGCCTCACCCTCCGTCGGCTGCACGACTGGCTGGAACGGAACGTGGGCGTCCGCCCCCGCGGCGAGCGGAGCGTCGGACTGCGCATCCAGCACGACGAGATCGGCCCCAGCGTCGACGACCGCGTCGACGGGGTCCGTCGACGCGGCGTCGTTACACGCGCCCAGCGCGGCGGTGACGAGAAGAAGGTGGATGTACTTCACGAGGATCTTTATCGGACAAAAGCGGGGGTTGTTGCGCGGAAAGCGTGCTCAAGGCGAATAAACGCCCCCACGCGCCCCTCCCCAACGAGACGGCGGGAGCGCGTCGAAGGCGGCCAGCGCGCGACCCATGTCCTTGCCAGCCTTCAACTCGAAGGTATCGAAGCCGCAACGTTCCATCAGGCTGAGCTGGTCGTGGAGCACATCGCCCACCGCGCGAAGCTCCCCCACGTAGCCGTACCGCTGCCGGAGCAGGCGGGCGAGGCTGTAGCCGCGCCCATCGGTGTACTTCGGGAACTCGATGGCGATGGCCGGCCAGGCCGCGAGTTGGTCGGCGATCTCCGCGGGCTCCGTGTCGTTGCGGAGGCGGACGCCCTGCCCTACAGACCACCGCGCCGGCGTGGTGAAGGTACGGTCGTCTTCGACGATCTGGCGGTTGCGGATGACCTGCATCACGGCCTCCCCAACGCCACGGCCTGCGTACCCGCCCCGTAGAGCGCCCGCTGGAACGGGCCGAGGCCGACGCGTGCCACGGTTTCGATGAAGACCTCCGCCGCGGAGCTGCGAACTCGCGCGTAGGTCCGAAGCACGGTGCACACGGCGTCCACGATGCTCTCCGCGTCGAAGGCGCGACCGACGATCCGGGCCAGCGCGGCGCCGTCCCCGCGACGACCGCCGAGCATGAGCTGGTAGAACTCGGACCCGCGCTTGTCGACGCCCAGGACACCGATGTGGCCCACATGATGGTGCCCGCAGGCGTTGACGCACCCCGAGATGTTGATCTGGACAGCGCCCAGATCGAGGGACCGATCGAGAGGCGTTGTGAAGGTACGGTCGTCTTCGACGATCTGGCGGTTGCGGATGACCTGCATCACGGCCTCCCCAACGCCACGGCCTGCGTACCCGCCCCGTAGAGCGCCCGCTGGAACGGGCCGAGGCCGACGCGTGCCACGGTTTCGATGAAGACCTCCGCCGCGGAGCTGCGAACTCGCGCGTAGGTCCGAAGCACGGTGCACACGGCGTCCACGATGCTCTCCGCGTCGAAGGCGCGACCGACGATCCGGGCCAGCGCGGCGCCGTCCCCGCGACGACCGCCGAGCATGAGCTGGTAGAACTCGGACCCGCGCTTGTCGACGCCCAGGACACCGATGTGGCCCACATGATGGTGCCCGCAGGCGTTGACGCACCCCGAGATGTTGATCTGGACAGCGCCCAGATCGAGGGACCGATCGAGATCTGAGAAGCGGTCCTGGATGCCCTCGGCGATGTTCAGCGAGCGGGCGCTCGCCAGGGCGCAGTAGTCGAGGCCCGGGCACGCGACGAGGTCCTGCACGTGATTGTAGTTCCCGCGGCCGAGGCCGGCATCGTCGAGGGCAGACCACACCTCGAAGAGCGCACCGACCTGCACGTCCGGCAACACCAGATTCTGACGATGCGTGACGACGAGGCGACCGAAGCTGAAGCGATCGGCGAGGTCGGCGACCGTCTCCATCTGTGCGGCGCGCAGGTCCCCAGGGGGCAACCCA
Source organism: uncultured Nannocystaceae bacterium (assembly GCA_964402225.1). Lineage (GTDB taxonomy): Bacteria > Myxococcota_A > Bradymonadia > UBA7976 > UBA1532 > CAYOBQ01. Next base: position 31,461 of record CAYOBQ010000084.1, on the reverse strand, counting down.
TGCCCCTTCAGCGAGATCACCACGGACCGGTACCCGCCGACGCGGTGCGCAACGACGTTGGTCTGAGCCCAGCGAGCGAAGGCCGGGTTGATGAGCCGAGCCGCCTCGATCCCGAGCTGGCCATGGGCGATCGGCTCGTAGGCCGGCGCTGCGAAGGACACCTTCATCCGATCGATCGCCGCATCCTCTAGCAGCAGCCCGCCGCCCCTCGAGTGCGCCCACTCGGCCTCCACGAGCCGCGCGAACTCCTGAGCCCCCAGGGCATCGACCAGGATCTTGATCCGCGCCTTGTACTTGTCGTCCCGCCGTCCGAAGCGGTTGTAGATCCGCAGGACGGCCTCCATGTAGGACAACAGGTGCGGCTTCGGCAGAAACGCGCGGATGACCTGGGCGAGCATCGGCGTCCGCCCCATCCCTCCGCCGACGTTGACCTCGAAGCCGACGGCGCCGTCGTCGGCCTGGACCATGCGCAGGCCGATGTCGTGGAGGGCGATCGCGGCGCGGTCGGTCCGAGCGCCGGTCACGGCGAACTTGAACTTGCGCGGCAGGAAGGTGAACTCGGGGTGGAAGGTGGACCACTGGCGGAGCAGCTCGCAGTAAGGGCGCGGATCCTCGATCTCGTCAGGGCAGACGCCCGCGAAGGCGTCCGTCGTGATGTTCCGGATGCAGTTGCCGCTGCTCTGGATGGCGTGCATCGACGCGAGCGCGAGCTCGTCGAGGATCGGCGGCACGTCCTCGAGATCGACCCAGTTGAGCTGCATGTTCTGCCGCGTCGTGAAGTGTCCGTAGCCGCGGTCGTATCGGCGAGCGACGGACGCCAACGCTCGAAGCTGGGCGCCACTGAGCTGGCCGTAGGGGATGGCGATCCGCAGCATGTACGAGTGGAGCTGCATGTAGAGGCCGTTTTGCAGCCGCAGCGGCTTGAACTCCCCCTCCGTCATCTCCCCCTCGAGGCGACGCACGACCTGGTCTCGGAACTGGGCGGCACGTTGACGCACGAGGGCGTGATCGAAGGCGTCGTAGACGTACATCAGTCGGGCCCGTAGCGCAGCGCGTCCAAGGTCGCGGCGGACCCAGCGGACCGGATGCGCTCCCGAGTGGTGAGCGGTCGCAGGCCGTCGCTGGGGTGGAGCTCGACCATGAGCGCGTAGGGATCGCAGACGTCTGCCTCCTGGCGCCGCGCCCAACCCACGAGCTCGTCGCGCTCGCCGGTGTCCAGCGTCCAGAGGGCGGCGCGGATGTCCGTGGCCCAGGCGAAGTCCCGAGCCAGATAGACCGGCTGGCCGTCCCGGGTTCGGCTCGCGGTGATCAAGAACACGTTCATCTGGTCGCTCTCCGAGTCGTTCACCCGGAGCCTAGCAGACCTTTGGCGCACCATTCCAATCGGAATATGCGCATTACGATGACTCGCAGCGTCGCCGAAATTGAGGGGCCGCCCGAAAGGCGACGTTGCGACGCCGTCCCCGCGCTTCTATGCTCCGCCACCTCGATTCAGGAGTGACCAGCGCGATGGCCGAGCAGTTCATCTACCACATGCGCGATCTGCGCAAGGTGTACCCAGGCGGAAAAGAGGTCCTCAAGGGCGTCAACCTCTCCTTCTACCCGGGGGCGAAGATCGGCGTGATCGGTGGCAACGGCGCCGGGAAGTCAACCTGCCTCCGGATCATGGCGGGCCGCGACGAAGACTTCGTAGGAGAGGCCTGGCTGGCGAAGGGCTACACCGTCGGCTACCTGCCGCAGGAGCCCGAGCTCGACGAGACGAAGGACGTCGAGGGCAACGTGCGGGAGGGGGTGGCGGCGACGCAGGCGCTGCTCGACGAGTTCAACGCGGTGTCCATGAAGATGGGCGAGCCGATGAGCGACGACGAGCTCAACGCCCTGCTCGAGAAGCAGGGCAACCTCCAGGACAAGATCGACGCCGTCGACGCCTGGGAGCTCGACAGCCAGCTCGAGGTGGCGATGGACGCGTTGCGGCTGCCCCCCGCGGACGCCGACGTCACCAAGCTCTCAGGGGGAGAGCGACGCCGCGTGGCCCTGTGCCGGCTGCTCCTCGAGAAGCCCGACCTGCTGCTGCTCGACGAGCCCACCAACCACCTCGACGCGGAGTCGGTGGCTTGGATGGAGGCGCACTTGAAGCAGTACCAAGGCACGATCGTGCTCATCACCCACGACCGGTACTTCCTGGACAACGTCACGGAGTGGATCCTCGAGCTCGACCGCGGTCGCGGTATCCCTTGGAAGGGCAACTACAGCACGTGGCTCGAGCAGAAGCGGAAGCGCCTGGAGCAGGAGGAGAAGAAGGAGAGCTCACGCCAGCGAGCGCTGCGCGACGAGCTCGACTGGGTGCGCGCCTCCCCGAAGGGTCGCCAGAGCAAGTCGAAGGCGCGCCTCAAGGCCTACGAGTCCCTCCTGTCGCAGAGCGAGGAGCGGGAGACGCGCCGGCTGGAGATCCGGATGCCCCCGGGGCCGCGGCTCGGCGAGCTCGTCATCGAGGCGGAGCATCTGCGCAAGGGCTTCGGCGAGAAGCTCCTCATCGACGACCTCGACTTCAAGATCCCCCCCGGCGCCATCGTCGGGATCATCGGCGCCAACGGCGCCGGCAAGACCACGCTCTTCCGAATGATCATGGGCGAGGAGCAGCCCGACGGCGGCGCGCTCCGCGTCGGTCCGACCGTCGTGCCCTCCTACGTCGACCAGAGTCGCGGCGACCTGGAGGGTGACGCGACTGTCTGGGAGGAGGTCACGGGTGGCGCCGAGGTCATCGAGATGGGCCGCCACCAGGTCAACTCCCGCGCCTACACGTCGGCCTTCGGCTTCAAGGGCAGCGACCAGCAGAAGCGCGTCGGGGGCCTCTCCGGTGGGGAGCGAAACCGCGTACACCTGGCGAAGCTGCTGAAGTCCGGGGGCAACCTGATGCTCCTCGACGAGCCGACCAACGATCTCGATGTCGACACCCTGCGTGCCCTCGAGGACGCGCTGCTCGACTTCGCCGGCTGCGTCCTCATCGTGAGCCACGACCGTTGGTTCCTGGACCGCATCGCGACCCACATCCTGGCGTTCGAGGGCGACTCGAACGTGGTCTGGTTCGAGGGCAACTTCCAGGCCTACGAGGAGGACAAGAAGCGCCGCCTCGGGGACGACGCGGTGATGCCGAAGCGCATCAAGTACCGAAAGTTCGAGCGCGGTTGATCCCCGCGACGCTCATGACCCGCGTCGACGGGGCGATGGCCGGGACGGAAGACCCCGCGGAGGTCGCGGCGGCCCTCGTCGCGCACCTCGATGGCGGCCACCCCGACGCGCTGGTGATGGCCACCGACGAGCTGCGCGAGCGCGGCGCCTACCTGGTCTCGCTGCCCTTGCTCGAGGAGGCGTGGGCCGCGGAGCTCGACGACGACCTCGCCGGCCGAATCGCCGAGGACTGGGTGGGCACCGTCCTCCATGGGCTGGGCGACCGTGGCGGTGCGGCGGAGGTCGCCGCCCACCTGGTACGGCCGGCGATCCAGCGCGGGCCACGATTCGCCGGTGAGCTGGGCCACGTCTTCCTCGCCTGGCGCCTGATCGAGGCGGCGGCGCCGCTCATCACCGAGGCGGTTCGGTTGCTGCCCGGTGACGCCGCCCTTCAGTTCGACTCCGGCGTGCTGCGGAAGCTGGCGGGCGACTTCACCGAGGCGCGCGCGGCCTTCGAGCGGGTGGTCGCGCGCCACGCGGAAGAGAAGAGCGCGTGGTGGAACCTCGGCATCGCGTGCACCGCCCTCGCCGACTGGCCCGGGGCGCGACGGGCTTGGACGCAGGTCGGCTTCGCGCTGCCGCCGGGCGAGGGCGACATCGCACGACCGGGCGAGCCGACCCCGGTCCGCCTACGAACGGTCGACGGCGCACGCGTGGCCCACGAGGTCGTTTGGGGCGTGCGACTCTGCCCCGCGCGCGTGCGCATCACCGGCATCCCCTGCTTCCCGCGGGACGCAACCTACGGAGACGTGGTCCTCATCGACGGTGAGCCGGTCGGCGAGGCGCCGGGACCGAACGGTCGCGAGGTCCACGTCCTTCCCGCCCTCGCGACCCTCGAACGCGGAGGTGGTGAGACGCTCGTCGCGTTCTCCCACGAGCCCGCGAGCCTCGCCGAGGGCATGCGGGCGCGCGGCTGGCCCGCCGCCGACTGGACGGGCCTCGCCGGACGCCTCCCGCAGGTGGCGGTCTTCGTCGAGCCGACGCGTCGCGCCGACGAAGCGGTCGCCGATCTGAAGAAGCTAGACCGCAACGTGGAGTTGGCCCGATGAGCCTGGCGGCGATTGAGCGGAGATGATGAGCCGGACGGCCCTCATCAACCTGTGCTTCTGGCTCACGCTGATCGCCGTCGCGGGCGCGTTCACCCTGCGGACGCTCAACGCGCCGCCGGGCATCCCGGGGCGCGACAGCCTGGTGGTCTTGAGCCCGCTCTTCTTCGGGATGGCTGCGAAGAAGGCCTCTCACCTCGGCAAGGCCGCCGTCCTGGTGGCCTTCATCGGCCTCGCCTTCGGGGCGCTGGCGATGTACGGGGCGCTCAGCGCGCCGGAGGCCCCTCGCGCCGCTACTCCCGCCCCGCGTTGATCCAGTCGGGGTTGCGGAAGCGCGAGTTCGTCTCGTCGAGGTCGTCGACGTCTGGGAAGTCCTCGTCGGGGTGGAGCGAGACCGCCCTCTCGAGAAGCTGCCCCTCGGTCTCACGCTGATTCGGGTCGGGGATGCAGCACTCGACCGGGCACACCGCCTGGCATGCCTCGTCCTCGTGGAAACCCACGCACTCCGTACACAGCTTGGGGTCGATGAGGTAGATGTCATCGCCCTCAGTGATGGCGTTGTTGGGGCACTCTGGCTCGCAGGCGCCGCAGTTGATGCACTCGTCGGTGATGAACGTGGCCACTCTTCCTCCAAATCACGGCCGGCCTAGGCCGTTCACAAACGCAAGCACCTCTCGCGCCAGCGCTTCAGGTTGGTCGACTTGTACCATGTGACCGGCGTCGGTCAACAGCACGCGCGCGACGTCTTCGCGAGTATCCAACAAAGCCGTGAGCCGCCCATCGCGCAGCGGGCTGCACGCCCCCCCGATGTAGAGCGTCGGGCACTGGATCGCCGCGAAGAAGGCGGCCACGATCTCGGCGGGCAGGGGCACCGGCGCGCGCGTCCGATGGAGCGGGTCGTAGCGCCACCGCAGCCCGCGCTCATCCGCCGTCGTCGCCCACCCGGCGTAGCGCTCCGCCTGCGTGGCGGAGAGGCGTGGGCTCACCCTCCGAAGCCGGGCGACGGCGTGGTCGAGATCGCGCAGCGGGCGGACAAACCGCGCTCGGTCGTAGGGCGCCGTGTGGTCGAGAAACGCCGCCATGCGCCGCGGATAGTCGCCGGCGGCCACGGACATCGCGCCCGGCCAGTCGACCAAGACGAGGGCGTCGGCCTGCGCCGGTCGCGCCCCGCACCACATCACCGCGGCGCCCCCCCCCATCGAGTGGCCCACCACCACCAGACGCTCGCGGCGAACGGCGGCGGCGATCTGCTCCAGATCCCGCGCGTAGTCCGCGAAGTGGTAGTAGCCCCCGGCACCGATCCACTCGCTTTGGCCGTGCCCTCGCCAGTCGGGGGCCACGAGGTGCAGATCGCGGTCGCCCAGGGCCTCCGCCAGCCATGTCCAGCTTCGGCCGAGATCAAGATAGCCGTGGAGCAGGAGAACGGTCGTCGAGCCGCCTCCGTCCCAGACGTTGGCGTGAGAGCGCAGGCCGCTGATCTCGAGCCAGGCGTCCGTCCGCTCGATCACTGCTTCCCGATGATGAAGGCGACGGCACCGGCGATGATGGCGATCCACAAGACCGTATTGAGCCAACCACCCTTCTTCTTCTTGTCCGTCACGCCCGCGACGGCGCCCTGGAAGCCACCGCGCATGCCGGTCATCAACCCGCCGCCCCCCTTCCACTCGACGGCCTCCGGGTGACCGGTCTCGGCGCCGCCGCGCGACGTCGCCTCCCGCTCCGCCTTCTTCTTCGCCGTGGCCTGCGCCGCCTTGCTCTTGACCCGTTTCTTCTTGCTCATCTTCCCGCTCGTCTTCCCGCTCACCGCGCAGCGACACCATACCGCGTTCTCCACACCGCGATCGTCTGCCGCGTCGAATACCGCGGGACAAAGTCGAGCAACGCGCGCGCGCTCTCGATGGCCAGCGGCACCCCGTCGTGGAGCGTGCGCAGCTCGTCGAGCCCGAAGCGAGCGAGGTGGGCCTTGGCCAGCGCCCGCACGCCCAACTGCGCCGCCCACTCCGGCAGACGCCACAGCGGCTTCGACAGCACCCCCGCCATCACCGAAAGCGGGATGGGGTCCGGCCCCGCGACGTTGATGGGGCCTCGCAGCCCCTCACGCTCGGCGGCCCGCACCAACGCTTCGCCGGCGTCGTCGATGTGCAGGAGCTGAACCCACGGATCTGCGGCGCGGGGCGCGACCAGGAACGGGAGCTCGAGCAGCTCGTCGAAGGCGGTGCCACGCTTCGGACCGACCACCGGGCACGTACGGACGACCACCACGTGGGCGTCCGCGTACGTCTCCTGGTGCACCGCGAGCATCTCCTCGATGCGAAGCCGGGCCAACAGCGTCGGGGCCGCCCCCTCCTTGTCCCGTAGCGGGGCCGACTCGTCACAGGGCGACTCGCTCGGCCGGTAGACCTGGTCCCACCCATGGAAGACCACGCGCCGAACATCGGCGAGGGCCGCCGCCTCCAGGACCGCCTGGGCGCCCCGAATCTGACGGCGCGGCGATCGCTGTTCGGTGTGGAGCACACAACCGACGCTGTTCATCACGCAGAGGTCGCCCAGATCGACCTCGGCGGCGTCGGCCTCGATGTACTGAACGGGCCCCGTGACGGCTGGCGGCGTGCGGTCGATCCCGAAGACACGATCGAAGGGGTTGTCGCGCGTCAGCCGGGCCACGACGGCCTGCCCGAGCAGACCGCTGACACCGGTGAGCAGGAGATTCACGCGGCGCGCTCGAAGGTGAGATCCCGCCGACGCACCACAAAGCCAGTCCGCTCGTACAGGCCGACGGCCCGCTCGTTGGCGGCGTCCACCGTGAGCTCCACCTCGGCGTAGCCCTGCTGAGCGAGGACGTTGAGCGCCGCGACGGTGAGCATGCGCCCGAGCCCGCTCCCCTGTCGCTCCGGCGCCACCTGCACCGTCTCGAGCACACCGGGCAGCGTCTTCACCCAACCCACGGGCTCCCCCCCGGCGTCGGCGAGGACGACCAGGCGTCCCCCATGCCCCGAGGCGACGTCGGCCGGCTCGATGGGCGCAAACGCGAAGGTGCCCCGATAGGCCGCGTTGTAGATGGCCGCGAGCCCCGCGTCGTCCGCGGGTCGCCGGGGCTCTCGAAGCTGATAGCCGGCGACGAAGGCGGGCTCGGGCGGCACGCCGACGCGGCGCATCACCAACGTGGCCTGGACCTCGACGTAGCGGCGCGTGGCGAGGAGTGAGGCGCCCTCGAAGGAGCCACCCGGCAACACCACTCGACGCGCCACGGGGCCTGAGTCCTGGGCCTCCACGCGGTCGAGGAGGGCCGCTCCGATCCCACGCCGACGGTAGGCCGGCGCGACGGCGATGTGGAACGAGCGCACGGACACGTCGCGGTCGCAAACGTGGTAGCGGTGGGACAACGCGACGCCGCGCACTTCGCCGTCGCCCGTGGCGACGAGGAAGTCCTGTCCGCCGGCCCACTGCTGGGCCAATGCCTCGAACGCCACATCCTCGAACGGATCGACGCGGTCATCCTGGGCATGCACCGCCCGAAAGAAGGCCGCGACCGACCGGACGTCCCCTGCGGCGAACGGCCGAATGGTCAGCTTCACGACGACAGCTTAACCCACTCCGGCCTCGGCGCGATACCAACCGAGCGTCTCGCGGATCCCCTCGGCCAGCGGGATGGAGGCCTCGAAGCCGAAGGCGCGGGCACGACTGACGTCGAGGGACCGGCGGGGCTGGCCGTCTGGCTTGGAGGTGTCCCAGGCGACGTCACCGCTGTAGCCCGCCGCGTCGGCGATCATCTCCGTGAGGTCGCGGATCGAGGTCTCCACGCCGGTGCCGATGTTCACCGGGGCCGGGTCGTCGTGGAGGGCCCCGGCCATCACGATGGCGCGCGCGGCGTCCCGAACGTGCAGAAACTCCCGGGTCGGCGTGCCGCTGCCCCAGTTCGTCACCGCGGGCGTGCCCTCGTCGGCGGCCGCGACGAAGCGTCGGATGAGGGCCGGGACGACGTGGCTGTGCTCGGGATCGAAGTGGTCCTCGGGGCCGTACATATTGGCCAGGATCAGCACCGCGCTACGAAACCCGTACTGCTGCCGGTAGGTGGCGCAGGCCTCGTGGAGCAGCCGCTTCGCCAGCCCATACGGGCCCGTGGCGCCCACCGGTTTGCCGGCCCACAGCGAGTCCTCCCGCAGCGGGATCGGTGCGTCTTTGGGGTAGGCGCAGGTGGTGCTCGCGAGCACGAGCTTCTCGGTCCCCGCGAGGCGCGCCTCCTCCAGGAGAAGCAGCCCCATCAGCGCGTTTTGGTACAGGTAGCGGCCGGGGTTGGCCACGTTGGCGCCGATCCCGCCGCACGCCGCGGCGAGGTGCACCAGGAGTTGCGGGCGAAGCTCGGCGAAGAGGCGGCGGACCTCGCCTTGCTCCGTGAGGTCGAAGTCGCGGCTCCCGAGGGCCACGACCTCCGCACCGGCGGCCTCGAGAGCTCGGCACGTGTGGCGGCCGACGAAGCCACGACCGCCCGTCACGACGACGCGGCGCCCCGCGTAGAACGCCTTCATCACCCGGACGCGTGCAGGTAGTGGTCGGCGTACCAGCGCGCGGTCCGCGCGAGGCCCTCTTCCAGTGAGATCTCGGGGGTGTAGCCCAGGGCCGAGAGCTTCGTGATGTCCGGGCAGCGGCGCTTCGTGCCCCCCTCGCGCAAGGGCCCCGGGACGATGTCGAGGCGCACGTCGAGGGCCTCCCCGATGCCCTCGATCAGCGCTCGGATCGAGACCTCGTGCTGTGTACCCAGGTGGTAGACGTGCCCCGACTCACCACGCTCCCCCGCGAGGAAGGCGCCGCGGGCGCCGTCGTCGATGTAGCAAAACGCCCGGGTCTCGCTGCCATCACCCTGGATCGGCAGCTCGATGTGCTTCTTCTTCAGGCCATCCGTGCGCTCCACGATGCGCGCCACGACCTCTGGGATGACGTGCTCGAAGCCCATGTCGGGGCCGTAGATGTTGTGGGGGCGGAAGATGACGGTCTCGAGGCCGCGCCGCCCGCCCAGGTGGAGCGTGAGCAGCTCGCTGGTGATCTTCCCGCCGCCGTAGCTGAAGCGCGGGTTGGTGATGTCGGGGATCATCAGCCGCTCGTCCTCCCGCGTGGGCACGTGCGACGGCTGGTTGTACGTCTCACTGGTGGACGCCAGGACGTAGCGGCGAACGCCGGCATCGAGGGCCGCGTCGATGGTGTGGATCGCGCCCTTCACGCCGACCTCGAGCACCGCGTCGGGCCGCTCGTAGAAGAAGCGCGTGCCGTTGATGTAGGCGAGGTGCCAGACCACCTCGCACCCCTCGGTCGCGGCGCGCACCGCGTCGTAGTCGCGGACGTCTCCGCACACGAGCTCGATTTGCCCCTCGAGGCTCGCGAGACGCGCGGGCTTGCCCCGCGAGTGGTCGTCGAGGACCCGTACATCGTGCTCCGCGGCGACGAGCTCTCGGACGAGGGCCGCGCCGATGAACCCGCTGCCGCCGGTTACCAGAACCTTCACGGTGTCAGCTCCTTCGCCTGGTAGAAGACCTTGTCGACACCCGTCACGTTCCAGATGTCGGCGATCCACGCCTCGGGGTTGCGCTCGGCCAACCGGCGCAGGGCGTCGTCGTAGCCGGTGTGGTTGGTGGCGACGAACACGCAGTCGACGCCCGTGAGCGCCTCGTCCACCGGCCAGTTGCGCAGCTCGAAGTCGGGCATCGGATCGGGCAGGTGGTGCTCCGAGACGCGGACCTCCGCCGGCATCTCCCGCTGGATGTAGCGGTGGAGCTTGGGGGCCAGCGAGTCACGCAGATCGTCGGTGTCCTTCTTGAACGTGAACCCGAGGACCGCCACCTTCCGCTCGTGTAGATCGGTGCGCTTCAACAGGTGCTGCACGAGGAAGGCGGGGATGTACTCGTTCATCTTCCACGCCGACAGCAGCATGTCGGGATACGGGCTCCACTCGTTGATCATCCCGAAGTCCTTGCGCAGGCAGGTGCCCGCCGTGAACCCCGGGGACGCGATATGGCTCCGCTCGTACTGGTGATTCGCCAGCCGCCGGATCTCGTACATATTCGCGCCGAAGGTGTCGGCCACCAGCGCGAACTGGTTGGCGAGGGCGAAGTGCACGTAGCGCGCGATGTTGTTGAAGAGCTTCACCAGCTCGGCGCTGACGTAGTCCGTCGCCATCACCTCGGGCGCGAGCCGCGAGAACAGCGCGGTGGCGGCCTCGGCGCTCGCCGGATCCTCCGCCCCCACGATCTGCGGGAGCGTGCGCAGCTCCTCGTAGGCCTTGCCCTCGGCGATCCGCTCGGGGGCGAAGGCCAACAGGAGCCCCTCCCCCACCTTCAGCGAGACGTGGCGCTCGATGAAGCGCCTCGCGAACGCTGTGGTGCCCGGCGCGACGGTGCTGCGGAGGCACAGGAGCTGCCCCTCACGCAGGTGCGGCGCGATGCCCGCGAGGACCCGCTGGATCTGACTGAGATCGGTCTCGATGTGGTTGTACAGCGGGGTGCCGACCGTCACCACGACGGCGCGGCTCCGGGCGACCACCTCCGGCGTGCCGTGCACCACGAAGCGGCGGCTCCCGACGAGGGCGTCGTAGCCCGGCTCGTGGAACGGCATCTTCCCGGTGTTGACCGCGTCGCGTAGGCGAGCGTCGAGATCGACGCCGACCGCGGCGAGGCCGGATTCCATGAACGACAGGCCGAGGGGCAGCCCCACCCGGCCGGTCCCGATGATGCAAACGTCGTAGTCGAACATGCGTCTCCTCAGGAGGGTCGGTCCCAGACGCCGCGGGGACCTCATCGGCCATTTGGCGCGCGGACTATACGCACAGACCCCGCTGGCTATCGAGCGGTCTCGTACCAGTTGCGGAGTTGGTCGGCGACCCTGGCGTCGCCGAGGCGCAGCATCAATGTCACGCCGGCCGGGCCCTCGTCGACGTCGATGTGGAGTTGGCCGATGGAGACCGGGCACCGGAGGCCACCCGTCCGGGGGTTGTCCGACTCCTCGAACCAGCACCCCCACGCGAATCGAAGCGCCTGGCTCCGAGCGACGCCGGGACCGAACTCCATCTGGAGTCCGCTCGGCGTGACCGACATCTGGGCGGGACGAAGCTCGGAGTCGGGTGCGTCGATGGGCGCCCGAGGGGGTGGCGCGGGGGCGCGTGGCGCCGGGCCGCAAGCGGCCATCCACGAGAGGAGCATCCACGGGGCGACTGTCCACTGGGTGATCGAGGTGAGCGTCCGCATGCTGTTTGGCTCCGCAACATTCGCGCCACCGACGATCGCTCTCACCGGCTGACGAGCGTCGTCACCGCCGCGACCGGTGGCGCTACCAAACCGTAACGCGCCCCCCGGCTGGACGCACGCAGTCGGATGGCACGCCGCGCGCATCCACTGGGGGGCGCGTACGTCAGGAGGCTCGCCGTGAACGGATCGACCGTCGTCGTCGCGACAGATCTCTCGGAGGGCTCCGCCGCCGCCGCCCGTTGGGCCGCCGACATCGGCCGGCTGACGGGGCTCCCCGTGGTGGTCGCCCACGTCGTCGAGATCGGCCTCGACTCCCCCCCCTGGGGGCGCTACGCGGTGGCCCTCGACGAGGCCAAAGCCGCCGCCGCCCGCAGCGAGGTCGCCGCGTGGTTCGAGGCCCAGACCGGCGGGCCCCCCACCTCCGTCGACGTCCGCCTCGGCGTCTGCGTGCCGGTCCTCGAGGAGGTCACGCGGACCCACGACGCCGCGCTGCTCGTGGTGTCCCGCACCGGCAAGGGGGCCCTCGCCCAGGCGCTGCTCGGCTCGCGGGTGCAGCGGCTCGCGGCCCGACCGCCGTGCCCGCTGGCCATCGTCAACCCGCTCGAAGACACCGTCGAGCCCGGCACCTTCCGAGTGGGGTGTGGGACCGATCTGAGCGCGCCGGGGGACGAGGCCCTCGCGTTCGCGGGATCGTTGGCGCAGCTCGCCGGTGGACACCTCACGGTCGCCCACGCCCTGCACCTGCCGGATATCCACGTGGGCGCAGTCGAGATCCACCCGGCCCCCCAAGCCCTCGAGCTCGAGGTCGAGATGGAGGCGGCGCTCCACGCGCTGGTGGCCGACATTCTGCCCGACCAGACCGACGCCGAGTGCACGGTCCTCACCGGCCCGCCCGCTACGGCGCTCATCGATCTGGCGCGCCGGGCGCAGCTCGACGTCCTGGTGCTGGCGCGCACCGGGCGCATGACCGGGCTCACCGATGTCCTCGGGAGCGTGCCGCGACGGGTCGTGCGTGCGTTGCCCTGCACCGTCGTCGTCACGCCCTGGCGTCGGAGCAGAGCGCACACCTCGGCTTGACCCTTCCGGGGCGCGGGGAGACACTCCGAGCCGTGAGCTGGCAACCCCTCGGTCACGAGAAGACCCCCGCGTTCATCGACGCGAGCCGCATCTGGTCGGTGCTCGACGGCGTGCGTGCGGCGCCGAACCTGTACGACATCGCGACGGAGAAGTTCGCCCAGCCCGACTCCGCCCTCGACCACCGCGCCCTCGACCAGGAGGCCTTCGCCCTGCTCGTCACCGACGAGTTCCTCGCCGTCCCGCTCGACCTGCGCAATGACATCGAGCGTTTCCGACAGCTCGATCGCGACGGCGACCGCACGCGAGGCGAGCTCACGACGACCTACCGCCAGCTCCGAACCTTGCAGGTGCAGCACCGACGGGCGACCCGCGATCACGAGTCGAGCTCGGGCTTCTTGCGCAGCAAGTCGAAGAAGTGGGAGGCCGCCCAGCGGGTCGGCGAGCTGGACCACGAGATCGAAGACCTCACGCTCAAGCGGCGCCGGATGGAGAGCGATCTCGACAAGTGCGGGGCGCTGCTGCGCAGCCTCCTCGACCGCGTCTATCGTGACCAGGTGCTGCGAGACGGTCACTGGTACTGCGAGATCCCAGTCCTGGTGACCCACCACGGCGACTTCCTCTACGACTACCTCGCCGACATGAACCCCGCGCATTTCCACGGCCGCACGCTGGTGGAGATCCTCGAGATCGGACCCTCACTGGCATGAAGACCGCCTCTTTCGACCTCTCCGCGCGCGACCGCCTGCGCATCGAGGGGCCCGACGCCCCCTCATTCCTCAATCGCTTGTTGACCATCGACGCCCGGCGGATGGAGCCGGGCGCCGGGGCGCGCACCTTCTTGCTCGACGCGAAGGGCCGGATCGACGCCTGCTTCTACCTGCTGCGCACCGGCCCCGAGAGCTATCTGGTGGAGTGTGCGGCCGGCCACGGAGCGGAGGTGTTGGGGAAGCTCGACATCTACCACTTCGGTGAACGCATCGAGTTCGCCCCCTGCGACGATCTCACGGTGCTCTCGATCCAGGGCCCCGGCGCTGTCGACGCCCTCTCCACCGCGGGGGTGACCCCGCCGGAGGCGCCCTGGGCGCACCACGAAGCCCACCTCGGCGGGCTCGCGGTGCGGCTCGTGCGCGTCGACCGCGGCGGCGATGGCGTAGACGTCTGGTGCTCGGACCCAGGCGCGGTGCGTGCCGCGCTGGGGCTCCGCGTCGGCGACGCGGCGGAGCTCGAAGCGATGCGAGTCGAGGCGGGCGTGCCCGCACACCCGAACGAGTACGGCCCCCACAGCAGCCCCCTCGAGGTCTCTGGGACCAGCGGAGTCACGGAGGGCAAAGGCTGCTATCCTGGTCAAGAGGTGGTGGAGCGCACCCTGGCGCTGGGTCGTCCACCGCGAAGGCTCGCGCGGCTCGAGCTCGACGGCCCGGTGGCCGCGGGCGCAGGGTTGCTGAGCGGCGACGACGCCGTGGGGACGGTCACCAGCGCGAGTGAGACGGAAGCGGGCGTGGTCGCGCTCGCGCTGGTCAAGAGACGTCTCGACCCAGAAACGACGCTACGTACCAGCGACGGCGTCACCGGGAGGGAACGCCCTTGACCGAATACGAGCGATACATCAGGACCACCGAGCTCCTCGGTCTCCAGAAGCCCACCGACGCCCTCTGCTGCCACGACGAGCTGGCGTTCCAGATGGTGCACCAGGTCGAAGAGCTGTGGATGAAGCTGACGCTCCACGAGCTCGGCCGGGTCGTCGAACGCGTCGACGCCGACCGCCTCGTGGAGGCGCGCGACACCTTGGAACGCGTGCACCGGCTGATCCGCCTGATGAGCCAGCAGTTTCACGTCCTCGACACGCTGTCGCCCCGCGCCTATTTCGACATCCGCGCCGTGCTCGGCCACGGCAGCGGGCAAGAGTCGCCGGGCTTCAACGCGCTGCTGGAGGCGCCACCGCCGCTGCGCGACGCCTTCCGCAAGATGCTGCGTCGGCGGGACGTCGACCTGCTCGAGGTGTACCGGGACCCCGCGAGCGTCCCGGAGGTCTACACCCTCGCCGAGGCGATGGTGGACATCGACCAGGCGTTCCAGGACTTCCGCTACCAGCACCTGGCGATGGTCCGGCGCATCATCGGGGGGCGCACGCCGTCACTGAAGGGGGTGCCGGCGGAGATGCTCGAGCACGGCGTCAAGCAGGTGTGGTTCCCGGAGCTGTGGTTGGTGCGCGAGGCGCTGTTTCGCGACTTCACACCGGGGCCCCCGCTCTTCGACGACGAAGACGACTGACGGTGGCCAAGGACTGGGAGAAGCTCGGCGGGGAGAAGGGGCAGCGCGTCGAGACGGGCCGCTTCGGTCGCGCGATGCGGTTGGGGCGTCTGGCGTCGCGGGTAGCGGGCTCGGCGCTGAAGGCGGGCGTCTCGAGGGCCACCGGCGGCGAGGGTGATATGCTCGCTCTGGCCGCGACGAAGAACGCCCGCCAGATCGTGGACGCCCTCGGCGAGATGAAGGGCGCGGCGATGAAGGTCGGCCAACTCCTCAGCGCCGATCCAGACCTCGTGGCCCCCGAGTTCGCCGACCAGCTCACGGCGTTGCAGCAGGCGGCGCCTCCGATGAAGTTCGCCACCGTGACGCAGGTCGTGGAGGACGCCCTCGACCAGCCGATCAGCGAGGTCTTCCGCTATTTCGACCCCGAGCCGATCGGGGCCGCGAGCATCGGCCAGGTGCACCGCGCGACGCTCTTCGATGGGCGCTGCGTGGCCGTCAAGGTCCAGTACCCGGGTATCAAGGCGTCCCTCGACAGCGATCTGCGCAACCTCGGAGCGGTCCTGAAGCTGGGCCGCGTCTTCATGACGAAGGAGCGCGCCGACGCGTTCGTCACCGAGGCGCGGGAGGCGATCCTCGGCGAGGCGGACTATCACCAGGAGGGTCAGAACCTCGAGCGTTTCCACGCGCTGCTCGCGGATCAGGAGGGCATCCGCATCCCGGCGCCGGTGCTGGAGTTCACGCGCGAGACCGTGCTCGTGATGGAGTTCATCGAGGGGCAAAAACTCGACGACGCGCTGCTGGCAATCGATGACCGCGCAGAGCGCAGCCGCATCCTCCAGCGGTTCGTGGGGCTCTTCGTGCACATGTTCCACGACCTCTTCGTGCTCCACGGCGACCCCCACCCCGGGAACTTCTTGCTGACGCCCGACCACGAGGTGGTGCTCCTGGACTGGGGCTGCGTTCGGGAGTTCCGACCCGAGATCACCGACGGCGTCTACCAGATGCTCATCGCGTTCTGGAACGACGACATGGCGGAGCTCTCGCGGCTCTTGCAGCACTTCGAGTTCGGGCGCGAGGGCGGGCGCATGCCCACCGAGGACGTCTTGCGCGAGTACCATCGGATGATCCTCGAGCCCGTCGCCAAGAACGCGTCCTTCGACTACTCGCAGTGGACGGTGCACGGGCGAGCGCGGGCCTTCGTGCTACGCAACCCGGACATGCTTCGGTTGGTGCCCCCGGCGGAGCTGTTGCTCTACTTCCGGGTGCTGACGGGGATGAAGGGCCTGGTGACGCGCGTCGGCGCGGACGTGAACCTGCGGGCGCTGGCGGAGGACGGCTGCCGACGCCGGGGGCTGCTTTGATCCGAGACGCCGCCACCGTGCTCCTGCTCCGCGGCGAGCGCCCCTTCGAGATCTTCATGGTGCGGCGCGGGGGCTCGGCGCCGTTCATGGCCAACGCGATGGTCTTCCCCGGCGGGCGCCTCGACGACGCCGACTGCGACGACGCGCTGCTGGCCCACGTCGACTGCGACCGGCCGTCCGCCGCCACCAGATTGGGGATGGAGGACGAGGTGCGCGCCCTGGGCCTGCTCGTGGCGGGGTTGCGAGAGACCTTCGAGGAGGCCGGGCTCCTGCTCGCCTCCGCCGATCCCGACAGCGAGGCCATGCGAACGGCGCGGGCGCGGCTCAACGCGGGCGAGACGACCCTCGCCGAGATCGCCGCCGAGCACGGACTGAGCCTGCACACCGGCGCCCTCGCCTACCTCGCCAGATGGGTGACACCACCGGTCGAAAAGAGGCGATATGACACTCGTTTTCTCGCAGCGTTGGCACCGGATGACCAGGTCGGCGAGCACGACGCGATCGAGACGAGCGCGAGCGCCTGGATCACCCCCGCGGCGGCCGTCGCGGCTTACGAGGCCAAGGAGATCGCGCTCGCGCCGCCCACCTATCGCATCCTGCTCGAGCTGCGCGGCCGGTCGGCGGAAGAGGTCATGGCGCCGCGCCCGCTGCCGACGGCGATCCACCCGCAGGTAGTCCACCGCAGCGAGGAGCTCGCCCTCGCGTTGCCCGGGGATCCCGACTACGACCCACCAGGGGACGCGCGCAACCGCTTCACGCTGAGAGATGGCCGCTGGTGGTCCGAGGGCAGCGGATACTGACCCCCGGGATCAGACCAGCCGACCCGGCGCGAAGACTCGATGCTACAGGCCGCGACCAGCGAGCGGACCGCAGCTCCGGTGAGCCTGGCGCGTCGCCCGAGAGCCGGCGGCCGAGTTCAAGGCGCGAAGCTGTAGCGATGTCCGAAGATATCGACAGGCTTCGCGACGCCGGAATCGGCTGGCGGGCGCGTGGGGTGGCGGCTTCACGCACTGGTCGATGCCGCCACACTCGGACACGAGGTCGCAGCGCCACCACGCGAGGCGAGGCTCCTCGCCGGTCTCACCGGCCCCGGCGACAGCGAGCTGAGCGGTGAGGATGAAGCGAGGGCGGATCAGCCGACCGACGGCGGCCGAGGGGCGCGGGCCAGGCGGCTGAAAGCCGCCGCGCCGAGCACGACGGCGCCGGCGGCGACGAGCAAGCTCGCGGTCCCGAAGCCGCGGGCAAAGCCGCTCTGGACGAGGTAGAGCACGACGTCGAGGGCCACGGCGGCGACGCCGGCGACCAGGAGGTGGCCCCGACCCGTACGGGCGCCGATGGCGACGGTGGCGAGGCCGGCGATGAAGAGGGCGAGGGCGTGGAGCGGGGCGTTGATTCGGAGAACCACGAAGCCGATCGAGCCGTAGGCCAACGCGAGGCCTGCGAGCTGGAGGGCGGCGGCGCGGGCGTCCTCGAGGCAACGTCTCTCGAGGCGCGTGGCGGCGACCAGGCTCAGGCCCAACGGGACGCCGTAGAAGGCCGGGTCGACGACCTCGAGGGCCATCCAACCCCGGACCGCGGCGAGGTTGACGAGGGCGAGCCCGATCCAGGTGTGGGCCGGGGCGCCCCGGCGCTGACCGGAGGCAAGGTAGACCGAGGCGGCGAGCAGGCTCGCGAGGGCGCTTCCGCCATGGTCCACGGCGTGGGCGAACAGCCCGGCTGCGGGCATCCACAGCGCGTAGACGCGCACCCGACGGGCGGCGCGGGGCGAGAGCACGCAGGCCAGGCCGAGGCCGCCCCAGAGGAGGGTGTGGTAGCCGTCGACGGGAGCCAGCCAGTCGGTCCGGATCGCGAGGAAGGCGTGGATGAGGGCCGCCGCGCCGAGACCGAGATCGACCCAGCGGCGGCGGACGGCCGTCGCCACCAGCGAGGCCGCCGCCGCGAGCGCGCACCACGCCACCGGCGTCGGCGCGGGGTGCGCCACCCGGACCAGGAGGTTGGCGCCGAGGGCGAGGAGGCCGACGATCGAGAGGACCGCCGTGACTCGACGGGCGCGGTGCCCCAACGCCGCGTTGAGACGGGCCGGTCGCCAGGCAGCGGCGGCGGCGGCGGCCAGGGCGAAGACCGGGAGGATCTCCCAGGGCGACCGGCCGCCGCTGGGGACGGCGAAGGCGATCCACGCGAAGGCGGCCAGGAGGCCGACGTAGACGGAGACCTCGGGCCGTCCGCGACGAGCAGGGAAGGCGACCAGCACCGACAACGCGAGCGGGGTGCTGATCTGCCTCGGCTCCAGGCCGGTGGCCGTGAGGGCGAAGAGGGCCAGCGCGAGGGCGACCCGTGGGGCGCGCCGGGCGAAGAGGACCGCGAGCATGGCCAACTCGACGTCGGGGTGGAGGAGCCGCAGCTCGCTGGTCGCCCATTGCACGAGGGGGAGCGCGTGAACCAGGGGGACCGCGGCTGCGGCGAGCCATCCGGGGCGCCCCGGGAACGCGAGGCGGACCAGGAGCACGAGGCCAACGGCGGCGGCGACGATGGCGGGGTGAGCCTCGTGGGGACGCGGCTCGGCGACGAGGGCGGACGCGCAGAAGAGCGCGCCGAGGAGGAACAGGGCGAGCACCGCAACTGCCGCAGCCCCCCGAGCGACCCGCGAGTCGAGTCGAGTCTGGGGCCAGTGGGCCGCGGCTGTGGCGAGAAGCGCGGAGGCTGCCCAGGCAGCGGGTTGCCAGGGGCCGGGGACGCCCAGGGAGGTGCAGGCGGCGACGGTGACCGCGAGCACCATCGCGGCCCCACCCAAGAGGAGGTGGCGGCGGGCCGCGAGCCAGGCAGCGCCCGTGACCAGCAGCAGAGTGACCCCGTGGGAGGCGATGGCCGAGCCTCCGAGAAGGAGGGTCTCGACCGCGCGGGCGCCCACGACGGCGCCGACCAGCCACGCCGAGACCAGCATCGCGGTGCGGACGTAGGGTACCGCCCGCGGCAAGAGCCGAAGGTGGGCTGTGGCCCAGATGAACCAGGGCGCGACGGCCACCAGCAAGAGGGTGTGGTCGACGCTCGCGCCGACCCGCGCCGCGAGCAGCAGCAGCGCGAGGGCGGGCCCGGTGAGCGAAGCGGCTGCGAGGGCCTCGTGGACGAGGCCGCGGGCCGTGCGTGGAACGGAGAGGGACACCGCCAGGGCCAAGACGAGGGCGCCCAGCCCGACGCCCGGCGCCGTGAGACCGGCGGCCCATAGGACCCAGCATCCGATCCATCCGACCAGCCCCAGGGCGGCGCCGGTCGCCATGACCGGACCCCGCAAGTAGCGGAGGCTGAGCTCGTCACGGACCCGGCGCGACGCCCAGACCGCGACCAGGCCGGAGATCGCGGCGACACCAGGCCAGGAGACGGGCCCCCAACCCAGGGAAAGCGCGGCGGCACCGCTCAGCGCGATCGCGAGCCCCACGGTGGCCGCCACCGCCGCCCAGCGCTGCCCCATCCAACGAGCGGCAGCCACCAGGAAGGCGACCGCGATCACGACCCCCACCACGTGGGCCCACGCCAGGGGCGCCGCGGACATCACCGCGCCAGCCATCACCGGGACGGTGAGGGCCCCGGCAAGAATTGGTCTGATAAACAGACCACATTGTTTGATTATCAGACCAATTGTGGCGAGGGCGAGGGTGGCGGTGGCGGCGAGGTGCCAGGTCGGGTCGGGTAGCAGAGGCCACGTGGCCCGCCAGAGGAGGGCCGTCGCGAGGGGGACCAGGAGCTCGAGAGGGAGGTGGGGACGCTCGCCGGTGGCGGCTCGAGCGTGGGTCCGCTGGGCGCGAGCGACGACGATCGCGGCGGCCACCAGGAGGGCGGGGAGGTCCCAGGCTGTGCTCGGGGCCGCGAAGAGCGCCGCGGCGGCGAGGACGGGGGGCAACGCCGTCGCCCAGCGCAGCGGTGGGCGAAGCTCACCGTGCCATCTCCTCGTAGCGAGGAGACAGGCTCCGAGGGCGGCTTCGAGGAGCAGCAGCGCCGCGCCCGGGGCCAGCGAATGGTGGAGCGCGAGGCACGCGACGGCCCCCGATATCGCGAGGGGCGCGGCGACGACGAGGGCGCGGGCGCGGAGCCAGAGACCGAGGCCGAGCAGGGCGGCGCCCTCCCCCGCCAGGACGGCGGCCGGCGCGCGCAGGTCGGTGGCGCTGAAGCTGAGCGCGCACAGCCCCGCCGCCACCAAGCCCAGCCACCGGAGGACGACCGCCGCGTGCTCCCCCCGGCCTCGACGGCGCAGCAGGTGGACGGCGGCGCCGACGCCCAGCACGTAAGGCAGACACGTCAGGCCGTACCACGACAAGGGTAACGGCTCACCTCCGTAGCCGAGACCCACAGCGATCGTGTCACGTGCGGCCAGCGCCAGGTCCCGAACGGGAGCCGGCGACAGCACATAGGCGCCGAGAGACAGCAACAGGGCCGGGCTGAAGAGACGAAGGGAGTCGAGGCGCAGACCGACGACGGCCGTGGTGGTCGCCGCGAGGGCACAGGTCCACAACAACGCGACAGGATCTGCGACGGCCGGCGCGATCGCGGCGATCGCGAGCCCCGCGGAGGCGACCGCCAACACCCGCGCTCCGTTCCGGCGGGCCAGGGCGAGGGCCCAGCCGCCGGAGAGCACGGCCAGGGGCGAAGCGGAGCCGGCGGCGATGGACAAGTGAAGGGCGGCCACGCCGCTCGCGAAGCCGAGCAGAGCCAAGGGAGCGGCGCCGACCTCGGCGCGCGGAACGGCGACCTGCACCAGCGCCACCAACGCGAGGGCCGCGACCACCGACCACGGGGCGGCCAACCCGGCGACGGCACACGCGAAGGTCGCCGCCGTGATCCAGCGGGCGGTCCAGGGGACGGGTCCGGCGCGCCGAGCGGCGGCCCACGCGGCCCCGACCGCCGCCGCCGTCGAGAGCAGGCCGACCGGCGGCGACACCAGGAGGATCCGTCCCGCGACGAGGGCGGCCAGCGGCGCGAAGCAGACCGCCAGATGGGCGGTCACCCGCTCGAGCCGCTGGAGCTCGGGGAGCGCCGCCCCGGCCCGTCGGCCGAGTGCCAGCCTGCCGAGGCCGAGCACCAGGGCGGCCAGCAGGCCGAGGCCGGCTTGGATCGTGAGCAGTCGAGCGACCCCGCCCATCGTCGTCCACGCGGTGCTCACGAAATACCCAGCGCCAGCGACCAGGAGGAACGCGCCGAGCAGATAGAGGATGTTCTCGGCCATCACCGGGCCGAGCCGGCGGAGCCACGCGGGCACCAACGGACGCCTTGGACACTGCGGCAGAACGTCGACGCTTCGCCGCGCACCGCCCCGAGCGACGATTCCTGCGTCGGTCGGGGCTCGGAATACCTCTGGTATTCCTTCACCCTCCCTCCTTGAACTCGACGCCCGGGCCAGCACGCGGCTCGGTCGCCATCTCTGCCGCAGTGTCCTTGGTGCCCGTGCGGGGCCAGGCTCCGGGACCTCCGGGTCGGGGACGGGGATCGGTCGGGGCGCCGGCCTTCGAGCCGCGAGCTTGCGCTGCAACCGCCGGGACTCGGCCTGGAGGTGGGTGCTCAAGACAGCCCGGAGGGTCGGCGCCAGGGCGACGCGCGCATCGAGCCACCGCCCGACATACGTCAACTCGCCGAGGGCCCGTGCGTCGGCCGGGGAGATCTCCCCGGCGCAGTCCACGCACGTCGGCGCGGCGCTCGGCGCGGCGCAGAATGGGCAGGCAAATGAAAGCAAGCGGCGCTCCCCGAGGACCGAAGGTCGCGGGGGTGCCAACGCAACCGGCGTGCCGCGCCCGTCGGCGCCGGCCAACGGCCGCCGCGCTCCAGAGAGTGTGGTGGGTCGTTCACAGGTGTGCCCGACGCGCTACTTCGGCGGCGGAGCCTCCAGGAACGCTCGACGCCGTTGGATCCGGTCGTACTCGTGGAGGAAGAAGGACGCGCGGCTCAGCAACTTGCGCATCCCGGGATGGAAGAGGCGACGCGACGCCTCCTCTTCGGTCGCCCAGACGTGCCACCGCCCTTCACTCGGATGCGGCCCGTGCTCGCGCGTGGGCGCCGCCTTCGGGATGGGCGCCCAGTCGCTGACCTCGCCGGTGAAGAACGTGACGGTCTTCTCGATCTCCCGACCGCTTCGCCGGTAGTGGTAGTGCACCTGATCGCGGAAGTCGGGCAAGAGCTCGACCGCGGTGAGGTTCGCCTCCTCGTGCAGCTCGCGCAGCGCCGTCTCGATCTCGGTCTCACCTGATTCGATGCTGCCCTTGGGGAACTCCCACGCGGCGTCGGGGTTGCGAACCATCACGCTGTGCAAGAGAAGGAACTCGACGCTCCCCTCCGTGCGCCTGAAGGGAATCACTCCACAAGAATTCTCGTACTCCAAACGCCTTTCTTTCCTCTATCGCCTCCACGCTATCAACCTGGACGGCGGGAGGGCAACCGCAGCCCTCTTCGTCGACCCCCCTCGGCATAGAGTGACTCGATCGGGCCGGCGAGCCGCTGCAGGACGGCGCGTCGACGGACCTTCTTCGATGGCGTGAGCAGCCCATTAGCCTCCGTGAAGGCGTCCGTGAGCAGCCGAAAGGCCCGGATCGCCTCGTGGCGTTCGAGCCGGGCGTTGACCGAATCGAGCGCCTTACGCACCCGCTTCTGCACGAGGGGGTGGGAGACCAGCCCGGTGCGGTCGAGGCCCTCGATTCCCTTCTGCGCCGCGAACGCGTCGAGGGCGTCGAAGTTCGGGACCAGCAACGCGACGCAGTAAGGCCACCCGTCGCCGACGACGCACGCCTGCTCGACGAGCCCCTGGCTGCACAGCAGCCGTTCGAGCTTCTGGGGTGCCACGTAGCGCCCCGACGAGGTCTTGAAGAGGTCCTTCTTCCGATCCGTGATGTACAGGAAGCCATCGCCGTCGAAGCGGCCGATGTCCCCGGTCGCCAGCCACCCGTCCCGCAGCGCCTCGGCGGTCGCCTCGGGCAGCCGATGGTAGCCCTCCATCACGTTCGGGCCACGAACCAGGATCTCGCCGTCGTCGGGGGAGATCCGGACGCGGACGTTGTCGAGGGGCCGCCCCACGCTCCCGAAGCGAAACGAGTCGTGTCGGTTGACGGACACCACCGGCGAAGCCTCGCTCAGGCCGTAACCATCGAGGATGAGCAGCCCGCAGGCGTGGAAGAACTCGGCCACCGGCCGCGAGAGCCGCGCGCCTCCGCAAACGAAGAAGCGGATTCGGCCACCCAGCCGCTCGACCATCCGCGAGAAGACCTGGTCGTGGGCCACCGCGAGCTGCATCGCGAGCAACCCCTTGGGTGTCTCGCCTCGCTGCTTGACGCGGCTCGCCTTGCGCCCGACCCGCAGCGCCCACTCGATGAGCCGACGCCGGAGCGGGTCGGCGTGGTCGATCCCGCTGTGGAACTGGGCATAGACCTTCTCGAAGACCCGCGGCACCCCCGTCATCAAGGTGGGCCGCACCTCGCGCATGTTGTGGAAGAGCCGGCCCACCCCCTCGGCATAGAAGACCGTCGCGCCTCCCCAGAGGACCGCTAGATAGTACCCCGCCATCCGCTCGAAGGCGTGGCTCAGCGGCAGGAAGGAGAGCAGCACGTCGTCGGACCGCACCGCGATCGCCCGGCTGCACGCGAGGCAGTTCGAGGCCATATTGCCCTGTGTGATGCGCACGCCCTTGGGCTCGCCGGTCGTCCCCGAGGTGTAGATGAGCGTGAGCAAGTCGTCGGCGGAGAGCGCCGATATCCGCCGGTCGACCTCGGCGAGCGCATCCGCGTCGCGTCCCTGCGCCTCCAACTCGAGGATGCTCAGATACCGCAGGCCGGTGGGGACGGCCTCCGGCGGCTCGACCGTCTCGTCGAGCCCCACGACCAGCTCCAGCCCCGGCAGCTCGTCGCACACGCCGAGGACCTTCGCGAGTTGGGCTTCCGTGCTCACGAAGACCGCGCGCGCCCCAGAGTCCTCGATGATGTACCGCACCGAGTCCGGGGTCGCCGCGTCGTAGATCGGGGCGTCGGCGCAGGCCGCCGAGACCGTCGCGAGGTCGGCTAAGACCCACTCGGGTCCGCTCTCCGCCAGGATCCCCACCACATCGCCCGGCACCAGCCCAAACTGGACCAGCCCCGCCGCGGCGTGGCGCACCCGCTCGTCCATTTGAGCCCACGTCAGCGGGCGCCAGTGCCCGTCGCGCTTCCCGTAGACCATCGGGCGGCTCTGGAGCTTGGTGGCCTGTTCTCGAAAGACGGAGGGGATGAGCTGAGCGGACATCGCCGCGATTCTGGGGGGGGGCGCCGCCCGAGTCAACGGTCCCTGGCGCCCATCCGACACCGTGCTACCATCCCTGGCTCACCGGCGAGCAGACCCATGCATCCTCGAGACTTCCCCACCGGTTACCAGGCGTTGCGCGAGCTCGGCGAGGGCTCGATGGGCACCGTCTGGCTCGCTCGGAGCGAGCGGACGGGGGGTCACTGCGCCATCAAGGTGCTCAGCCTGCGCAACGATCGTCGCGGATCCGCGGAGCGCTCTTTCAACCGAGAGGTCCGCGCGATGGCGCGCCTCTCTCACCCCGGCGTCACCGAGGTTCACGACTACGGCCGCACGCCCAAGGGCTCACCCTTCGTCGCGATGGAGTACGTCCCCGGCGCGAGCCTGCACGCCTACGCCCGCGGGCCGTGGTCATGGGGTCGGCTCTGGAACCTCATCGACGGACTCCTCGGAGGCCTCGCTCACGCGCACGCGCGCGGTCTTGTCCATCGCGATCTGAAACCCGGCAACGTGCTGTTGATGCCCGACGGTGTCGGACCCGGCTCCGTGAAGCTGGTCGACTTCGGCATCGCCCTCGCCGCGGCGGACGCGAGCCGCGCGGCGCGCCGCATCGAGGGGACCCCCGCCTACATCGCGCCGGAGGCGGCGAAGGGAGACGTCGCCGCCATCGGCCCCTGGACCGACGTGTATTCCCTGGGCGTCCTGCTCTTCGAGATCCTCACGGGCGACCTCCCCTTCCACGGTCGGCACCTGCTCGCGCACCACCAGCGCTCTCCCCTGCCGCCGGTCGACATCCGCCCGGCGGTGAAGGCCCCAGCGGCGCTGGCCAAGGTGGTCGAGCGGATGCTCGAGAAGTCCCCCGTCCGGCGTCTCCGCTCCGTCGCGGACGTCCGCGGCGCCCTCGCGTCGACGGGTTCACCGCCAACAGCGCTCCCCTTCGGCCCGCCACCCAGCGTCGCCTCCCTCTCCTGGCTCGACGACGAGCCCGAGACCCTGGAAGCCGAGGTCATCCAGCCGATCCGCGGCGCCGCGAGCCCCGCCATCTTCCACCTTCGACAGCCGCCCATCGCCGGCCGTGAGTCGGTCCAGAGGACGTTGCGCGAGGCCGCTCGAGCGGCCCTCGACGGCGCCGGGCCGCGCGTGGTGCTGCTCGAGGGCGAGCCCGGGGTCGGCAAGAGCCGGCTCGCGAGTTGGCTGCGCGAGGGCCTCGAGGAGGGCGGACGCATGCGCACGCTCACGATCCGCAGCGAGCCTCAGACTCGTACCGGCGGGGGGTTGCGCCAAGCGCTGCTGCGGTCCTTCGGCGTCCCCCTCGCGGTTCGCGACGACGCGGAGCGCATCTTCATCGACACGCTGCCCGACGAAGCCGCGCGGCGAAACGCGATCGAGGTCCTCTGGCCCGCCGCCGACGAGAACCTCGCCGACGAGGGCTACATCGCCCGCGCCGCGCGCGTGGTCCGAGACGTCGTCGGCGACGACCCGTTCATGCTCTGGGTGGATGACGCCCAGTGGTCGCCGGAGGGCCGCGCGCTCCGTCTGGTCGACCGCCTGGCGCGCCCCGACGGGCCGCAGCGGTTGGTGATGGTCGTCACGCTGCGCCCGAGCCAACGCTCCACGGTCCGCGCCGCTCGCCGCGCTTTGGTCGCGCGCCCGAACACCGAGCTCGTCGAGATCGGGCCCATCAGCCCCCGGGCCCTGGCCCCGGCCCTCGACGCGCTGGCGCCCTTGCCGCCGGGTATCGCCGAGGCCGCCTGCGTGCAGGCCGCCGGCAACCCGCTGATCGCCCTGGAGGCCGTGCGCAGCTACCTGGAGGCGGAGGGGCTCGGGAGCGCACCCAGCGATCCCGGCGAGGTCCTCCAGCAGCGGATCGACCGCGCGACGCAGGGGCCCGGTGGCAGCGATCTGCGCTGCGCCCTGGCACGCGCCACCTTGCTGGGCCGCTCCTTCACCCTCCAACCGCTGGTGAAGCTCTGTGCGGTACCCGGCAATGACTCCGCCCCGGGCCTCCCGATGCCGCGGGAAGCCCTCGAGTCGCTCGTCGAACGCGCCGTCGCGGGGGGGCTCGCCGTCGAGCAGGGCCCCGGCCGCTGGCGCTTCAGCCACGATCTGGTGCGCGCTCAGTTCCGGCAAATCTGCCGAGAGGCGCCGAACTGGTCGGCGCTCAACCTGGCCGCCGCGGAGATCAAGTCCGACCGGGGCCGCCACGACCCCACCGGAATCGAGCTCGAGATGGTCGCCCGCCACCGGTGGGAGGGGCAGCAGCACACCGAGGCGCTGCGGCTGGGGATCGAGGGCGTCACGCGGCTGACCGGCGCTGGGTTGATGGGCCACTCGAGCGCGTTCGTCCGCCGCCTCCTCGACTGGGACGACCGGGTCCACCTGCTGACCCCCACGGAGCGCGGGGAGCTGCGCATGCTCGGCAGCGACGCCGCGGAGCACGCCGGGCAGCCGCAGGAGGCGGAGCGTCACGCCCTCGCGGCGGTCGGCGTCGCCCAGCGCAACCGCCTGCCCGCCCTCGGGGCGCGCGCCGCCAGCCGAGTCGGCGTCCTGAAGATCCAGGAGGACGACACCGAGGCCGCGGAGCGTTGGCTGTGGGACGCGCTCCGCTTCGCTCGCCAGAGCGGCGACCCGAAGGCACGGAGCAACGCGCACTTGTCCCTGGGGCGGTTCTACGAGCACCGCGACCAGTACGAGCTCGCGCTGACGGCCTTCGAGGCCAGCCTCGAGAGCGCGCGGACCGGCGACCTCGTCGGCGAGGAGCTCGCCGCCCGCGCCGCGGTCGCTCGAATCGACCGGCTTGTGGGTCGGCTCGACCGCGCCGTGAGCACCTTCGACGAGCTGGCCTCGAAGGCGCAGGCGAGCGGACGCGAGGTCGCGGCCCTCGACGCCCGACTCCAGCTCGGGCTCTGCGCGTGGGCCAACGACGATCCCGTGGCCGCCCAGGCGGCCTTCGAGGAGGTGCGCAGCGGCGCGCGCGGGAACCTCTTCGTCCTCGAGTTCTACGCCTGCGTCGGCGAGGCCTGGGCTCTAGCGGCCCAGCGTCGCTGGACCGACGCCGAGATGGTCCTCATGCAGGCCGAGGATCTCCGCTACGACGTCCGCCTGCACGATACGGAGGCCGAGCGTCTGCGGAGGGCGCTGCGTGATCTGGCCGTGGCCGCCCACCGCGACGACCTGGTCACCCGGATCGACAAGCTCGACATGCTCACCACCCGCACCCAATCCGCCCACGGCAGCGACCGCACCCGCCCGGACTGAAGAGGTTGATTCAGTCGCGTCGGCGCACGGCGAGCAACAAGAGCGGCCACAAGAGCGCCACCCTCGGGTTCAGCGGCGATCCGCCGGGCACCGCGGAGCAGCCGTCCTTCGACTTCGACCGCTCGAAGCTGATCTCCGGCTGCTCCAGGTCCGGCCCCTCACCCTCATCGACCTCGCCCTCGGGCTCCTCCGGCTCCGGCTCAGGCTCAGGCTCCGGCTCCGGCTGGTTGGCGCAGAGGTAGTCGTCGGGGCAGAAGCCACGCAGCAACGAGCCCGGGTTCACGCACACGCTGCGTCCCTCGACATCGACGCATTCGGAGTCACCGCGGCAGCTCGTCGCCTCGCAGCGGCGCGTGCAGACGCGCTCACCGCCCAGGTTCGCGCAGACCCCATCGCCGGCGCAGTCGCTGTCGAAGTCGCACACCTCGCAGACGTGGCAGAGCCCGTCGTCGGGCGCCTGCTCGCGCGGCCCGCCGCAGACGAAGCCCTCGTAACATGGCCCGCGCCGCTCCACGTCTTCGTTGATGCAGATCGAGAGGTTGCGCTGCACCTGGATGCAGGCCGTCGTCTCCGGGCAATCGGAGGCGGCGTTGCACACCTGGACGCAGCTCCCGCCGGCGCCGATGGGCGCACAGATCCCGCCCACGCCACACTCGGAGTCATCGCTGCAGCCGTTGCAGATCGAGCAGTTGCCGCCGCGGTCGCGGCTGTCTCCATCTTCGTCGCAGGCGTCGCCCGCGCCGTCGCTGTCCAGGTCCGCCTGGCCCGGGTTGGCCACCTCGGGGCAGTTGTCGTAGGGATCTCGGGAGCCGTCACCGTCGGTGTCCGGCGGCGGCGGCCCGAGATCATCGGCGTCGACCCACAACGGCGCCTCGTAGCCACCCAGCGTCGCGGCGTCTCGGGCCATCTCGCGGATCCACTGCCGCCAACCGAAGGCGCTGGTGTAGACCGGGTAGCTGCACCTCTGACCGCCACGGGAGAGCGCGCCGAGCACGCGCCCCTCGGCGTCGAGGGCAGGGCCGCCGGAGTCGCCCTGGCAGACGCCGTCGCGGCCGACCCACTCCTTGCCCGTTACCACCCCGAAACGCCGGCACGCCCGTCCACCACACAGAATCTCTCGATTGTTGACGATCCGCCGAGTGCCCGCTCCGCCCCCGGTCTCCGTCTGGCCATAGCCGATCGCCGTGAAGCGGTCACCGCCCTCCACCTCGTGATCGATGCGGGGCACCAGCGGGGTCGCCTCCGCCGCAGGCACGTTGCGGCTCAGGACCAACATCGCGATGTCACTCCCGCAGAGATCGGCCCCGATCTCCGGGACCCGCACCTCGCGGACCCCGTAGTAGCCATTGGCGCCCCGGGGGAAGCTCGTCTGGGTGGTGACGAAGAAGTTGCCGGGGCGCCCCGGCGTGCCGAAGTTGGCGCGCCCGCATTGGACCGCCTGGCCCGGTGTCGGCGCGACGCAATGCTGCGCCGTCATCACGAGGTTGGGGGCGATCAACGAGCCGGTGCACAGGCCGCCACCCTGGTTGAAGATCCCCACGACGGAGGTGCTGCTGTTGTCGACCTGCCCGCCGCTGACCGCCTGGATCGTCTTCGCCAGGTATTGGGGCTCGGGTGCGTCGTCCTCACTACAGCTCGACGCGAGGACGAGGCAGAAGAGACCAGCGGCGAGGCGAATGCGCGACATGAGGGCTCCGAGTTCGAGGTGCCGCCACCCCGTGCAATCTACGGGCCGTTCGTATCCTGACGGTGCGTGCCGGGCTGGTCCCCAGCGACACGGGTCCCCAGCGACACACCGCTCGAACGATCCGACGCACCACCCGTGTTTCAGAGTGAAGTGGAAGCCGAAGTGCGCCAGGTCCGTTCCGCCGCCCGCGCGACCATCGCCCGGAGCGTCGGGCTCTACCTCGTCGGCTGCGCGCTCTGGATCGGCTACTCGAGCGGCGTCGTCCGCGCCTTCGCGCCGGACTACCCCCTGCTCTACTGGATCAGCGCAAACGAGCGGTGGGCGATGGTCATCGTTTCCGCCGCCGGGCTCTACCTGCTGGCGTCGCGCATCCAGGTTCGCAGCGCCGTTGCCCAACTCGAGCTCGTCGACAGCGAACGCGCGATGAGCAACCTCATGGGGCACCTGCCGGGCATCGTCTACCGCTGCGACAACGACCCGGCGCGCACCATGCGCTTCGTCAGCCACGGGAGCCTCGACCTCACGGGCTACGCCCCGGAGGAGTTGCTCGACGGCGCCCGCCTGCACTTCTCGTCGATCATCCACCCGGACGACGCGGCGCGCGTCGCGCAGACCATCACGCGCTCGCTAAACCACCGCCAGCGCTACCGCGTCGACTATCGCATCGTCACCGCTACGGGCGCCCACAAGTGGGTGATGGACAGCGGATCGGGCGTGGTCGAGGAGGACGGCCACGCGACGGTCCTCGAGGGGCTGATGGTCGAGATCACCCAGCAACAGGAGGCGCGGCGCCAACTCCAGGAGCACCAGGAGCACTTGGAGGAGATCGTCGCCGCGCGCACCGCCGAGCTCACCACCGAGATCGAGCAGCGCAGTCAACTCGAGCTCAAGCTCCGCGAGATGACCACCCGAGACGCGCTCACGGGCCTCTACAACCGACGCGAGATGGAGCGCTTCCTCTTCGAGGAGATCGATCGCTGCGCGCGCTACGAGCGGACCCTCTCGGTGGTGATGATCGACATCGACCACTTCAAGCGCCTCAACGACACCTACGGTCACCAGGCCGGGGACGAGGTCCTGCGCTGGGTCGCGAGCATCCTCCGCGGTGGGGTCCGCACCACCGACCGCGCCATCCGCTACGGTGGCGAGGAGATGGCCCTCATCCTCCCGGAGACGGACGCCGCCGCCGCTCACCTCGTGGCCGACCGGCTCCGCGCGCAGATCGCCGGCGACGGGATCGTCATCACCGACGAGGCCGGCAACTCGCAGCGCGTGACGGTCACCTTCAGCGCTGGCGTCGCCGCCTTCCCGAGGCTCGGGCGCACGGGAGAAGCCCTCATCGCCGCCGCCGATCAGGCCCTCTATGCGGCGAAACGTGGTGGCCGGAACCGCGTCGAGCGCGCCCGCCCGAGCGGCCCGCCTGCCCCGTCCTTGCGCATCGCCGAGCCGCGCTGACACGAAGGCGGCACTCGGGAGTTGACCCCAACGTTGCACCGAATCGTCGGTGCAGACCGCTGTCGCTCGCACCAGAGCACGCAATCTGGGGCCGGCCGTCACTTCGGCGAAACTCCACGTACCGTGAGTACGCGTGCGTTCCCCCGACGGCGCCGATCGACCCCAGCTCACGCACTCGGGCGCGTCTGCCCTCGACGCTTCGATGCAACGTTGGGGTTGATATCGGTCGACCTTTTGGGCAGTATCCCGCGTCCCTTCGACTTGAGGAACGAACCATGGCGAAGACCAGCAAGGTCGCCAAGAACGAGAAGCGCCGCCGCATCGTGGCGCGCTACGCCGAGCGACGCGCGGCCCTGGTCGCGGTGGTCAAGGACCCCGCCGCCGACATGGAAGCCAAGGTGGAGGCGCAGGAGAAGCTCGCGAAGATGCCGCGAGACGCCAGCGCCACGCGGGTGGTCAACCGCTGCGTGTTGACCGGCCGGCCACGGGCCTACTACCGCAAGTTCGGGCTCTCCCGGATCGCCCTCCGCGAGGAGGCGCTGAAGGGCAACCTGCCCGGGGTCGTCAAGGCCTCCTGGTAGTAGCTTGCCCCGACGGGGCACTTCGGCCACCTTCAACCACAT
>CAYOBQ010000083.1:0-37525 GCA_964402225.1 uncultured Nannocystaceae bacterium | reverse complement strand
GGCGGCGGCGCGGCGTCGGGGTCGGGTCGGGCGTCCGGCGGCGGCGGCGCGGCGTCGGGGTCGGGTCGGGCGTCCGGTGGCGGCGGCGCGGCGTCGGGGTCGGGTAGGGCGTCCGGTGGCGGAGGCGCGGCGTCGGGGTCGGGTAGGGCGTCCTCCGGCGGCGGCGCCACATCTGGGCCCTCGTCCGGTGGGGGTGGTGCGACGTCCGGCGGCGGCGCGGTGTCCGGCAGCCCGTCGGTCCCCTCGTCGGGGGCCAACCCGCGGTCCGGCGGCGCGGCGTCGGCCTCGACCCTGCCGTCCGGCGCGCCAGCGTTGCCCCCCCCGCCCGAGGTGTCCGCGCGTCCCACGTCGGGGCGTTCACCGTCGGGCGACGCCAACAACGGGTTCTCGTCGGTACACGCCGCGAGCGCGAAGGGGAGCAGAATGCAGAGACACCTCTTCATCCCTCGACACCGTCGCACGTCCGGCGAGGTCGATTCTACTGGGCCGGTCGCCGCCTGCTTCGCCGCCTTCGTCGCCGCTGTTTGCGCTCCTCGTGGGCGACTCGGCGGCCAATCCACGTCGCCTTGGGCGCGATGATGTAGGGCGCGAGGTGCGGCATCGGGTCGATGTGCTTGCCCGCATGTCGGAGCTCGAAGTGGAGGTGGGCCGCCGAGCGCCGCATCCCCGTCCGACCCACGTAGCCGAGGAGCGCCCCCGCCTCGACCTGGTCCCCCGTCTCCACTACGTAGCTCTGGAGGTGCATATAGGCGGACTTCAAGTCGCCGGGGTGGCGCAGCATCACCAGCCGACCACCCG
The DNA here is from genome assembly GCA_964402225.1 of uncultured Nannocystaceae bacterium. Taxonomy (GTDB): domain Bacteria; phylum Myxococcota_A; class Bradymonadia; order UBA7976; family UBA1532; genus CAYOBQ01. The sequence goes on along the minus strand of CAYOBQ010000083.1, from coordinate 36,727 downwards.
GGGCCATCTGCGACGACCGGATCTGCATCGCCTCCTCCGGGCTCATCGCGAAGGTGCCCTTTCGCTTCTGCACGCCCGCGAGCACCACCCTGCCGGCGGCCACCGCGTAGACCGGCTCGCCGCCGGAGGAGCCGAAGTCGATGCCCATGTGGCGCCTCGCCCCCTCGTCCCGGTCGGCGCCCATGGCGCTGGTCACCTTGCGCGGCCAGCCACCGAGGGGGGCCCGGAGCTTCAGCTCGCCAAATCGGCCGAGGGGTGACTCGCGGTCACCCTGGTAGTGGTGCAGGAGTCGTCGGCGCGCCTCGAGGGCCCGGTCTTCGGCGCCAGCGCCGCGGACGCGATCACCCCAGTAGAAGTGCGACACCCAGTGCCGGTGAGGCACCGAGTCGAAGGCCCCGTCGTTGTGCGGACACTGGGCGCGGTGCGTCGCCATCAGCCCGGCCGCGAAGTAGATGTTCGCCTCGGCCCGCTTCAGCCGAGCCTTCGAAAAACGGTGCTTTGGCATCTCGAGGCGCTCCTCGCGCCACGCGCCGTCCCGCCAGACGTGGTAGCGGTAGGCGCGGCCCTCCCAGTGCCCTCGGTGCATCCGCTCGTTGACCGCCGTGAGGCCCACGCCGTAGGCCTCCTCGTAGCGGCTGTTGCAGCGACTCTGCCGGTAGACCACCGCCGCCAGCAGGAACGGATCGACCTCGAACTTCTTCCCGTACTCGAGGATCCACTTCGTGTATCGGCGCTTCCGTCGTGGCGAGAGCCAGCCGCACATGGTCTTCAACGCCTCGCCGAAGCGAGACGCGTCGATCTCGGCGGGCGAGGGCGGCTCCGGTGGCCACGACGAGAGATCTACGAGGCCCTGGCCCTTGCCACGCAGCCCCGGGACGCCCCGACGCCTCCGCTCCTTCCACGGTGGGGCGTCGCCGCTCCATTCGAGCGCCTGCGGGTGCAGCTCGGCCGCAGGGGCGGCGGCCGGCGCCGGCGCGGTGAGCGCGAGCGTCAGCATCAAGGTCGTGGGTCGCCATCGCACGGGCCTGCAACATATCAGCGCGACCCGCTGGCTGCCTACGTTGGCTCCATTCGGGCGGCGGAGGTAGACTCCCACTCGTGACGCGATTGCACCTGTCGGCGATGTTGGCCCTCTCGATGCTCGGTTGCGCCGAAGAGGGCGCCAGGCCCGGTGAGCTCGGGGGCGAGTGCAGGCTCTCCCTCGAGCCCTGCGACGAGGGGCTCCAGTGTCGGAACCTCGGCTGCTTCCCCGCGGAGGAGCCCGCCGGCCCCGCCCTCGACGGGCGCATCGATCTGCACCAGGGCAGCCGAATCCAGGCCAACGGCGAGGACTCCCTGCCCGTCAGCTTCCACATCTTCGAGCGGGACACGGAGACGCGCTGGGCCGGCATCTACCGCGTCTGGGTCGAGCCCGAAGGGGCCGGCACCATTCGTCTGAACGCGAACACGCCGCTGGGGGAGGCCACCGACGACTGCCTCCACTGCGCGGGGTTGCCGGTCCTCGACGGGACCGAGAGCGACGACGCCGGCGGCAGCCTCGTGCACAGCTTCCAGGTCTGCGACGCGAAGGACTTCACCTGCCCCGCGGTCGCCTACATCCGCGTCGCCCCCGCCTTCGATCCGCTGGAGCCCATCGCGATCTCGAGGGCGCTGCGGCTCGTCGGCGGCGGGACCGCCACCCAGGGAGGCCCCGTCTTCGACTTCAGCGAAGGCTGCGGAGGCGGCGGCTCCGTCTACCTCAACGGTGACGACCAACTCGACCTCCGCGACACCATCCACCCCGGGCCCGGCGAGTACACCTCCGGCGCCATCACCGTCGAGCGCGCGACCGAGGACACCGTCGAGCTGGTCTATGCCGGCGGCGAGGACGAGCCGGACGTCGAGATCTTGCTCGGCTTCAGCAGCCGCGGGCTCGGCGTCGCCCTCGAGCCCGGTGAGTACGAGGCCGCCCGGCGCTACCCCCACGAGGGGGAGAGCCCTGGCCTCGCCGTCTTCGGCAGCGAGCGCGGCTGTGACCGGGTCACGGGCAGCTTCGAGGTCTTCAACTTCGAGCTGGACGGCCGCCATCTCAACCGCTTCACGGCGAGCTTCATCCAGCATTGCGAGGGCGCCGAGGCGGCCCTCCGAGGCTGCGTCGACTACCAACGTTGACCCTTTTGTGAAAACTCGCCGCCCGGCGGCGCGTACCCGACAACCGAGAGGGCCAGGAGGCTCTGATGATGAGACGACTCGCGACCCTGCTCGTGGTCTGCCTCGGCCTGTGCGCGTCGGCGCTCGCCGAGGAGGCCTGCGAGGACACCGTCGAGGTCGACCGGCACCGGCTCCTCCGGCAGCTCACGCTCGATCTCCTGGGCCGCGTGCCCTCGATGGAGGAGCTCGAGGCGCTGGGCGAGTCGGTGACCGAGGCCGACGTAGACCGGCTCCTGGACAGCGCGGAGTTTTCGAACTTCGTGCGCCGGCACCACCGCGACTTGCTGTGGCCCAGCACCGAGGCCCTCGACATCGTCGGCGGCGCCGCGGCGCTGCTGCTCCCGGCGCGCTTCTACTACGACTACGGCGATCCGGAGCGGCTCTTTCTCCTCTTCGTCGGCGTCAACGAGCGCGGCGGGCTGGTGCCGTGCAAGGACGAGCCCGCCGAGTGGGACGAGGAGGGAGAGCTCGTCTTCGAGTCCCTCGACGACGGCACTCGTCGCGAGGGCTGGGTGATGGTCGAGCCCTACTGGGCGCCCGGCACCGAGGTGAAGGTCTGCGCTCTGGAGGCGCGGCTGCTCGAGACCGCGCTCAACGGTCAGCCCTGCGCCGAGTTCGCCGGCCTCGCCTCGGGCACCTGCGGCTGCGGCCCCAACCTCGAGCGCTGCGCGAGCATCCCCGTGGTCCTGGACACCGTCGCGTCCCTCCAGGAGCAGCTCCTGCGCATGGTGGAGCGGCCCATCGACGAGGGTCGCCCCTACACCGACATGCTCCTGGGCACCGACGAGCCGGTGAACGGCCACCTGGTCCACTACTACCGTCACCTCGCGCCGATGGCGGTCGATCCCATCATCGCCGTGCCCCCCGTCGAGTTGGCCGAGCTGCCCGACATCCCCTACACCGATCTCGAGTGGCACGACGTCCCGCGCGCCCATGACAAGCACTCCGGCTTGCTCACGAGCGTCTCCTTCTTGCTCCGCTTCCAGACCTCGCGCGCCCGCGCCAACCGCTTCCACCATGCCTTCCTCTGCGATCCCTTCATCGCGCCACCCGGTGGCCTGCCCAGCCCCAATGACCCGTGCAGCGACCAGCCCAACCTGCGAAAGCGCTGCGGGTGCAGCCATTGCCACACCCGCCTCGAGCCCGCCGCCGCGTGGTGGGGTCGCTTCGCCGAGGCCGGCACGATGTACATCGATCCGGCGTTCTACCCGCCCTACAGCGCGCGCTGCGCCGCCTGCGCGCGCAACGGAGGCAGAGGCTGTGACTTCATCTGCCAGCGTTTCTATGTCACCGAGATCGGGCACCCCGAGCTCGCGCCCTATGCTGGCGTGCTCCGCGCCTACCTCTTCCGCGGCGACCGCGAGATCAGCAACGTCGAGACCGGCCCGCGCGGCTTCGTCGAGCAGTCCATCGACTCCGGCGCCCTGCCGACGTGCGTGGCGGAGAAGCTCTTCACTCGCCTCTACCATCGAGCGCCCACCGACGATGAGCGCCGCGACGCGATGCAGCGCTTCGCCGAGGGCTTCGTCGCCAGCGACTACGACTTCAAGTCGCTGGTCCGTGCGCTGGTGTTGGATCCGGCCTACGGGAGGATGGTCCGATGAGGTGGCACAGCTTGGCCCTCCTGCTCGTGGCCCTCACCGCCTGCGAAGAGGACGCCGCGCCGAGCGCGACGCTCGATGATCCCCCGACCTCGAGGCCCGACACCCCCGACGCGGGGGTCGATCCCGAGCCGGAGCCAGCCGCGACGGGCCGCGCCGTGGGCCGGCTCACGGTGGAGCAGCTCACGCGCTCGATCCCGGTGATCACGGGCGGCGTCGAGTGGATCGAGGACTTCGGCCAGGGCCCCGTCAACTTGCTCGAGGTCTTCGGACCCACGCTCGGCGCCCCCGACTACCTGCGCATCACGGAGGAGAACACGGAGCCCACGCTGCTCATCGCGAAGTTCATGCAGGACGCCAGCCACGCCATCTGTGTGGACTGGGTCGCCAAGGACGCCGCGGCCCCCGCGGACGAACGGACGCTCGTCGCCCACGCGGACTGGTCGAGCACCGACGAGGCCCTGGTCAAGGAGAACCTCCGACGCCTCCAGCTCCGGTTCTACTCGCGGTTCGTACCCCCGGAAGAGGAGACCGCCATCGCGGACCTCTTCGACCTCTTCGTCAACGCCTCGTCCACCGCCCCCGCCCAGCGGGCCGCGGAAGACGGCTGGCTCGCGGTCTGCATCGCCATGATGACCGACCCCGAGTTCATCCTTTACTAGGATCTAGAGGAGCACCACGATGAACCGACGCGACTTCCTTGTTCGCACCGGCCTCACCGCCGGCGCCCTCTCCCTCGGGGACGGCCTGCTGGCGCGCGCCGCCCACGCGGCGGGTGAGACCGACCACTACTTCGTCTTTTGCTACTACGAGGGCGGCTGGGACCAACTGCTCGCCCTCGACCCCCGGGATCCGGCGGAGTTCAACGAGGGCAACCTGCCCGAGACCGGCATCCAGCCGGCCTACGAGCGGCTGCCCCCGCAGTTCTCGCGGGCGCCCATCGACGCGGGCCCGTTCCGCCTCGGCCCCTGCGTCGGCGAGCTCGCGCAGCTCGGCGAGCACTTCAGCCTCATGCGGGGCCTCAATATGGCGACGCTCACCCACGAGGTGGGGCGCCGCTATCTGATCACCGGGCGTCCCCCGTCGGGGTTGACGGCACGCGGCTCGTCGGTGGCCACCATCGCCACCGCTCAGATCGGCCAGGACCGCACCATCCCGCACCTCGCCCATGGCGTGGAGAGCTACAACGTCGACCAGCCGCCCTTCGCCGGGGCGATGCCGATCGCCGCGGTGGATCAAGTGCGCTACATCCTCCAGGAAGACCTGGGCTTGCCGACCAACATCCCCCCGAACGTGAAGGGGGCGCTGGGCGACTACTGGACGAAGACCCGAGAGTGCCTGCCGGAGCACGGCGCCTCGGTCTCCCGGCTCGCCGCGATCTATCGGGACAACCGCCGCCGGGCGCGTGATGTCGTCAACTCCGCGCTGCACCGCCAGTTCGAGTTCAACGGCCCGGAGATGGCCGAGGTGCGACGCCACTACGGCTTCGCCGAGGGCCAGACGGAGACCCCGATGGGTCGGGCCGCCCTCGCCGCGCAGGCGCTCAAGACGGGGCTCTCGCGCACCGTCAGCGTGGTGCTCGCCAACGGCCTCGACACCCACGACGGGTCCTGGGCGGGGCAGCACAGCGTGAACCTGGCGGCGGGCTTCGACGCGCTGGCGCGCCTGATCACCGATCTGCGCGACAGCGAGGCGCCGGGCGGGGGATCGATGCTCTCGAAGACCACCATCTTCGCGTTCAGCGAGTTCGCCCGCACGCCGCGCCTCAACGAGCGAAGCGGTCGCGACCACCACCTCGGCAGCAGCGCGCTGGTCGCCGGCGCCGGCATCCGGCCGGGGGTCGTGGTCGGGCGAAGCAGTGACAACTCGATGGGGCCGGAGCTGGTGGATCTCGCCAGCGGCCAGCCAAACGAAGGCGGGGCCTCCATGCTGCCCCAGCACCTGTGCAGCACGGTGTTGGCGGCGGCGGGGATGGACGCTACAATGTTGAGGAGCCAGCCGATCCCCGCGCTGCTGGCCACCTCGTGAAAAGGAGAGAGACGTGACGCGCACATTCTTCCTCGTGGCCGCAATCGCCCTGGTATTGGGGGCTTGCGCCGAGTCCGACGACGCCTCCGAGGGGGTCGAGTACAACTCCGTGGTCTCCACCGTGCTGCGGGCCAACGTGGGCCCCGATGGGGAGGAGCAGGACTTCGTGGTCGAGGTGACCCACGACGACGAGCGCGTCAGCCGCGACGAAGCGCGGCGCCTCGCGGCCAACGTGCGCATCCAGGAGGTCACCGCCCAGCGCGCCCGCCTCGGCGACGGCGTCGTCCCCGCGGACAACCACTGGGGCGACGACGACGACCACGGCTTCCGCGTGCGCGTCCGCCCCGTGATCGACGAGGGCAAGGCCGACCACCTGCGCGAGCTCGCGTGGGAGTGGATGGAGGAGGCGGTCGCCGCCCTCCACTGCCCGCCGGGTCACTGATCGGGTAGCCTCAGCCCTCCTCAGAAGGGAGGGGTGAATGGACGACCGACACGACTGGGCCGGGCGCTTCGTCTGGTACGACTTGATGTGCACCGACGTGGAGGCCGCGAAGGCGTTCTACTCGGAGCTGTTTGGCTGGCGCTTCGACGCCGTGCCGATGGGCGAACACACCTTCACGGTGATCAAGGCCGGTGAGCGAGCGGTCGGCGGTGTGATGCCGCTCGAGCCGGACTTCCCGATGGGCTCGCATTGGATGTCGTACCTCAGCGTTGCGGACGTCGATGCGTCCTGCGAGCGGGTGACGGAGCTCGGCGGGGAGGTCTGCTACGCTGGCTTCGACCTGCCCAACGTCGGGCGCACCGCGATCGTCGGTGATCCGAACGGCGCCGTCTTCCACCTGTTTCGTAGCACGACGCCCGGGGCTACGACCTGGGACGGCGCCCCGGGGACGTTCTGCTGGACGCAGTTGCTCACGGCGAGCCCGGAGGCGGCGCAGCCCTTCTACACCGGGCTCGTCCCCTGGGAGGCGCAGGCCAGCGACTACGCCGCGGGGCAGGTCGTCTTCCAGCGCCCCGGCGACCCCTGGCCGCTGGCGTCGTTGCTGCCCAAGCCCTCCGACGCGGAGCTCGAGCGCGACGCCTGGTTGCCCTACGTCGCCGTCGCCGACTGCGCTGAGGCCACCCGCCGAGCCGTCGCCCTCGGGGCGAAGATCCGGATCGACACCCAGGACGTGGGGGGGATGGCGCTGATGTCGGTGTTCACCGATCCCACTGGTGCGCAGCTCGCGATCTGGGAGACAGTGACGCAAATCGGCTGAGGTGGGGCGTCCGTCTGGGTATGCGAATTCTGCTGTTGGGGATCTTCGTGCTGGGCTGCGGGGGGGGCGCGCAGTGGGCGCCGTTGCCGAAGTCGATGCCGACCGTGGAGGACTACCCGGACGTCGACGGGGTCCATCTGGTCGACCACACGCGGGTCGAGTTCGATCTCGACCACACGAGCGGCGAGCCCTACGCCCTGGTGACGACCCACCGGCGCACGCTGGTGCTGCGGGAGTCGGGGCGGCGCCTGGGGCGAGTCGGCGTCAGCTACCACCCCGAGCTGTTGCCCCTCGTCTCATTCGAGGGTCAGGTGGTCTCGCCCAAGCGCAAGGTCGAGCCCTTCGACATGGAGGGCGCCAACGACCGAGTCGCCTTCGGCCGTGGGGCCTACAGCGACTGGCGCTACTGCTTCGTGACGCGGACCGTCGTGCCCGGATCGATCGTCGAGGTCCGCTACACCCAGCGCATCGATGATCTGCGCATGTTCTCGGTGTCCCACTACCTCGCGCGCGACCTGCCGGTGAAGGCGACGCGGCTCGAGGTCTCGACCCCGGAGGGCTGGGCAACGGAGCATCAGGTGCGGCGCCTCAACGCCGATCTCGCGGAGCCACCGACGACACAACAGGCCGCGGGGAGGCGTGTGCAGGCGTGGTCCCGCGCCGATCAGGCGCCGATCCTGACGGAGCGCCTCTCACCGCCCTGGTACCAGCTCGCGCCCACCGTCCGGCTGCGCCTGGCGAGCTGGCATACCCGCGCGGGTGAGGTGCACAACCTCGCCACGCCCACGGAGGTCTCGGCCTACGCACACCGACTCCAGGCCGACCGTACGGCCGTGACGCCGGAGATCCGGGCGCGCGTCGAGGCGCTGCTGCGCGGGGTGCCCGACGAGCCGCGGGCCAAGGCCCAGGTGCTCTACGACTGGGTGCGCCAGAACGTCCGGTACGTCGCCATCGAGCTCGGGATGGGCGGCTGGGTGCCCACGCCCGCAAAGGACGTCTTCTCCACCAGCTACGGCGACTGCAAGGACAAGGCGACGCTGCTGTCGGCGATGCTGGACGCGGCGGGGATCGAGAGCCGCGTGGCGACCATCCACTCGCACGGCGGCTACCCGAAACGCTACGGATTGCCGGTGGTGGTCGGCAACGCCAACCACGCCATCCTGGTGATCGACCTCCCGAGCGGGCCGGTCTACGCCGACACGACCGACCGCAGCGTGCCCTTCGGCCGGTTGCCGTTCCGGGACCAGGAGGCGGACCTGTTGCCGGCGAGCGAGGGGGGCAGCCCGCTGGTGAAGACGCCGGCCTCGGGGCCCGAAGTCAACTGGACGCGGGTGGAGGCCGAGCTGAAGCTGGGCGGCGATGGCAAGGGCCGGGGAGGGCTGACGGTCACCGCGCTGGGGGTCCCCGCCGACGTGCTGCGAACCCGCCTCGCGATGGAGACGGAGAAGAAGCGCAAGAAGGCGCTGCGTCGCGCCGCGAGGGTGCGGGGCGAGGTCGTCGATCTGCGGCAGGTCATCGAAGTGGAGCCCACGGACGCCGACACGCCGGTGGTCGGCAAGGCGAAGCTCGAGCTTGAGATGGCGCGCTCCGCCGGGGGGTGGCTGATCAGCGCCGACGGGCTGCTCTCGGGGGTGGCGCCGCAGCTCCCCGACAAGGAGCGACGCTACCCGGTGGTCCTCGGCTCCAGGCGCGCGTTGAAGCAGCGCATCGAGCTCTCACTCCCGGCGGGGTACGTGGTGCGCAAGCTGCCGGATCCGGTGGCCCTCGAGAGCGCCTTCGGCGTGTACGCGCTGCGTTGGCATCAGGAGGGGTCGAAGCTGGTGCTCGATCGCACCTACGAGACGCGCGAGCGGATCGTGCCGCCCGACGCCTATGGTGCGTTGCGTGTCTTTCTGGGGGCGGCGCACCGCGCCGAGGCCCGGCGGGTGGTGGTGATGAAGGAGGAGAGCTGATGCGCTGGGCGTTGTTGGGCTTGATCGTCCTCGGGGGATGCGCCCCGTCCTTGAAGATGCAGAACCCGGACACCTCGCGGTGGAAGGCGCCCGAGATGTCGAAGTACCCCGACGCGCCGGCGGTCGTCCTCGCCCACGAGGAGGAGTGGCTCACCGTCGCTCGTCCTCGGAGCCGCTGGTACACCGAGCAGCGCTTGCTGCACGTGGTGGCGATCCAGAGCGAGTCGGCCTTCAACAAGTTCGGGAAGTTCACGATGCGGCGCCACGAGCGGTCCACCGAGCTGGTGGGCTTCCGCGCTCGGAACATCCGCCCTGATGGGGAGGTCGTGGAGGTCGGGCGTGACGCCTTCATCTCCGAGGAGGAGCACGGCGACGAGGACGACGAGGTCTACACCGTCGATGCGCTGACGTTCCCGCGGGTGGTCGTCGGCAGCATCATCGAGGTCGAGCTCATCCACCGCTACAAGGGTGTGCGGTTCGAGGTCGGGCGCTTCCCGATGACCCGCATCCCCGTGCAGCGCTACCGGCTCAGCTTCAGCGGGAGCGACGAGGTGCGCTACGCGATGCGGGTCTTCAACAGCGACACGAAGATCCAGGTCGACAAGGACGCCGGACCGGGGTGGCGGCTGAGCTGGGCCCTCGACGACCTGCCGGCGCGGCCCCGGGGCGACTTCCTCCCGCACCGGTCCTCCATCGAGCCCTGGGCCCGCATGCGCGTGAAGCAGGTCGTCTTCCCGTATCACACGTGGAGCTTTCGCAAGGACAGGAAGGGCGTGAACCGCAGCAAGGCGATCCCGCTCTACATCGAGAACGAGGAGGAGCTCGAGGGCTTCGCTGAGCGAGTGGATGTGAGCGACTGCTCGGGCCCGCGCTGCAAGGTCGGTCGGGTCGTGAACTGGGTCCGGGAGCACACGCACTACGTCGGCCGGGGCGGGCTCGACCCCCTCGCCGAGGTGCTGGAGACGAAGCGCGCCTCCCACCACGAGAAGGCCTTCCTCACGCGGACGCTCCTGGAGGGGGCCGGCGTCGAGTCACGCTTCGCCTACGCGCGCCGCTTCCGCACCTGGCAGGTCGGCCTCGACTTCCCGAACTCACGGGCCTTCGACCACATCCTCGTCTACGTCCCCGAGCAAGAGGGGCTCGCCGCGCCGTTGTGGATCGATCCGGCCTGCGAGGCCTGCGAGGCAGGCGAGTTGCCCCAATACGCGCGGGGCGTACCGGCCCAGATCCTCTTCGCGAAGAAGAAGGCCAAGGGCGAGGAGGTGATGGTGCGCACCACCGTGACTCAAGGTGAGCCGGCGCCCACCAGCGAGACCCGCGAGCACCTGAAGCTCCGGCTCGCCGCCGACGGTGGGCTCGAGGGCGCGGTCGAGTCGACGTGGCTCGGTGGCTGGGCGTCCCACCGCCACCGCATGCGGCGGACCTGGACGGACCGCCGCTGGGAGGAGAACGCCGAGCGGCTCCGCGACAACCGCTGGCCCACCGGGACCCTGAGCGAGGTGGGCCGCGACACGTGCCGGAAGCGCCCGGCGAGCTGTACTCGAGCGATGAAGTTGGAGATCCCGGAGTACGCCACCGAGCTCGACGGCCGCCTGATCGTGCCCCTCGGGGTGCTCGGGGCGGGCCGGGGTGAGCTCTTCGGGAAGAAGGGGCGCACCCACGAGATCTCCGTGCGGGACCACGGGGTGGTCGCCGACCACCTCGAGCTCACGATCCCCGAGGGGTGGCGCGTCGCGAAGCTCCCCGGCGCCGCCGAGCTCTCCGGCCCCGGCTTCGCCTTCCGCCTCGCGGCGCGCGTCGAGGGCGGGACCGTTCACGTCGAGCGCACGCTCACGCGCACCCCCGGCGGGTATCCGGTGGCGCGCTACGCCGAGATCCGCAAGCCCGTCCGCGCCTTCGTGGACGCCCGCGCCGAGACCATCACGCTAGAGCGCGTGCGGTAGGCGCTACAGGCACTCCTCGCGCAGGACGCCGGTGCAGAGGAACTCGTCGGTGCACAGGTTCAGCGCGAGGCCGTCGGGGCAGGCGTATCCACTGTTCACGCCCGAGTGGAAGTTGCCGCCGACCTGGTCGCCGGTGCTCCAGAGGATGTTGTTGGCGTAGTCGAGGCCCGCCATCGCCGCGTCGTTGGCCGTCGAGCCGGCGGGGTAGGGCCCGTAGAGCTCGGCGCCGAAGGCGGCGATATTCCCCGCGTTGAGCCCCTCCATCTCGATGATGTGGGTCCCAGCTGTCAGCGAGATCGGCACCATCCACCAGTAGCGGAAGTGGTTGACGTTGGCCCCCACCTTCTCGAAGACGAGGGTGCCATCGACGGTCAAGCGCACGTCGTTGTCGGCGGCGATCCCGACGACGTACTCGCCCTCCGCCGCGACCTCCAGGCAGCGGCTGAATCCGACCCACTCGTTGACCGGCTGCGTGCTCGGCCCACCGAGCTGACCCAGGGGGCCGCACGCCCAGATACCCACCTCGTTGAGGCGGCCGTTGAGCGCGGTGTTGTCGCCAAAGAAGGCGTTGGGCACGATCAGCCCGTCCGGGAACTGACCGCCGAGGATGCCGTAGACGTTGGCGGTGTTGCCGCGACAGACCTCGAGCAGCGAGCCGTTGAAGACAGCGGGCTCCTCGACGGTCCGCTCGCAGGCGTCGCCGGCGGCGTTGAGCTCGAAGCCGTCGGGACAGGCGCAGATGCAGGCTTCGGGGTCGAGGACGTGCATCGGGAAGGTGATCGAGTCATTCGAGGGCGAGGGATCGCCCTGGGCGGCGAGGAGGCTCTCGATGGTGACGGGATCGCCGTTCTCGTCCCAGCCCATATCGTAGACCACCCCCGTGACGTTGTAGGTCCCCGGCCCCTCGAACTCGAAGGTCGCGCAGAAGAGCGTGGTGCCCTCCCGGGTCTCCTTCTGGGAGGTCGCGATGGGGCGCACGCCCGGCTGCTGGGGGATGAGCTCGGCCGTCAGCGGATCGGAGTCGGGATCGCTGACCTCTACGCAGACCTCGATCGTACCCTCGCACGCGAACTTGGACGGCCCGTAGGTCAGCCCGATGATCTGCGGCGGGTGGTTGATGGTGGTGATCACGTCCAACCCCCCGGCGGGATCACCTTCGCACTGGCTGATGAGCAGGATCTCCGTGGTCTGCCCATCGACCACCGCGACGTTCTCGGCGTGGGCGGGCAGGCAATCCGTCGATGGGTCGCCGTTGGCATCGACGGGGACGACCTCCACGTCGTAGCAGCCCTCGGGGAGCCAGAAGAAGTGGTCGGAGAAGAGATGCTGGGAGTTGGCGTCGTAGGGCGCGTCCTCGAAGGTCCCGTTGCCCCCGGGCAGGAACGCGTCGACCAGCTCCTCGAAGGCGGCGATGATCACCGCCGGGACGAGGGGCACCCCGGTGTCGCAGTCGACCTGGGTGGCCGTGTAGTTCACGCCGGCGACGTCGGTGTCTGCGAGCACGTCCGAGGTGAGCTGGAGCGCCGCGGTGTTGACGTCCGGCTCCTCGGACTCTCCGCAACCAGCGAGCAGCGCGAACGCGCCCAGCGTGCAGATGAAGCGAAACGAACTCATATGAACCCTCCTGTTTCGAATGCTGCCCCTGGGGGCGAGGGGGGGGCTTCGCAACAGGCGTGCCAGCGACGAATGTGTGGCGTCGTACGGAACCTGTGACGTCCACCCATGGGTCTCGCCCCACGAATGTGGGGGCAGACCCCCGCGCGGTCGGGTGGTCGGGGAGACGTTGGGGTAGGGTGCCCTTCGTGACGTGGCGCATCGATCCCGACATCGCGTTTCTCAACCACGGCTCCTTCGGCGCTTGCCCGGAGGTGGTGCTCGCTGCCCAGGCGGCGATTCGGACGCGAATGGAGCGACGGCCTGTCCGCTTCTTCCTCGGTGAGCTCTTCGACGAGATCGACGCGGCGCGGCGGGTCGTCTCCACCTTCGTCGACGCCGATCCGGAGGGCCTCGCCTTCGTCACCAACGCCACCAGCGGCGTCAACACCGTGCTGCGGGGCCTCGAGCTCTCACCCGGCGACGAGCTGTTGGTCACCGATCAGGGCTACGCCGCGTGCCGCAAGGCCGTCCGCTTTGTCGCCCGGCGCGCGGGGGCCGAGGTCGTCGTCGCCCGCCTCCCGTTCGCTGGCGTGACCCCCGACTCGGTCTGCGAGGCGGTCCTCTCCGCGGTCACGCCCCGCACGCGCTTCGCCCTGATCGACCACGTCTGCAGCGCCACGGCGGTGGTGATGCCCGTCGAGCGGTTGGTCCCCCAGCTCCAGGCGCGCGGTGTCTGCGTGATGGTCGACGGGGCCCACGCCCCGGGGATGCTGCCCCTCTCGATTCGCGGCCTGCACCCCGACTACTACGCCGCCAACTGCCACAAGTGGATCTGCGCCCCCAAGGGCGCCGGCATCCTCTGGGCCGCCCCGCGACACCGCGAGAGCCTGCACCCGCTCGTCGTGAGCCACGGCTATGAGATGGTCCACCCCCAAAAGCCCCGGCTCCACCTCGAGTTCGACTGGCCGGGGACCTTCGATCCGAGCCCTTGGCTCTGCGTCCCGAAGGCCATCGAGGCGGTCGGTGCCCTCCACCCCAATGGCTGGGACGGCGTGCGCGCCCACAACCACGCCCTCGCGCTGCGCGCCCGCGACCTGCTCTGCGAGGCCACAGACATCGAACCACCGGTCCCCGACGAGATGATCGGCTCGATGGTCTCGGTCCCGCTCCCCGATGGCCAGCCCGGCGAGGAGGGGACGCAGCTCTACCGCGACCCGCTGCAGGAGGTGTTGCTCGACCGCTATCACATCGAGGCCCCCGTCGCCCCCTGGCCCGCGCCCCCCGCCCGCCTCCTGCGCGTCTCCGCCCAGCTCTACAACTGCGAGGACGAGTACGTCCGCCTCGCCGCCGCGTTGGGAGAGGTGGCGAAGTGAGCATGTTGCGCATCGAGAAGGTCACCAAGCGCTACGGCAGCTTCACCGCGGTCAGCGAGCTGGATCTCGACATCGAGCCGGGCCGAATCCTGGGCTTTTTGGGCCCCAACGGCGCGGGCAAGACGACCACCATGAAGATGGTCGTCGGCCTGGTGCGCCCCACCGCGGGCCGAGCCCTCGTCGACGGCATCGACGTCGCGAAGGACCCCACGGGCGCCAAACGTCGCCTCGGCTACGTCCCCGACCGACCGAACCTCTACGAGCGCCTGACGGCCCTCGAGTACATGTACTTCGTGGGCGGCCTCTACGAGATGGCCAAGAGCGACGCCGTCCCCCGCAGCCACCAGCTCCTCGAGCTCTTCGGCCTGGGGCACAAGCGCGACCAGCTCGTGGAGAGCTTCAGCCACGGGATGAAGCAGCGCCTCGTGATGTCCTCGGTGCTCCTGCACCGCCCCCGGTTGCTCGTCGTGGACGAGCCGATGGTCGGCCTCGACCCGAGGGGCGGCCGGCTACTCAAAGACGTGCTGCGCCGCGAGGCCAACGACAACGGCCTCACGGTGCTGCTCAGCACCCACACCCTCGAGGTCGCCGATGAGCTCTGCGACGAGATCGCCGTGATCCACCGCGGTCAGCTCGTCGCCCGCGGCACCCCGGAGGCCCTCCGCGAGGACACGGGCCGAGGTGGAGAGAGGCTCGAAGAGGTCTTCCTCCAGCTCACCGAAGAGGAGGAGGAGCTCGCGGTGGTCACGGGTTGAGCGCGGCCCACATCGCGGCCGCGGGGTCGTAGGGAGCCAGCTTCGCGCGGAGCGCGCTGTCGAGCCGGGCCGTCGGCTTGGAGAAGGCCGGCAGGGCGGCCTTCTCCAACGCAGCGTTGCCGGTCGCCTTGGCTACGACCCAGTCGGACTTCCTTGGCAGGATGCGCGCGGGGCCCTCGAGGAGCCGCCCGGCCTTCGCCAGCTCGGGCTGCTCGCGCAACACCGCCAGCTCAGGGCCGGCGCGGTGCTTCAAGAAGAACGCCATCGACCCCAGCGCGCGCCCCTCTGACCTCCACGCCGCGCCGAGGGACTCCGAGGCGGTCGTTCCGCGCTTGATCGCGGTGAAGAGCAAGGCGTCGGCGACGCAGCGCTGCGCGCCGAGGGCCGGCCACCCAAGCGCCGCGCGGCACGCGGACTCCATCGCCTGCCAGGACTCGACGGTGTCCGCCACCATCGCCCGCGTCCTCAGCACGCCGGCCTTCAACAACGCGGCCACGGCCCTGCCCGGGGCGCGCTTCATCCGGGTGCCGAGCTTGTCGAGCCGGGTGATCGCGTCGTCCAGCGAGGTGCGGATCTCGTCGTCCTTCGCGCCGCTGATCCACCCGTCGCGGTCGGAGCGCGCGTCGCCGTCGTCGAGGCCACGCAACCGGGCCACGCGGTCGGCCAGCGCCTCCAGCCCACGCACGTCCTCGCAGCGCAACAGCCAGGCCCGCTGTCGCTCGTAGGGCTCGGCGCTGCCCGGCTCCAGGACCTCGCCCTGCCGGCTCAGCTCGAGCAGGCGACGGAGCTGCGGGCTGCCGCAGATTCGCTTGTGGAAACTCGCCCGTTCGGGCCCCTGGAGGAGCGCATCGATCACCACCTTCGCTTCGCGCAACCCGAGGCGGAGTCGGCGCATCGGCAAGACCTCGGCCAGCGTCTCCGTGACCAGCCCGTACTCGAGCTGCCGAGCGGTGTTCGCCACCACGAGCGCGTTATCGGGGCTCAGGCGCAGGGCGCCTTCCATCAACCGCGCCGCCGTCGCCAGGTGCGCCGTGTCCCCCGTGCAGGTGAAGCGGGATTGGTAGGCCAGGGCTGCGTTGTTGGCCGCCGAGTCGTCGTGCGCCGCGTCTCGCTCGAACTCGCGCGCGACCTCGGCGAACTTCGCGTCGGCCTTCGCGTCCTCGCCCTTCAACTGCAGCTCGATGGCCTCGATTTCCAGCAGGCTCATACGTACGAAGCGGCCCTTCTGGTCCGCCTTCCCGAACCACTCCTTTCGGTCTGCGCGGTCCGTCGCTATCAGCGCCATCAAGATGGCGGCGCTCCCCTTCGTGGGCATCGCGGCGTTCTCGAAGACGGCCGTCGCGGTCTCCCGCGCACGCTGGATCCGGCCCAGCTCGCGGTAGGTTTGGGCGACCGCCAGCGAGAGCGCGGGCTCGCCCCGCTCGATGAGCCCGCGCAGCTCCTTCTCACCCGCCTCGGTCTTCCCGAGTCGGTGATAGACCTGCCCCAGCCCCAGGTGGAAGGTGGCCGCCCCGGACGCCTCGGCCTGGATCGACAAGAAGACATGCTCCGCCTTGTCGAGCAGACGCTTGCGCACCTCCCCCGAGGCCGCGTTCGCCCGTCGTAGCTGCACCGTGCCGAGCTGGAGCGCGAGGGGCACGACGTCGTCGAACCGGAAGTATGCCTCGCGCAATCGGACCAACTGCGGGTCGTCCTCGAGCTGCTTCGACAGCCACTCGCTGAAGAGCCGCTGTCTGGCCTCTTCGTCGGTCTCCCGGTCGAGCTGGTTGGAGAGCGCACGCGGCAGGCTCCCCGCGCGCGCCTGACGGATCAACGCCTCCTGCGTTCGCTCCGTCGCCGCGTCGTACGCGCGCCTGGCCTCCTCGAAGGCGGGCAGTCGGGTGCGAAGCTGGCGGTCGAGCAGCGCCTCCGCCGCCGCCAACTGGCCACGCTCCACCTGGAGGGCGGCCAGCTCCCCGGACGCGGCTCGCACCAGCAGCCCCGGTGGGCCCAGCGCGGTGAGGATCTCCATCGCCTCCTCCGACTTCCCGGACGCCCTCAACCTCCGCGCGAGGGCGGCGGCGACCTCCTGGTCACCCGCCACCGCCTCGAACGCGACCCGGAGCGCGGCGATGTCGCCCTCGGCGATGGTCTTGGCGCGCGCCGCGTCGGCCAGGTGCCGCTTCGCCTCCGTGACCGCACCGATCGAGGCCGAGATCGCCGGCGCCTCGATCTTCCCCTGCGTCGCCTGGTCACGCAGCACCGACAGGGGCTCGGCGAGCTCGGCCCAGACCGATGGCCCGTCTCCCAGCTTCGCGACCAGGCGCTCGGCCCCCGCCACGGCGCCGGGGTGACCGCCCACCGCGGCGTAGGTGCGGATGGCGTCGAGGGGCCACTCGGCGGCGTCCCGGTCGGCGATCTTCGTCTGCAGGGCGCCCCTCGCCTCACGCAGCTCAGCCGCGTGCTCCTTCGGCGCGACCCGTTCGCCCGCCTTCAGCAGCTCGAGCCCGCCTTCGAGGTCCTCGGCGGCCAGCGCTCGACCCCTCGCGAGCAGCGCCATGGCGAGCCTCCCGCCGCCGTGGCTGCCCTTCGTGTTCCAGCCCAAGCCCTCGTAGCGCTTCACCGCGCGGAGCAAGCCGCCTGCGTCCGACCCGTCCCCGACGAGCAGCCGCACCATCGCGTCGCTCGCCTCGGCGGCGCGGTCCGGCGCGGAGAAGGGGAACTCCTCCGCGAGGGAGGCGTAGGCGTCGACGGCGCCCTCTGCGTTCCCGCTCGTCTCCAGCGCCGCCGCCGCCTCCCACGCGCGCGCGGCCCGATACTCCGGCGACTCGACGTGGCTCTCCCACGCCCCCGAGGCGACGGCGCCGACGATCGCGACCAGGGCGAGCCGCCGCCACCACCGGGTCAGGCCGCTCAAGGGGACCTTCCCCAGGAAGTAGAAGCCGCCCTCGTCGGCGGGGAGCACCCGCCAGGCGTCCAGGGGCAGGATCGGCACGAACAGCGCGGCCAGGAAGCGCGTCTTGACGTGGGAGCCGTCGGGGTGGGCGTCTCGGTCGCCGTAGATGGTCAGCCCGAAGCCGTTGAGCGTGAACAGCGAGGGCGGCCCGGATATTGGAGCGGGCGCCTCCAACAGCACCTTCGCCGACGCCGCGATCTCAGGGGAGGACCGCGCGCTCAGGCGCTTGGCGATGGCCAACGCGGCGTCGCGCTCCCCGTGCCTGAACAGCCACCAGGCGTGCACCAGCCGAGCGTAGTCATCGAACCGCTCTCCCGCCTCGCCGACGAGCCCCGCCTCGGCGCTGTGGGCGACGAGCGCCACCGCGCGATCCAGCAGCGCCCGCCCGCCCGCGCGATCCCCCGCGACGTGCAGCAGCACCGCGGCGTCGGCGATCTGCTCTGCGACGACGCCTCGCGCAGCCTCGGCTTCGGTGGGTGCCAGGGTGACGACCAGCGCCTCCAGCGCCTCCGCCGCTTCCTCCGCGTGGCGCTTCACCGCGTCGAGGTCGCCTCGATGGGTCGCCCAGTCGCGCCGCGTCTCGTCCGGTGCCAGGTCGTCGCGGCCCAGAAGCTGGCTCAGCGCTTCCAGGGCCTCGCGTAGTCGTGCGTCGTCCATCCCTGCCCCTCTCTGCGTCCCGTGGTGTGTTTGCGTACCACATGAACGGGGCCAGGGAGACGAAAGTGCTCAGAAACCGCCGGACCGACTACTCGCTGTCCCCGTAGTCGACCTCTTCGCCCACCGAGCCATCCAGCTTGAGGATGATCAGCGTGCCCTTCTCCGCCCGCGCCGCCGCTCGCCCCGGCTTCATCGCGTCGTGCTTCCGCTTGTGCGTCTCGATGACCTCACCGTCCTTCGACAGCTCCCACCCCGCCTCGCCCTTCGCCACCCGGTAGGCCGGCGGGGTCGGCGCCACCGGAGCGGGCGCGGGCGGCTCTGGTGCGGGCGGCGGTGGCTCGGGCCGAGCGTATGTCGGCGCGTCGTCGTACCGCGCGTCGCGCCCCCGCACCGTGTCCGCGACGTCCTTCGCCTTTCGGACGAGGTCCCCGCTGAGGATGAGGTCCACGACCTTCACGGTCGTGTCGATGATGCGATCTCGAATTCCAAGGCCCGTCATGGGTGCTCCTTCGTGCGCGTCCGCGAGAGACACCGGAAAGTGACGGCGCCCGCGCCCCCTGTCAACTCATCGGTTTCGTGGTCGCATCGGGGCATGCGCATCCGCCCCGAACCAACGGCTCCCTGTACCGGGCGAGCGTGGCCTCGAGAGACGCGATGTGCGCAATGAAATGCGGGTTTGAAACCGCGGCTGCGGTTGCAGAGCCTGCATGTGTAGTAGCAGTTCTCGTAGCGGTCCGTCTGTTCGGGGTCCGACGACTGCGGGTGGCGATGTTCGATCCACATCACGCCGAGTCGCCCGTGCCCGCCTTCCACGAAGTCCTGTTCGCTCAACAGGCAAGACGCGCAGACGCCCCGAAGCTCGAGTCGGAGGCAATCGCGGTAGGACGGGTATTTCGCGGGCGGCGGCTCGTGCCGCCGTTCAATCCTCTTCGTCGGGATCGGTGTGACCGCTCGCGGGGTGCCCATGGTCTCGCCCAACCTCCTTCATCAAGCTCTCGAGGCTGTCGAGGGCTGCGCCGAGAGGCCCCTGAGTGTCAGCCCGCACCGTCTGGTGGATCTCCCGGTCCAGCCGGACCGCCTCCGAGCGCTCCTCGCCGAGGACGGGCTCGGCGGCGATGGCCGGTACGCCCTCGGCGACCTCGAGCCGGCGGCGGTAGAACCGGTCCAGCAGATCCTTGGGTCGCGGGATCGACACCGCACTTCGCGAAGAACGCAGCGACCGGAGTCGACTCCGCCGTTGGTTGGGCCTCCGACAAGGGCGAGGCCACCCAGCTTGGACCCTGAGAGAATGCACCTCGTTCTGGAGCGCGCGGACCAGGTCGGCCGAGCTCGGGTTGCATCGACCGGGAGGTCTCCGCCGCGCGCTCGAGCCGCTTGCGCTCCTCCGGGGTCAGCTCAAACTCGTCGGCCACTACTCATTCCCCCAGGGCGCTCGACCGAGCCCCACATCGAATCTCGCGCCAGGCGAGAGTCCCCCACGAGCTATCTCGAGATTGGAGAAGTCCGCACGCAGCCTCGCGCCGAACAGCAGACGGGCCCTAACCGTCAAAGTCCGCGAGATAACGCCCATGGACAGCGTCGCCGACTCAGCTTCCAAGACTCAGGCCAACCTCGAGCTCCGGGCGGGCATCGCCGTCGTCCTTCATCCGGTCCACCGCAACCGGGAGGAACTCGACCAACGCTGAGAGGAAGCTGTGCAAGTCGACGATCGCCGGCCGCAAGTAGGCGCTGCTCCGGAGAACGTCGAAGCTCGCGCAGATCTGGCGCAGCCGGTGGAGGAGCCCTTGGATGCGGTCCCCGAGCTTCGCCGCACCCGCGCGGTTGATCAGCGCCTCCCATGTGCCTTGGCAGGTCGGCAGCTCACCCTCGCGCCGAATGGGGGGCCGGGGCGCCGGGGCGCGGATCATGTCCCGGAACGGGCTCCGCGGATGGCGCACCGTACGACCTCTTGCTCCGTCGTGCCCGGCACGTTGGTGAGCAGGTCGCCGCGGTCGAAGACACCGACGACCTCGCGGGGCTCCGAGGTCGGCTCCGCGGTCTCCGCGGAAGCGAAGGGGCAGCCTCGACCGGCGAGTCGGTGCGGGCGTCCGCGTGGGCCGGGTGGATGTCGTGCGCCGCGAAGTCGAGCTCGCCGAACGTCGCCCTCCTTCCCATCCCCGCGTCTTCGCGGCAACCTCCGGGCATGGGAGAGCCTCCGGCACGGATCGACCACGCAGAGGTCGCGGCCCAGCTCGGGATTGGTGAGCACGCCGTGGCGTTGACCCACGAGGCGGAGTTCATCGACCTGCACCTCGACTCGTTCATCCCGCCGCGGATCTACGGATACGACCTGTACACGCGCCACGAGAAGCCGCTGTTGCCCGGGGGGCGGTTTTTCGGACACCTCGATGTGCCGCGCATGATCGAGGGCGGGCTCTCCGGCGGGATGTGGTCGATCACGACGAACCCGTTTCGTAGGGCCGGGAGCCGGCTGCGGGTCTTTCGGAAGAACCTCGCGCGCTTCCGGGCGTTCGTCGCCGCGTCCAAGGGGCGGTTGGCCTTTGCGCGGACGCCGGCGGAGTATCGGGCCGTCCGGGCGGGGGGCGCCCACGCGGTGCTGTTGTCGGTGCAGGGCGGCAACGCCTTCGAGGGGGCTGACGCGGGGCCAGGGGTGGTGCCGGACCGACTGCTGACGCGGGTCACGATGGTGCACCTGACGAACGCTTGCTACGGAGCGTCGTCGGCCCCGGTGTCGAAGCTGCGGCGGGGACGGGGGCTCACGGAGAAGGGGCGCCGCTTCGTGGCGCAGCTCGACGCCGAGCGGGTCTTCGTCGATCTCGCCCACATCCACCCCGACGGGTTCTGGGACGCCGTGGAGATCCACGACCGGGCGCTGCCGCTGATCGTCACGCACTCGGGCGTGGACGGCGTCTGCCCCCACTGGCGCAACCTCGACGACTCGCAGATCAAGGCCGTGGCGGACAGCGGTGGGGTGATTGGGGTGATGTTCCACCGCGGCTTCCTGTGTCGGCGGGGCGGGCCCACGGACGGGCGCATCGTGGTGGAGCACCTCGATCACCTGGTCAACGTGGGCGGCGAGGACTGCGTGGCCATCGGGACGGACTACGACGGGGCCGTGACGCCACCGACGGACCTGGTCTCGGCCGCCGCCTATCCGCGGCTCGTTCAACACTTGCTCGACGCGGGGTGGAGCGACGCGCGGGTCGTGAAGTGCCTGGGGGGGAACTTTCTTCGGAGCTGGGAGGCGCTCAAGGGTTGACCGGCCTGGGGGGGGGCGCGAGAGTCGTCCCCCGATGAGCCAAGCGGCGCCTGAGCGGGGTGAATGAGCGAGCTGCTCCAAATCGCTATCGCCTGGCCGAGCGTCATCTACACGGTGGCCTCGGGGCTCGCGCTGCTCTACTGGCTGTTCGTGATCCTCGGCGCGCTGGACATCGATCTGCTCGAGTTCGATGTCGACATGGAGATCGACGGGGACGGCGCGGTGGAGGGGCTCGGCGGCGCGCTGGGCCTGTTGTCGGCCCTGCGGCTGCGAAACGCCCCGGTGACCGTCACCTTCAGCATCCTGTTCCTGTTCGCTTGGGCGTTTTGCGTCCTGGGGGTTCACTACTCGGGGGCCGGAGGCTTCCTGGCGGGGGCGGGGATCGCGGTCGGTGCGTTTGTGCTGGCCGTCCCGTGTGCGGCGGTCCTCACGCGACCGCTGCGGCCCCTCTTCGCCATGCAGAGCGGGACGACGCGGGCGGAGCTGGTGGGTCGGACGTGTCGGGTGACGACCGGGTGGGTCGACGAGGGCTTCGGACAAGCCGAGGCGACCGTGGACCACGACCACCTGCTCATCCAGGTGCGCTGCGACGCGGCGAGGGGCCTGGGCCGTGATCACGAGGCGCTCATCATCGACTACGACGCAAAGCGGGAGGCCTACGCGGTCGAGCCGCTCGGAGGGGACGACTAGATGTTCAGCAACGTTTCGCTGGTGGTGCTGGGGGCGATCGCGATCGTCCTGGTGGGTGGCCTGATCGCGTTCACGCGCTTCTACCGCAAGGTCGACCAGGGCCGGGCGCTGATCATCAACCCGATGACCGGCCTGCCCAAGGTCTCGTTCACCGGTGGGGTGGTGTGGCCGGTGGTGAACCGGGCCGAGGTGATGGACATCTCGGTGAAGACGATCGAGCTCGAACGGCGGGGTCAGGAGGGGCTGATCTGCCAGGACAATATCCGCGCCGACATCAAGGTCACCTTCTTCGTGAAGGTGAACAAGACGGTGGAGGATGTGCTGAAGGTGGCGCAGAACATCGGCTGCGCGCGGGCGAGCGCCCAGGAGACGCTGGAGGAGATCTTCATCGCCAAGTTCTCCGAGGCCCTCAAGACGGTGGGCAAGCGGCTGAACTTCGAGCAGCTCTACACCCAGCGCGACGACTTCAAGGACCAGATCATCGAGGTCATCGGTCGGGACCTGAGCGGCTACGCCCTCGAGGACGCCGCCATCGACTTCCTGGAGCAGACGCCGCTGGGGTCGATGGATCCGCAGAACATCCTCGACGCCCAGGGCATCAAGAAGATCACGGACCTCACGACCAAGCAGAACATCGACACCAACGAGCTCAAGCAGATCGAGCGCATGGAGATGGGCGCCCAGGACCTGAAGGCCGACGAGGCGATCTACCGTTTCGACCAGGCCCGGGCGGAGGCGGAGGCGAAGAAGGCCAAGGAGATCTCGATCGCCCAGGCCCGAGAGGCCAACGAGGCGCGTCGCGTCGAGGTGGAGGAGCAGAAGCGCACGGCCCTCGCCAAGCAGAAGGCCGAGGAGGAGGTGCGCATCGGCGAGCAGACGAAGCTGCGAGCGGTGGAGGTGGCGGAGAAGGCGCGGGAGCGCGAGGTCGGCGTCGAGGAGGTGCGGGTCAAGAAGGCGTCGGACCTGGAGGAGATCGGGCGCGAGCGTGAGGTGGAGCTGCGCCGCATCGACAAAGAGAAGGCCGTGGAGGTCGAGAAGAAGAACATCGCCGACGTGGTGCGGGCGCGGGTCGCCGTCGAGAAGGGCGTGGCGGAGGAGGAGGAGCGCATCAAGGATCTGCGGGCCCACGCCGAGGCGGACCGGAGCAAGAAGGTGCGCGTGGTGGGGGCCGAGGCCGAGGCGCAGGAAGGCCTGGTCAAGGAGATCAAGGCCGCCGAGGCCCAGGAAGAGGTGGCCAAGCACGAGGCGCGCCGGCGGCTGACGATCGCCGAGGCGGAGTTCGAGGCGGCGGACAAGGAAGCGCGGGCCAAGATGCGCATGGCGGAGGGCGTGCAGGCCGAGGAGGCCGCGAGTGGCCTGGCGCTGGTGCGGGTGTCTGAGGCCGAGGCGGTGGCCATCGAGAAGCAGGGGCTCGCCAAGGCGAAGGTCACGCGCGAGCAGATGCAGGCCGAGGCCGACGGCGAAGAGGTCAAGGGCATGGCGGAGGCGAAGGTCCGCGAGGCGAAGGCCGAGGCGACACGCAAGGAGGGCGCCGCAGAGGCGGACGCGGTGCGCGTCGGCAAGCTGGCCGAAGCCAAGGGCGACGAGGAGAAGGGGCTCGCCGTGGCGCGGGTGCAGGAGGCCGAGGCCACCGCGATATCGAAGCGCGGGACGGCCGAGGCGGCGGTGGTGAAGGAGAAGCTCACCGCCGAGGCGGCGGGCCTCGCCGACAAGGCCGAGGCGATGAAGGCCCTCGATGGCGTCGGCCGCGAGCACGAGGAGTACCGGCTGCGATTGGAGCAGGAGCGCATCATCGAGCTCCAGCGGATCCAGGCGAACATCGAGATCGCCGAGCAGCAGGCGCAGGTCATGGGCCACGCCTTCGATCAGGCGCGGATCAACATCGTCGGCGGCGACGGGGCGTTCTTCGAGCGGTTCATGAACGCGGTCTCGCTGGGCCAGTCCGTCGATGGCTTCGTCGACAACTCCGGGACGGCGCAGAAGGCCTTCGAGGGCTACCTCTCGGGTGAGAAGTCGTTGACCGACGACGTGCGGGATGTCCTCGCGGGCACCTCCGCCGAGTCCCTGAAGGATCTGAGCATCACCGCCGTCCTCGGGCGCCTCGCGACGGGGGCCGACGAGGACACCAAGGAGAAGCTGCGCCGGCTGGCGAACCACGCGCGGGCCTTGGGGCTCGATGGTTCCAAGGGTTGACATCCCGGCGGTGGATCTGGCAAACCTCCGCACCGCCTCTGCGAAGGTGGCGAAATTGGTAGACGCGCCAGGTTGAGGGCCTGGTGGCCGCAAGGCCGTGGGGGTTCGAGTCCCCCCCTTCGCACCCGCCGCCCCGTCTCCCCGACGGGGCGTTTTTCTTTCGAAAGCGGCCTGATCCCGTAGATCCAAACGGCCCGCGGGGCGTCAGTCATCCATGACGTCACCGTCAGGTTGTGGCCTCGATCGCTCGATATGTTAAGACTGTGAGCCCCGTGGACCTTG
This sequence comes from uncultured Nannocystaceae bacterium, assembly GCA_964402225.1. GTDB lineage: Bacteria > Myxococcota_A > Bradymonadia > UBA7976 > UBA1532 > CAYOBQ01. The sequence goes on along the minus strand of CAYOBQ010000083.1, from coordinate 12,014 downwards.
GGAAGGCGCCGTACGCGCACACGCGTTGATGATCAACTGCCCTCACTGCCAAACGAGCAACCACCCGAGCAGCGGTGCGTGCGAGACCTGTGGCGCGCCGCTGGCCGCCGATCCCGCCCTCGGCGGTGACCCCTTCGTGGGTCGACAGCTCGGCGGGCGCTTCACGCTCCAGTCCATCGTCGGCTCCGGCGAGATCGGCATGGTCTACCGCGGCATCGACTCGCGGACGGGGACGCCGGTGGCGGTCAAGCTGGTCCACCCGGACGTGGCCGCGACCCACGGCGACGAGCTGCTGCGGTCGGCGAGCATGGTGGCGCAGCTCCGCCACGCGAAGATCGCCCAGGTCCTCGCCGCGGCGCGTGAGCCCGACGGCACCTCCTACATCGTCACCGAGTTCATCGAGGGGCGCACGCTGAAGGCGCTGCTGGAGGAGACCGGCCCGCTGGGGCCTCGTCGCTCGGCGGACATCATGTTCCAGCTCTGCAGCGCGCTGGCGCCGATCCACCGCGCGGGGCGACCCCACGCGAACCTGAAGCCGGAGAACGTCTTCCTGGTGGCGCGCGAGCAGGTCGACTTCGTCAAGATCGTCGACGTCGGCTCCCCCGACCTGTTCGGCGTGCGGGACACGCTGTCGGGCAAGCTCATCGTCGGCTCCCCCAAGTTCTTCAGCCCCGAGCAGGCCCTCGGGCATCGCGTGGGGTTGGCCTCCGACCAGTTCACGCTGGGCGTGATCGGCTACCAGCTCCTCACCGGCGCGCTGCCGTTCTTCGGCGCGACGCCCGATCAGCTCCTGGCCTCCATCGCCTCGGGTCGACCGACCCCGGTGACCGAGCGGATCTCGGGCTTCACCGAGATCCCCGAGAAGCTGGTGCACACGATTCACCGGTGCCTCGACAAGGACCCCAAGGCTCGCTACCCCGACCTACGAGGGCTCGCCGTCGATCTCGCGGCGGTGATCAAGAGCACACCGGAGGATCCGGCGCCCAGACCGCGACCCGAAAAGAACACCTTCGGGGCGGGGCTCGACGTGTCGACGCGGATCGCGAATCCGGGGGCGCTCAACTCGCTCTTCGACGGCGAGGAAGACGACGAGGACCGCACTCGGCTGCGCGACTTCGCGGTGGAGGATCTGGAGGCGGCGCTGGGGCCCTCCTCGACGATCGAGACGGGGGCGACCCCCCTCGGCGGCGATCCGACGCCCTACGAGGCGGCGCCGGCGTCTCGGCCTCCGACCCAGAACGACATGCAGGACATCCCGGAGCCCCTCGCCGTCACTGGCGCGATCGGCTCCGACGGGCTGTCCGCGGCCCTCGCCGACGCCCTCGCCGGCGTCGACACCAACACGCCGAGCCCTTCACGTTCCGGCGGCGGTGGCCTCGGCGACGACCTGATGGCGGCCCTCGACAGCGCCGCCGCCGAGGTCGGCGCCCCCGCCTCCAAGCCGTTGGCCGCTCCGGGCTTTGGCGCCGCGGCGCCCCTCGAGGTTGGCTCGAGCGGCAACGCTGGCTTCGATCCCTTCGGTGGGGTCGGCGGAGGCGATGCCCCCGTCGAGGCGCCGGCCCCGCGCCGATCGGTGCCGCCGGGTCAGATGTCGAGCGTCATCGGCGACGCCCTCGCAGACGCCGTCGATGGGCAGGCCTCCGGGCTCCACCGGATGGGCGCGAGCGCCGCCAGCCCGCTCGCCACCGCCGCTGACTTCGCGGCGCTCTCGCCCGTCGCCCTCGAGGCGGCCCGCGGGGGGGGGAACGGGAAGGTCGGGCGCAGCACGCTGCCGCCGGTCAGCACGGCGTCCCGCGGCAACCGCTCGCTGGTGACGGCGCTGGTGCTGCTGGCGTTGCTCGCCGTTGTCGGCGGTGGCGCGTTTTGGTGGCAGCAGGAGGAGGCGCAGGCCGAGCAGGCCGCCGCCGAGAAGGCCGCCAGGGATCGGAAGCGCCAGAAGCGACGCGCGGCGAAGGCGGCGACCGCGGCGACTCGGATCGTCAAGGCGCGCATCGAGAGCACGCCGCCGGGAGCCACCGTCTTCCTCGGCGAGACGGAGCTGGGCACGACGCCCCTCGACGTCGAGATCGAGGGCGTCTACGCGCTGTCCTATGTTCTCAAGCTGGGCGGCCACGACCCGGCCACCCAGGAGATCGATCCCAACGCGATCCAGGAAGGCGCCGAGCCGCCGGTCTTCAAGGTGGCCTTGAGCAACGCGGCGGACGCGGGGGCGGCGGTCGAGCCTCCCAAGCCGGTCGCCGCGACGAAGCTGACGCCCGAACCGAAGAAGCCACGGGTCGCGCCGGTGGTGCCCGCTCCTGCGGCGGTCAAGAAGAAGCCCAAGCGCAAGCGCAAGGCCAAGTCGCGCCGCAAGAAGAAGAAGAAGAAGCCCAAGAAGTCGGACATCAAGGACCCCTTCGCCGACTGACCGTCTCCCGTGTCAATTGGCGCAGATTCGACAACAGCGGTTAGGCTCTACCCCTCTTTTGATAGTCCTCGAGGGGGGCGGAGCGGCAATGATACGCATCCTCGTGCTGGCGAGCGCGTGCATGCTGGCGACGGCGCCGCTTCCGGCGCTCGCCCAGTCGGCCAAGAAGCAAGCGAAGGCGTTCTTCAAGCAGGGTCGCGAGCACTACGCGGCGGGTCGGTTCGCCGAGGCGTTGCAGGCCTTCGAACAGGCCAACGCGCTGCGACCACATCCGCTGATGCTCTACAACATCGGCCAGGTCCAGGAGAAGATGGAGGATCTTCCATCGGCGCTCGTGACCTTCGACAAGTACCTCGCGACCTCCCCTGGAGACGCCGACGAGGTGAAGGAGAAGGTCGCTGCGCTGCGTGCTCGGCTGGCGAAGTGGGCGACCCTCGAGTTGAGCACTACGCCGCCGGGGGCGACCGTCTGGGTCGGTAATCGCAAGCACCCGCCGCGGGGACGAACGCCGCTCTCGCTACCGCTGCCTCCGGGTCGGCAGACGCTGACGCTCGAGCTCGAGGGTCACCGCTCGGTGAAGCGTCCGGTGGACGTGAAGGGGGGCAAGCGCTTCAAGCTCGCCCTCGCGATGCCCCCGATCCTACCGACCGTGCTGGTGAGGACGAACCCCGCCGGCGCGCGCATGTTCTTCGACAAGCGGCCGGCGGCGGTCCCCAGCCCGGCGACCCAGGGGCTGCCGGCGGGCAAGCACACGCTGCGCCTCGAGCTGGACGGCTACGAGCCGATCACGCGGCAGTTCACGCTCACGGCGAAGCACACGATCTCGGCGCCCTTCGTCGTCGACGCCCAGTTCGTGCGCGCCCAGCCCAAGGGGATGCTCGCGCTGGAGGTGAACACCCCGGGCCTGCACGTGCGCGTGGACGGAGAGCGGGTCGGGATCACGCCGTTGCCTGGGCCCCTGCGGCTCACCGCCGGATTGCACAAGCTCCAGCTCGACGGCGAGGGCATCGAACCCCACGAGGAGATGGTCAACATCGCCGCCGGGCAGACGACGGAGACCGTGGTGGAGGTGGGCGAGGCCGACAGCGGCGGGATCGAGATCTCCACCGAGACGGTGGGCTGGATCCTGGTGGGGGTCGGCGGCGCCGCCCTCGCTGGATCTGCGGTGACGGCGGTCCTCGCCCTCGGGGCCGACGGTGATCTCCAAGACTGCCGTGACAAGCCACACCCCGAGTGCGCGGGCACCGACGAGGAGAAGTCCCTGGCTGACGACGTGCGCTCAAACGCCCTGATGACCGACATCCTGATCGGCGCCGGGGTGGCGGTCGCGGCGACGGGCGTGGCCTTGTTGCTGTTCGCCGACGAGCCCGACGCCCAGAGCGAGGGCTCGGTCTACGTCGCGCCGACCGCCGAGGGCGGGGTCATGGCCGGCGCGCGGTGGGGGTTCTAGATGATGTTGCGCGCGCTCCCGATCCTGACGGTGCTCTTCGCCGGCTGCACGTTCCTCCTCGACCCCGAGGTGTGCGCTGACCAGAGCGATTGTGATTCGAAGCAGGTCTGCGAAGACGGCGTCTGCATCGGCCCCGCCGACGAGGTCGTCGAAGCCGAGGCGGGCGCCGACGCCAACTCCGATGCCACCGGCGACGCCGACGCTGAACAGAGCTTCGATCGCCCTGTCATTCGCGACGTGGAGCAGGCCGACGCGCCGGCGGACGCCGGTGAAGCGGACGGAGCCTCCGATGGAACCTCGCCGGACGACGTACCGCAGGGTGGCATCGCGCCGACCTGCGAGATTCGCCGGCCCGCTGCGAGCCCGGACCCCATCGGTGATCCGGAGCCCGAGGTCGAGATCGTGGTCTCGGACGACCACTCCGAGGCGCTGCTCACGGTCACCTTCGCGGGCGAGCCGATCACGATCGATCCCGCGACCAACACCTACCTCGGCGTGGTGGCGATCGAGGAGGGAGAGAACCTCCTGCGCCTCGACGCCACCGACCAGGATGGACTGTCGTGCTTCGCCGAGCGGCTGGTCGTGGGCGACTTCACCGATCCGGTGGTCGTCCTCTTCGAGAACGTCGACGAGCCGATCGTGCACAACCAGGAGGTCAAGCGCGTCGGGGGTCGGGTCGAGGACGCCCACTTCACCGGCCGGCTCCTGGCCGTCGAGCTCAACGGGGAGGCCATCGACGCAGAGATCGCCTGGGACGGTGACGAGTTCCAATTCCCCATCGAGCTGCAATCGGGGGACAACGAGGTCGCGATCGTCGCCACCGACGACGCCGGGAACGAGTCGGAGCCGCTGGTGTTCACGGTGGTCTTCGACGACGAGCTGCCCGAGGTCATCATCACCTCCCCGGTCGAGGGGCCCCCCGTCCTGGACCGTCGGGTGGTGATCGAGGGGCGCGTCACCAAGGGGGGGGCGCCGCTGGCCGGTGCCCGCATCGACGCCGTCGCCCGTCAGGGTCGGGACGAGAACGTGCTGCGACCCTCGGCGCGCACCCAGCAAGATGGCTCCTTCCGCACCGAAGAGCTGAGCCTCTTCGTCGGGCAGAACACCATCGAGGTGAGGGCTCGGGACAACGTGTCGGGCAACGTCGGGGTGGCTTCGGTGGACGTCGAGCGGCAGAACCCGGAGCCCTGCGTCGCCTTCGACGACGACCTCGTCTTGCTGACGGACGAGGACACGATCCAGCTCGCCGGCACCTACTGCCCGGCCGTCGAGTCGGTGTCCATCGTGGTCGCCGGTGGCGAGCCGACCCCAGCCGTCACAGTCGAGGCCGATCTGCGCTGGTCGGCGGAGATCGTGCTGCCGGCCCCCGGGGTCTACGAGATCGCCGCCATCGCGCGGGGGGGAGAGGCCGAAGCGCGGGCGTCGGTGGAGGCGGCTTGGGACGACACGAGGCCCGCCGTCGCCATCACGCGGCCCGACGACCAGGACTGCGTCAACGCCGAGCGGGTGCAGGTCTGCGGGCGGGCGAACGATCCCGAGAGCGGGGTCGTTCGCGTGTTGGTCAACGGCATCGAGACCGAGGTCGACGTCAGCGGCAACTTCTGCCACGACACGCCGCTCAGCGCCGGGGCTGATCGCTTCGTTCGGGCCCGCGCGGTGAACGGCGCGGGGGCCTTCCGCGACGCCGAGATCCAGCTCGACGTGGACCGCGAGGCGCCGGTCGTGACCGTCGCGTCGCCGCCCAACGCCTGGCTGGGCGTGGACCGAAACGGTCGCGTCCACCTGCGGGGCACCGTCGACTCCGGGGTGTGCGGGCTGACGCGATTGACCATTGATGGGGGCCAGGTCGGCCTCAATGGTGCGGCGTTCGACTACCCGCTGGAGCTCCCCGAGGGCGATCATTTCGTTGCCCTCGTGACCCGAGACCGAGCAGGAAACGACGGCCAGGCGAACTACGCGTTCCGTATCGACTCGACGGATCCGGTCATCGAGACGCTGTTGCCGGAGGACACGGTCATTACGCCGGAGCCTCAGCTCGAGGTGGGCGCGCGCGCGTGTGATGCCCGGTCGGGTGTCGCGGTGGCGCGCGTCGACGGGGTCGACGTGGAGCCGGTCTTCGATGGCGAGTGCGCGACCTTCACGCGGGTGATCGCCGTCCCCGAGGGCATCACCCGCGTACCGATCTATGTGGAGGATCTCGTCGGGCGCGCCGCCGAGTCAGAGATCGTGGTGTCCCGCGACGTCACGGGTCCGGTGGTGGTGGTCACGCACCCGCAAGAGGACGCCGACGTCTCCTCCAGCGCCGTGGTCGAGGGGACCGTCGAGGACGGTGAGTTCGGTAGTGGGGTCGCCACGGTGACGGTGAACGGCGTGGAGGCGGTGATCGACCTCGAGAACGGTACCTGGCGCGCGTCGGGGGTCGAGCTCGACGCCGCGGGTGCCCATACGCTGACGGTCGTGGGGACCGACAACGCGGGCAACGTCACCGATCCGGCCGTGGAGCGACGCGTGCGCGTCCTGGGCTACCATGTGCGCACGTCGGCCACCGACGGGCTCGTCGTTGCGACCAACGTGGCCTGGGTGGGCGTCGCCGACACGAACGGGGACGACCGCCTCGACATCGTCGCCGTCGCGGCGGACCCCGACAGCCTGTCAGCGGTCTACCTCCAACAAGAGGACGGGACCTTCGACGCCATCGACGACCCGGGGTTGCCCACCGAGGCGGCGCTGCACTCCGGTGGCTTCGGCGACTTCGACGCAGACGGCCGGACGGACGTCCTCGTCGTGGGCAACAACCGCAACGGCGTCTTCCGAGGGGTGGGCGGCTCCGGGGACTTCGAGACCGTCCCCATGAGCGGCGTCCCGAACGGGATGAACGCGACCGGGCTCGCCCTCGGAGACATCGACCGCGACGGCGCCCTGGACGCGCTGGCCCTCGCCGGTGCGGGGACCCGGCTCCTCCTGGGCGACGGGAACGCGACGTTCCAGCGCCAGCCCCACGCGGATCTCGGCTTGGGCGGCGTGTCGGAGGCGGCCGCCGGGGTCTTCGTCGACGTCAACGACGACGGCGTGTTGGACCTGGTGGCGGTCGGCGACGCGGCCTCCGCGCTGTGGATCGGGGATCGCGCCGGCCAGTTCGCCGAGCAGGACGCGGCGGTCTTCCCGAACCACGAGGCGCGGTTCGTGGTGCCCATCGACGCCAACCGAGACGGTAGCATCGACCTGCTGACGGCGGGCCAGGGGGCGCGGTTCTATCTCAACGACGGGGCGGGAGACCTCTCCAACGTGGACACCCTCGGCCTCGAGTGGACCGCCGGGGAGGATGTCGGCGCGGTGGTGGCCGATCTCGACGGCGACGCCCGGGATGACCTCGTGGTCTACGGATCGGGTGGACCCAAGTTCTGGCGGAACACGGCGCAGGGCTTCGTCGCTCTTCAGCTCGGCCTCGACGGGGTGCCTGGCGATATCGGCGCGCTGACTTCGGCCGCGGCCGCCGACATCGACGGGGATGGCGACAGCGACATCGTGGTGGGGGGCCCGGCGGGCGTGCGCATCATCCGATCGAATCGGGGGACCATCGATGACGGCTACCGTTACGTCCACCTCGACATCCTGCGCGCCGTGGAGGAAGAGAACGTGATCGTGGGACCCCGCGACGCCGTCGGCGCGCTCCTCTTCCAGGACCTCGACGGCGATCTGGCCGCGGACCGCGTGGTGGTGCCAGCGGCGGTGGGTCCGACGCTGTTGACGCTGGGCGGGCGTGATCTAGCCGACGCCACGGTCAAGTACGTCGACAAGGGCGCCGCCGGGGACCGTTTCCGCGACGTAGTCGAGCTCCCCGCTGGCGAGCGCATCAACGTGCTGGCCCGCGAGTAGGGACGGGGCTACTCCTCGGAGAGCTCCAGATCGTCTGTCATGTCGGGCACGTCCACCGGAGGGGGCGGCGGCAGGTTCGACTTGCGGGCCGCCAGCACCTTGACCTCGTAGTGGACCTCTTTGTCGTGCAGCACGTGCAGGAGCTGCACCGTGACCGACGACTCCGAGCGCTCGGTGACCTCGAAGATGACCGGCTGGCCATTCTCATCCTTGGCCTGGAAGCGGTCGCCCGGCTTGGGGTCGAGCCCCTCGGGGAACTCACCGGTCGGGATCTGCCGGGTGCGCGTCACCTCCCGGGGCAAGAGCTCGCCCGGAGGGATGACCCCGCTGCGCGACTCGCCCACCGTCATCCCCTCGATGGCCTTGGCCACGCCGGGCAACATGCGGTCCGAGCCGAGCTTGAAGGTGATGGGGCCGCGGCCCTCGGAGGACTCGACCAGGACGCCGTCGGCGTCCTTGAGGGTGTACTCGATGGTGACGACCTGGCCATCGGAGATCTGCATGGGGTGCTCCGCCGTCTGGATTTGACGGGGCGGAGTATACCTGATTCGACCCCGGTCTACTCGTCGCAGGCGGCGGGGTTCTCGAAGGGCGGCTCGGGATCCCGGTTGGAGTTGTCGCCGGCGGGGACGTCGCCGTGGAACGGCACCGACACGGCGGTGGCGTCCAACGCGAAGGTGTAGGCGTCGTTGATCCCGTCCCCGTCGAGGTCGAGATCCGGCGGCTCGCCGCCGAAGAAGTCGCGGAAAGCCACGCCCTGGATGTTGACGAGATCGATGTCGCTGTCGAGGAGGTGGCCGGTGGCGCGACCCCGCAGGATCGCGTTGCCCTCGTCGTCGGCGCTCGGCCAGAACTCCATGCGGACCGTGGTCGGGAAGCGCACAAAGCAGCTCCTCTCCTCGCCGTCCACCATCACCGTGCCGATGGGGATGTTCAGCAGCCAGACCCCGTCCTCCTCCTGCTGCCAGTGGACGCCGTCGTCGGTCTGCCGCCAGCGCCCGTTGAAGCGGGGGATGGGCAGCGTGTGGATGAAGTCGTAGGAGGTGCCGTCGCCGCCGTCGGTCGAGCCGTTGCCGACGTAGAAGTCGTAGCCGCCAGCGTCGTCGTAGTAGCCCGGCTCGAAGAGCAGGTTCAGCGAGCGCGTCTGCACCGCCAGGGTGAGCGCGGCCGTGAGCTCCGGGGCCGCCGCCTCGGGCTCCGTGACCAGCCCGTCGGTCATTCGGAAGACCATCGGGCGGAGATCCCAGCGACACGCCTCGTCGTGGCAACGGTGGTTCTCATCGCAGGCGTCACCCTCGATGCACGCCGCGCCGGCGTCGGCCTCCGGCGGGATGACCGCGCCGTCGGGTGTGACGTTCATGTCAGGGATTGGACCCTCGTCCGGCGTGACGGCCATGTCGGGGTCGGCCGTGTCGGGATCATCCCCAGCGTCCCCGGCGCCGACGTCGGCCGGCGTTGATCCGCCACCACCGCCAGCCGCGTCCGCCCCAGTATCCGCGGGGCTCCCGTCGGCGTCGCCGCCCGCGGGGTCGGAGTCGTCACAGCCCAACGCGAGCGCGCAGCCCACGGCGAGAAGGGTCCACAGCAGGTGCTTCATCGATTCACCTCGGTCTGAGTGCAGGCGACCACCGCCGCCGACGCGATGGGGCTATACAATATTCAGGCCGAAGACGGGACTCAGTTGCAGGGGTCGTTGCCCACCGCCAGCGCCGGATCGCCGATCAGATCGGCTTCGACGGCCCGCCCGACGAACTGGAAACCCCACGCGTCTGGGACGTTGTCGTTGTTCGAGTCCACCTGCGGGTGAACGTTCGCGTCTCGGAGCACCTGGTCGAGCCCGCGGACGTCGCCAGCGATGGGCACCCGGAACAGGCGGGCGTGTTCCGGCCGAAGCGCGCCGGTGATTCGGACCGAGGCGGTCGCTGGCGTCGTCGAGGCGTTGACGGTCGCCACGACGTTGGCCACGACCGTGATCGGGGCGTAGGGGCACGCGACGCCCGACTCGAGGTTGACCAGATAGAGCGAGAACTCGCGGCCGAAGGTGTTCTCCGTCTGGGCGCGGACCGCCCAGTTCAAGCCGCCGAGCCAGCCCGCGTTCGGGAGTCGGATCGCGGGGAGGACGTCGCTGATTCGGTGCACGGCGCCGTCGTAGGTCGTCTGCGCGAGGTAGAAGGTGCGCGGGGCGTCGGGCGGCCTCTGGTGCTCGCTCGGCGAGGCGGAGAACGCGAGGTAGAGCGTGAAGAGGCCCGCGTTGACCTGGTCCTGAATGCGCTCGGTCATGAAGGTGGCCACAGCCTCTGGCTGCGTCACGCGCACCGAGCGGACGTAAAACGCCGCGCCGCGCGGGTACCGGCCACACGTACCTGGCTGGTCCGCCACCGGACGATGGCAGTAGGACCAGCGTCCCTCGCATTGGTCGGCGGACGTGCAGGTGCCCTCGACCTCCGGCTCGAGCGGGGGCTCTGGCGCAGGTTCCAGATCCGGCCCCTCGAGGGGCTCGGGCTCGGGCTCGGGCGCGGGCTCGGGTGGCGCGGGCGCCGGTGGTGGCGGCACCACGTCGGCTGGGTTGAACCCCTCCTCGGGGACGAGGTCGCCGGGATCGGTGTTGGGGGGCGGCGGTTGGTTCTTCTTGGACGCGGGGCGGTCGGGCCTCTCGGGGGGGGGGCCGACGGCGGCGCCCAGGGAGGGCAGGCTCCCGCCCTGGCCCGGTGTCGGCAGGTCGTCCAGACCGATCAACGGCGGGCGGTCTCGCTGCGGGAAGGTCGGGGCGACGGGCGGCTCCGGCGCGCCGAGTTGGCCGCGCTGAACCTGTACCGGCTGGTCCCCGCCGGGGACGATCACCGAGTAGCTCGACTCCTCGAGCGTCACGACCAGCACGGCGCTTCGATTCTGGCCCCGGGTGAACACGATCCAGCCGATCCCGTCGCTGCGATTCGCCGGCCCCGACTCGAGACGGCTGACGCGAATCGGCTTGCGGGTGACGAAACCTCCGTCGCGCTCATCGACGCGCCAGAGGGGGGCGCGGATGTCGGCGCCGACCTCTGAGATCTCGCGGGTGCACTTCTGCTCGTCGAGATCGACCACCACCCGCAGCGGGCCATCGCGCATCACGGCCTCCGCCGAGGCGGTCTGCAGGTACGCGGCGAGCCGCTCCGCTTCGAGTCGACATCGGCGGTCTTCGCTGCCCAGCAAGAAGACCACCAGCGCCGCCGAGAGCAGCCCGATGATCGAGATGACGACCATCATCTCCACGATCGTGAAGCCGCGGCGCCTCATCGGACGACGTCTTCGAACGTCTCGCCGTCGCCGGCCGTTCCAAGGCTCACGCAGTCCCCCTCGAAGGCGAAGCCGGGGCACGCGTAGACGCGGTACAGCTCGTTCGCTCGGTCGGCGATCTCCGTGACGCGGACGGTGCAGCCCTGCAGATCGACGGCGCCCTCGAGCTCGACCACGAGGTGGCCGCCAAGGCCCAGGCTGACGGCGCATGCGGCGGGGGTGTCGCAGGTCTCCGGGGCGCCCACGGCGGCCTCGGGGTCGGCGCCGTCGGCGACCTCTCCGGCGGCGCGCGTGGCGTAGCCGACGGCGTCACCGCAGTCGAAGGCGACGGCGTCGATGTCGGCGCCGTCGCCAGCGATGGCGAAGGGCGTCTCGTCGGCGAGGACAATGAATGGGCCTCGGCTTGGCAGCGGCACATCTCCGGCGTCCGGCCCCGTGTCCGGGGCGTCTCCACCGTCGCGTCCCCCAGAACGCGCCGCCGCACCATCCACCGGATCCTCCGGCGCGGTGCAGGCGGCGACCGAGACGGCCATCAATACGAATGCACGCATCGCGCGTCCAAGTCTAGCCGGTTGGTGCCGCGGCAGGCCAGCCACGTGGCCACCGCTATCGACGTTCCCGGCCTCGCGGCGGCCCACGCTCGCTCGAGAGGTGCCCATGAATCAGCGACCGAGCGCGGTGCTGATCTGCCGGGCGAGGCCGAGGGCCAAGGCCCGAACCCGGAGCAACACCGGAGGTTCGGCTCGAGAAGCACGCATCTGCGTGAGCTCCGCCCGCGGGGGCTGCGCCACTCGAATCCGACGAACCCGTAGATAGCCCCAGATCGATGCAGTTCACACCGGGGAGTGGAGCCCGGCCAGCGCGCTCGTCCAGTGCTCGTGGAGTGCCTTCAGATCCGCGACGGTCGGCGTAGCGCAGGCCCCCTTCAAGAAGGCCATGCGTACGCGGTTCAGTTGGGTGCATATCCCGATTCTGACGGAGGGAGTGTGGAGGGCTTTCAGCACT
>CAYOBQ010000082.1:0-37590 GCA_964402225.1 uncultured Nannocystaceae bacterium | reverse complement strand
CCAAAGCAGGGGCGGCTACGGCAGAGATAGTCCCAGGCGTCCTCGCCTACAGAGGGCGCTTGGGGCCGCAAGAAACCACACGCCTGACCGACGGTCCCGAGGAGCTTGCCATAGAGCTCGTCGGGGGCTTCGGAGAGGGCCTCCTCGCCAACGGATTGTCCGTACGCCTCGAGCTGGTCGCCGAACTCGAAATAGACACGCTCGAAGTCGAAGACGTTGAACGAGTCCAACTGAACGGTCTGACACCGATGGGCGAGCCGAGTGGCCCTCGCGGCGAGCAGATTGGTACTCCAGGCGATGGAGGAGAGCCGATCCGCACGTTCGGCCCACCGTCGCGCGTCGGGATCGGAGTCAGAACAGCCACGGTGAGAGAGGACCTCGGCGGCGATCGTGCACAGCTCTCCCGTGAGCGGCTTCGCATGGTCCGCCGCCGGTTGCCACGCGTAGTCGACGACTCGGAGTGCGAGCATGAGATCTCCGCGGTCGAAACGGTCTGCCACCATTCCGTGGGCGGCGGTAACCAGCCGCCTCAGCGTTTCGTGGCGGGCCTGTGGACCGAGCTTCGTGACAACGGAAGGCCTGACCGCCTCGCCCCTCGACAGCTTGGCGAGAACGAGGGCCGCCGGGTCATTGCGTGACAGGTGATTCAACGCCACGTCCCACGCCGCGGGCTGGTGGAGGTCCCGGATCTGTTCGACCCACGTCGCAGAAGGGCTCAAGCCGAAGGCGAAGAAGTCGGCTACGATGAGGTACGGGTCCACCTCGGCGTCATCGATCTCGATCCGTGTGGCTTCGGGCCACCCGAACTCCGACAGACTGATGCGCAACGTCTCCCGCAGCGCCCGCTCGTAGGCCGGCGGGTTGTGGTAGCCGCACAGCTTCGTGCTCCGGCGTGCGGCGACGATGAGCTTGACCACCTGGGCCTCGTGCAGCAACTCCGAGCACCGCTCACCAACCCGGCTCAGGATCGTCAGGAGCATCTCGCCCCAGGCTTGTTGCTCGTGGAAATACCGCGCCGTCCGTTGCCGCCCATACACCCCTACGAGACCGGCGACGGCGTCCTTCATACGCCCCGTGGCCTCGCGCACACGTCGCCGCGCCTCCCCGTCGGAGACTCGAAGGCCAATCGCCCTCCGTTCCTGCCCGACGACGATCTTGCGAGCATGCAGGCTGGGTGGTGGGGGCAAGCCGAGATCCGACGCCAGCTCCTCCAGGTGCGTTCGCAGCCGCTTGGGCGACCACGTCGACAACACCGCGGCCATGCCCGATCGACCCTTGCTCATCCCGTTGAGCTTCTGCTCCGCGAAGTCACCGGTCTCGTCGACCGCTACGTACAGGGTTCGCACGTTTCGTGCGGGCATGGATCCTCCCTATCGGGATGAGACCACGCCAATGGGGCCACCGCAACGAGAGGTGTGCGCAGAGCGTCGAGTCAGTGACCCGAGCCAACGAGCCTGGCGCCTCAGTCGAACGCGCCTGCCCAGAGTTCCCGAGGAAGCGTGGCCAGGGAGGATGTCGATGCCGTCGACTCGGCGGGGGGGGGGTGAGGGAGGTGACCCTTCGGTTGAGGATGAGGTCGACCTCGAAGCCGGGGGGCTTCGCCCGTCGCGGAGCTCTCCGGTGGGTTGGCGGTGGTCGAGGTCGGCGCGGAGCTCGTGGTGGAGCCAGGCTTCGTGGCTTGGCCGAACTCTGGGCGTCGCTGGCGATCTCGGACTGGTGGACTTGCTGGCTTGCCTCGGACCAACGAGGAAGACCGATCGGCTGTGGCAGGGGCGCCCTCGAGGTCCGGGGCCCTGGGTCGATCGGACCTTCTGGCCTCAGATGCGGAACGAGTCGGCGGAGGTCATGATACGTGCCGACTCTGCGGGCGCCTCGGGCCGAGGACAGGCGGTCGTCAGGGCTCCTCGACGCGGTAGTAGCCTCCGCTCCTGGGGGGACCCTCGAAGCTGATGAGTTCTCGCTTCTTGAGCTTGGAGACGGCGCTTCTGACGGTGGAGGCGGCGAGGGTGAGCTGGCGGGCGAGGTCCGGGGCTCGGAGGCCGGATTGCTCGGAGATGAGCTGGAAGACCTGGACCGCGCTGGGGGGGAGGCCCTGGAGGTCCGGTTCTTGGCTGGCAGGGGCCTCGCTGGCTGGGGCATGGCTGGCTGGAGCGCTGGTCGAGGGGTCGGAGTCGCCGAAGTCTATGTCTACTCCGAAGACGCCGGCGATGTCATCGGTGGCGATGACTCTCCCTCGACCCTTGGCTCGGCGCTGGGTGACCCCCTGCTCGATGGCCACCGTGACCATCTCTGCGGGATCTACGCCGCGGAGAGTGAAGAGGAGCTCGGGCTCGTGGTCCAGCCGCGCACCCACGCCGTAGAGAGAGGCCGCTACGTGTTTGCACATGGTGGCCCAGTCTGGGCAGGAGCATTTCAGACCTATCTCGGCGGGGGCTGGGAACAGACCCGTGCTCCGATCGCTGACGATGGACATCACGCCGCTGGAGACCTTGCCGGCCAGGAGCTCGACCAGGGAGTCGATCTCTCCGGCGCAGGCGCCGCGCAGCTCCGTCCAACGCTCGGCTTGGAGGGGCTTGATGTCGATCTTGACGTCGTAGAGCCGGCTCCCGCTGACGAGCGCCTCGACCCGCCCCGCCTCGATCTGGAGATCTACCACGGAGCCGTTGCGGGCGTAGGTGCGGCCCCTTGGGAGGCGGCTGGCGTAGTCGCTGTAGGACTCGAGGTTCTTACACCAGGCGCTGCCCCAGAAGCTCTTGGCGATCTTGCGACCGCTGATCTCGACGGGCTTCACCTCGTGGCCGGTCTTGCGGAGCTTGGCGACCTTGCGCGCCGCGTTGGCACGCCGCTCGGCGACCGGAACGTAGCGTCCCCAGTAGCTCATGACGCCACCGCGCTTCTGAGATCGAGCCGGACCATCGACAAGAGCTCGTCGTTGGTGAGCTCCGTGAGCTGGGTCTCGGCGCCCCCCTCTAGGACTTCGTCGGACAACCGCTGCTTGCCCGCTATGAGTTCGTCTATGCGCTCTTCCACGGTCCCTCTACAGACGAGTTTGTGTACCAATACGTTGCGCTGCTGACCGATGCGGTAGGCCCGGTCCGTGGCCTGGTTCTCGACGGCGGGGTTCCACCAACGATCGAAGTGGACGACGTGGTTGGCCGCCGTGAGGTTGAGCCCGGTGCCGCCGGCCTTGAGCGAGAGCACCATGAAGGGCACCGCCTCTTCCTCCTGGAATCGCTGGACGAGCCCCTGGCGCTTCTTGACCGGGGTGCCACCATGAAGCACCAGGCCGGGGCGGCCGAGGCACGCCTCGAGGTGGGCTGCTAGCGGCGCGGTCATGGCACGGAACTGGGTGAAGACGAGCACCTTCTCCTGGCGGGCCGCGATGGGCTCGCACAGGGCCGCGAGCCGCTCGAACTTACCGCTGGCGCCGGGCGCGAACTCTCCGTCACCTAGCCACTGCGATGGGTGATTGCAGATCTGTTTGAAGCGCATCAGATAGGCGAGGACCGTCCCCCGCCGCTTGATGCCGCCGGTGTCCTGGTCCGCCGTGTCCTGGAGCGCCGCGGCGAGGGCCTCGACGGACTGCTCGTAGAGCGCCGCCTGGGGCTTGGTGAGCAGACAGTGCGTGGTCATCTCGGTCTTGTCGGGGAGGTCGGTGATGATCCGCTTGTCGGTCTTGAGCCGCCTCAGAATGTAGGGCCCGACGAGCCGCCGGAGAGGGGCGTAGCCGTCGGGGCGCTTGGCCATCGCCTTGCAAAGCTTGCCGAACGCCTTGGCAGAGCCGAGCAGGCCAGGGTTGAGGAAGTCGAAGAGCGACCACAGATCGCCGAGCCGGTTTTCGACGGGCGTCCCCGTGAGCGCCAGGCGCCAGGAGGCGCTGAGCTTCTTGATGGCCCGCGTCTGCTTGGCCCCCGGGTTCTTGATCGCCTGGGCCTCGTCGAGCCCCAAGATGCGCCAGGACCGCTCCTGCATCCAGGGCGTGCGCAGCGCCGTCCCGTAGGTGGTGATCACCACGTCATGGGCCTCGATCTCGCTGGCGGGGAGCGCCCTGAGCTTGCGGGAGGGGATATTGGACGGGTGCGCGACGAGGGGCCTCAAGTGGGGCGCGAACCGCTGAAGCTCTCGCCGCCAGTTCTCGACCAGGGAGGCCGGCACGACGAGCAGATCCACACCCGGCTCGCCAGCAGCCTTCAACATCGAGAGCAGCGCGATGACCTGGATGGTCTTGCCCAGGCCCATGTCGTCGGCGAGGCAACCGCCCAACCCCAAGCTGCGCAACGTCCAAAGCCACTGAACGCCGACCTTCTGGTAGGGCCGCAGCGTCGCATCGAGGCCGGCCCCCCCTTCGATGGTGTCCTGGACCTCCGGCGATCGCAGGGCGTCGAACTGCGCCGTCAGCCAACGACCGGCGACGACCTCGGACCACTCCGGGCGGTCGGCTAGCTCGGCCTCGTCGAAGTCGTCGACGTCGGCGCCGGAGAGCAAGCGCATGGCATCGGCGAAGCTGACACCGCCCTCCCGAGCCTCGGCCTGGACCCGCTCCCACTGCTCCAGGACTTGCTCGAGCTTCTCGGGATCGACCTCGACCCACTGGCCCTTGATGAGCGTGAGCCCCGCGCTGGTCTGTAGCAACGCGTCGATCTCTTCGCGCGTGAGGGTCTCACCGCCGAGGGTCATGCTGACCTCGAAGTCGAGCAACGCCCCGAGCCCCAAGGTGGAGGGCGTGTTGTCGCCGATGGTGACCGAGACCGAGGGGCGTGGGCGCCGCTTGGCGTGCCACCAGTCGGGCAGCCGCACGACGAGGCCGGCCTGCTCGAGGACGTCGGCCTCACAGAGGAAGGCGTGGGCCTCGGCGGGGGTCCACGCGAGGGGGTGGTAGACGTCCCCCGTCTCGACGAGATCGCGGATGAGATCGCTGCCTTCGGCGGCGCGCTGAAGCGGCGTCAGGAGCGCCAGGAGCTTCTGCTTGTTCCGCGCGCCGGCGTACTCCTGAAGCGCACGGCTCAGGGGGACGTGCTGGAGCTCGGCGCGACCCGCGACCTGTCGCGCATAGGTGGCGACGAAGGCGAAGGGGTAGCCGGGATCGCGCTTGTTCTCGGCGAGGTGCAGACAGACCCGCCCGGCGACATGCCATACGGAGTGGGCTTCGGCGAGGTAGCCCACCACGCCGGTCTCGAAGTCGGCGGCGCGCGCCTTCAAGGCATCGCCGATCTCCCCCCAGAGGCGGACCAGGAGCTCGACTGTGACGAGCTCCGCGCCGGGCATCGGCGGGGCGGTGAGGGCCAGGGTGGCGAGGGCCCCCGCTGGCGGCTCGGGGAGGACGACCTCGCCGGGCTCCCGAGGATCGCTCATCCCGCAGGCCGCGGCTACGCACTGGCGCCCGAGCTCGCGCCAGTACGCGAGGCTGGGGGCGAGCTCGGTGTCGATCTCCGCGGCCCCGAGCTGGAGGAGGCCATGTCCGGTGCCCATCGCGAAGGCCGCCTGGAGACGCTCGCTGCGCTCGTTGGGCGTACCATCGGCCGCCTCGAGCCCGACGCGACCCCTGGGCGAGAGGCGGGCGCTGAGGGCTGAGGGGGGAAACGGCGTCGACATGGGCTCCTCGAAGGGGCGCGACTCTACACGACGCGTGGCGAGGTCGACACCGTGGTACGCTCGGAGCGTGGCATTCCGACCCGCGATCGGACGCTCCGACTTCCGCATCCTGCGCAGAGAAGGACGAACCTACGTCGACAAGACGGCCCTGGTCGGCCAGGTGCTGCGCTCGGGGACGCCGGTCTTGCTCTTCCCCCGTCCCCGGCGCTTCGGCAAGACGCTGAACCTGTCGATGCTGCGCTACTTCCTGGAGCGTCACGAAGAGGATCGCGCCGACCTCTTCGAGGGGCTGGACGTCTGGACCGACCCGGAGGCTCGCGGGCACTTTCAACGGCACCCGGTGCTGATGCTCACCTTCAAGGACGTAGGCGGCCGGAGCTGGACGGATTGCCAGATCGGGCTCCGCAAGGTCGTCGAGCGCATCCTGGATGCCCAGGCCCACATCCTCTCCACGACCCCGGCCACCGAGCGCGAGCTGCGCCTCGTCCAGACCGTCGCCGGCCGCGACGTACGGGGAGCGGAGCTGGTCGACGCCCTCGAGATCGTCTCGGGCTGGCTGGCGCGCGCCACGGGCGAGCCGGTGATCCTGCTGATCGACGAGTACGACACGCCGATCCACGCGGGGTTCGTGGGTGGCTACTACGAGGAGGTCATCGACTTCTTCAGGTCCTTCCTCTCTGTTGGTCTGAAGGACAACGTCCACATCTATCGCGCCGTCGTCACCGGGATCCTTCGAGTCGCGAAGGAGAGCATCTTCTCGGGGCTCAACAACCTCTCGGTCTATGACATCCTCTGTCCCGAGTTCGCCACGTCCTTCGGCTTCACGGAGCCGGAGGTCGGTGCCCTGATCGAATCCGCGGGCGCCGAGGCCCACCGGGAGGTCATCCGGTCCTGGTACAATGGCTATCTCTTCGGCGGTCGGGTCGTCTACAACCCCTGGTCGGTGCTCAACTTCCTCGACCGGGCCGACCGGGTCGCGCGGCCCTACTGGGTGAACACCAGCTCCAACGACCTCGTTCATCGCTTGCTCACGCAGGGGGGGGCCGCCAACCTGGGCGACCTCGAGGTGCTGCTCAACGGGGGCACGATCGACAAGCTGCTCGAAGATTCAATCGCGCTGCGCGACCTCGACAAACGCAGCGACGCGGTGTGGAGCCTTCTGCTCTTTACCGGCTACCTCAACGCGACCGATGTTCGCCACGGGCCCCAGCCTCGGGCCCGCCTGTCGATCCCCAACGTCGAGGTCAGCACGGTCTATCACCGGGTCTTTCGGAACTGGATGGAAGCCGGGCTGGGGAGCAGCCGCCGCGTGGAAGACCTCCTCCGTGCGCTCCTCTCCGGGGATGCAGAAGAGCTTGGCTTCCTGCTGGGTGAGCTCCTGGAGACGACGCTGTCCTACCACGACACCGCGCGCGGTCGCGCCGAGCACGTCTACTACGCCTTCTTCCTCGGCCTGCTGGTCAACCTGGAGGAGAGCCACGAGGTGCGCTCGAACCGGGAGTCGGGCTACGGTCGCGCCGACGTGCTGGTCACGCCAAGGGAGCATGGGCGCCCAGGCGTCGTGCTGGAACTCAAGACGGTCCGTGAGGGGTCCGCCGTCGAACAGACGCTCGACGCCGCGGAGCGACAGATCCGTGAGCGAGACTACGCCGCATCTGTTCGCGCCTCGGGTGCCGACCCCGTCCACCAATTCGCGGTGGCCTTCGACGGGAAGCGCGCCTGGGTGCGCCGTCTGGGCGCTCAGCCCTGATGAACTCGTGCTTCGACTCCGACGCCCACGCCATCGCGACGTTCTCCGCCGCCGTCATGGCGCAGCCCCCCCGTCGGCGGTGGTGATTCGCCCCGGAGGAGCTCGACGAGCTCTCGTGGCGAGAGGCGGGCGGCCGTGTCGGTGCCGGCGAGGACGGAGTCGGCGAGGGCGCGCTTGGTGTGGTGCAGGGCGGTGATCTCCTCCTCGATGGTGCCCTGGGCGACGAGTCGGTGGACGGTGACCGGCCGCCGCTGGCCGATCCGGTGGGCGCGATCGGAGGCCTGGTCCTCTACGGCCGGGTTCCACCACGGGTCGAGGTGAATGACGTTGTCGGCGGCCGTCAGGTTGAGGCCGGTGCCGCCGGCCTTCAATGAGATGAGGAAGAGGCGACCCTCACCGGCCTGGAACTGATCGACCTCCCTCTGCCTGGCCTTCGGTGTCATGCTGCCGTCGATGTATCTGTAGCCCACGCCCTGGGCGTCGAGGGCCTCACGGACCAGGTCCAGGTGGCGAACGAACTGACTGAAGACGAGCGCACGGTGGTCGCCCTCCTTCAGCTCGGAGACGAGCTCCATGAACGCCGCCAGCTTGGACGACGGGAGGCCCGGGACCCCCGCGAGGGCCGGGTTGCAGCACGCCAGTCGGAGCTTGGTGAGCCAGCCCAGGATGGTCATCGTGTCGCCGCCGTCGCCGACCTGCTCGAGGGCCTCTCGGCGCAGGGCCTCGTAGAGCGAGGCCTCCTCCTGGCCCAACACGACCGGGAGCAGCCGCTCGGTGCGGGGCGGGAGCTCCTGGAGGACGGCGGTCTTGGTCCGGCGCAGCACGAAGGGCTTGACCAGGGCGCTGAGCCCGCCCCGGGCATGGGGATCGCCGCCTCGCTCGATGGGACCGGAGAACCGCGTCTTGAACTCGGCGAGGGCGCCCAACAGACCCGGGTTCAAGAAGCGGAACAGACTCCAGAGGTCGAGGAGGCGGTTCTCGACCGGGGTCCCCGTGAGCGCCAGGCGCACCCGCGCCTGGAGCGCGTAGGCGGCCTTGGCCCTGGCGGTGGCCGGGTTCTTGATCGCCTGGGCCTCGTCGAGGACCGCCGTGGCCCAGTCCACTGTCGCGAGCTGCTCAGACTCCGTGGCGAGCAGGCCGTAGCTACACAGCAAGACGTCGTTCGGGCCGAGGCCCGCGAGGTGGGCCGCTCGATCACCCCGCCCGAACACACTCACCCGGAGCGTCGGCGCGAACCGCAGCGCCTCGCGACGCCAGCCCTCCACGACCGACGTAGGCGCGACCACCAGGGCCGGACCGTCGGCGGCGCGCCGCGTCAGCAGCGCGAGCGCCTGGACCGTCTTTCCGAGTCCCATGTCATCGGCGAGACACGCGCCCGCGCCCCAGGTGGCGAGGGTGGCGAGCCACCGATAGCCATCGTCTTGGTAGGGACGCAGCTCGGCCCGGAAGGTCGTGGGGAGCTCGATCGCCTCGTCGCTGGGCACGAGCTCGGCGACCCGCGCCTTCCACGCCTTGCCGGTCTTGGCCCCCAGCCCCTCGATGGCGTCTACGAGGGCGGGCACCGCCAACCGATGGAACCGGAGGCGGTCCCCCTTGCTCTCTTCGGCGACGGCGGCGAGCTGCGAAAGGTACCGCGCCAACTCGGCGTCGAGGGCCAGATACCGATCGCCCCCGAGGGGCAGGAAACGGTCGCGCATCTGCCGCTCCGCGCGCAGGAGGTCGCGCAGACCCAGGACCAGCTCCTCGTCGATCCGAAGCTCGCCGGAGATCTGGAACCAGTCCCTCGCCTTGCTCACCCCGAGCTGGAGCGCATCGTCCCCCATCTCGTGGATCTGCACGCGCCGCCCCGTCGGCCACTCGAGCCGCTCCGGCTCCACCGACGCCCCGACCTGCTGCACGAGCCGCAGCGCGTCTATCCCGTCGCTGACATGGCCATCCCCGACCAGGAGATCACCGGCGGCGCGCAGCGCGGGGCACGAGCCGATGAGCGCGGCCGCCGCGGCGCGCTCCGCCTCGAGATCCCTCGTGGCGACGACGGGCGCCCCGTCTCGAGTGTGTCGAACGGTCTCGCCTCCGGCCCCGGGGCGAAGCGCGGGGCCACCAGCCCAAGGGCGCACGCGAAGCTGTACGGCGAGCCCCTCCCCCTCCGGTTCCAGGAGCACTCGGACGCCCGGATCGGCCTCGAGCTCCGTGGCGCCCTCGGTGGTCACCGCCGCGTCCGAGCCAGCCACCGGGAACGCCTGGGCCAAGAGCTCCGTCGCCGCGGCGATCGCCGCCTTCTGCGCGACGGGGATCTTCAGCCCACCCTTGACGACGGCGGCGAATTCCCGCTGAGCATCGGTGAAGGCGGTCAGCCTGAAGCGCCCGTCGCCGATGCGCTTGAGTCCCTGCGAGCCCGTCACCTTGGGCTCGATGGTGATCTCCAACTGCCGACCCTTGGTGCTCACCTTGGCCGTGGGCTCGACGCGCGTGATCGTGGCCGGCGCCCCCGACTTCGCGTCGAAGAGCAGCGGGTGGTCGATCAGCGCGACAAACGCCTCGGGCGTGGAGAAGAAGTAGCTCTCCTCGAGGTAGCCACAATCGACGTAGCTCTCGCGCTCCAGGTGTCTGAGCACCTTGCGATCCGCGGCGGTGACCAGATCCGGGTTGTCCGGCTGCCCATAGAGGCGCTTCAAGGCGATCTTCCGTCCACCGGTCCAGCCACGCTTGTTGCGCTTCTGGAGTTTGGGCGAGAGGCCCGAATCGAGGAACCACGCCAGGCGCTCGGCCCCCACCTCCGACGCCGTGTCGCGCGCCTCGGGTGCCGTGGGCGATAGCGCGAGCAAGGCGTCGAGCCGGCGTCGCCACTCGGGAGCCGGCTTCAACGCCTCCGCCCACGGCACACCACCGACCTCGCCGCCTCCCACCGACTCGCCGAGGACCGCCTCGATCTCCCGCGCCAACCACGTGAGCCCCGCCGTCCCCGCCCTCCAGGCGACGTCGGCGGCCCGCGCGCGCCGCGCCTTCTCGAGCTTCCGCCCCGAGGCGCGTCGGACGAGCAGATCGACGAGGACCTCGACCGACGTCCCCCGCTCGTCGTCCCGGGCCCAGGACGGCCAATAGACATCACCTCCGCCGCGGACCCTGACCGCGCGTTCGACGCCGGCCGCGAGCTCGGCCGACTCGCCCTCGGACCGATCCGCAGCCCGGGCGACCTGACCCGCCTTCTCCAGCGCCCCGTGGGCGATCAACGCGAGCGGGTAGAAGGCTGCGCCGCGATCCTCGAGGAATGCGTTGCGCTTCCCGGCCTCCTTTCGCCGCGAGCGCAGCGCGCCCTCCCAGGCCTTCGTCGCCTCTTCGTAGCGCCCCTCGATGGCCAGCTTCAGCCCCCCGAGGGAGGCGTTTGCGGCGCCGCTGCCCGCCTCGATGGCGCCCTGCGCCGCCTCCAGGCGCCCCGCGAAGAGCGCCGCCTCCACGAAGCGCTGGCGGAGTTCCGGATCGTCGGAGGCATCGAGGAACGCTTCCGCCCGAGGGAAAAGCGCGTCCACCGGCTCGAGGTCTTCGATCGCTCGGTCGAGGAGCTCGGCCACCAGCGGGATCGCGACGGAGCGCGGCAGACCATCGACCCACGCGAGGTCCAGCGGCAAGATCGACGCCTCGGCCAGCGGTCGCCAGTGCTCCACGAACTCCGAGCGGGCGGCCGTACGCAGCATGAGCGCCCGCTCCCACTCGCCCTCGTGAAGCGCGATGCGGATCTCGCGGACGAAGTGCTTGCTGCCCCGATCCTTCCACTGAGCAACACCCCACACGTCGCAGCACACCAACGGGCTCGCCTTCGACACCGCCCTGGCGACCTCCAGATATCGGCCCTCGGCGCGCAGGAGCCGGGTCACCGGATCGATGACCTCCGCCGCGCAACCGCTCTGGCCGCGGAGGAGCCCGCGCCGGCCGAGGCCACGCAGCGGCTCGGTCAGCCGCCCCGACGCGAGCTGCCGCCCCCTCGCGCCAGCGCAGCCGAGGCTCTTCAGGGCCTTCGCGATCTGGCTACGAGTGATGCTGACGATCGACGCGGCCACGACCTCCAAGGTGCGGCGCTCGAGCTCGGGCAGCTCGGCGAGGAGCTCCGGGGTGATGGCTGGCGTTTCTTGCGGGCTCATGTTGCGGCTCCTCGAATTGCCTAAGGCGGCCACCATCGACGAAGCTCGGGCATGGATCGTCCCGACGCGATGGCCCCCTGGGTGCTCGGCGCGGCCACGGTCGTGGTGGTCCTTGCGCCGGTTCTCGCCTTCGAGGCGTTCTTCTACTCCGACTTCACGCTCCTACACCACCCCGTCCGGTGGTGGCACGCGACCACCCTCGCCGACGCCGGTGCGCCCTGGTGGAGCGCGGCGCTGGGGCTCGGGACGCCCGTCGTCGCAGACCCCCGCGCCGGCACCTTCTACCCCCCTCACCTCTTCTTGCTCGTGCGGCCCTCGAGCTGGGGCCTCTCCGCCCTGGTCGTCGCCCACCTCGGCCTCGCGCTCTTCGGTTGCATGCGGCTGGTCCGCGCGCTGGGCGGCGACGCCTGGAGCGGGCTCCTCTGCGGCGGGGCCTTCGCCATCGACGGGGCGATGCTCTGCTCGGTGCCTCAGCTCCCTTCCCTCTTCGCCTGGGCTTGGGTCCCACTCATCCTGGAAGGCGCCGCCGGGCGACGGTTCGGTTGGACGTCGGTGGCCCTGGCGATGGTGCTTTTGGCCGGCGCGCCGCTGGTCTTCGTCGCCGCCCTGGTGATGGGCCTGCTGCTCGCGCCATCCGCGGCGCTGATCGGCGCCGCCGCCTTGGCCCTGGGCCTGTCCGCGGTGCAGATCCTGCCGACCGCGTCGCTGCTGCCCCACCTGGCGCCCGCGGCCGCCGTCGACCTCCCCTCCGTGACGCCATCGCACCTGCTCGGCTTCCTGTTCCCGACGGACTGGAACCCCGAGGCGACCCCGGGCCGTCACTACCTGGGCGTGGTCCCCCTGGTGCTGCTCCCCCTGGGACTCCGACGTCGCGGCGCGCTGGCCCTCGCCCTCCCCCTCTGCCTGCTGCCGATCGCTGTACCCTACGCTTGGCTGGTCGAGGCCTGGAGGCTCCCGGCCTCCCTCGTCGTGGCGGTCCTGGGCGGCGTGGGGTGTGCCGCGCTGGCCTCCGCGGACGGCGAGGATCGAGCGCTCGCCTCGACGGTCGCCGTCGCCGTCTGCCTGATGGCCGGGTGGTTCGCGCTGGATGGCGTCAGCGGGGCGGCACACGCCGTCGCCGTCGCCGCCCTCTCCCTCGCCATCCTCTGGTGGCGCCCCCAACCGGCGCTGTTCGCGCTCCTCGCCCTCGTCGATGTCGGCGTCGCGGGGCGCCCCCTGGTGTGGACCACTCCACCCGCGGTCACGGACGGCGCGAATCCCATGCGCGCCCTCCTCGGGACCGACGACCCCGTCGTCGCGCGCCACCCGCTCCTGAACCAGAGCCCCCGCCGGCACGACCTCGCGAGCCTCGCCCGCGCCACCCGACACGACAGCGTCACCCTCCGCGGGAACACCGGGCTCCGCGCCGGCCTCCGCACGCTCCACGCCCGGACCACCGCGCGCGTCGCCCACGACCGCAACCTCGAGGCCTGGTTCTGGGACGACCCCAAGCGCGCCGGCCGCGTGCTGGGCGTCGGCTTCGTCCTGCTGCCGGCCGGTGCCCCGATCCCCGACGGCTACCGGGCCCAGACCCACCTCGAGGCCCTCGAGATCACGGTCGCTGCGCGTGAAGGCGAGCTGTTGCCGGAGGTCTTCTGCGCCACCGAGCTCGGGCCCTACGCCTGCGCCACCCGCGAAGAAGGCGACGCCTGGCGTATCCGAACCCCGGAGCCGACGGTCCTGGTGCGCAGACAAGCCTGGGCCCCCGGCTGGCGGGCCGCCGGGCGCGACGTCGAGCGAGCCCTCGGCACCCTCCAGGCCGTGAGCCTCGAGCCCGGCGAGCACCTCGTGCGCTTCACCTACCGTCCGCCGGGGCTGGCGCTCGGCGCTACGGTGTCGGGCCTCTCGATGCTCCTGCTGGTCGCGATTGGATGGTATAGACGCGCGTCGTGGCGCCGAAACACCTCCTCGCCGGTCTCTGCCTCCTCTCGGGCGCCTTCGGGATCAACTACGAGGTCCTCTACTACCGCCTGATCACCGCGCGCTTCGGCGACATGCTCCACGTCCACGCGGCGGTCCTGGCCACCTTCTTGTTGGGCATCGCCGTCGGCGCGCGCTTCGCCGGCAAGGCGCGCAGGCACCTCTGGCTGATGGAGATCCTGGTCGGCGCCTCAGCGGTGGCCGTGAGCGGCGCCCTGGAGGCGATCGACACCTCCGGAGCCCTGAAGCTCCTGGGCAGCAGCGCGCCGCTGACGGTCCTGGTCTGCATGGCCCTGGTGGCGCTGCCGGCGGTGCTGGTGGGCATGAGCGTCCCCCTCTTCTCCGACTACCTGAGCCGCGCGGTGGGCGAAGGCGCCTTCCGTCGCACCTACGCGCTCTACAACCTCGGCGCCGTGGCCAGCGTGCTCGCGGTGGAGTTCCTGCTGGTCCGAACGCTGGGCCACCAGAGCAGCCTCTACGCGATCGCCGCGGGCAACGTCGCCGTCGGGGTGCTGCTCTTCACGCTGTTCCCCGAGGCGCGCGTCGGCGTCACCGATCCGCGCTCCCACCGCCTCGAGAGCAGACGCCTGGTCTGGGGCCTCGGAGCGCTGGGGGCGGCGAGCTCGCTGTTCCAGATGTGCTTCGTCCGCGCGTCGGTCGACGTCCTGGGGCCAAACCGCGAGGTCTTCGCGCTGACGCTGGCGCTGGTGTTGCTCGGCTTCCCGTTGGGCACGCTCCTCGCGCGGCGCCTCTCCCTCCGCGCGACGATGCGGATCGCCGCGGCTTCGATCTGCCTCGTCTTCCTCGCGTTTCCCCACGCTGGCGGCGCGTGGTGGCCCCTCGCCGCGGCGGGCCTGCTGCCCTTCGTCTGCTTCGGCGCGGTGCTCCCGATCGTCCTGGACCGCCATGGAGACGACGGCGACATCGTGGGGCACGCCATGTGGGCGTCGGGCCTGGGCAACGCCGCCGGGTACCTGCTCTACGTCCTGGTCGTGAGCCCTGCGCTCCCGCTCCTCGGACAACTCATGGTGGTGCTGGGCATGCTCTGCGCCGGGATCGCCCTCACGGTGGGCCCACGCACCATCGGTCTCACGCTCGCCGGCGCCTGGGCCGCGGCCTTGGTGCTCCTGATGCCCGCCGTACCTCCAGATCCGCCGCCCACACGGCAGCCGAACGCCGCGCTCCTGGGTGTCCTCCCGGCGCTCTACGCCGACCACACCCGCTCCGCCTGCGTCCTCGGCGCGGGCAGCGGCGTCACCGCTGGCGCCGCGGCCCGCATCTTCGATCGGGTGGACGTCATCGAGATCGACGGCGCCACCATCGAGCGGCTCCCGACCCTCGCCGCCCACAACTTCGGGCTCGCCACAAACCCCCGAGCCCGCCTCGTCCACGACGACGCCCGCGTCTTCCTCCTCGGGGCGGGCCCCTACGACGTGGTGCTCAACGCCACCGGCGCGACGGCGACGAAGCTGCACACCACCGAGTTCTTCCGGCGCGTCCGCGCGGCCCTGGCTCCGGGAGGCGTCTACGCGACCCGTGTCTCCCCGACGATGCCCGAG
This sequence comes from uncultured Nannocystaceae bacterium, assembly GCA_964402225.1. Taxonomy (GTDB): domain Bacteria; phylum Myxococcota_A; class Bradymonadia; order UBA7976; family UBA1532; genus CAYOBQ01. The sequence goes on along the minus strand of CAYOBQ010000082.1, from coordinate 22,594 downwards.
ACCTCCCTGCGCGCGGTCGTGGGCTCCCTGCGTCGCGTCTTCGACGCCTGCGCGGCCACCCGCGGGGCGGGGGGCGATCTCTTGTTGGCGTGCGGCGACACGATCCGCGCGCCGCGGTCCCTCGCCTCCCTCGACTTGCCGCGGGCCCTGGCGTTTCTACGCCACGCGGACCGCATCCACCTGAAGGGCGACTTTCTGCGCCGCGTCGACCCCCAGGGGCTCGAGAACACCGACGATCTACCGATCAGCGAGTTCGCTTCGCGGTAGAGTGGTCCGCGGTGCGACGACTCCTTCTCCTCTGGCTCTGCTTCGCGGCCTGCGACGACACCACGACTCCGAGGGACTCGGCGGCACCAGATGCGCCGCCGGCGGATCTCGGCCCGGTCGCCGACGCAGGAGCCCCCAACGATCTCGGCCCCCCGGCGGACGCCGCCCCCCCGGAGGACGCCATCCCCCCGGACGCGGCGGTCCCCGACGCCGCCGGAGCGCCCCCACCGACGCCGATCATCACCGAGTTCATGGCCCGCCGGGGGAGCGACTACGCCGACGAGGACGGCGACAAGCCCGACTGGATCGAGCTCTACAACCCGGGCGGCGAGCCCTACGACCTGCGCGGACACCACCTCACGGACGACCTGGACAGCCCCGAGAAGTGGCGCTTCCCGGCGGTCACCCTGGCGCCACGCGGCTACCTCGTCGTCTTCGCCTCGGGCAAGGACCGCCGGGCACCGGGCGCGCCCCTACACACGGGCTTCCGGCTCTCCGGCGACGGAGAGACGGTGGCCCTCACGGCTCCCGACGGCGCGGTCCTCCATGCCTTCGAGGACTGGCCTGCCCAGGTGCCCGGCGTCTCCTATGGCTCGCCGATGCGGATCGGACGCACCCCGGTGCTCACGCCGGGCGCCCCCGCGCGACTGCACGTCGGCCCCCCACCGCCCCGCGCGATGCTCCCGGACTTCGACGATCGCGAGTGGCAGGCCGTGCGCCAGGGCGTCGGCTTCGACCACCGCCCCGCCCCCCGCGCGGAGGTGCTGATCACCGACTCGGTGGCGGCGTTCTCCGGGGTCCAGGGGCAGGGCGGCTGGACCTACGGCGCCTGGGAGGGCCCGGGGCCCTACGCGCCGGATGCCTTCGCCCCCCTCCCGCCACAGAGCTGGGATGGTGAGGGCTGGCGCTCCGGCGTGGTCCACGGGGCGAGCGGCGGTCGACCGACCGCGCGCCGCTGGGCGGTGCGGCGCTTCACCACCGCGAACGCAGGTACGGCGCGGATCACGGGGCGGCTGGAGAACCCCGCGGCGGCGGGGGATGGGGTCGTCGCTCGGATCTTCGTCGACGGCGAGGAGGTGTTTCAGCGGGCCGTGGACGGCCGGGGCCTCGACTACCGAGTGGACGTGGTCCTGCGGGCCGCAACGACGCTCGACTTCGCCCTCGACGCCGCAGACGACGAGGACGGCGACGACACGATCTTCACCGCGCGGGTGGTCTCGCCGAGCGTCGGCACCGACACCCTCGGCGCGCGCCTCGCCGACACCGCCGCCGACTGGACGGGGACCGACCAGCAGGGCGCTCGGGGGTGGACCTACGGCCGCTACGTGGGCGGCGCCTTCGAGGCCTTCGACGACGACGCCTGGACCGGCGTCGCGTGGACGGACGGCGTGACGGTGGAGCGCGACGAGGCGAGCTCCGAGGCAGGCGCCTGGGCGACACGCCGGTGGCGCGGGACGGCGGAGGGCCCGGTCCTCGTCCGCTGGCGAATCGCGAAGGCGGCGCCCGGCGAGGACGGGGTCGCGGGGATCGTGATGCACCGGGGCGAAGAGATCGACCGCCTGACGCTGGCCGGGGACGACCTCGTGGGTGCTCGGGCCGAGGTCGTGATCCCCGACCTCGCGCCAGGGGACGCCGTCGACCTCGTGCTCTCCGCCGAGGGGGCCGGCGCCGCGGCGACGATGCACGCGAGCGTCCACGCGATCACCCGGTTCGCCGACTTCGTTGAGACCGACCTGACGGAGACGCTCGGTCTCGCCTCCGACTTCTGGCTGCGGGTCCCCTTTTCGGTGCCGCCGGGGCTCGGCGCCGCCGAGTTGGAGCTGGTCTACGACGACGGGCTCACGGTCTGGGTCGACGGGCTCGAGGTCCATCGCGACAACGCGGAGCCCGGCGCAGCGTCGGATCGAAGCGACTCCCGGGCCGTGGGGCGCGTCCGCGTGCCGCTGGCCGACCGCGGCGTACGGCGGGTGCTGGCGCTCCACGTGGTGAACTCCGCGGCCCCCGACGACGTCTTCTTCGCCCAGGCCACCGTCAGCGTCGTCGGGCTGGAGATCGAGGCGCGACCGCGCTACCTGGTGGTCCCCACGCCGGGGGCGGACAACATCTTCGGCGCCGTCGACCAGCCGCCGATCATCGTCTCGGTGGATCGGCACCAGGCCGTAGGTGTCGCCGACGAGATCCCCATCGACGCCCACGTCCTGCCGGGCCGCTCACCCCTCGGCGAGGTGACGCTGACCTATCGCGTGATGTTCGACGACGAGGTCCGCGTCCCGATGGCCCTCGAGGGCGATCGTTGGCACGCGACGCTGCCGGCGGGGGTGGCCGCCCCGGGGCACATGGTCCGCTGGTTCGTGGAGGCGACCGACGCCGATGGCCTGACGTCGCGCTACCCCCCCTTCCTCGACCCCACCGGTAGCGAGCGATACGTCGGCACGATGGTGGACGATCCGTCGACCCGCTCGAACCTCCCCATCTACCATTGGTTCGTCGCCGAGCCGGAGCAGGCGCGCACGCCCGCCGGCGCCCGCGGGGCGCTGTTCGTCGACGGGGAGCTCTACGACAACATCCGGGTGGATCTGCACGGCCAGGCGACCCGTCGCTTTCCGAAGAATAGCTACAACTTCGACTTCAACCGCGACCACCGATTCCGCATCCGCGAGGGCCTCGAGCGAGTCAAGGACTTCGACTTGCTCACCAACTACGCCGACAAGTCCAAGATGCGCAACACGTTGGCGTATGGGATGTTCCGCGACTCCGGGCACGGCTACCACCTCACGTTTCCGGTCCGAGTGCAGCAAAACGGGGCGTTCTTCGCGGTCTACGAGTTCGTCGAGGACCCCGACGAGCGATGGCTGCGGCGGCTGGGGCACAGCGAGCCCCTCGGCGCCATCTACAAGGTCTACGACAACCTGAGCAGCGCGAACCGTTCCGAGAAGAAGTCCCGTGAGCTCGAGGACAACACGGATCTCGCCGCCTTCATCGCCGGGCTTGGCGCTCCGGGGGAGGCCCGGCGGTTGTTCATCTACGACCACGTCGACCTGCCCCGGATGGCCAACTTCCTGGCGATGCTCTTCATCACCGCGGGCATGGACTGCTGCCACAAGAATTACTACGCCTTCCACGACCTCCACACCGACCGGTGGTGGTACCTGCCCTGGGACATCGATCTCAGCCTCGGGCGCAACTGGACGGGGCACTACTTCGACGACCGCATGTTCCCGCGCAACCCGCTGTTTCGGGGGGGCGGCAACCGCCTGATCTCGCCGCTCTACGAGATGCCCGAGTTCGTGGAGATGTATGTGCGACGCGTGCGCACGTTGGCCGACGAGCAGATGCAGCGAGGCGCCACGCCCTACGCGGAGCGGTACCTGGAGAACGCCGCCGACGAGCTGCTGGCGCGGATTGGGGCGGACGCGGTCCTCGACAACGAGGCGTGGGGGCTGTGGGGGGTGCCACGGACGCAGGCCGAGGCGGTGCGCGTCATGAAGGAGGAGTGGCTGGTGCCGCGACGGGCCTTCATCTACGGCGAGCTCGCCCAGACGCCCGGGGGGCCGGTGCGCACGCTCCTCGATGGGCGCCCGGGGGTCGTGACGGGCCGATGGCTGGTGCCCACCGATGATCGGCTGGGTGACGCCTGGACCCGGCCGGGCTTCGACGACGACGGCTGGTCCCAGGGACCCATGGGGGTCGGCTACGAGGACTCGGGGGCCGACTATGCCCCGTTCATCCGATCCGTGGTCCGGCCCACGGACGTCAACCCCGCCGCGACCAACGTCCTGCTGCGGGTGCGCTTCGAGGTGGATGCCCCCGGGACCGAGCAGCTCGTGCTGCGCATGCGCTACGACGACGGCTACGTGGCGTGGCTCAACGGGGTCGAGGTGGCGCGGCGCAACGTGGGCCCCGGTCCGGTGAGCTGGCGAGGTGGCGCGGCGGTGCACGACGACGCGGCGGCTACCCGCTTCGAGGACGTCGACATCCAGCGATTCGCCGACGCCCTCGTTGGGGGGACCAACGTGCTGGCGGTGCGGGTGGTCAACACCGACGCCGCCTCGAGCGATCTGCTCCTGCTGCCCGGCCTCGTCGACGGGGTCCCGGCCCAGGGCGGCGGGCCGCTCCCGCCGGCACAAGCCGCGGACGTCCAGGTGGCGGTCGAGTCGGTGGAGCCGTCGGTGGGGGCGCCGTCCGAGGCGTACGCCGTGCTGCTCAACGAGGAGCCGACGGCCGTGGATCTGAGCGGCTGGTCTCTGTCGGGGCGCGGTGTCGCGCATGTCTTCGCGGGGGGGACGGTCATCCCCAGCGGGGGGCGCCTCTACGTGGTGGCGAACGCCCCCGCCTTCCGCGACCGGATCGAGGGGCCGCGCGGCGGGCAAGGGCTGCTCGTGGTGGGCAACTGGCGGGGGACGCTCGAGCCCGCGGGCATGCTTCGGTTGGAGCGGCCCGAGTGAGCCGCTGCGTCGCCTGCGCGCTGCTGATGCTCGCCTGCACCCGCCCCGGCGAGGTGGATCCGGGGGACGCCGCCCTCGACGTGTCCCCCGACGTACGGGCCTCAGACGCCGCGGCGAGCGATGTGGTGGTCCCCCCGGACGCGCGGGCGCGGGACGCCTTCGAGCGCGTGATCGACGGATCGGCCCCCGGCTGTGACGAGCGAGCGGAGCGCTGTAACGGCGCCGACGACGACTGCGACGAGCGCATCGACGAGGGGTTCGGCGTGGGGGCCTCATGCTCCATCGGCGTCGGCGCCTGCGCGCGCGCGGGGGTCGTCGTTTGCGCCGAGGGCGAGGGCCGCTGCGACGGTGAGCCCGGCGCGCCGCGCGAGGAGGTCTGCGACGGCGTCGACGGCGACTGCGATGGGCGAACCGACGAGGGCTGCGCCGAGGACCACCGGCCCACGGGTGTGCCCGATGGCTTCGTCGCCGGCGTGCAGCGGGGGGTCCCCGAGGCAGAGATCCTCGCGCGGGGCTGGCGCCGGTGCTACGCCGGGACCTACGACAGCGAGGGCGAGCCGCTGGCGGGGGTCCTCGAGGCCTGCCGCGGCGAGCGGCTCCTCATCGCCTGCCGCGAGGTCGATGATCTGGTCTTCCGGGTGGCGGCGGAGGGGCGGTTCGAGGAGGTGACGCGCGACGTGGGCCCGGGCGCCGCCGCCGTCAACACCCACAACGAGGTCGACTTCTACTTCTCGCGCAGCGCGTCGTGGGGCTTCGCGCCCGCGGGCGCCGGCGTGAACCGGAACACCTGCGACACCGCGGAGGACCACGCCGAGGAGCGGATGTGCTGGCACACACGGGACGGGGACTTCCGCGGCGGCTGGCGGTGCGGCGCGAGCACCCGCCTCAACGCCAGCTCGGCCTTTGAACGCGTGGTCTTCACCCGCACAGAGACCGCCCTCGGGGCCGGGCGCGGCTTCGGCCACCACGGTGAGTGCGGCAGCTTCAACGGCTGCATCGACGCGGCGACCTGCGCCGAGGCCGCCTGCCGCCACGCGGGGCAGGGGCGCGCGCTCTCCTGGCGAGAGGGCGGCTGCCTCGACGTACCCGATCTCGACTGCGACCTCTTCCGCGCGCTCCCCGACGACCTCGACACCGAGTGGGCGGGGGCCTGCAACATGCCGGTGGCCTACGACGTGGTCTGCGTGGGCACGCCGCCGCCGGTGGTCCCGCTGCGCGTCTTCGAGGGGGCGCGCGCCGACGTCTCAGACGCCGCCTTGGCCGCCGGGGGCTACGAGATCTGCCTGCGGCAACGCTACGACGAGGTCTTCTCCCGCGCCGATGCCATGGAGCGGTGCGCCGGCCAGGTCCTGGTGGTCGGCTGCCGCCCGGTGGGCGCCCGGCGCCTCACGGTGGCGGCGATGGGGGACCGCGACGCCATCTTCCAACCCGTCCCCGACGAGGCGGGCGCCTTCCAGGTACACAACGGAGCCCACTGGTACTTCGGAGAGGACTTCTCCTTCGGCTTCGCCCCGGAGGGAGCCGCCGTCAACCGACAGCCCTGCGACACCGATCAGGAGCGGGCTGAGCTGCGCCTGTGTTGGCACACCATCGACCGGGGTGGCTGGCGCTGCGGCGCCACCACGGGCCTCAACGACAGCGACGACTGGGAGCGGGTGATCCTCCAGGGAGGCCTGCGATAGGGATCAGTCCGGGGGGTCGTTGGGGAACAGATCGCAGCTCGGGTCGCCCTCGCCCTGCCCGGCGAGGCGTACGCACCGTCCGGTGTCGTCGAGCTCGGGGCACAATGTGTCTTCGCCGAGGGTGGCCTCTTGCTCATCGAGATCGACGTTTTGTTGGTCCCAGGTCGTGCCGCAGAGGATGGCGGCGCGCAGATCTACGTCGTCGAAGGCCCCGGGGTGGCCCAGGGCGTCCGTGAGATCGGCGCGCAGCAGCGCGGTGTCGATGAGCAGCACGCCGTTGAGGATAGCGCCGCGCAGCGTCGCCCCCGTGAGGTTCGCGTCGCGCAGGTTGGCCGCGTTGAGGCTGGCGCGCGTGAGATCCGCGTTCTGCACGTCGGCGCCGTTGAGGCGAGCGGAGGCGAGGGTGGCCTGCATGAGCTGGGCGCCGCTGAGATCGGCGCCGTCGAGTTGAGCGCTCACGAGGATGGCGCGCTCGAGATCGGCGCCGCTGAGATCGACCCCCGAGGCCACCAGATCCGTCAGATCCGCCCGTCCGAGGCGCACCCCATCGAGGCTGGCGTTGATCGCCGACACCTCGCGCAGCGTGGCCCCCGTCAGATCGACGCCCGCGCCCGTCGCGCCGTTGAGGATGGCGTCGCTCAGGTCGACGCCCGGCGCGATGAAGCCACCGAGCTGAGCCTCCGTGAGGTTGGCCCCCGCGAGTTCGGCCCCCGTCGCGTCGACGCGGCGCAGATCCGCGCGCACCAGCCTCGCCCCGCCGGTGAGGCGAACGTTGCCGAGCTGAGCGCCGAGCAGGACCGCCTGATCGAGCCGCGCGCCCGTGAGATCCGCGCCGACGAGCACCGCGCCGGAGAGGTCGCCGCGGCTGAGATCGGCCCGGGGGAGCGTGGCCCCCGTCAGATCGACGTCCGGCGCGACGACGTCGGTGAGGGTCCCGGCCGTCAGGTTCGCCGAGTCGAGGGCCGCCCGCTGCAGGTTGGCCCCGGCGAGGTTCGCGCCCTCGAGCTCGATTCGGCTCATCGTCGCGTCCGTGAAGCCGGCCCCCGACAGGTTCGCGTCGGGGCCGCTGGCGCCCGTCAAGTCCGCCTCGCGGAAGCGGGCGGCGGCGAGCTCGGCCTCGTCGAAGACCGCGTCGATGAGCGTCGCCCCGACAAAGACCGCGCCGGTGGCGACGGCTCGACGCAGATCGGCCTGCCGCAAGACCGCCTCGCTGAAGTCCAGCCCCGCGATGCGCGCGTCGGCGAAGCGCGTCCCCGTCAGATCGTGACCCGCGAAGCTCGCGCCCGCCAGGGTCGCGCCGCCGAGATCCGCGCCGGTGAAGGTCACCTCCGTGAGCGTCGCGTCACTCAAGTCGACGCCGCGCAGGTCCGCGTCGTCGAAGCTGACGCGGGTCAGCTTCGCCCGCGCCAGGGAGTCGACGGCGCGCAGATCGCGCCCCGTCAGGTCGGCGTCACGCACCAGCGCGCAGCTCAAGTTCCCGCTCGGGTTCGCAAGCAGCCGCTCCTGCCGGTAGGCCCCGTCGCCGTCCAGGCCCCCGCCGAACCAGGGCGTCGCCGGGTTGGCGCGGGCCCCGACCATGGTGGCGCCCTCGAAGTCAGCGTTGCAGTAGTCGGCGCGCAGGAGATCGGCCTGCGTGAGATCCGCGTCGTGCAGGGTGGCCCCGCGCAAGCCCAGCTCGCCGACCTGCCCGGCGATGGTCGCGCGGGTGAAGTCGCAGCCGCTGAAGTCGGCCCCGCCGGTGTTGGCGTCGACCCCCACGGACGTGCCGAGCCGGGCCGCCGTGAAGTCCGCTCCGTCCGCGCTGGCGTTGGCGAGGATCGCCCCGCTGAGATCGGCGCCCACGAAGGACGCGTCGTCGAGTCGCCGCCCATCCAGCCTCGCGTCTGTCAGCACCGCGCCGTCGAAGACCACCCCCACCAGCCGCGCCGCCTGGAGCTCGACGCCCGGCGCCACCACGTCGACCAGCAACGCCCCACGGAGATCCGCCGCGGCGAAGCGCGCGCCGCCCAGGGCCGCGCCCGTAAACGACACGCCGCGCAGATCCACATCACCGAGATCGGCTCCCGTGAGCTGCGCCCCCGCCCAACTCGACTCAGCGACCCGCGCGGGCGTACATCCGTCGCAGCCGAGCCGCGCGCGATCGAGCACAGCGTCGGTCCACACCGTCTGTCGCAGCGTCGCGTCGGTCAGATCGGTCCGCGCCGCGACGGTGGCGAGGAAGGGCACGCCCGTCGCGTCACTGGTAGACAACTCGGCGGCGCTGATGTCGGCCGCCGAGAGGTCGGCGCCGCGCAGATCGAGCCCCGTCAGGTCCTGGTCGACGAGGTAGGCGCCACGTAGATCGCGCAGGCCCCCGGCGCGCACCGCGGCGACCATGCGAGCGGTGGAATAGACCCCGTCGTCGTCGAGGCCGGCGACCACCCAGGGGGGGAGGTTCCCGGCGACGTTGCGCAGGCTCGCTCCGTCGAGGTTCACGCGCAGCAGCTCGGCGTCCGTCAGATCGGCGCCGGCGAGGTTCGCGTTGGTGAGGTCGGCGCCGGTGAGGATGGCCCCCACCAACGGCACGCCCGACAGGTCGGCGCCCGTCAGATCGGCGCCCGAAAGGTCACGCCCATCGAGGATGCGCCCCCGCAGATCCTCACCGGCCAGATCCGCCCCGGGCTCGAGGCGCACGTCGTCGCCGTAGAGGTTGCAGACGGGCACGTCGGCGGCGAGGAGGTGGCACTCTCCGTTGGCGTCCTTGGGCGGGCACACCGTGTCGTCGCCGAAGACGGTGTCACGCCACTCCTGGGCCGGGTTGAGGATGCCCCAGTTGACGCCGCAGAGGTTGGCCCCGCTGAAGTCGGCGCCGTTGACCGAGGCCGGTCGACCCCGCGCGTCGGTGAGGTTGGCGCCGGCGAGGTTGGACTGGGTGAGCACCGCCCCCGTGAGGCTGCTGCCCGTCAGGTCCGCGCCGCTCAGATCAGCGCCCGTGAAGGTGGCGTCCACCAGCCGCGCGGCGGACAAGACCGCCCCCGGCAGGGAGCCGTCCGTGAAGTCGGCGCGGCTCACGTCGGCGTTGATGAGCTGCGCCTGGACGAAGGACGCGCGGGCGAAGGCCGCGCCGGTGAGATCCGCCCCGCCCAGCTCCGCCGCCACCAGCAAGGCCTCGAGGGCCGTCGCGCCGACCATCGAGACGCCGGTCAGGAACGCCCGGGAGAAGTCGGTCTGGACGCACCGCGTCCCATCGAGGACGGCGCCGCGCAGATCCGCCTCCTGGAGGTTCGCGCCGCTCAGATCGACCCCCGGCTCGAAGACCGCCCCCGACAGCGTCGCCTCCACCAACGTGGCCCCCCGCCAGTCCGAGCCGGCGGCGACTGTCGCTCGCGAGAGGTTCGCCTCGCGGAAGTTCGCCCCGTTCGCCGTCCCCAGCCTCGTCCCCTGGAGGTTGGCGCCCACGAGGACCGCGTCCGTGAGATCCCGGTCGGAGAGATCGCGCCCGCTCAGATCGACCCCCGTCAGATCGACCCCCGGCTCGATGGCCGGCAGCCCGAAGAGGCGGCAGGTGCGGGCCGAGCCGGTCCCCGCCGTGGCCGCCGTCGTGACGCACTCGTTGTTGGCATTCTTGGGCGGGCAGATCGTCGCGTCGCTCAGGATCGCCCCCTCCCAGTCGGCGTCGTCGTTGAACTCCCCCCACAGCACCCCGCAGAGGTTGGCGCCGCTGAAGTCGGTCCCGACAAAGAGCGCCGGCTTGCCGCGCGCGTCCGTGAGATCCGCCCCCGTCAGGTTCGCGTCACGCAGAATGGTGCGGTGCAGTCCCGCCTCGGCGAGGCTGGCGCCGGTGAGGTCGACCCCCGTCAGATCGGTGTCGACGAGGGCCGCCGAGTCGAGCTTGGCGGCCCCCATCGCGCTGAGCGTGAGGTCCGCCCGCGTCAGGTTGGCGCCGTTGAAGCGCCCCTCGGAGAAGTTCGCGTCCTGGGCGCTGGCGTCGGTGAGCCCCGCCGTCGAGAAGTTCGCCCGCTGCGCCTGTACGCCGTCGAGCAGCGCCCCCGTCGCGACGGCGCCGCTGAAGTTGGCGGTGAACAGCGTCGCCCCGCGTAGATCCACGTTGGTCATCGTCGCGCCGCTGAGCTCCAGGTTGCTGAGATCGAGCCCGGCGAGATCCGCGTCCGTGAGGATCGCGTTGCGAAAGCCCGTCGCCAGGAGCGTGGCGTTGGTGAAGACCGCCGCCGTGAGGTCGGCCCCCGTCAACGTGAGCTTGTCCGCGTTCACGGTCCGGAGATCCGCGCTCGAGAGGATCGCGCCGGAGAGATCGACCTCGCGCAGCACCGCCCCGCGCAGATCGACGCTGCGCAGGCTCGCGGGGGTGCCCTCGAGGGGCACCGCGCTGACGCGCTCGAGGAGCGCCTGGCGCAGGTTGGTCCGCGGCGCCAGTCCGATGCCATCGAGGACGGCGTCGACCAGCCGCACACAGAAGAGGTTGTTGGGCGGGAGGCGCTCACGCAGCCGATCCACGAGGGTGCTCTGGCGCCAGGCGCCGTCGTCACCGAGGCCGAAGCCCAGCCACGGGAGGAGCGAGTTGCCCGTCACATCCTGCAGGACCGCCCCCTCGAGATCGGCGCGGCAATAGTCGGCGAAGCGCAGGTCGACGTTTTGCAGCAGCGCCTCGCGCAGGACGGCCTCGACCATGTCGACGGGGCGGTCCTCGGCGCCGATGGGGCCGACGATCGTGGCCAGTGACAGGTTCGCGCCTCGCAGGCTCGCGTTGTCCAAGCGCGCGTTGATCAGTCGCGCAGAGGTGAAGTCGACCCCCTCGAGCTCGGCGCCGGTGAAGATCGTGTCGGTGCAGTCGGTGTTGTCCATCGCCGCCCCGGCGAGCCGCTGCTCGCCGAAGTCGGCGCGGGCCATCCGGGCGCCGCTGAAGACCGCGCTGCTGAGGCGGGCGATGCGGAAGTCGACCCCCTCGAGCAGCGCATCGTTGAAGCGCGCGTTGCGCAGATCCGCCTCGCCCACGAGGGCGCCGACGAAGTTGGCCTCCGCGAAGGAGACGCCGCGGAGATCGACGCCCCACAGGTCGGTGGGGGGCGCGTCGCCTTCCGGGGCCGACAGATCGGCCCCCGTGAAGTCGGAGCGGTTGGCCTGCACCGGCGCGCAGCTCTCCACGTTGGCCAGGGCGTCGGGGCAGCGGATCTGGACGGTGCAACAGCCCAGCATCGCCCCTCGGAGGCTGGCCCCGGCGAGGCTGGCGCGCTCCAGGCTGGCGTTGCGCAGCACCGCGCGCCCGAGGTCGGCGCCGTTGAGCGTAGCGCCCGACAGGTCCGCGCCCGTCAGGTTCTGGCCGCTGAGGCGCGCGTTGGTGAGGTTCGAGTCGACGAAGCGCGTGCTGCCGTCGAGGATCGCGCGACGCAGGTCGCTGTCGCGTAGATCGGCCCCCGTGAGATCCACTCGCAGCAAACGCGTGTGGCGGAAGTCGACGCCGCTGGCGCTCGCGCCAGCCAGGTTCGCGCCGTCGAGATCGACGTTATCGAGGTTCGCCCGGTCGAGGGCCACGCTCGCCAGATCGGCCCCGGGGAGGTCGGCGCCCGTCCACACACCGTCCACCGCCGTCGCGCCGCCCATCAAGAGCTGGGGGGGCATCGCCGGGACGACGCAGGCGTCGCCGGATCGGCAGAGGTGGTCGGGGACCAGACACCCCGGGCCCGACCCGCGGCAGAGCCCGTTGCCCGCCCAGGCGCCAGCGAGGGACGCCTCCGTGAGGTCCGCCGTGCGCAGATCCGCCCCCGTGAGGTTCGACCCATCGAGCACCGCCCCGACGAGGCTCGCGCCGGTCTCGGTCTCCTCGTCGTAGAAGTCCGCGCCGGTCATCTCGGCGTTGGTCGCGTTCGCCCCGTCGAGGTTGGCCCCCGCCGCCTCGACCCCCGACAAGTTGGCCCCCTCCAGGTTCGCCTCGGAGAGGTTGGAGCCGCTGAGATCCGAGCGCGAGGCGTCGGCCCCCGCGAGGTTGGCCCCGGAGAGATCCTTCTCGGCGAGATCGGTGCCCTGCAGATCGGAGTTGGCGAGGTTCGCGCCGGCGAGCTCCTCGAAGCCTTCCTCTTTGATCGCGCGCGCGAGGTTGTCGGCGCGCGCCGTACCGTCGGGGCCCAGGGACGCCTCGACCCACGCCGGGAGATCCCCCTCGGCGTTCTGGAGGTTCGCCCCCTCGATGTTCGCCCCCGCGAGATCAGCGCCCTCCAGGTTGGCCCCCGAGAGGTCGGCCCCGCGCAGATCAGCGCCCTCGAGGTTGGCCCCGGCGAGGTTGGCCCCGGAGAGATCCGCCTCCGTGAGGTTCGCTCCCTCCAGGTTGGCCCCGGCGAGGTTCGCGTCGTGCAGGTCCGCGCGAGAGAGGTTCGCGTGGCTCAGATCGGCGTTCGAGAGATCGACCCCCGGCGCGGTCACCCCGGAGAGGTCCTCGCCGGAGAGCTGCGCCCCGGGTCCGAGGGCGCCGAGCATCGTCTCGTCGATGGCGTCGGGGAAGAGCGTGTCACCGTCGTACTGGGCGCCCTCGAGATCCTCCGACGACAGGTTGGCGCCGGAGATGTCGCGCCCCGTCAGATCGATGCAGGCACAGGGCGCGTCGGGGTTCGGCCACTCGCAGTCTTCGATGCGGTTCCCCTCGTGGCAGATGGAGCAGCGCCCGTCGACGGGCTCGAAGTCCGGGCGGCACACACAGATGAGGCGCGTGAGATCGCAGCGGGCGTTGGCCTCGCAGTCCCGGTCGGTGCAGCCGCGCGCGGAGCAGATGTTGACCGGATCGCCGCTGCGCGACATCGCCGCGTAGCACGTCGTGCCGTCGTCGCAGAGCGCGCCGGGGGCGTCACAGAGCTTCTTGCAGCGCCCCGTCGCGAGGCAGAAGCCGCCGTCGCAGTCCTCGTTGGTCTCGCAGGCCTCGTCGACGCCCGCCCCGCCCCCCGCGTCGTCGTCGCAGGAGAGGCCGATCACGGCCACAGCGCAGAGGATGACGCGGGTCTTCAAGGATCACCCATCCGCGGGCCCTCGTCAGAAGGCGGCGCCCCGCCCTCCTCGAGGGGCGCGAGCTCCTGGCCGGTGTCCGGGTTCACGTCGCGGACCGCGCGACGGCGGCGCAGATAGTTGTCGACCTGCCGGTTCTGGACCAGCAGCGCGCCGAGCACCCGCCCCCGCTCGGCGCGGTCGCTCTCCTTCCAGCCCGGGTACTTCGAGACCGCTCGGGCCACCAGGACCCGCAGCACGCGCTGCAAGGCGGCGCGGGCGTCGATCACCCCCTGGAAGCCGATGCCCCGCTGCCCGGAGGCCAGCGCGCGCTGGAGCTCGACGTGGGCCTCGATCACGGTGCTCACGTGGTTCGCCAGCTTCAGGGTGCCCAGATCGGTCGGGTGCTCGGCGCGCAGCCGGTCCATCGCCGCGAGCACGTAGCCCACCTGCTCGGAGTACTCCGCGCTGACGACCGCGTGGGGGCCCTCGGGGAAGGCGATCGTGCCGATCTCCTCGATGGCCTTGCGCTGCTTGGGCGCGTCGATGAGGTGCATCAGGCTCTCGAGCTGCCCGTGGAAGCCGTTGAGCCGAGCGTCGGCGACCTCGTCGGCGGCGCGCACGGCGGCCAGGAAGCCCTGCTCCCCTCGGCGGGCGGCCAGCCACCGCTGCTCCTCGTCCCAGGTGCGCTTCGCCTGGTTGCGCACCCGCTCGACGAAGACGCGCATCGGCTTGTCGCGGCTCCCCACCAGCTCCGTCAGCGCGACGTTCATCGCGAAGACGACCCGGCCCGGCGGCAGGACGTGCAGGTTGACGAGGTCCTCGACGGTGTCCTGGTCGTCGTCGAGGACGTGGAACTTGAAGGCCAGGGCGCGCCGCTCTGCGGAGTCGGCGGCCATCACCGTCAGTCGGTCACGCGCGTCGTCGCGCCCGGTGATCGCCAGCGCGTTCACGGCGGCCACCGTCATCGTGCGGATCAGCTCCCGACGCATCACCGCGTCGAGCTTCCAGTCGATGGAGCGCTTGACCCAATTGAGGGGGTCGGACGCCTCGACGAGGTAGGCGAGGGCCTGCTCCGAGCTGCGCTCGTGCCTCGACTCGTGGACCAGGTGCCCCAGCGCCATGAACGCGCGCTGGATGACGACCACGTCCTCGCTCAACGCGAACAGCGGCGCGCGGGCCTCGATGAAGGCCTGGATGCGGGCGAAGGACTCGGCGCCGCCCGCGAAGCCGAGCACCGCGATGGCGCTGCCCCAGCACGGCCGGTGTTCGGCGCGCTCGAGGGCGCGCCAGACCTGGGGCATCGCGCTGGGGTCGAAGCGCTGCGCCTCTTCGGGATCGAGGCGGCGGTCCCGCGGGCACTCGAAGCTCGTGCGCGGCGGGACCTCGTCAGCTCCGGGCTGACCCGCGGCTCTCGTCTCGGAGGGCGTCGATCCGCAGGCCCACGCGCTCGCGAGCAGCGCAATCGACGTCCCGGTCACCCTCGTCAAGCGGGCGAATCGGCGCACCGGACTCTCCTGGCCACGGATCCGGCGGCGATTATCCACCCTTCGCCTACGCCGAGTCCAAGACGGGACGATTATGGTAGAAATCCGGGGTGCGCGCGGAGCTCCACGGACACGCCGAGACCGTCCGTCTCTTCGATGAAGGGGAGCTCACCCACTTCCACTCCGTCGACCAGGCGCGGCGCTTCCTGATGCAGTTCCTCCACGACCCGGAGAACGTGGCCGTCCTGCGTCGCGTGCTGCGTGACGAGTGCGGCGTGGCCCTCGTGTCGCAGCTCTCTGACGCCGAGACGATCCACGAGGTCGCGCGCCGCCTCGTGCGGGCCTGTGTGGCGGTGGTCAAGCAGGACCTGCCCCCGACGACCCCGTCGGATCTGGTCGGCGCGGACGGGCCGATCATCGAGGCCGAGTCCGAGGCCACCCCGCTCGGTGAGGACGAAGAGGTCGAATACGAGGACACCAAGCCCGAGCCGATCGTCCCACCCAGCTACATCCGCGTCGCCGCGGCCGAGAGCGCGTGCATCGAGCTGCGCACGCGCGTCTACAAGGTCAGCCTCGATCTGTTGCGCCACGCGGGGATGGCCGAGGAGGACGAGTCCGCCGTCGCCCAGAGCTTCAGCCAGGTCAGCAGCTCCGAGGGCGAGTCGATCAAGGGGCTGATCGGGGGCGTCGACGGAGTGCTCAGCGGCGCCAAGGCGGCGGGCGGCTTCACCCCGACCGTCAGCGAGCTGGGACCGCAGATGCGGGGGGTCGCGGGGGACGCCGGCCGGAGCATCGCCGACCGCGCCGCACGGACGGCTGGCGCCCTGGGCGGCGCGGGCGGGGCCGGGGACGGTGAACCGAAGCCGGAGCTGGCCGGAGAGTTCCGCAGGCTGGCCGAGCGACAGGGGCAGGGGCTCGCGGCCTCGGCGTCGGCCGCCGGTGGAGCGATCGACGGCGCGGGGGATCCACCGGAGGACGACCCCGAGCCGCTGGTGCACGTGGTGGCGGCGGGGGAGTCGCTGGCGAAGATCGCCGCCCTCTACGGGCTCGGCTTCACGGCCTGGCGGACGATCTACGACCACCCCGCGAACCTCGAGCTGCGGGAGAAGCGGCCCGACCCGAACCTGATCCAGGTCGGCGACGAGGTGCACATCCCGGGGTTGCCCATGTCGCGGCCGGCGAGGGATGCCCAGGTGGGCATCGAGCTGCTCGACATCGACGGGAGCCCTCGCGCAGGCGAGCGCTACTCGGTGGTGCTCGAGGGCGGGGCGACGCGCACCGGTGAGCTGGGCCCCGACGGGCGCGCGGTCTTCGACAACGTCGCCCCCGGCGCCTGCACCGTGCGGTTTCCGCGGCTGGACCTCCCCTGGCGCGACGCCGCCGGGCAGGCGCCGCCGCTGAAGATCCACGTGGTCGCGCGGGGCGATTGGCTGTCGAAGATCGCCAAGAAGTATGGGCTCTCGAGTTGGCGCGCGCTCTACTACCACGCGGCGAACGAGGCGTTCCGAGCGAAGCGCCCGAACCCCGACCGCATCTACCCCGGCGACAAGCTGGTGATCCCCGACGACGCCCCGCGCGAGGTGACGGTGGAGACGGGCCCGGTCCACACCTTCCGCATCATCGGCCCCGACGCGCCGCCCGACACCGGCGACGTCGTTGACGCCGTCGCGCGGATCGAAGCCGAGCAGGAGGAGCCAGGCGAGAGCCCCGATGACTACACACTGCTCTACGACACCGAGAGCGGCCTGCTCTACCGCGTCCCCAACGAGATGCTCGCCGAGATGCGCGTCTCCGCCGAGAAGCTCGCGCGCATCCGCGACGACATCAAGGCGGCCCACGAGCGCCCCGCGGACCAGCGGGCGAACGCCGTCGCGATCAAGGTCCAGGAGCTGCACGACTACTGCGAGCTCGAGCCGCGCCCCTACGAGCCCTTCAAGGCCAAGGAGGTGATGGAGGGCCGGGGCTGGCGACGCCACGAGCACTTCGAGATCGGGGAGGCGCCCATCCGCGAGTTCGTGGTCTTCGAGAAGCGCGAGCTCATCTATCTGCCGCGCAACGGACAGCGCCTGCTCGAGAGCAAGTTCCGGGGGCGGATGACGACCACCTCCATCAAGGACGCCGTCGAGAGCCACGCCGACGACGAGGCCGACGAGGCCGCCAAGGGGCGGGCGAACCTCGAGATCAAGTGGTCGGCGGGGGCCGAGGCCAAGGGGTCCGGCAGCTTGCTCGACATGATCGACTCCAGCGATCCGAGCTGGGCCCGCGTGCTGATGGCCCACCCGGGGATGCTCCCGCTCTGGCTGGTCGATCACATCGGCGAGAAGTTCCCGCGCTTCTTCCGCAAGAACCACAGCGGGAGGTGGGAGCCACAGCCCAACCACCCCCGCTTCGACGGGAGCTGGGAGGCGCGCTTCGGACGGTACGCCTACGAGGCAAAGGCGGCGGAGTTCATCTTCGATCCGTTGCGCGGGGAGGTGCGCCTCGAGAGTCGCGCCTCCGGGCACTTGAGCCTCGCGGAGGGCAAGGTCGATCTCGGCTACTGGCTGCCCACGGAGGAGGGCTGGGCGCTGCCGCTGCCGGTCCAGACACCGGACGTCGAGTTCAAGATCCGGGTGGGCCTCTTCGGCGAGGTCAGCGGCTTCGTCGGCGCCACGGGCGAGATCGTGGGCGAAGCCATCGCAGAGTGGAAGTTCGCCGGCGCCGCCGAGGCGCGCGACGAGAACGGGACGAAGGTCCCGCTGCAGCTCGGGCTGGCGGGCGGCATCAACGCCTTCGCGGGGGCGTCCGTCACCGCGTCGCTCGGGGTGCGGATCGAGTGGTTCAACGTCGAGTCGCGCCGCTGGAAGCACTTCGTGTGGCTGCGCGGCGAGGTCACGGGGTACGCCGGCGTCGGCGTTCAAGCGATGCTGAAGATCGGCTGGGACGACCAGCGGGGCACGTTCACCTTCGAGGTGCGCAAGGGCGTGGCGCTCAAGCTCGGCGCGGGCGGTGGGTTCCGTGGCGAGGCCGACGTCAACGAGATGATGACCTTCATCGGACAACTCCTGAAGCACGTGGACTTCGCCTACATCCACCAGATCAGTTGCCAGGCCTTCGAGCGATTCACCCAGCTCTGCATCGGGATGGCCGCCGAGGCGGTCGCGGAGGTCACCGACGACGTGCGTCTGGTCGGGCACGCCTTCGACGACTGGATCGGCGAGCAAGATGAGATCCGAGCGCTCGCGGAGAACGTCCTCGCCGGGCGCGCGGGGCCGCTGCTGCGCAGCGGATCACCGGAGGCGAAGGGGGCGGTGATCCGCAAGCTCTGCGAGCGATCCGCGGCGCTGCCCGACGAGATCGAGGAGCAGGCGATCATCCGAATCCTGGACTCGTCGCCGAGCAAGCGCGGCCTCGTCAAGACGCTGCGCAAGGTGACCGCCATCGACACGACCGAGGCGGGGATCAGGAAGATCAACCGTTGCGTCGACTGGACGGAGCAGGACCGCTTCGACGAGATCCTCGCCCGACACGGCGTCGAGCAGGCATGACCGAGACCGTCGAGCTCCGGGTCACCCGGCAGCAGCTCGACGCGGGCCTCGAGCTCGCGGCGGGGGCGCGCTACGTCATCAAGCTGGTCCCGGGGGCGTGGCGGGCCGCGCTCACGGGGATGTACTTCGAGACCGAGAAGTGCTTCTTGCTGCCGGGGGCGCTGCGCAATATGCGCGCGCTCGTGGCGTTCTACGAGGCGCACCCCAACGGGCAGATCCTGGTGGTCGGGCACACCGACACCGCGGGCTCACCGGAGCACAACCTCGCGTTGTCGATCGAGCGCGCCACCGCGATCGCCGACTTCCTGCGCGACGATCCGGGCGCGTGGCTCGAGCACTTCGCGAAGGGGCGGCCGAAGCGCGCGCGGTGGGGCTGCCGCGAGGTTCAACACATGCTCACGGCGCTGCCGCCGGGGGCGGCGCGATTCTACAAGTCGGCGGTGGACGGGTTGCGAGGGCCCGGGACGCGCAGAGCGGTGGAGTCGTTCCAGCGATGGAGCAACCGGACGCGGGGCACCTCGCTGTCGGCCGATGGGCTCTACGGACCGAAGACGAACGCCGAGCTCGTCGCGGCCTACATGGCCCTCGACGAGACGACGGTGCCCGCC
Organism: uncultured Nannocystaceae bacterium; assembly: GCA_964402225.1. Lineage (GTDB taxonomy): Bacteria > Myxococcota_A > Bradymonadia > UBA7976 > UBA1532 > CAYOBQ01. Next base: position 3,612 of record CAYOBQ010000082.1, on the reverse strand, counting down.
GGGACGGTGGTCTCGATCCAGGGATGCGGCGAGTGGCACCCGGCCGTAGTGACCGGGGACGGGGTGTCGGATCCCCGCAACCGGCGGGTCGAGCTCTACTTCTTCGAGGACCAGATCGAACCCGCGCCGGCGCCCTGTGAGGACGGCCCGTGTCCCGTCTACGAGGACTGGACGGGGCAGGTCGTGGGCACCTTCGATCTCGACACGGCCACCTTCGTGAGACCGCCGGAGGCCCCTGACGAGTGGGGCCCGGAGGACCTCGCGATCGATCCGGGCTTCCTCGACCGGCTCTCGGAGGAGATCGAGGCCACGGGCGGGGTCTGGGACCAGGCCGACGACGCGCGGATCTTCCCGAGAGTCTACGAGCTCGAGATCAACTTCGGGGAGGGGTTCAACTCGCGGGTCGAGCTGCACCTGAAGTTCAGCTTCGAGCGAAACAGCGGCGTCGCGGCCGACCGGACGTGGGGTGAGCAGAAGCGCGCGCTGAAGCTCTCCGGGCGGGGCGTGGCAGGGGCGCTGGCGATGTCGGCGTGGAAGACCGACGTCGCCGAAGCCAAGGGTGTCGCGGGGATCGACTGGCTGACGGCGAAGGTCGAGCTCGAGTTGGGCGAGATCGAGAGCGAGTTCGAACGTGAGCTCGAGCGGGGTGAGCGCGGTCGCTTCGCCAGCCTCGTCACGCTCGCCAAGGTGACCTTCGCGCTCGAGGGGACCGCGCCGGACAACTGGGCGCCGGGCTGGGAGGCCAAGGTCACCGGCGAGGCGGAGATCAAGCTCGGGGAGATCGGCCCGGAGGAGCTCGCGCGGATCCTCCAGTCGATCGACATCGAGAAGCGCCTGTTGGCGATCAACAAGCGCGCGGGCCGCATGGCGAAGGAGGCGGCGGAGGCGGCGGTCGCGCGCGGCTATCGCGAGGGCGTGCGCGCCTCGAAGCGGCGACTCCTGCGAGACGCCAGCGGGGCCGTCGCGCGGGGTCTGAGGAAGGAGATCGAGGATCTCGATCGCGAGATCGCGAAGCTCCGGCGCATCGAGAAGAAGGCCGCCAAGGCGCTCGAACGGCTCAAGAGCCGGGCGGCGAGGCTGACCAAGGCGGGGGGCGCGCTCCGCAAGGGGATGAAGACGGTCGCCGGGAAGCTGCTCGGCAAGACCGCCTCGAAGATGGCTGGGAAGCTCGCCGCGAAGTTCCTGATGAAGCTCGTGCCGGGGCTCAACATCCTCTCCATCGCGTGGGACCTCTACGAGATCGGCGGGCTCATCTACGCGCTCATCGAGGGCGACGCGAAGTTCGGGTTCGGGGGCGGCGGCGAGGGCGGCGACGGAGAGGTCGGCGGCGGCCCTGGGGGTGAGTTGCCCGAGGGCGTCGAGTTCGATTCGAGCGTGAGCGCCGCGGAGGGCGGGGTCCCCGGCGAGGACTTCAACCCCGCGGGTTACGACGCGAGGAGGGGGGAGAAGAACCTCGACCGGGAGGCGGCGGAGGCCGAGCCCGAGGCACCGGCGCTGCATCTGCGGGCGCGGCAGGTGCTCGAGTTGATCACCGCGACCGACGGGAATGGTGTGGCGGTCACTCCCGAGTCGCTGCGCGTGTTGGCGGCAGAGATTCCGGGGGACATGACGCGGGCGCAGCTCGACGAGTTGGCGCTGCGTCTGCGGGCCCTGAAGAGCGATGATCCAGACGCCGTCAGCGATCCGGAGAAGATCGCGGCCATCGCGGTCAAGGAGGCGCAGTACATCCGAGGTGGCGTCGACCGGAAGCGAGCCCTCGAAGAGGGGTCGCGCGAGGAGGAGTCTGCCCGCGGTGAGATCATCCCGATCGACTACGAGCGGGCCGCGCGGCTCAACCGAAAGTGGGAGGAGGTGCTCGGGTACGCCGCCGGCGACCTCGTCGGGGCGGACCACGACGTCGGTAGCCCAGCCTTCGCCGACGCCGTGGCCGCGCGCCAACGGGGGGTGGTGGTGGATGGCATCGCGGGGCCGATCACCGTCGAGCTGCTATTGAGGGCGGCGGGCGAGACCGACTCGGCGGCGTATCGAGCGGCGAAGGCGGTCCTGGACCGGCGGGCCGCTCGGGCCGAGGGGCAGGGCGGCGAGCAGGGTGGTTCCGAGGGCGGGCTACGCTCCGCCGAGGACCTCCCGAGTCGGTTGGTCTCGAGGCCGTCGTACTCGCTGCTGAGGCGGGGCGATGGCGAGGTGCCCTTCGAGGTGGACCGCGCGGCGGTCGACCGGGTGTCGAAGCTCTCGATCAAGCTCGCCGGGGGGCTGCACATCAGGTTGCTCGACACGACCTTCGACGAGATCCACGTGTTGCAGGACGACGGGGGCCGACGGATCGTGGTCTACGAGATCGTGCACCGGGTCCAGGTCATCGCCCCCTACCCGGAAGAGATGGGTGAGTGGACGCGGGGGCAGGTCGTGGACGAGGGGTTCAAGATCTGGTGGGACCCAGCGGCGTCGAAGGGGGGGGACTACGGAAGCGGACAGGCCTTCAACGATGCGGTGGTGGACCGACTGAGCTTCGACGGCGAGGCCTGGAGCGTGGCCGACGACGGCGAAACCGAGCTCTTCATGCTCGAGGGCAAGGTCGTGGGCGTCGAGCAGCCGCACAGCGAACGACCGACGGGCGACGGGCGGGTGCGCCACATGGTCGACGTCGTCGTCGAGCCCACCCGACTCTACGAGCACTCGAAGGGCGTCTCGGTGGCCAACCGGGGCTTCGTCCTCTTCGAGGTCGGCGTGCCCTTCGAGGTCACCGTCGTCGAGGTCCTGGACTGAAGAGGTGTCTCGAGACACCTCACTCAGTCGTCGTCGTCGGAGAGCTCGTCTTCCGCCTCTTCGCGGACCTCGTCGGCCAGAGCCACCACAGCCGCCATCCCTGCCGTGCCGCCTTCGTCCACCGCCCGGTCCGTCACCTGGCCGGTCATCGATTCCTCCCCGCCCCCCTCGTCGCCGGTGAGCTCTTCCTCACCTTGGAGCGTCCCGGGTGCGGCCCGAGACTCAGGCGGTGTCCCGTCGACCTGCGAGCCCCCGGACGGATCTCCGGCCGAGGACACGCGGGGCTCCTCCTCCAGCGGCGGGGAGGCGCCAGGCTCGTCGCCGAGACGTCCCGACTCGTCGGTCGCTGCGGCTGCGCCATCCCCGGTCCCCTCCGCCTCGCCCGACTCCGCATGCGGTCCATCAACCGGGCCCTCTGACGGCTGAGGCTCGACGTGGGGCGCGTCCTCACCAGGCGAAGCAGGCTCGACGGGATCCAGATGGGGTTCATCCCCAACAGGGCGCGCCCCCTCGGGATCGGCGTGGGGCTCGTCCCCAGGCGGCGACGGCTCCTCGGGGTCGACGTGGGGTTCGTCCCCCGGTGATGGCGGCTCCTCGGGGTCGACGTGGGGCTCGTCCCCAGGTGATGGCGGCTCATCGGGGTCGACGTGGGGCTCGTCCCCGGTCGGAGGCTCGGGCTCGGGTTCCGGTTCCGGTTCGGGCTCCGGCTCCGGTTCGGGCTCCGGCTCCGGTTCGGGCTCCGGTTCCGGTTCGGGCTCTGGTTCGGGCTCGGGTTCGGGCTCGGGCTCCCGTTCGGGCTCGGGCCCGGGCTCCTCGTACTCGGGCTCGGGGTCGGGGGGCGCGAAG
>CAYOBQ010000081.1:0-37839 GCA_964402225.1 uncultured Nannocystaceae bacterium | reverse complement strand
GCTGACCGCTGAAAGCCCTCCACACTCCCTCCGTCAGAATCGGGATATGCACCCGATTCGTTCGCGGCGACCGAGCTCAACCGCAGGCGTACCGGAGGTACGTTGAGGATTGGGCGACCGAGCTGCGGGCGAAGATGGCCTGCGCTCGTGGATGCGAGGCGCCTATTTATTGTTGGACGTCCCCTCAGAAGCGGACGCCGGCCGTGAGCAAGAAGCGGTCGGTCTCCGCGTCGTCCACCGTGACCTTCAGACCGTTGACCGTGTCCTCGAGCTCCGGGTAGCGGCGGGCGGCGTAGTACAGACCCCCGACCAACTCCAGGTTCGCGGTTGGCCAGATCGCGCCGCCACCGGCCACGAAGTGGTACCCGAGGCCGGCGAGATCTGCGTCGCCGCCAGCGGTGTCGAAGCTCCACTGGCCGTGGGAGAGACCGACGCCTCCCGCGGCGAAGAGATCGACCTTCCCGGCGGGGTGGACCCAGCGCAGCCAGCCGCCGACATCGAGCTCGCGGTAGTTCCCGTCGGTGTCGTCGCCGTTGGCGAGCTGGATGGCAGCCCGGGGCCCGACCGTGACCTCCGGCAGCGGGATCTCGTAGAAGACCATCACCCCGAAGTCTCGCTCGAGGTCGTCGTTGCCGAGGCAGTCGTCGCAGTCGCCTTCGCCGGCGAAGCCGAGCATCGCGGACAGCTCGATCGTCGCGTGGGCGCCGCCGCTCGACAGGAGGACCAGGCCGAGGAGAGACGAACGCATTGGGACCTCCGAGAAACAAGAGCGCGCGACTCTACCAACCGCGACGCCCGTCGTGCGAGAAGGGTGGCCTCATATGGGAGACTGACCATGCGTTGGCGAATCTGGGCGGTCGTGGCCTTCGCCGCGGCCGGCTGTGTGCGTGATGGTGAGCCCAAGTCCGAGATGCCGGTGGCCGTCGCTCAAGGGAAGACGTCGGTTGACCCCGAGGCCGCGCTGAAGGCTCGCTTCGCGGCGGCGTTGGCGGCGAAGGGGCCCGGCTACAAACCGCGGACCCACCACCTCGAAGCGGACGGTGCTCCCACGTTCGTCAACCGACTCATCTTCGAGACCAGCCCCTATCTGCTCCAACACGCACACAACCCCGTCGACTGGCGTCCCTGGGGGCCGGAGGCCTTCGCCGAGGCGAAGCGCACGGATCGGCCGGTCCTGCTCAGCGTCGGGTACAGCACCTGTCACTGGTGCCACGTGATGGAGCGGGAGTCCTTCGAGGATCTGGAGATCGCGGCGTACATCAACGCGCACTTCGTGGCGATCAAGGTCGACCGTGAGGAGCGCCCGGACGTCGATGACGTCTACATGGCGGCGGTGTACGCCCTCGCGGGACGGGGGGGCTGGCCGATGACGGTCGTGATGACCCCCGACAAGGAGCCCTTCTTCGCGGGCACCTACTTCCCCCCGCGGGACGGCGTCCGCGGATCCCGCAAGGGCCTGTTCACCATCCTCCAGGAGCTCGTGTCCGAATACGGGGGCAGCCGCGACACCCTCGTCGAGCGGGCCAAGCAGGTGACGCGCCGCATCCAAGCTCGAGCGGAGCCCCGGCGCGCAGGCGATGTGCCGGGACCAGACGCCCTGCACCAGGCCGCGCTCAGCTTCGCGCAGCGCTTCGACACGACCTGGGGCGGCTTTGGTCGCGCGCCCAAGTTCCCGCGCCCTTCGAGCCTCGGCTTCCTCTTGCGCTACTACCGGCGAAGCGGCGATCCCCAAGCGCTCCACGTGGTGACGCACACCCTCGAGAAGATGGCGGCGGGCGGGATGTACGACCACGTCGGTGGCGGCTTCCATCGCTACAGCACCGACAAGCGATGGCTCGTGCCCCACTTCGAGAAGATGCTCTACGACAACGCGCAGCTCGTGAGCGTCTACCTCGCGGCGTTCCAGATCACCCACGACGCCCTCTTCGCGCGCGTGGCCACCGAGACCCTGGACTACGTCGCCCGCGAGATGACGGCCCCGGTCGGTGGATTCTACTCCGCGACCGACGCCGACAGCCCCACGCCCGATGGGAAGCACCGGGAGGAGGGCCTGTTCTTCGTCTGGCGGCCCGCCGAGCTCGAGCGCCTCGTCGGCCCGGCGCGCGCCCGCTTCACCAGGGCCGCTTGGCGCTACTCCGGGCGAGGCAACTTCGAGGGGCAAAACATCCTCCACCTCCCTCGACCGCTCCCCGCCGTGGCTACGGAGCTCGGTGTCACGCTGGGCACCCTCATCGCCGAGCTCGACGCCGCCAAGAGGATCCTCTACGACGCGCGCTCGAAGCGGCCCCCACCACTGCTCGACGACAAGCTGCTCACGGCGTGGAATGCCTTGATGGTGAGCGCCTTCGCCCAGGGCGCGCAGGTCCTCGGGCGGGGGGATTACGCGAAGCACGCCGTCAAAGCCGCCGACTTCTTGCTCGCGTCGATGCGGGGCCCCGACGGCCGGCTGCGCCGGACCTACAACGAGGGCAAGGCGCGCCTGACGGCCTACGTCCAGGACTACGCCTTCCTCATCGCGGCCTTGCTCGACGTCTACGAACTCACCGGCGAGCTGCGCTGGTTCGAGGCGGCCCTCGAGCTCCAGGCGAAGCAGGACGAGCTCCACGCCGATCCGGCCGGCGGCTACTTCACGACCGCCAACGACGCCGAGAAGCTGCTGGTGCGCAAGAAGCCCAGCTACGACGGCGCGGTCCCCAGCGGCAACTCCGTCTCGGCCCTCAACCTCCTGCGCCTCGCCGAGTTCACGACCGACGTGGGGTATCGCGAACGGGCCCACGGCATCTTCCGCGCGTTCGCCGGCAGCCTGCGCCGCGGCAACACCAGCGCCCCCAAGATGCTACAGGCCCTCGACTACGACACCGATCGGCCCCGCGAGGTGGTGATCATCGAGCCCACTCCCGGCGCCGCCGGCGCGCTCCAGAAGGTGCTCCGGGAGACCTACCTGCCGAATCGCATCCTGGCTCGAGTATCGACGGCGCAGACCGCGACGCACGCCAAGCACATCCCGCTGCTCCAAGCGAAGGTGGCCCGCGACGGGAAGGCGACGGCGTATGTGTGCGAGGAGGGCCGCTGCGAGCTGCCCACGAGCGATCCGAAGGTCTTCGCCGAGCAGCTCGCGAAGGTGCACCCGCTCTACCCGGACCGTTCCCCCGATCCGCTGCCCTGAGACACCTTCGTGGCCTGCCGCGCCGCGGGGTGGCGCGGGCCGCAGCAGATCTCGTAGGCCCGGAGGCGCTTCGCCAGCAGGGCGTGAGCCTCTCCGATGAGGACGATCTGTTCTGGATCCGCGTTGAAGGCGTGCATCATCGCGTCGGCGAGGGCGAGGTGGAGGCCGGCTCGCTCGATCGAGTGCTCCGGCAGGGCGCGCGCTCCGATCTCCGCCATGCGCTGCACGTACGTCAGCCGCGCCGCGTGGTCCGAGAGCTCCACGCAGGCGTTCACCAGGGGCGCTAGGAGCTGGAACGTGACGGCGTGGTGAGGGGACAGGAGGGCGTCGCACTTCTCGACCAGGATCTCGAGGGCCGCACGCGTGACCTCGGCGTCGAACTCGTCGCTCTCCGAGACGCCATTGCCCTGTCGTAGCCAGTGATAGGCCCGAGCCTCGACGGCCGCGACGGCCTCTGCGCCCGCGCCGCAGGTGGCGCAACGCCAGTCCGGGCCGGGCTCGGACGGGTGCCAGTCACCGCCGCCCTCGCAACGCACCCCGCCGACGGCCAACTCCATGGCGCTCGACGGATTCGCGCAGCGTGAACACGCGCAGTCGAAGCCGCGCTGGGCTCGCAGCTTGGCGCGGCGGGCGCCGCGGGCCTCCACCAGACCGATATAGGGCAGCGTGAGCGGCTCGCCCTCCTCAATCGGCCGCAACGCGCGGATCTGGTACTCGACGCCGTGGTTCGAGATGGCGCAGTTCGGCCAGCAGGCGTGGTTGAAACGGCTGCACAGGGGCACGATCGCCATCCCCAGGGGCACCGTCGGATCGACGTCGGCGGCGAAGGCGAAGGCGTTGGCGTTGACCCGCGCGATGGAGGTCAGAAGCGTCGCGGGCTCGACGCTGAGGAGCGGAGCGACCGCGGCCGAGGCGGCGGCGGCGGCGGCTCGCGCGATCTCCGGGAGCGGTGGGGCGACCAGGCGCTCGACCCGCTCATGGCGCACCAGGACGAGGCGGGCGGCGAGGCGCAGGACGGTGGTGTCGATCGCGTGCTCGCGGGCCGCGGCGTCGAGCGCCTCCACGTAGGCCCCGATGGGGTCGTGCTCCACGACGACCCGGTGCGCTGGCTCGAGGGCGAGGGCCACCGCCGTCTCGTGGTGGATGCGCTCGCCGGCGCCGAGGGGGCGCGTCGCCACCGCGCCACGGCCCATCGGACCGGCGTCGACCTCACACCAGCCCTTCACCGTTTCGGTGGGGGCGTAAAGGCATCACGGGCGCTGAGTCGCCCAATCCAGAGGCAGACGCCGACCAGCGGGGCGAGATCTGCGCCGCCCTCCTCGGCTCGCCGGACCGACTCGGCCGTGGCGATGTCGGCCACCGTGAAGCGGTCGCCCACCACGTAGTGGTGGTCGCGCAGGTGGGCGTTGAGGGCCACCAGGTAGCGGAACCCGGCCGCCGTGGAGTCGGTGATCTCGGCCTCGAAGGCCTTGGGATCCTTCGGGGCCTGGAGCATCGCCCGCCGTCGGGCGCCGAGGACGTGGTCGAAGCGACCGGCGGCGTGCCAGCCAAGCCAGGTGAAGATCCACTGGCGAACGTAGGGCCGCACCTTGGGAGGCGGGTAGAGCGGCTCACCGTAGCGGACGCCCAACTCGTCGAGGGCTGCGGCGGGCTCCCAGAGGCGAAGCCCCTCGAGCTCCAGCAGCGGGGGATGCCCCGTCACCGGCTCGAGATCCGACTCCTCGAAGGTGATCGACTCGACGTAGTAGTCCACGCCGACCTCGCGCAGCGCCCACTCGACGGTCCGAGACTCGCGGTACAGACGCACCATGCGCCTAGTCTGCCGGAGTCGACGCGCGTTCGACCAGTCCCGTCGTTCCCCGCTGCTGGAGGACGTAGAGCAGCAGCAGGCCGGGCACGGCGCAGACGGCGGTGAAGGCGAAGTAGGGGACCCATCCGTAGGCGTCGGCGAAGACGCCGCCGCCAGCGGCGAGGAAGCGTCGCGAGAGGCCCGCAAGCGCGGTGAGCAGCGCGTACTGGGTCGCCGAGAACGACGCGGAGCACAGCCCGCTCATGTAGGCGACGAACGCCGCCGTCCCCACGCCGCCGCTGATGTTCTCGACGCTGATGGTGGCCATCAGCAGGTAGATGTCGTGGCCCACGTAGGCCTGCCAGCAGAACATGAGGTTGGAGGCGAGCTGCACGAAGCCGGCGACCCACATCGCGCGCACCACGCCCATCGCGCGCACCATCCCGCCGCCGATACCGAGGCCCACGATGGTGGCCGCGAGGCCCCAGGTCTTGGCGATGTTGGCGATCTCGATGTTGGTGAAGCCGATGTCCTTGAGCATCACGTTGGTGAGCACCCCGGCCATGCCGTCGCCGAGCTTGAAGAGCGCCACGAACGCCAGCACGTAGAGGGCGCCGGGGCGGCCGAGGATGTCGCGGAAGGGGTCGAGGACGGCGAGGCGGAAGTGGTGGGCGGCGGCCTCGAGCCGGGAGTCGGCCTCGATCGGCGGTGGCTCCCGCTTGACGAGGGGCGCCAGCGCCGTCGCGACGAGGCCGACGACGAAGAGCGGCGCCATGCACAGATACGTCAGCGACCAATCGCCGAGGTAGGTCGCCGCGTAGAGCGCGCCGGCGCTGGTGACGAGCATCGCGAGGCGATAGCCGAACACCGCCGCCGCGGCCCCCGCGCCTTGGTCGCTCACCGGCAGCAGGTCAATGCGGTAGGCGTCGATGAGGATGTCCTGCGTGGCGGCGAGGAAGGCCACCACGAGGGTCCAGCGCGCCGTCTCCCAGGCATCGATCCGCGGCTGCGTAGACGACAGCTCGGCGACCGCGAACGCCAGCGCCACCTGCACCAGGAGCAGCCACCCGCGGCGCATGCCCAGCCGCCGGGTGATCCACGACAGCTTCAGCCGGTCGACGATCGGCGCCCACACGAACTTGAAGACGTAGGGCGTCGCCGCGGCGGAGAAGAGCGCCACGTCGGTGCGCGACAACCCCTCCTGGCGTAGCCAGAACTGGAGGGTGCCGCCCACCAGCAACAGCGGGAGCCCGCTGCTGAAACCCAGCGCCAGCAGCAGCGCCATCCGGCGGTCGAGGTAGACCGCGAGGCCCTCGTAGAGCCTGGCTTTGGCCTTCAACGGGGGGGACGCTGCCGGTTCTGGAACCACGGCCGGTACTTGACCATCCGTCGCTGTTGCTTGCTCGGGGCGCGGCGGGCGCAGGTCGCGAACTCCGGCTCACCCTCGCGGGCGCCCCAGCGCAGCTCGGTGCAGTCGTTGGGGTTGTAGGACATCTCGAAGCGGTCGCGCCGGTCGACGATCTGCTTCAGCGTGGACGCCTGCTTCTCGCCGTTGGAGCGGGTGTACTCGAAGCGGCGCTCCGCCAGCAGGCGGTCGCGGTGGGCGGTCACCTCGGCGACCGTCGCCTCGACCTGCTCGGCGCGCAGGCCGTAGCGGGCCGGTGCGCGGCGGATCTGGTCGACGAGGGCCAGGACCGTGTCGATCGAGATCAGCAGCCGCATGTCGCGGGCCGGCGTCGAGAAGTCCTCCCAGGCGCCCTTGGTCTCGAAGACGGCGTACCCCGTGGGCATCTCGATGGGCCTCCAGGCCCGGCCCTCCATGAACTCGACGCCGTTGTCGACGGAGTTGACGCGTCGCGCGACGGCCTCGGCGAGGGCGTCGACGAGGGAGGTCTGCCGGGCCCTGGGGTCGAGGGGGCGCGGGTTGATGAGCGCCTCCATCGCCGCATAGAAGTCGTCCTTCGAGCCCTCGTATTGTTCCCGGCTGAAGGGCGCGAGGCCGTCTTTGCCCCGCAGCTCCTTGTTGAGCAGCGTGGTGACCTCGCGCTCGCGGTCGATGACCACCGGGCGGAAGGCCTTGAAGCCGGCGCCCACGTCCTTGGTCTCCGGGGTGAACAGAAACGAGCCGCGCCAGAAGCGTCGCCGGCCCACGGTCCCGTCGGGCTGGGCGTCGGCGGCGATGAGCGCCCCGTAACGATCGAGCCCCTGCGGTATCCACCGCGCCACCACCAACATGTGGCCGTGGGGATCGGCGAAGAGCGTGCCCGGGCGCAGCGCCGCGCGGGTCAGGGGGACGGGGTAGTAGTCGGTCTCGTCGTCGTCGGGCGCGGTGCGACCGCTCGCCGAGTGGACGGCGTTTCGGATGCGGCGGCGGGAGAAGTACTGGAAGGCGTCGTCGTCACCGTCCTTTTCGCGGGTGGACATGTTCGTCTGTACGTCGCCGCAGGAGGGCGCGCGCCCCGATCGGCCGCGGCTACAGCGGCGGAAGCCGTAGGGCAGCTCCATCTTCCAGGCGAAGTAGGCTCGAAGGAGGTACGGCAGGTCGGCGCAGTCGGGTTGGAGTCGGAGATCGGCGTCCTCACCGCGGCCGAAGTGGTCGTAGAGAAGGTTGCGCTCGGGGTCGCGCGTGAGGCTGTGGAGGTTCTTCCACGTGAGGTTCTCCTCGGTGTGGGAGAACAGCGACTCGACCCAGGCGGCGTAGAGGTTCTCGGCGTCGCCCGTCCAGCGCCTGCGGGGGGCCCAGACCTCGGCGGTGGCCTTCGCCTCGGGCTTGCCGCGGCGGACGCGCACCGGCTCGCACGCGAGGATGCGGTCCCCGTCGCCCAGCACCGCGGTCCAGCGCCCCGTGCGGGGGCGGTCGAGGGTCGCCACGTAGCTGAAGGGCGGGCCTCCGAGCCGCTTGGTGGGGGGGACGACGCGCTCGCCATCGGGGGTGAACAGCGCCAACTCGACGGGCCCCGGGTCCTCGCTCGCGGTGGCCATCACCCGGACTGGACCACGCCCGTCGGGCCGCTTGGGGGAGTAGTAGATCGCGACGCCGCCCCCGTCCCGGCACTCCGTCGGCTTCTGAACCGGGGCCGCGGGTCGGAGCCGCGCGACGCCGTCGAGCTCGAGTCCAGGGGCCTTCCCGAGGACCGTCACCTTGGTGATGCGCTCGACAAAGGCGGTCCGCGAGCTGCCGCGTCCGAGCTCGAGATCGCTGACCAGGACGCGGTCGACCTCGAAGAGCGTCTCGACCTGGTCGGGCCTGGCGGGATCGGTCGCCTCGCAGGGGGCGAGGTACTCCGCGAAGGCGTGGATCGCCATCGGGACACCCGCCGCGTCGCGGCCGAGGTAGAGCATGATGTGTCCCGGAAAGTGCAGGAGCACGAGCCCGCGGCGGGCGGCGGCGTCGATGAGCAGCAGCTTCTCCTGCTCCCCCGATACCTGGGACACGTCGATGTCGAAGGTCCCCGCCGCGGCCTGCGACGCGCTGTGGCGCGGCAGCTCCAGGCCCAACTCTGCGAAGGCGTCCATCAGGAAGCGCGAGCAGTCGCGGCCACCCGCGACGCCACCCCAGCCGTAGGGCTTGCCCAGGTAGCGGAAGGCGGCCTCGATGATCGCGCGGCGCGTCAGGGGACGGGTCACGGGGGGCGTCGGCGGATCGACGGAGTGGGCCGAGAGCCCGGCGTCGGGCGCCACCCAGCCGTAGACGTAGCGCGCTCGAACGAGGCGCATGCCGTTGGGCCAGACCCCCTCCACGCGGACCACCTCCCCGGGGCGCAACGAGGAGCAGTGGTTTCGGTTGAAGCGCTTGTCGAGGCTGGGCGTGTAGTAGGCCGCCCGTGTCGGGGCGCAGTAGATCTGCGTGAGGCGTTCGACCCGGTGAAGCGCGACGGTGGGGCGCGCGGCGGGCGTCGCGTCGAAGCGAGACACGATGGGTTGTCCGTCGCCGTCGACGTACTTGCCCGCCTCGAATCGCTGCGCCAGCCAGTCGAAGCGCTCCCGCACCTCGGCTTGCAGGGCCACAGCCTCCGGTGGCTCGCCGAGATCGTAGACCGTGAAGGGGACGGCCGACCCACCCTGTCGCAGCGCCGCGTTGTGGTCAGCGACCTGCCCCGGCGTGAGCAGGACCTCGTCGGGACCGGGCACGCGCGCGAGCCAGTAGGCCGCCGTCCGGTGTTCGGCGCCGATCCGCGGCATCGCCTCGGGGGCTCTCTGGCGCGGAGGGCAGACGGGCGGCGCCTCCACCTTGGGTGTCGCCTCTGCCCCGCTCTCCGGTTGGACCTCCGGCGGGGTGCCCTGGCCGCAGCCAGCGAGGAGCAGCGCGAGGGCTGCGCGGTGTACGATGGTGTATGTCACGGTGCGCAAGGTATCAGCGTCTTCGGTCGCGGGGAAGCGGGGGACGATGCTACAAGTCCGCTGTGGTTCGCCTCCTCGTCGCAGCAGCGGGTTTGACCGGATGTAGCTTCGCGCTCGATCTCGACGAGCGCGACGCCGAGGTCGTCGATGTCGAGTCGGTGATCGACGCGGCGGCCGACGTCGTCCGGCTCGCCGACGCGGCGCCGGACGCGCCGCCGGGCTGTGGCCCCGAGCTGTGCAATGGGGAGGACGACGACTGCGACGAGTCCATCGACGAGGATTGGCCCGGGCTGGGGGCTGAGTGCGTCGCCGGCATGGGGCTGTGTGAGCGGCGCGGAGTCCGCGTCTGCGCCGGCGAGGTCGACGCCTGTGGCGCCACCCCCGGCGAGGCCATCGACGAGACGTGCAACCGGGTCGACGACGACTGCGACGGCGCGGTCGACGAAGGTGCGGATGGCTGCTGTGAGCCTGGCGAGTCCCGCGTCTGCGGCTCGGATATCGGGGCCTGCGGGCCCGGCGAGCAGGTGTGTGGCCTCGGTGGCAGGTGGGGGGAGTGCGCTGGCGGGCAGGGGCCGGTCTCGGAGGCATGTGACGGCGGTGACGACGACTGCGATGGGGCGGTGGACGAGGGCTTGATCGACTGCGTCCCCTGCGATCCAGACAGCGACGAGGTCTGCGATGGGCGGGACGATGACTGCGACGGGGTGGTGGACGAGGGGCTGCGCAACGCCTGTGGCGCGTGCGGTGAGCTACCCGTCGAGGTCTGCGACGGCGTGGACGACGACTGTGACGGAGCGGTCGACGAGGGGGTGCAAAACGCCTGTGGGCTGTGTGGCCCCGACCCGACGGAGCTGTGCAACGGGTTGGACGACGACTGCGACGGCGCCCCCGACGAGGGCGTTCGAAACGCCTGCGGGGACTGCGGCGAGGCGCCGGAGGAGGTCTGCGACGCCGTCGACAACGACTGTGATGGCGCCACCGACGAGGGGGTGCAAAACGCCTGTGGAGAATGCGCGCCGCCGCCGCCGGAGCTCTGCAACGGCGAGGATGACGACTGCGACGGCGCGGTCGATGAGCGGTTCGCGAGCTTGGGGCAGGGCTGCGTCACGGGCCTCGGGCTCTGTGAGCGCCAGGGGGTCGTCGTGTGCGCGGGGCTGGGCGCGACGCGGTGCGGCGCCGATCCGGTCCGCGGTGGACCCGAGGCGTGTGGCGGCCTCGACGAGGACTGCGACGGCCGCGTGGACGAGGGCCTCGAATGTGGCTGCGTGGACGAGGTCTGCAACGGGGAGGACGACGACTGCGACTCGGAGGTCGACGAGGGCCTGCTCAATGCCTGTGGGGGCTGCGGGCAGCCCCCCCGCGAGGTCTGCGACCTCGAGGACAACGACTGCGACGGCGTCATCGATGAACGGGTGCGAAACGCCTGCGACGAGTGCGGGCCCCTCGCCGAGGAGAGCTGCAACGGGGTCGACGACGACTGCGATGCAAGGACGGACGAGGGCTTCCCCACCCTCGGCGCCCCGTGCTCGATCGGGGTCGGCGCCTGTCGGGATACGGGCACGATGGTGTGTGATCCGCGCGGGGGCGTGGCCTGCGACGCCCAGCCCGGGGAGTCGGCCAACGAGGCGTGCAACGAGGTAGACGATGACTGCGATGGCGCCATCGACGAGGGGGTGCGCAACGCCTGCGGCGCGTGTGGTCCGGTCCCCCGAGAGGTCTGCAATGGGGCCGACGATGACTGCGACCGGAGCATCGACGAGGGCTTCGACCTCCAGACCGACGCCGACCACTGTGGCGAGTGCGGGAGCCGCTGCCAACCGCGGGGAGATCGGTGCATCGCCGGCGAGTGCCAGTGCGGCGCCTTTGCCGCCTGCGACGATCTGTGCGTCGCCGGGCGATGCGAGCTCGTCTGCCGAGACCGAGCCTGCCCCGACCCGCGGTAGTTCTCCGCGGGAATCTCCGGCGGGCGGCGGCGTGTTGAACCCCGAGATGCGACGGCCCGCGCTCAGGTTGGTCCTCTTCGGAGCGATGTTGTTGGGGGTGGGGTGCGACCACGCGACGAAGCATCTGGCGACGCAGGCGCTTCGGGGGAGCGAGGCGGTGGCGCTGGTGCCCGGGGTCCTCGATCTCCACTACGCCGAGAACCGAGACGTTGGCTTCCACCTGCTGCGCGCCATCCCGGAGGGACCCCGGCAGGTCGTGATCCTGACCTTCGGGGTCTTCGCGGTGGCTTTGCTGCTGGGCCTGTTCTTTCGGCGACGTGGCGTCTGGCAGCAGGTGGGCTTGGCGATGCTCACGTGCGGAGCCCTGGGCAACCTGCTGGACCGGCTCTTTCGGGGCTACGTAGTGGACTTCATCCACGTCCACCATTGGCCGGTCTTCAACGTGGCCGACGTGTGCATCGTTGCCGGCGCGGCGCTGCTGGTCGCCGGGATCAGACGCGGGGTGCCCGCCGGTGTCTGAGGTGAGCGGTGGCGCCGGTCCCTACCAGCGCGCCTTCGTGGCCCGGTCTCAACTCCGCGGCGTTGGCCTCGTCGGTGTCGATGTGCATCTCCGTGCGATAGCTCGACTTCACGCGGATCAGGACGTCGCCGAAGACCAGGTCTCGCCCCTCGCTGTCGACGGCGACCTCCACGATGTCACCGGCGCGCACGCCGAAGCGCTGGGCGTCGTCGGGGTGAAGGTGGATGTGACGTCGCGCGCAGATGAGGCCCTCCTCGAGGGTGAGTGAGCCCGCCGGGCCCACCAGCGTGACGCCGGGTGTGCCCAACACGTCACCGGAGTTGCGCACGGGGGCGTCGACCCCGAGGAAGAACTCGTCGGTCCGGGAGATCTCGACCTGGCAGCGGGCGCGCACGGGCCCCAGGACCCGCACGCCCTCGATGCTGCGGCGGGGTCCGACGATGGACAGCCGCTCGGTACAGGCGAACTGCCCCGGCTGGCTCAGCGGCTTGTGTGGGGTCAGCGTGTGGCCGGCGCCGAAGAGCGTGTCGACGGCGGCGCGCGTGAGGTGGATGTGGCGCGCAGAGACGGCGATCGGGATCGCGCCGGCGTCGTGGGGCTCCGCCGCTCGCGCGACCTTGGCGGCGGCGCGGGCGATGGCGTGGGCCTCGTCGGTCTTGACCACCAGCAGGCGACATCGGCTCCGCGCGTCGGAGATGGCGAAGACCGGCTCTTCGTGATCGACGGCGGCGTCGCGGTTGCGGTCCTCGTCGAGGCGGGCGCCGAGGAACTCCAGGCGCTGACCGATTCGGTGCCGCATCGGGGCGCTGTTCTCGCCGATGCCCCCGGCGAAGACGATGGCGTCCACGCCCCCCATCACCGCCGCGTACGCGCCGATGTACTTGCGGGCGCGGTGAGCGAAGACCTGGAGGGCTGTGCGGCACGGTTCGTCGCCATGGGCGGCCTTCGCTTCGATGTCGCGCAGGTCGTTGCCCACCCCCGACAGGCCCGCGAGGCCGCTGCGTCGGTTGAGCAGCGCGTCGAGACCATCCACATCGAGCCCCTCGCGTCGCAGCAACGTGAGCAGAACCCCCGGATCGACGTCCCCGGCGCGGGTGCCCATCACCAGGCCCTCGAGGGGGGTCATGCCCATGCTCGTCTCGACCGAGCGGCCGTACTCCACGGCGGACACGCTGCATCCGTTGCCGAGGTGACAGGTCACGAGCCGCAGCGTCTCCGGCTCGGCGCCGAGCCACTCCGCGGCGCGGCGCGCGAGCCATGCGTGGCTCGGGCCGTGGAAACCGTAGCGGCGAAGCCCATGGCGCTCGGCGACGTCCGCCGGCAGCGCGTAGTGGCGGGCGCGCCGGGGCAGCGTGGCGTGGAAGGCGGTGTCGAAGACGGCGACGTGGGGCAGGTCGGGTAGCGCCTCGCGCGCCGCCCTGATGCCGGCCAGGTTCGCCGGGTTGTGCAGCGGCGCGAGGGGGACCAGGGCTTCGATGGCCGCGCAGACCTCGTCGTCGATGGGGGTCGGCTCGGTGAAGCGCGCGCCACCGTGGACCACGCGGTGTCCCACCGCGCCGACGGTGGCCAGCGGCAGCCGCGCGCAGGCCTCCCGGAGGGCGTCGGCGTGGCCGCCGTCGAGGCGCTCCACCCGCTCAGAACCGCGCCGCACGCCGCTCTCCGCGTCGAGGACGTCGAGCTTGAGGCTCGAGCTCCCACAGTTGACGACCAGCACGTCCATGCACCGAGTTGTACGGGATCGGCGCCGGGGGCGGAATCAGATCTTCTCGCCCTTCTCGAGGATACGGTCATGCAGCTTGCGGTGGATCTCGCCGCTGTCGCCGCCACCGAAGATGAGCGCCCCGCTGCTGAAGCTCGTGCCGAAGGTCAACACCCCGTTGACCGTCTGAGCGAGCCCCGAGAGGAAGTCGCGCTCCGTCAGCGAGCCCAACGGGTGGATGAACGCGCTCCAGACGCGCCCGTGGGCCACCGCGTAGCGGGCATCCAGGACCGAGTCGAAGTTGGCTTGCAGCATCCGCATCAGCAGCTCGGGCGGGAGCTTGGTCGCCTCGGCCACCGGGGCCATGATGCGCATGCGGTCGGCCCGCTCGTCGGTGATGATCGTGACCTCGACCGACTCGACTCGGAGCAGCCAGACGTTTGGGGCCTCGCGGCGCACCTCGGAGTCGATGCGGCGGACGAGCTTGTCGATGTGGTCGTTGTTCATCTTCGTGGCTCGCCGGGGCGGTTTGGTGATGTGTGCTGCGGGGTCGGGCACGGCGCCGCCGCAACCGGAGACGGCAAAGGCGGCGCAGATGATGAGCGAACGGTAGATCATGGGGCGCGAGCCAATACGCGCCGGGCGAGGAGGTGTTGCTTCACCGCTCGCCCCGGCTCGAGATCGAGCTCTTGACGAGCATGATCGCTGCGATCGACAGCGCGCCCGTCACGCCGATCCACGCGAGCGTGGTCATGGGCCGGTCCTGAACCTCCACGCCCGCGTATTGCAGGTCGCCGAGGGGGTAGAGCTGCTCGGGCTGCCTCTTGCCTCGGACGCTCAGCGCGTCGCCCTTCAGGTCGGCGATCACGGGGTACTCGAACCGAGCGCCGGCGCCCGCGGTCGTTCGGAGGGTGACGTCGAAGCGTCCCTCCACCGTGTCCGTCGTGCCCTCGAGCGTCGTGACGTGGAACACGCTCGACGCCATCACTGGAGTGCTCTGGGTGGTGTAGGTCGTCTTCCCGTTGACGGTCCTTGGGACGGTGTTCGAGGTCGTCCCGACCTGTGTCGTATGCGCGCCGTTCAGGGAGGGCAGGTCCTGGGGTTTGATTCGAATGGTGCGGGTGCACGCGGTGGTCGCCGCGAGGGCGAGCACGCAAGCAGTGGCTGTCAGTCGTCGCATCGGTACTCCTCATGTCGTCGACCCACGACTGACGTTGTCACGCCCCACGTTTTGCGGCTACCCGTGGATCGGTCGCCTGCCGGGCCGCCGGGCGGTCGTCGTGGCCGTTGGTCGCGAGGGTGGGGAGGAGTAGACTGGCGCCGTGCCACGCCACCGTCTGAGCGAGAACGGTTCACTCTTCGTCCCCGAGGCGGTGCGGTTGTACATGGAGCTGGTGCCTGGCGACTTCCTCGAGTTCGTCATCGCGCCCTGGTGCCGCGTGCTGCTGGGGCGGGTGCCACAGGCGATGGGGCCGCCCGTTCGGCCGCACGGCGTGCTGGCGAGCAACGGGACGGTGGCTGTCCCGAGGGTCATCCAACGCCACTTGCAGACGGATCCGGGTGAGGAGATCGAGTACCTGCGCACGCAGGACGGGACGGTGGAGTTGGAGAAGGCGGACTCGCCGCGGCAGCGGGGGGGGCACACGCTGCGCGACTCGTTGGGGGATCGCGGCCCGGGGCGGGGGCTCGACATGCTGGTGTCGATCGGTCTGGAAGGGGAGTAGGTGTCGATGCGGGGCTCGCTGGTGGTGTTGCTCTTGCTCGGTTGCAACGATCAGGGGGCGCGGTCCGGCGGTGCGCCGGACGTCGGCGCGGCGGACATCGGCGCGGTGGACGTCCCGCGGCCGGTCGCGGAGGCGGGGCACGATGGTCGGGTGACCGATATCGGCGAGCCGGATCTCCGGTCTTCCGATGCGGCAGCGGTCGACTCGCGGGTCGAGCCGGACGCGGCGCCGCCGGTGCCGGACGCAGCCGAGGCGGATCTGGGCTCGGTGGATCCGAACCTGCCCGAGGGCGAGGACTTCCCGCTGGGCGTCGCGAGCGGGGACGTGACGGCGATCTCCGCGATCCTGTGGACACGGTACGCCGGGGCCGCGGGGTTGGAGGTGGCGCTGTGGGAGACCGTCCCGGACGGGGAGCGGGTGCACGATGTAGCGCGCGTGGAGCCCGCCGAAGGCGGCTTCGTTCACTACGAGTCCGGAGGGCTCACGCCGGGCGCGTGGTACCGCTTCGCCTTCTTCGTCGTCGAGGGCGGGCGGCGCACGGCTCGGAGCGACTTCGGGCGCTTTCGGGCGGCGATCGCCGACGACGCGCTGGAGGCGGTGAGCTTCGGGGCGGTGAGCTGCGCTCGAAACGGGGGGCGCTTCCCGACGCTCCTGCGGGCGGGGAACCACGAGGACCTCGACCTCTTCCTGCTGGTAGGCGACACGGTCTATGCCGACGGCGCACGCGACCGGGGGGGCTACCGGGCGAAGTGGGCGGAGAACCTGGAGACGCCCGCCTTCAGGCGCCTCCTCGCCTCGGTGAGCGTGGTCGCGACCTGGGACGACCACGAGGTGGACAACAACTGGGACCCCGAGACCATCGATCCCGCGCGCGCGGCGGCGGCGCGGGGCGCGCTGTTCGAGCACCTCCCGATTCGGCGTGACCCGATGGCGCCGGAGCGCGTGTGGCGCAGCTTCCGGTGGGGGCGGACCGTCGAGTTCTTCGTCCTGGACTCGCGCGGCGAGCGCCGGCCGTCGACCCGCGGGGGCGCCGAGGCGCAGTACATCTCGCCGGCGCAGATGGACTGGTTGCAGGCGGGGCTCCGGGGGAGTGACGCCGTCTTCAAGGTGATCGTCAACTCGGTCCCGATGGGGGACTACCCGACCTTCGGCGTCGACGCAGACCGGTGGTCCGGCTACTCGGCGCAGCGCGAGGCGTTGCTGGTCTTCTTGGACCTCGAGGCCATCCCAGGGGTCTTCGTCGTGTCGGGGGACTTCCACCTGGCGTCGATGGGGCGGCTCACGGCCGCTGGACCGGGGAGCGTCGTGCCCGAGCTCCTGGTCGGACCCGCCGAGCATCTGCCCAACCCCCTGGCGCTGCTCTTTCCCAGCGCGCCCAACATCGACTGGGCCCTGGCCAACAACAACTACGCGACCTTCACGCTCGATCCCGTCACCGGCGAGGTCGACGTCGTGTACTACGGCAGCGCAGGCGAGGTGCTGGTCGAGCGCACCTGGCTCCCCTGAATCAGCTTGTCTTTTGACGTGACTTCTGGTCACATTGGCGTGATATGGCTGAGAGCATGCTCCCATCCATCGCCGCGTTGCTGCTCCTGATCGGCGCCGCCTACGCCCTCTATGTCGACGCGCCCGTGTGGCGTCACGACGAGGACGACGACGAGCTGAGCGAGGACGAGACCACGCTGCAGTAGCGGCTCAGTCCAGGAGCCCCGCGCGGTGAACCTTGATGAACGCGCTGGTGAGGTGCCAGACGTTGTCCATCCATACGCGGTGGTCGAGCAGGTCGGTCTTGAAGCCGCCGACGACCCGCTGGCGCTTGCGGATGAAGTAGGTATTCGCGGGCGTGAACTGGAGCCGACACAGGTAGGTCACGGTTCGTCGGACGACCCGGCGGTAGGCCTCGTAGCGCGTGGCATCGCCGGCCTTCTTGGCGACGATGGCGGCGTCGGTGATGGCCTCGAGGGCCGCCGCGGTGATCGAGTTGTTGCCCCAGCCGATGGGCTTCGGCGTCAGGATACCGTCCCAATCGGGATGCACCTGGTGGGCCGCGTTCATCTCGTAGTGCAGCGCGACGCGATCGTTGATGGCGAAGACGAAGTCGCGGTACCTCGCGTCGCCCGTGATCTCGTACATCGCCGCCGCGGGCTGGGTGTACCAGGCGGGCGCGTAGGGCGCGTAGCGGCCATGGCCCAGGGCCATCATGTCGCCGAGCATCGCGGAGTAGACGTCGAAGACCTCGTCGAAGAAGCGCTTGTAGCGGGCGTCCTTGGTGCGCCCGTAGGCGTAGGCCACGCCCAGTAGGAGCTGGCCTGGCATGAAGAACTGACTCTGGCCGAAGGGCGTCCACATCACGCCGTCGGCGCGCTTGAAGCTCATCGCGTAGGCCATCAGCAGCTCGACCTGCCGTGAGTAGTCCTCCCAGTCCTGGCGCTCGAGCAGGGCCGCGGCGATGAAGCTGGCCACGGTGTAGCGATCCCGAACGACGTTGCCGTTCTTCAGCGGATCGGTGGAGGCGAGGATGCGCCCCGCCTCGAGGGACTCCTTCATCTGGAAGTAGCGTTCGAAATAGAACCGCGCGACCTCCAACCCCTTCGCGAGGAGGCCCTCGTCGCCGAGGTACGTCCCGAGGCGGTTGAGGACCCAGGTCGACATCGTCGAGCGCACCATCGTGCGTTCGCCGTTTTGGTACTTCCGTCGGGTCGGGTGGTATTTGTAGGTGATCTGCCCGTCGATGACGTTGTTTCGGAACCACTCGCCGATGAGCCCGAGCCGCTTCTTCAAGCCGGCGCTCGTCAGGTCCTCGGGCCGCAGCGTCTCGAAGCCTCGGTAGAAGTCGCCGAAGCTGCGGTCCGGGTATCGCTCGGCGAAGTGCTGGACCCGGTAGATCTCGATCGTCAACCGGTTGTCCGCGGGGGCGGTCTTGGGGTTCAGCCCGACCGCCTTGGCGAGCTTGGCCCGCAGCGTCTTGGGCCCGTAGTTCCACATCGTCTGCTGGATCGGGTCCCGCTCGGCGCGCTTGCCCTCGAGCTCGTAGGCCAGACCCATGACCTGGGGCTCGAAGACGCGGTAGTCGAAGATGCCCACGATGCCGAAGTTGGCGAGGCGCGCCGTGAAGGTGACGGCCATCAAGTGCAGATAGAGATTGCCAGCGTCCTTCTTCGCGCATAGCGACGGCACTCGGCGCGCCACCTTCACGAGGGCTGGCGCGTTGCCATTGACCCGGATGCGCCCCGCGTGGCGACCGTCCCGGTGGAACGCGTGAACGATGATGGGCTTGGTGAAGTCGGCGAGCTCCGGGGGCGCGGCCTCGTCGAAGTCGTGGCCGGCGCAGGCGGCCCGCGCGGCGCGCAGGAGCGCCTCCCGTGCGTTTCTGCCGAGGGGCTGGTCGGTGTCTCGGGCGGGCGCGAAGCTACCGGCCTTCGCCTCGGCCACCTCCGGGGGTGGCTCACCGCCAGCGTGGTTGCAGGCGAGCGTGGCGGCGACGGCGACGACGATGAGCGTTCTCACGCGGGCCGTCTACCACGCGTGCCCTCACTTAGTCGAATGGCTCTTCCTCGCAGAAGAGCTGCTCGAAGCAGAGGTCGCAGACGCCGGGCTCGACCTCGCCGTCGTCGCAGAACGCCTCGAGCTGCTCCTCCGGGGGGCACACGTCAGGCCACTCGTATTGGCAGTCGCAGTCTTCGTCCAGCAGCAACGCCGCGAGGAAGCCTGGCGTCGCGCTGAGCTCGACGCGCAGGGTGGGCGCGTCGTCGGCCGCCAGATCGATGATCTTGCCCCCGTCGGCGGCCTCGTCGCAGACCTGACCCGTCAGCACCCGGTGGTAGCCGGCGCGCCAGCTCGTGTCGCCGAGCTCGACGCCCGCTGGGGTGTAGAGGATCGCGCGCTCCGGGGCGCCACCTGCGATCTGGTCGCGCCCCGGCGTGAAGCGCTCGTCGAAGTCGGCGTCGATGTAGACCAGCACCAGCCCGATGGCGTAGCGGCCGGCGCGGGTCGACTTCACGACGGCGTCGGGGGGCGGCGCGTGCAGCGCCAACTCGTAGCGCGCGGGGAAGCCCGGCTCGATGTGCGCCGTCTGCTCGACGCGATCCCCCTCGTCCCCGGCGCCACCGCCTACGCCGGCCCGGGACCAGAACAGGCCCAACCTGAGCGACACCCCCTCGAGGGAGTCGACCTCGGGGCCGCCGTCGAGCTCGGCGATGCAGCTCTCCCAGATCTCGTCGCACGGCTCGAAGCAGCCCTCGTCGGCGCAGCTCTCCTCTTCGCTGATGAAGCAGTCGTGGGTCTGCTCCTCGCAGCTCGCGACCTGGAGGAAGTCGAGGCCATCGGGGAAGGCGACCGGCCCCTGGATGACGAAGAGCGGCTCCCCACGGTAGTCGGCGTCTGCCAGCTCGTCGCCGCAGGCCGCGAGGGCGAGCCAGAGCAGGGGCGTGACGTGTCTCATGGCAGGTACATCGCCAATCCGGCGCCCCCGAAGGGCACCGCCTGGAGGGTCTCGGTGTCGAGGAGTTGCGCGTCGACACCACCGTAGAGCTGGGCCGAGAGCCACGGCAGCGGGGCGTACTCGACGCGCACGACGGCCCCCGCTCGACCGGTGATGGCGTCGCGCGGTGGCGCCTCGCCGCGGGTGTCGAAGCGCTGCGCTACGTAGTCGCCCCCGAGCCGGAGGCCGAAGCCGGGGGCGAAGGCGCCGAGATCGAAGAGGCGGTAGGCGCCGACATCGACCCCGAGCTGGTGCTGGGTGAGCGTGACCTCCTCGTTCCGTGCGCCGGAGAGCCCGTACCGAGCCCGCAGCTCGAGGGTCAACGCGCGCAGATCGACGCGTCCGCCAGCGGCGCCCATCAGCGTGGGGTCGAGGCCGCTGCGTAGGGGACCGCTGACCTCGAGGGCGGTGGTCGCCGCCCAGGCCGAGGGGCGGCCCCCGTCGAGCCCCTTGCGCACGGAGCGCCCGTAGGGGACGGCCTCGTAGTCCGCCGCCTCGACCGTGACCCGCCCGCCGGCGCCCACCCGTCTTCGCGTCTCGTAGACCGCGTCGGCGTCGCGCAGGCGGACCGTGTAGGCCCCCGGCTCGACGAGCACGTCGACCGGGCCCTCCGACGAGAGCTCGAGCACCGCGCCGCGCGAGCCGAGCAGCACGTAGGACCCCGGCTCCTGCAGGACGAAGCGCCCCATCCCGCCGGTGTCCGTCAGGCGGGTGACGACCAGATCCTCGCGCCCGCGCATGCGGAAGGAGTAGGTGGGGTGTTGGACGAAGCGGGCGCGGCTGGTGGTGCGCAACGTCTCGACGTAGGCGTAGCGGTACGCCTCCGAGAGCGTCACGCGCTCGTCGTTGGAGGCGTCGGCGGCGCCGAGCAGGCCGACCACGAAGTGGTGCGTGAAGACGCCGCCGGCCAGCCGGTCTGACTCCTGGGCGTCCTCGCCGGCGGCGGAGCTGGTGATGATGGCGCTGCCCTCGCTGTCGAGGCGGTCGTCGGCGCGGATATCGAACGGTTGCGCGGGGGCGGCCCCCTTGACCCGCGTGAGCTCGCCGGATCGGCAGGCGTCGACCACCAGCACGGAGAGCTTCGCGCCGGTGTCCTCCACCAGCTTGCCCAGGCGCTTGAACTCGAGGCGCTGGGTGCCGAGGTGCATCGCCTGGGCGTCGGCGTGCCCGCTGTAGTAGACGAAGAGCACCGTCTCGTCGGCGTCGACGGCGGCGATGCGCTGGCGGAGGGTCCCCAGGGCCGACTCGACCCGATCGACGCCGCGGCCACGCAGGAGCACCAGGTTCTCTTCGGGGACCGACGCGAAGCGGGTGAGCACGTCGCCGAGGCGGACGGCGTCCTCTTCGGCGTAGACGAGCTCCTCTTCCCCGGCTTCGCCGAGGTTGGCGCCCACCACGAGGGCGAAGCGCACCTGACCGGCGTGGGCCGTCCACGCCAGGCAGCTCAGCAGGAGGAGGCGCCTCATCGCGGGACCTTCTGGAGCTTGAAGCTGCGCTGCTGACAGCCAGCGGGGGCCGCCTTCTGGTCACGCTTCAGCCGCGCCGCCGTCTGGGCGAAGTCAAAGGGGGCGTCGCAGAAGATGGCGACGACCTCCTCGGTCCCGAGGACCGCGTCGAGCCGGACCGCCTCGTCGCTGGCGGCCTCGCCCCGCGCCACCTCGGCGCTGCGTCCGCCGGTGGCCTGCGGGTAGCAGAGATACGCTTCATCCCGGGCGTCGATGCCGGCGATGAGCAGGTGTCCGTCGCGGGGGAGCTCCGCCTTGAAACCGAGTCGGTCGCCCGGGTGCACCCTCTCGCCGTCCCGGGCTCGACGCGCCTCGTCACCGTCGTGCACGAAGAGCTGGAAGTGGAAGCTCCCGCGGACCCGCCAGGTCTCGACGGGCGCCTCGGGCGAGGAGGGGAGCGCGACGGGGTGGTCCTCCACCTCACCCGGGAGCCGGGTGTACACGAGCAGCGCCGCCGCCGCCGCCAGGGTGCCCGCGAGCAGGTAGGACCACGCCACCGGCGCGCGCCCCGGGGGGCGGACGTCCAAGGGCATCGCCCGCGCCGACTCGATGCGGCGGGCGCACAGCTCGCAGCCGGAGGCGTGGGCGGCGGCCTCGTCGACGCGCTCCCCCGCGAGGACGCGCTCGAGCGCCAGATCGCTCAGATGTCCGTCGCGGGTCAGGCTCATTGGTTCCGCTCAATCGCCGCTGGGCTCATGGTCCCCGGTCCTCCATACCCGCCGCCACCAGAGCCCGTCGGCGGATCTCGTCCACGCGATTGCCGACGGTCCGTCGTGAGACGCCTACGACCTCGGCGATCTCGGCGTGCGTCATCCCGTCGACGAAGTAATACACGCCGATGGTCACCAGCGCCTCATCGAGCTCCGCCCAGACTTGCTCCAGAAACAGCGTCGTCTCCGCGTCCGTCGCCCCGCTCGGCAGCAGCCAGGGCAGCTCCGCGTTGAGGGCGAGCTTCTCCGCTCGGCGCCTCCGGTCGCGCAGTCG
The DNA here is from genome assembly GCA_964402225.1 of uncultured Nannocystaceae bacterium. GTDB lineage: Bacteria > Myxococcota_A > Bradymonadia > UBA7976 > UBA1532 > CAYOBQ01. The sequence continues at coordinate 15,688 of CAYOBQ010000081.1, read as the reverse complement.
ATTCAGGCAGTGGTTGGTCGTCATCTGATAGAGCCACGTCGTCGGTTGGGCCTCGGCCCTGAAGGTGGACTGCTTCTCGACCACCTTCAGGAAGACCTCGTGGGTGACCTCTCGCGCCTCATCCTCGTCGAAGAACCGCCGCGCGCGCCGGAAGACCACCCCCGAGTGACGACGATACAGCGTGTCGACGTCGAGGGTGCGCCTGGGGAAGGGGATCAGGCGCAAGCGTGGTCCCCGGCGACGCGCGGCGACCCGGGCGACGACAGCGCCGCCCGGTGACACTCAGTCCTCCTCGAAGTCGTCGTCCTCGAAGTCGTCCTCGAAGTCGTCGTCGCCCTCGAAGTCGCCTTCGTCCTCGAAGTCCTCGTCGTCCCACTCCTCGTGGTCTTCGCAGAGCGCCTCGCAGGCGAGGATCTCCTCCTCGAGCGCTTCGAAGCACGCGTCGGCCCCTTCGATGCAGGCGTCGGCGGCGTCTTCGTCATCACCCGCCGCCTCGAAGCAGCCTTCGATCTCCACCTCACACGCCTCGAGGGGCGCCTCCAGCGGCTCGAAGCAGGCCTCGAGGGCCTCGAAGCAGGCGTCGTCACCTTCGCCCTCGAGCTCCTCGATGCCGATCCAGCACGCCTCCGCCGCCTCGAAGCACAGCTCGGCGTCCTCCTCATCCTCAGCGCCGTCCAGGCAGAGGTCAAGCGCGCCTCCGCACACCTCCTCCGCCTCGTCGTCGCAGTCGCCGCCGTGGCCCTCGCCCTCCTCGTCGCCCCACTCCTCGTCGGGCCCCTCGTCTTCGGGGGGGAGCGCGTCGCCCTCGTCGTCGTGACCATCGGCGCCGAGGGCGCGCTGGCTCTGCGTCTGGGCGCCGTCGGCTTCGCCGCAACCGCTCAGGGCCATGGCGAACGCCGCCAGGAGGAGCAGGAGCTGGGATTGCGTCTTCATCTGAGTACCTCTCGGGTAGTTGTTGTCTTCTCGAGAGGTCCGACACCCGGGGGGCGGTGAGTGGCAACGGGCGCGTTCTTTTTTTCTCGGAGCGGGTCGCCGAAGATATCGGTAGGCTTCGCAACGCCGAGATCGGTTGGCGGGCGCGTGCAGCGCGCCGCGTCGCGACTCTGCCGCACCGTCCTAGGACGGTGCGGCAGAGATGGCGACCGAGCCGCGTGCTGGCCCGGGCGTCGAGTTCAAGGAGGGAGGGTGAAGGAATACCAGAGGTATTCCGAGCCCCGACCGACGCAGAAATCGTCGTTCGGGGCGGTGCGCGGCGAAGCGTCGACGTTCTGCCGCACCGTCCTAGGACTCGCGCAACACCAGATCGGCCTCGCGGAAGCGCTCACCCAGGGCGCGGACGAAGGCGCCGACCCACGTGTTGAGCTGCACCGACTCCTCGAGCCGCTCCCGGGTCACGACCATCGCGGCCACGTCCGTCAACGCCTCCACCGAGGCGGTTCGGATGCCGTCGCAGAAGATGGCGGCCTCTCCGAAGACGTCACCCGGCCCCAGGTCGCGGATGACCTCGCGAACGCCGTCACGCTCCCGGAAGACGCGACAGGTGCCCCGCACGATGATGTACGCCGTGAGCGCCTCGTCTCCCTCGGCGACGACCAGACGGCCGGCGGGGAAGTCCGTCGTCGGCAGGTGCCACGCGCCCTCCAGGAACTGCTGCACCTCCCGCCGCAGCTCGCCGACGGTTTGGTAGCGGTCGGCCTGCTCACGGGCCATCGCCTTCTTGACGATGCGCACCAGACCGCCCGGCGCCTCGGGCGCAAGCTCTGCCGGGTCGGGGACCGCGCAGATCGCGGCCTTGACCAGCACCGGGTAGCCGGGCCGGCCCTCGTAGGGGGGGCGCCCGGTCAGCATCTGGAAGAGCGTCGCGCCGAGGGCGAAGACGTCGGTGGTCGGACCGAGCTGATCGATCCGCCCCTTCGCCTGCTCCGGTGGCATGTAGTTGGGGGTCCCGACGACCGCACCTTCGACCTCGATGGCCGACTTGCCGGGGACGGTGGAGACCAGGATCGGCTGGGCCTCGACGGCGGCGTCGTCGCGCTCGCCCGCGAGCAGCGCGACCCCCCAGTCCATGACGTAGACCTGCCCGAAGGAGCCGACCATGATGTTCTCGGGCTTGATGTCGCGGTGGATCACGCCCTTCGAGTGGGCGTACTCCACCGCCTCGCAGACCTTGACGAAGGCGCGGAGGACGCTGGCGAGGCGCGTGGGCTCGAGGCGCTCGTCACCCGCGTCCCGGATCACCTGCTCGAGGGTGCTGCCCTCCACCAGCTTCATCGAGAACGCGAGGCCGCCGTCCTTTACGCCGACGTCGTGGACCGGCACCACGTGGGGGTGCTGGAGCTGACCCGTGATCCGCGCCTCCCCGAGGAAGCGCCGGACGCGGGAGCCGTGGGACTCCGCTCGCGGATCGAGCACCTTCAGCGCGGAATAGCGGAGGAGGTCCTGGTCGAAGACGCGGCGCACGACGCCCATCCCGCCGCGCCCGACCTCGCCGCGGTCGGCGAATCGCTCGCGCGTGGGGTGAATCCGCGAGAACTCGCTGCTCGACTCGAGGATGGCCTCGGCCTCCCGGCCGACCCCCTCATCGCCGGTCGGCGTCTCGAGCAGGGTCTTCGTGTCGTCGTCTTCGTCGCTCACCGGCCTCACGGTACTGCCTCGCCGGTGCGGACCGAAGAATTGCGACATTCGAGTCCTCACATTTGACACCGATCCTGCCGGAACTTCTAATGAGCGGCCCTCCAGGTCGTTCATCCCCCGAGGTCAGGTGTTTCAGTGACTCGCGCGCTGCCCCTCGTCGCCTCAATCTCGCTGCTCCTCGGAGCCTGCGGGGGCGGACCGACGCACCTCAAGGTGGCGATCGAGGCCGAGCCGAACGCGAACCAGAACTCCCCCGTCGCCGTCGCCGTCATCGTCGTCTACGAGGACTCGGTGAGAAACGAGCTCAGCAAGCTCTCAGCGTCGCAGTGGTTCGAGCAGGCCGAGCAGCGCAACCGCGACAACCCCGACGGCACCGACTTCGACATCCTCTCGTGGGAGGTCATGCCGGGTCAGCGCATCAAGGAGCTCGAGCTCGAGCTCCAAGGGCGCGAGGCTCGCGGCCTGGTGTTCGCGGACTACTTCGCCGAGGGCGACCATCGGTCGCGCTTCAACCCGTCGCGCCGCATCCTGGTGGTGCTCGGGGTCAACGACTTCAACGTGGTGGATATCGCAGAAGATGACTGAGCGCCGCCTCCCCATCCCCCACGCGCTGCGCTGGCACGAGGGCATGCTGCTCGCGCCCCAGCACTTCCAGCAGCAGTCGTCCCGCTTCGAGGCGATGCTCAACTACTACGCTGGCGTGGCGGCCCCGTTCTTTTGGGGCGTAGTGGACATCGAGATCGACGAGGCGATGCTGGACCACCGCGTCTTTCGGGTGGCCCAGATCGAGGCGATCCTGCCCGATGGGCTGCACGTCTGCGAGCCCCCGGAGCCGCTGGACCTGACGCCGCACAAGGCCGACGCCGAGAAGGCGCCGCTGAGGATCCACCTCTGCGTACCTCGAGCCGCCGTCGCCGAGCGGCAAGGGGCGATGGCGCGCTTCGTGGTCGGTGAGGCCGACACCGTCGCCGACACCGATCCCGAGGCCGATGAGGGCCAACTCGCCGTCACCGTGCCGCGGCTGATGCCCAACGCCACCCTGGCCGCCATCGAGGCGGGCGCCGGCGGGGTCGTCCGGCTGCCCCTCGCGGAGGTGGAGTACGTCGACTCGCAGTTCCGCTTGACGGAGTACGTCCCGCCGCACTTCAAGACATCCGATGCGCGCTGGTGCAAGCCGGTCCACGATCGTTGCAAGGAGGTCGCCCGCAAGGTCCGCGGCAAGGCGAACTACCTCCTGGAGATGATCCAGTCCCCCGTCGGCAGCGCCAATCGCCCGCGCTTCGAGCGGCAGCTCAACAGCCTGGTCGGCGCGTTGCCCGCCTTCGAGACCCACATCGAGAGCGACCAGGTCCACCCCTACGTGCTCTACGGCTCGCTGTGTACGCTGTCGGCCCACGTCGCCACGGTCGGCATGATCGACGAGATCCCGCGCTACCCGCGCTACGACCACCACAACATCAACGAGCTCTTCGAATCCGTCGCCGGCGGCCTGTTCACCTCTATCGATCTGGGCGTCCAGGAGAACTTCACGGAGTATCGCTTCGAGGGGCAGGGCCACCAGTTCACCATCCCGTTCGAGGAGGATTGGGTCGGTCGCAAGCTGGTGCTCGGCTTCCTCGGGACGCCCCCGCAGGAGATGGCCGTCTGGGCCGAGAGCTGTTACATCGGCACCGACCAACACATCGACTCGATGACCCGCAACCGCGACGTTGGCTGTGGGCGCACGCGCGACGATGCCCACGAGGGGCTGCGTCGCCGTCCCGGGACTTTGTTGTTCACGATGGATGACGCCTTGCGTCGCGTGGAGCCGGGGGAGACCATGCACGTCTACAACCCGGTCGCGGGCGACAACGACCCCGCTCCGACCCGGGTCGTCCTGTACGTCAAGCACGCGGCTGACGCGTAGGAGATCTACGGTGAACGCAGCCCAGCTCAGCCGCTCCGTGCTGCTCAACAGGCTGCGGGACTTCTATGCGCTCATCGTCCAGCTCAAAGACGAGATCAGCGTCGATCCGATAGACGTCTCGGTCGAGCGGGTCCAAGGCGAGCTGCGCAACTTCATGGACGAGCAGCTCCGGGCGTTGGGGGAGAACCCCGATGACGTCGGCTATCACCTCTACGACGCGATGCGGTACGTGATGGCGGCCCTCGCCGACGACCAGTTCCTGAACCTCCCAGTGGAGTGGCCCGGTCGCCCGCGTTGGTTGAACAACTTGCTGGAGAAGCAGCTCTTCGGCACGCAGCGCGCGGGCGCCGCCTTCTTCGACCGCATCGACGAGCTGCTGGCCTCCCGCGACAAGTCCAAAGAGGAGGTCGCCACCGCCTACCTCATCGCGCTCTTGCTCGGCTTCAAGGGGCGGTTCCGCGGGGGGGAGGAGGAGGAGCTGGTCTCCTATCGCGAGCGCCTCCTCTACTTCGTCGGCCTCGGTCAAAGCGGCGGGATCAACCCGGGCAAGCCGGTCTTCCCCGACGCCTACGCCCACACGATCACCACCGATCCTTCGTCGAAGCTGCCGGACCACCGGCCGTATTTCCGGTGGCTCGCGATCGCGATCGTCGGCTACTTCGCCGTCGCGCACCTCTCCTGGCACACGCAGACCGACGACGTCCGCTCGGTCGTCGAGAAGGTCAACACCTTGGCCGACGCCCCCCAGGACGAGGAGGGCTGAGCGGGTTGGCCAAGCGCAAGAAGAAGAAGGCGAAGAAGGACCAGGGGGCCGAGCAGAAGCCGGTCTCCTCCAAGGTCCAGATTCAGCGCTCCTTCAACAAGGCCACCAAGCTGCTCGGCCAGATGCTCCGCGGCCCGGACCCCCTGTATCGGATGCCGTTTTTCGGGGTGGTCGGCGCGCCGGGCACGTTCAAGGGTGAGCTCCTCGCCGACGAGGGCCTCTCTCCGCGCCCCGGTTGCCCCCACGACTTCGGCGTCGCTGGGGCGTCGAGGAACGACTGGTGGTTCTACAACAACGCGGTCGTCATCGACTTCTCGCCGGCGTTCTTCGAGGACGCCGCCCCCGACGAGGACGCCGACGCCGCCGACGAGCCGAGCGGCGGCCTGATGGGTCGGCTGCGCAAGCGAGGCGCGGCCAACGCCGACGAGGACTGGAAGACCACGCTCGACGCGCTGCGCAAGGCCCGGCCGCTGCGCCCCCTCGACGGGATGATCGTCGTCGTCGACGCCGCCGGTCTGATCCTGGAGAAGCCCGAGGACCAGAGCACGCTCGCGCGCCGCGCGGAGAAGCTCGCCGAGAAGGTGCACGAGGCGCAGTTCCGGCTCGGGGTGCACTTCCCGGTCTTCGTGGTGGTCTCTGGTTGCGAGGCGCTGTCGGGCTTCTCGGTCTTCGCCGACGCGCTCCCGGACGCGATGCGCGACCAGATGTTCGGCTGGTCATCGCCCCACGACCCCGAGTCCGGCTACCAGAGCGAGTGGGTCGACGAAGCCGTCGGCTCCCTCCACGAGGCGGTCTCGGTGTCCCAGCTCGAGCTGCTGCCCCAGGTGCGCGGGCAGACCGAGCTCGACGCGCTCTACCTGCTGCCACGCGAGACCGGCGAGCAGCCGGGGCAGGTGAAGCAGCGGTCCAGTCAGTCCGAGCGCGACGCCCTGTATCTGTTGCCGCGCGAGGTGGGCAACCTCCGAGGCCCGCTCACCATCGTCTGCGACGCGCTCTTCAAGGCCACCAGCTTCCGTCGAGGTCTGCCGCTGCGGGGGATCTATCTGTCCGCCCGGATCGGCCACGGCGCCGATCCGGGCCCGCCGCGCTTCATCCGACAGGTCTTCACCGAGAAGATCTTCCAGGAGCCGGGGCTTGCCAAGCTCGACGACGACCAGAAGCGGGTCGTCACCCGAAAGCTCCGCCGCGCGCGCATCGCGCTGGCCGCGGTGGTGGTGCTCGGCTCGCTGAGCGTCGTTGGTCAGCGCTACGTCACGGGGAACAAGATCGAGGACTTCGCCGGCCTCGTGACGATCATGCGCAACTTCGAGGACAAGGCGAAGTACGGCGCGGTCGTCGATCTGACCGAGGCGGGGCGTGGGATGGACGCCCTCAAGGCCCTCGCCGACACCAACGTCGACAGCTTCGACTCGCTGCTGGCGCCGACCTCGTATTTCGACGATCTCGATGAGCGCACGAATCTCGCGATCGCGACGGTGCTGGGCGATGGCGTCGGACGCCCGCTGCGCGACGCGCTGGCGCTCAAGGGGGACCAGCGACTGCCGCCGGGGCTCGACTCGGAGCTGCCCAAGAAGGCGGGGCTAGGGACCCCGGAGCAGGCCGCCGATGTCCTCGAGGACAACAGCCCCAGCGGGCACATGAAGGCGATCGGCACGTTCGCCGCCGAGGTGCTCGAGCTGCAAGTCAACTTCGAGCGCTACCAGAACCACGACACGCGCGACCTGGGCCAGCTCTACAAGTTCCTGACGGGCGAAGACATCACCAAGCAGCTCGAGAACAAGGAGGGCCTCTATCGCCGGGCCCTGCGCGAGATCAAGAGGTGGCCCGAGCTCGAGTGGGAGCGCTACCGCATGCGCGCCCGACGGCGGCTCCAGCAGCTTCGCCAGCGGATGGAGCACCAGCTCTTCCAACGTCACCCGCTGCGGGTGGCCCTAGACGAGCTGCAGGCGTCTCTGATGACGCTGCGAAACGACGAGACCAAGGGGCTGCGGCGCACCTTGGAGGCCATCCGTCGGGTCGAGGCGCTCATCGAGGACGAGCGGGCGGACTGGATGCTCGCGGAGAAGTTCGAGCCCGGGCCGGGGTTCCCGGAGCTGGTCAAGACCCTCGACGGCAAGGGCTTCGCCGTCGCTGGCAAGGCAAAGGAAGAGAAGGGCCCCGGCACCCTGATGGCCGCCGCCGCCGACAAGCTCTTCACCGATCTGCGCGAGGCGGTGCTCAGCGCCCAGTACAAGGCCGACGACGACGTCGTGCGTTTCCTGGCGCGCAAGGATGGGAGAATGGCGCTCAGCGAAGAGCTCCGCGCCATCCGTGACGCCCTCAAGAAGTTCTTCGGGCAGCCCTACGTCATCGAGGACGATGGGCCCTTCCTCGCGGAGCTCCAGCGCAACGCCGGCGTTCGCAATCGGTGGAACGGCGACTACATCGCCAAGGTCCTCCTCTGGCACAAGAGCTTCAGCGCCTATACCGAGGCGCAGCATCCGGGCGTGCCCGGCTCGGTCATCGAGGTGATGGTGCGCTCCGCGCGGCTCCAGTATCGCTCGAAGGCGCTGACGATCATGGAGCACGCGCGACCGAAGATCAAAGCCGGGCCGACGGAGGGCGGGACCGGTGACTGGACCACGCAACGCAAGGAAGACCTCAAGACGCGCATCCGCAACCTCGCCGACCAGTACCAGTCGATCCTCGCCACCACCAAGGCGATCGACGAGATCAACGCGGCGCTGGCCGAGGTCGCGGGCACCGAGCTGTTCAACTATCTGCGCGACGACGCGGACAACTTGCTCGACCAGGTCGACGGCATCCTCGACGCCGAGAAGCCCTACAGCGTCCGGGGCGACCAGTTCTCGTGGTGGGACTCCGACCAGCCGCCCGGCGTGGTGGCCTTTGCGGCCCGTGACGTCAACGATCTGCTCGCTCGGCTGGGGGTTCAGCGTAAGACGATCGAGGATCTCGCCACCGAGTTCGCGCGTCCGCTCGTCGATGTGATGCTCGCCCTGGGCCCGCCGTACTCCGAGTCGCCCGAGGTCGACAAGTGGTCGAAGATCATCGCGGTGCTCACGGACTACGAGAAGAAGGTCCCCGGCAACTCGCTGGAGGATCTCGAGCGCTTCATCGAGGTCGAGCTCAACAAGATCCAGCTCGCGAACTGCGAGCAGCAGCTCGAAGGGCAGATCGATCGTTATAACCGCGACGACTTCTTCAAGGACCGGAAGTACACCATCGGCACGACCATGGTGCGTCGCTGCAACGACATCCTGAAGCGGGTCACGCTCAGCGGCTACGTCGACCTCCAGCGGTACTTCTCGGAGCGGCTGTCGGGGCGCTTCCCCTTCGCGGGACCCGATGTGCTCGCCGAGGTCGAGACCGGGGACGTGCTCGAGTTCTACAAGATGTTCGACCGCTACTCGGGGGCGTTCAAGGCGTTGGTCCGCCCCGCCGGCGGCGCCTCGCGGGCGCTGTTTGGGGAGGCCACCGCCGAGGTCTTGCGGTTCATCCAGCAGGTGGAGAAGGCCCGGGCGCTCTTCGGACCCCTGCTCGCCTCGGAGGACGACAACCCCGACCTCATCCTCGACAGCGACGTGGAGTTCCGCGTCAATCGTGACAACGAGGTCAACGGCAACCAGATCATCCAATGGTGGGCGCAGATCGGCGACCAGCGGATCAACCACCGTGACAACAAGCGCGGCTCCCAGTGGCGGACCAACGACGGATACAGCGTGTGCTTCCGTTGGGCGAAGGACGCGATGTTCCTGCCCGCCGTGAATCAGCGGGCCGAACACGCGCGCGTCAACGGACGCACCGTGTGCTACGCCTTCAGTGGGCGGTGGGCGATGTTGCGGCTGCTCAACCAGCACGCCTCGACGCCCGCCGACCGCGGGCGCCGGTCGTTCCTGCGGCCCCACACGCTCCGCTTCGAGACCGAGACCAGCCTCGCCAGCGCCGCCCGTGGCGCGACGAGCCTGCTGGTGACGGATACGCGGGTCTATGTGCGCGTTGGATTGCAGTTGCCGGGGGCCAAGTCGGCGTTCCGGATGCCAGAGTTCCCGCGCCGCGCGCCGGAGCTGACCAAAGAGTTCCTGAAGTCGAACGGCATCGCCGACACCAGAGGTGGTTCCGGGAGCTTCTGACCTTCGCCCGAGGAGAGACGAAAACAAGCATGGCGCGTGAGCTCCAGGTCGACGTTTCCCGGCTGACGAAGCCGATCTCCACCCTGATGCCGTCGGGGGAGTCGCTGCGACGCAGCTTCGTCTACGACCAGATCAAGGAGGCGCGGCGCGAGGACGATCCGGCGCTCTCGCAGGGCGTGTGGCAGACCGAGCCCAAGCGGGCCGACTGGGAGAAGGTCGAGTCGGTCTGCGTGGACGCCCTCGAGAGTCGGACCAAGGATCTGCGCATCGCGGCCTGGCTCACGGAGGCGTGGTTGCGGCGCTACGGTCTCGCTGGGTGCGCCCGCGGGTTCGAGCTGTCAGCGGCGTTGGCCGACGAGTTCTGGGACACGCTGCACCCGCCGGTCGAGGAGGGCGACTTCGATGGGCGCCTCGCGCCCGTCGCGTGGATCAACGACAAGCTGTCGATCACCTTGAAGCGCACGGTGATGACGGAGGCCACCGCCCAGGACCCGAAGGTCTTCACCTGGAACGACTGGGAGCGGGCGTCGCTGCTCGACCGGGCCGGTCACCGCGCCAGCGGTGAGGACGTGACGACGGCGAGGTTCATGACGAGCGTCTTGCTCACGAAGGGCGCCTTCTATCGCGGTCTGCTCGCGGAGCTCGAAGCCGTGCTCGCCGGCGCGAAGGCCTTCGAGGCGGTCCTCGACCGTCGTTGCGGGCAACCGACGGCGGCGCTGTGGCAGTTCCGCGAGGTGGTGGTGTCGATGCGCGACTTCGCGAAACGCGCGCTGAGCCAGAAGGCCGCGGAGGCGCCGGCCGATGAGGTCGAAGAGGGCGCCCAACGAGAGGTGTTTACGGATGACGAGACGGATGACGCGGTCATGAGTTCGAGCGGCCCGATCCGCAATCGCGCCGAGGCCTATCAGCGCTTGGCGGAGGTCGCGGAGTATCTGATGAGGAAGGAGCCCCACAGCCCGGTACCGCACCTGGTGAAGCGCGCGGTCGCGTGGGGGAATATGAGCTTTGGCGAGCTGATCACCGAGCTCGTCCAGGACCACGGAGACCTGAAATCCATCTATGCGCTGTTGGGCATGCAGGCACCCGGGGAATGATCGTTTTGAGGCGTTTACTTCGCCAGAACTGGTTCGTATTCTGCTCGCGGTCGAGTGCCGCGGCGTCGCGAGCCCCACAAATACGTCTTTGGGGATGACCCTTAGAGAGGAGTGAGTATGGCTGATCAGACTCAGCACAAGATCGGGCGTGTTCGCCCACCGAGGGTTCAGATCACCTATGACGTCGAGGTCGGCGACGCCGTCGAGGTGAAGGAGCTGCCCTTCGTGGCCGGGATCATGGCCGATTTGGCCGGAGACTCCGACCAGGGGAAGTTCAAGGACCGCAAGTTCGCCAGCATCGACTGCGACAACTTCGACGAGATCATGGAGGGGATGGCCCCGTCCTTGAGCTTCACGGTGCCGAACCAGGTCGACGACTCCAGCGAGAACCTCGCCATCGACCTGAAGTTCGAGCGGATGGGTCACTTCGACCCGATGTCGGTCGTCAAGCAGGTCGACAAGCTCCGTGAGGCCTACGAGAAGCGGACCGCGCTCAACGCCCTGCTCGCGAAGATCTACGTGAACGACGATCTCGCCGGCGCGCTCAACGACGTCATCCGCTCGACGGCGAGTGACGAGGAACTCAAGACCAAGCTCGCCGAGCTCACCGAGAAGCTCTAGGAGGGGAGGACACCATGGCCGAAGAAGAAACCGCGGGTGGAGCCGACCTCCTCGAGACCGTCGTCTCGCAGACGAACGCGGCGGAGGCGACCGACGGGCTCAAGGCCCTGCTCGAGCAGACGGCGAGCGGCGTCGGTGGCGCGGACGAGAAGTCCAAGACCGTTCGCAACGCCGTCCAGCTCATCGAGGCGCAGATCCGCAAGCTCGATGACTCGATCGGCGCACAACTCAACGAGGTGCTGCACCACGAGAAGTTCCAGGCGCTCGAGTCCACATGGCGTGGCCTCGCGTACCTCGTCTTCAAGTCCGAGACCGGCTCGCTGCTGAAGCTGAAGGTCATCCACGGCACGAAGAAGGAGCTCCTGCAGGACATCGAGAACGCGTCGGACTTCGACCAGAGCCGCTTGTTCAAGGCGCTCTACGAGGAGGAGTACGGCACCTACGGCGGCGAGCCCTACGGGATGCTCATCGGTGGGTTCGAGTTCGGCAAGAGCAACGCCGATCTCGACCTGTTGATGGGGCTGTCGAACATCGCCGCGGCGGCCCACGCGCCGTTCGTGGCGGGGGCCAATCCCAGCCTCTTCGGGCTCGCGAGCTTCGAGAAGCTCGGGGATCCGCGGGACCTGGCGAAGCTCTTCGAGAGCGGGATGGAGAAGTGGACGCAGTTCCGCAACATGGAGGACTCCCGCTACGTCGGGCTGACCCTGCCGCGGATGCTCATGCGCCTGCCCTACGACCCGAACGACAACCCGGTCGAGGGGCTGCCCTTCGCCGAGGAGGTCGATGGCACCGACTCGACGCGCTACCTGTGGGGGAGCGCGGCGTGGGCGATGGGTGAGCGCATCACCAACGCCTTCGCGCTCCACCGTTGGTGTGCCGCGATCCGCGGGGCCGAGGGTGGGGGCATGGTCGAAGGCCTGCCGATCCACCGCTACAAGACGGCGGAAGGCGACATGGCGGTGAAGGTGCCCACCGAGGTGTCGATCACCGATCGGCGGGAGAAGGAGCTCGCCGACCTGGGCTTCATGCCGCTGGTCTTCTGCAAGAACACGAACTACGCCACCTTCTTCGGTGCGTCGACGTGCAACAAGGCGAAGAGCTACGACACCGACGCCGCGAACGCCAACGCGCGTCTCTCGGCGCAACTGCCCTACATCCTCGCGGCGTCCCGCTTCGCGCACTACCTCAAGGTGCTCGCGCGCGACAAGGTGGGCTCGTTCATGACGCGCGACGATGTGAGCGCGTACTTGAACCGCTGGATCATGCAGTACGTGCTCGGCAAGGACGACGCCGGTCAGGACCTCAAGGCGAAGTACCCGCTGCGCGATGCCCGCGTCGATGTGTACGACGTCCCCGGCCGCCCCGGCGCCTACCGGGCCGTGGTCTACGTGCGTCCGCACTTCCAACTCGACGAGCTCTCCGCCTCGATTCGCCTCGTCGCCGACCTCCCACCCCCCGCCGGCTGAACCCTCTCGCGCCCGGGGGCGGAAAACGCCTCCGGGTCGTTCAATTCTCCGCGATTCTCGGAATGCGTGGCGCTATAGTGGGCACCCGGTCAGCGGCCGGTGTCATGATTCCCGCCCCGTAAGCGCGTCTCGGGCGGTTTGTTTGTTACAAAATCGGGGAGGTCGCGGTCCCCCAGAAACGTGAGAGCAAGATGGCAATCAATACGTTCCTGAAGCTCAGTGGCCCCGACATCAACGGCGGGACCACTTCGAAGGGCCACGAGGGGGAGATCGAGATCCTCGCGTGGAACCACGGGTGCATGCAGCCGACCTCGCCGGTCCGCAGCCACGCCGGCGGCGGTACCATCGAGAAGGCCAACCACCAGAACTTCGTCTTCAGCAAGCAGCTCGACTCGGCGACGGACGACATCCTGAAGCAGTGCTGGACCGGCAAGCACATCGACAAGGCGGTCCTCACTTGCTACCGCTCCTCCGGCGACACCGGAGGGCCCCAGATCGGGACGCCGTACCTGACCATCGAGATGGAGTCGGTGATCGTCGCCAGCTACACCATCGCCGGCGGCGAGGGCCAGTACCCGATGGAGAACATCGGCCTCGCCTACGGGAAGATCACCTACACCTACACCAGCCACGACCGCACCAAGGGCACGACCGGCTCCGCGCAGCCCGTGTTCCACGATCTGCGTGACCACACCGTCGGCTGATAGAGCCGGACGCAACCCATGCGGTCACCGCGCGGCGCGGGCCAACCTGAGCGGAAGGTCCGTGCCTCGCTGCTCGATCGCCTCCTCGACGACGAGCCCGCCGGCGCTGTCGAGCGCCCTCCGTTTCGCGTTCAGACGCGGAGCCGGTTCGCGCGCTCGATGATTCGTGACTTGAGCTGGCTGCTCAACACCCGCACCACCGAACGTTTCGACGTGGGCGAGGCGGGCCCGCGCAGCGTGCTCGACTACGGCGTCGACGACTTCACGCACCTCGCGCCCGCCTCCTTCGACGACCAACGTCTGGTCGCCCGCTACGTGCGTGACGCGATCGCCGCCTTCGAGCCCCGGCTCCAAGTGCGGCGGCTGGTCGTAGAGCCGCTCGAGGGCAAGCCCGCGGTGTGCAGCGTGTATGTCGAGGCGATGCTGGTGGCCGAGGGGATCCGCGAGCCGGTCTCCTTTCGCGCCGTATTCGACACCAACGAAGGGTCGGTAGAGGTTCATGGCCGTTGACGTCGACGAGGCCTTCCTCGAGCGCTACCGGGACGAGCTGACTTATCTGCGCCGGATGGGCGCGAAGTTCGCCAAGCAGTATCCCCGCATCGCGCGCCGCCTGGAGATCAACGGAGGGCCGTCTCCAGATCCGCACGTCGAGCGTCTGCTGGAGGGCGTGGCGTTCCTCACCGCGCGGCTCCAGAACACCCTCGAAGGCGAGCTGCCCGAGATCACCCAGGGGCTCCTCGGCTTCCTCTACCCGCACTTCACGCAGCTCGTGCCGTCGCTGGCGGTCGCGCAATTCCAACCGGATGATGGCGGCGCGGGGATGACCAGCGGCCTCGACATCCCGGCGGAGACGCAGCTCTACGTCGAGACTAGCTTTCAGGGTCGAACCTGCCGTTTTCGGACCGCGTCGGGCGTCACGCTCTGGCCGATCGAGGTCGTAGAGGCGAAGGTGTTGGCCCCTGCGACCTTCGGCTTCCTCTCCCACGCCGACTACGCCGAGGTGCGCAGCACGGTGCGCGTCCGGTTGAAGACAAACTCCGAGCCCTTCGACGTGCTCGGGCTCGACCAGCTCCGCTTCTACCTCGACGGTGAGGCCCAGGTCACCGGGCCGCTCTACGAGCTGCTCAGCGGTGATCTCATCGGGGTCGCGTGCCTCGCAGACGGCGCCATCCCCGGTCTCGGCCAACACCCGCCCCTGGCGCGGATGTCGCCGGCGGGCTTCGAGCCCGACGACGCCGTCCTCCCGTCGGCGCCCCAGGCGCTGCCCGGGTGCAGCCTCTTGCAGGAGTACTTCGCGTTCCCTGAGAAGTTCCTCTTCGTAGACGTCACCGGCATCGAGGACGGCGGCGCCCAGGAGACGCTCGATCTCGTCTTCCTCCTCGGCGCCTCCCCGCGCCGCAAGCTCTCGCTGTCCCCGGACACCTTCGCGCTCGGTTGCACCCCCATCGCCAATCTCTTCTACAAGATCTCGGAGCCGATTCACGTCGACGGGACGCGCCACGTCTACAAGATCAACCCCGACGCGCGTTGGGAGCGCACCACCGAGCTGCACTCGATCATCCAGGTCACCTCGAGCCTCCGCTCGGACGACCCGGAGGGCCGCCTCGAGCCGCTCTACGGGGTCGGGCACTCGTCCGACGAGGGGGTGACCTACTGGGACGCGCGTCGCGTGCCGGCCCAGGGCGGAGACATGCCGGGGACCGACGTGAACATCTCCTTCGTCGACGCACACCTGCAGCCGAGCCTCCCCGAGCGAGACACCCTCCGCGCCCACATGTTGTGCACCAACCGCGATCTGCCGACCCACATCGACCAAGGTGAGCGCCTGCACATCGAGGATGGGCCGCACGCGCTCGTCCGGGCGCTCACCCGCCCGACGCAGCAGCTCACCCCTCCACTCCAGGGGGCGTCCCTCTGGCGCCTGGTCTCGCACCTCTCGATGAGCCACCTGGGCTTGCCCCAGACGGGCAGCGCGACCGAGGCGTTGCGCGAGCAGCTCCGCGTCTACGCGTTCACGTCGGGGGAGTCCATCGAGCCTCAGCTCGCCGCCATCCAGTCGGTCGAGGTCAGACCCGTCGCGCTGCGGGCCGACGACGGCGCCTGGCGGGGCTTCTGCCGAGTTCAGCGGATCACGGTCACCATCGACGAGGACCGCTTCGCCGGCATCAGTCCGATCCTGTTCGGGCACGTCTTATCGAAGTACTTCGGTATGCACGCGTCGGTGAACGCCTTCGCCCAGCTCGCCCTCGCGAGCCGTCAGCGCGGCCTCATCAAGCTGTGGCCGCCCTCGATCCCGAAGGCCGACTGCGAAGCGAGCTAGGACGGTGCGGCAGAGTCGCGACGCGGCGCGCTGCACGCGCCCGCCAACCG
>CAYOBQ010000080.1:0-38478 GCA_964402225.1 uncultured Nannocystaceae bacterium | reverse complement strand
TTCGTGGTTGTTAGTGGTTGTTCGTGATCAGTTCGCCCCCCCCCCGCCTCCCAGCGCGGGGGGGGCGCCGCGAACCTCGGGCCCCCCGGCGCCGGCCCCCGCGCCGCCGCCCAACAGGGCGCTGTACTGGCTCAGGTAGCTCTCGGGCTTCGAGAAGGCGTCGGGGGCCGGGGTGTGCAGCCGCCGCCCATAGCCCCCCGAGATGTCGAGGGAGGGCGCTTCGCCGCCGAGATCGATCCGCCGCCAGCGGCCGTCGGGCGCCCGCACCTCGACGAAGGCGTGGGCCTCGTTCTGCACCTGTCGGGTCGGGACCCCGGCGCCGCGAGCGGTGACCAGGAAGGCGAAGGCGCGATGTCGGCACACCCCGCTGCGGCCCAAGGCCAGATCCTCGTAGATGTCGCCGACGCCCGCGGGCGGGGGCCCCGCGCGGAAGTCGCGAAACCAGGTGACCAGGGTGTTCAACCCGCGATCGAAGGGCTGCGCCGCGGACACCCCGAGCGCCTCGAGCACCCGCTCCGCGCGTGCCAGGACGGCGGCGGGGAGCTCGGTGTGGGGTGCCCCGGCCTGTACGCCGAGGGGCACGTTCCCCGGGACGGCCCCCGAGAAGTAGGTCGAGTCGGCGTCCACCAGGAACACCACGCGGACCCCTCCGGTGTAGCGCGCGCGGACGTAGAAGTTGTCCGCCCCGTCCTTGAGGAGCTCCAGGGGCACGTCGGGCGTGGTCTTGATCGCGAGCACCCGCATATCCGGCGCGACGGACGGGATGGAGCTCGCCCGCCCGCGATGCAGGTCGAGCTTCACGTCGCCCCAGAAGAGCTCGCGGCCCGGGATCGCCTCCCGGGCCGCGATCGGCACCGGTCGCATCGCGGCGCGAGCCACGTGCAGCCGATAGTCGGGATCGATCCCGTCGAAGGCGACGTTCCTCCGAAGCGGCGCCACCGAGGGGTTGAAGACCGCGTGATAGCGGAGCGGCTGATCGATCCCAGTGTCCCGGTCGGGCCGCGCCTCAGACGGCCGAACGATGCCCCCGCCTCCGGGCTCACCGAAGGTGGGCGCGCTCGGATCGGCGCGCCCCGGCGCTTCGAGTCGCTCCCCGTCGCGCCGCAGGGCGCGCGGCACCGGGTCGCCGTCCTCGAGCGCCGGCTGGACCGCCGCCTCGATGGGGTTTCGCTCGAGAAACGAGCGCGGCACGAACTCGTGTCGCAGGCGCCGCTGGCCCGCGGCCGGGGCCGCGACCACCACAATCAGAGCCGTCAGGAGGAGGCGCACGGGGAGGATGCTACACTCGCGCACTATGCCGGGCATGGCCTTTTGGACGCCGCCGAGCCTGCTCGGGTTCGCGATCGCATGCAGCGCGGTCTCCTGCGACGACGCGACGGTCGCCTCGGGGGCGCCCGACGCCGCCCCGACGGACGCGGTCGCGTCGGAAGACGCCGCCCCCGACCCGTGTGCGCTGGTGCTCGCCACCGCGACGCTGCGCCTCGAACGCTGCGCCGGGGGTCGCCGCTTCGCCCTGCGCCGCGGGACGGAGACCCTGCTGGACGCCGCGCAAGCCGGCTTCGACGTCGCCGGGCGGCGCGTCGATACCGGCGACTACCCGCAGGTCGTGTGGCGCAACATCGACGGGGAGGCCGAGGCGCGCTTCTTCGACCTGCCCGACCTCCCGGAGGTGGTGTTGCGGCTGAGCCTCGCGGCGGACGTGCTGTCCATCGAGGTCACGTTGCTCGGGGGGACCGGCGTCGTGGTGGAGCGGATCCTTCCGCTCGCCGCGAAGGTCACCGCGGAGGACACCCGCGCCGCGCCGGAGCTGGCGCTGCCCGGGCTCTACGTCGCCGGCCTCGGCGTCGACGGGCGAGGTGTAGAGGCGCAGGTTCGGGGCGGCGCGCTCACGATCACCACGACCGATCCCCCGGCGACGTTGCTCGACTCGGTGACGGCGCCGCCGGTCGCGGTCCGCGCGGGTGATGACCCCCGGAGGCTGCGTCGAGACCACGCGGCCGCCCTCGCCATCCGGGCCGGCACTGCGCCGGACGCCGAGGTGGCCCCCTGGGGTTGGACGGGCCGCGCGGTAGACGCCGCGCGCGTCGGCGCGGCCCTTCGACGCCACGCCGTGGGCCTGGCGCCGCCGCTGCTGGTGACCGAGTCCGTGGTCGACGTCGCCCCCGCTCGGCTCGGCCTTCGCTGGGCGCCCTTCAGGGACCGAGATCCGGCGCGTCCGCCCGAGCGCGACGCCGCCGCGCGCGAGGCGCGGGCGTGGCTCGAGGCGGGGGTGTCGGCCTTCGTCCTCGAGTTGCCTTCGGCGTCGGCGGTCGGAGGTGACGCGCTGCGCGCGGCGGTGGGGGCGATCCGCGCGGCGGACGAGACCGCCACCCTGGTGGCGCGAAGCGGTGGGCGAGGCCTCGTCGGCCGCGTCGACGCCGGGGCGCCCTGGGCGCTCGAGACGGACACACCGGAGGCTCAGGCGCGGGCGCTCGTGGCGTGGTGGCACCTCGCCCCGCGGGTACTACGGCCCTGGCTGGGGCCGGTGCGAGGCCGGCAGTCCGCGGTCATCGTGGCCCTGGGCGCCGGACCGTACCTCCTGGGCGACGATCCCGAGGCCCTCGACTCAGATGCCCTCGCCGCCTTCTTCGCTCCACTCGTCGATGGCCCGCTCGGTCCCGCCGAGCCCACCGACGACGAGGACCCACCGGCGACGTGGCGCAGCGAGCGGGCCCTCGCCTTCTTCAACTGGGGCGACGAGCCACGCACCTTCGCGGGACCCGACGCGGGGCCGGTCGAGGTCCCTCCCCACGACGTGGTGGTGGTGCTGCTGGACCCGTCGCGCTAGATAGACCGAATGGCGACGATCGCGCTCGATGCGATGGGCGGTGACCACGGCGTCGCGGCGACGGTGGAGGCCGCGGCGGCGATGTCGCTGCGACGTGACGCTGGCGTCCTGCTCGTCGGCGACCAACGCGCCATCGGCGATGCCCTCGACCTCCTCAGCTACGACGCCTCCTACCTGTCGATCCACCACGCATCCCAGGCGATCGGGATGTGCGAGGCGCCGCGGGAGGCGATCGAGTCGAAACCCGATGCCTCGCTCCTGGTGGGCGCGCGGTTGGTCGCCGACGGGGCCGCCGACGCCCTCGTGAGCGCAGGCAATACCGGGGCCGGCGTCCTCGCCTGCGTGCGCCACTTCGAGAAGATCGCGGGCGTCCCGCGCACAGCGCTGGCCGCGGTCTATCCCACCGAGACGCGGCGCGGGCACCACGACGACCCGTTCAGCCTCATCCTCGACGTGGGCGCGACGCTGCACGTCGACGCCGACGCGTTGGTGGCCTTCGCCCACATGGGCAGCGCCTACGCGAGGCGAATCTCGCGGAACCCCAACCCCAAGGTCGCGCTGCTCTCCAACGGCAGCGAGCCGTACAAAGGGACCCCCGAGATCGTGGCCGCCCACGCGCGGCTCGCGAGGTCCGATCGGCTGAACTTCATCGGCAACGTCGAGGGCGTCGATCTGCCCCGTGGAGTCGCCGACGTCGTGGTGACGAGCGGCTTCACGGGGAACGTGGTGCTCAAGATGCTCGAGGGCATCAGCGAGACGGTGGTCGACGTCGCGCGCTACGCCTATCGCAGCAAGCTCGCGTGGCGGCTGGGCCTGCTGATGCTCCGGGGCGGGATCCTCCAACTCAAGCAGGTCACCGACTGGCAGCAATACGGGGGCGCCCCAATCCTCGGCTTCGACCATCTGTTCATCAAGGCCCACGGCCGCAGCAGCGCCCGGGCGATCGGCAACGCCTTGAGGGTGGCCAACAAGGCCGTTCGCAGCCGCCTGTGCGACGAGATCCAGCGGGAGCTCGAGTAGAAGATGAGCTCGGCTGCACCCCACATCTACCGGTGGGACCTCGACAAGACCTACCTGAAGACCGACTTCGACAGCATCGGCGCCTTGCTGCGCACGGCGTTTCAGCGGGCCGCGGACAAGGAGAACGTGCCCGGCAGCGCCGAGCTCTTGCGCTTGCTTCGGGTCGACTCCGGTGGGCGCGCGCGCATCTACTTCGTGAGCGGCAGCCCCAAGCAGATGCGCGGCGTCCTCGCCGAGAAGCTCCGGCTCGACGGCATCCACTTCGACGGCTTCGTGCTCAAGGACAACCTTCGAAACGTCCTCAAAGGGCGGTTCCGCGCGCTGCGCGAGCAGGTCGGCTACAAGCTGCCGGCGCTCTTGGCCGCCCGGATCGAGGCCCACCCGGCGAGCGGCGAGACGCTGTTCGGCGACGACGCCGAGCGGGACGCCTTCGTCTACAGCCTGTACGGCGACCTCCTCGCGCGGCGGGTCGCCCCGGAGGTCCTGGAGGCGGTCCTGGACGCGGCGGGCGTCTACCCGGACCACCGCGAGACGATCCACTCGGCCCTCGAGCGCCTGCCCGTCTGCGACCCCGTCGGGCGCGTCATCATCCACCTCGACCGCAAGTCGCCGCCCCTGCGCTTCGACGCCTACGGGCCACGGGTGGTGCCGGTCTACAACTACTTCCAAGCGGCGCTGGTCCTCTTCGGGGACCGGCGCCTCAGCGCCGAGGCGGTGGGGCGGTTGGGCACGGCGCTGGTGCGGCGCTACGACTTCACGCCGAGGATGCTGTTGCGGAGCTTCCAGGACACGCTGCGCCGCGGCGCCCTCGACTACCCGGCGGCCCGTCGCCTGGGCGAGCAGGCGGTGGGCGCCGGCGTCGACACCGAGATGGTCGAGCTCTTCGCCAAGGAAGCTCGGGAAGTGAACATGGTCCCCCCCAAAGACCGAGCTCAGATCGTCCCCGACTACCCCGCCCTCCTGTTGCGCGAGCAACAGCGACACCGCATCGAGAAGCAGCGCCGTCGACGAGGATCACGGCGCCGCTGGTTGTAGGCTCAGCCTGACGAGGCCCGGCGCCCCCTCCACGAAGACGGAGAGCTCGTCGGTCACCGGGTCGTAGCCCGTGAACCAGTCGAAGGGGCCGTCGGGGTAGAGGGTCGCGGTGACCTCCGGCCCCAACGCGCCGAGGCGAACTCGGCTCAAGCCCGCCGCTGATCCGTCGGCCATCCAGCTCATCTGCCAGCCGCCGTCCTTCGGCCCAAACGACGTGATTCGACCCGCCAGGGAGACGGGCCAGGTCCGCTGCGCGGCGAGGCGCCAGCGTTCGTTCGGTCGACCATCGGCGTCGCGCATCGCGAGGGCGTCGGTGGCGAAGCCATCGTGCCAGGCGATCCAACCGGCCCCCGCCGCTTCGACGGCCGCGAGCGAGTCGGCGTCGGACGGGACGGCGCCGACGATGCTCGCCGCCGGCGACAACACGCTCGGAGCGTAGGCCGAGTCGGGGGCCGCTGACATCGGCGCGTTGTGGAAGACGAGGAGGGGCCCGAAGACCGCCTCCGCCGCCGCCTCGACGCGGCCCGCGAACGCCGCCTCGACCTGGGGCGCGACCAGCGGCTGGAGGCCCGCGACATGGACCTCGGCGCAGGTGTCGAAGACCCGCGCCCACGCGGCCTCGAGTCGCCCGGGCGCCACCTCGTCGGCCCAGAACCGGTCGTAGGCCTCGGCGGAGGAGCCCGCCCCGGGGCTGACCCAGCGCGGGAAGCCATGACCGCCGTGGGCGGGGCCGAAGCCCTCGCTGTACATCACCAGCACGACCGCGAGCCCCGCGGCCGCCGCCCACTCGGCGTGCTCGCACAGCCGCCCGAGGTAGGCGCCGTTGTAGACGCCGGGCATCGGCTCGATGCCGTCCCACGTCACCAGGAGCCACGCCAGATCGAAGCCGTCGCGACGCAGCGGGGGGTAGTGCTGCGGCTCATGGAGGGGGGTGCGCGCGGCGCGGGCGAGGCTGTCGCCGGAGATCGCGATGCCCCGCGGCACGACGCTGGCCTCCCCCTCACGAACGAAGCGGCAGCGCTCTACGCGCAGGCCGGCTTCTCGCTCGCTCGGCGGACACGTGTCGGGGCGGCGATCCGGCCGCGCGTCGGGCAGCGGCGCCCCGTCGGCGGGGGCTTGGCCATCGAAGGCCGCGTCTAGCTCACCGTCGCCGCCCACGTCGAGCACGGCGTCGCGGCCCGCGTCCACGAAGACGTCCGGCGACTGGCTGGCGTCGTCACACGCCGCCAGCAGCAGGATCAGAGGCAGACGCAGAAGCAGGTCGTCCCCAACAGCGGCACGTCGTCAATGCAGATGCCGTCGATCGCGAGGTTCGCGTCGCCGATGCAGTTGTTCACGCAGGGCCGACCCGCGCAGTACGGGCCACCCCCGATGCAGACGCCGTTGGAGCAGATGTCGTTGACGGAGCAGCCGTCGTCGTCGTCGCAGGCGTTCCCCGTGAGCGGCTCACCCACGCAGCCGCGCTCGGGGTCGCACATCGGCCGGATGCACGGGTCGCCGGCGGGACACACCACGGGCTGGCCCCGGACGCACGCGCCGGCCTGGCACGCGTCGACGGTGCAACGGTCCCCGGTGTCGCAGGGCGCGCCGTCGAGGTTCGGATGCTGACACCCCCCGACGGGGTCGCATTGGTCACCGGTGCAGGGGTTCTCGTCGTCGCAGACGACCGCCTCGCCCACGCACGCCCCGGCGACACAGTGGTCCATCACGGTGCAGACGGTCCCGTCGTCGCAGGGCCCCGCCGCGGGGGGGTAGGCGCACCCGGCCTCGGCATCACAGACGTCGTCGGTGCAGGGGTTGCCGTCGAAGCAGAGGCCGTCGTCGATCTCGCCGTTGCAGTCGTTGTCGACGCCGTCGCAGACCTCCCCGCTCGCCGCCGGCGCGTCACAGACCCAGCTCGCCGCCCCCTCGCACCGCTCGACGCCCGGACAGCTCCCGAAGGGGTTGGGCGTCCCCATGCACGGGCGGTCGCTCTGCTCCTCGTCGAGTTGCCCGTCGCAGTCATTGTCGAGGCCGTCGCACACGTCCTCGGTCGGCTCCGCCGCGCTGCATGCGGTCCAGCCCGCCTCGGTACACGTCTGGACGCCGTTGCAGGCGCCGAAGGCGTTTTGCCGTGCGCAGTCGCGCGCCTCGCCAACCTGGTCGGGCCGGCACGAACACTGGCCGCTCTCGGGGACGCACTGGCGGCCCTCGGTGCCCGCGGGATCGACGACGTCGGCGCAGACGAACCCATCCGGGCACGCGTTGGTGACCGAGCAATCGCGCCCGCAGACGCGGCCGTCCGGCGACGCGACGCACATGTCGCCGAGCTCACCGCAGTCGGTGTTGTTCGCGCACGGCTCGCAGAGCCTCTCGCGGTCGGGCACGCAGATGAAGACCACGTCGGCGCCCGCGTTGACGACCGACTTGCAGCTCCAGCCCTCGGGGCAATCTCCGCCGCTGCAGAGCTGCGAGCAGAGGCGCTCCTCTTCGTATTGGAGGCAATAGCCGCTGAGGCACTGGTCCCCGTCCGCGCAGGGCTCGAGGGCGCCGCGCAGGCCCGAGTCGGTGCCCACCCTCATGTCCAGCGGGAGGGGCTGCCAGCGGTCCGCGCCCGCGTCGGCTGGGGCGGAGTCCGTGCCGCCGGCCACATCCGTCGCGTCGGCGCATCCTGCGACCGCGCACACCACAGCGCACACCATCCCTCGCATCGAGGCCTCCTGAAGGGTGGGTGAAGGTAGCAGGTTGGCGCGAGTGGTGTCCCTCTTCTGGTACGCTGCGCGCCGCTGACGTCAGGTGGAGAGCCCATGAGACATGCTGCGTGGTTGCTCGTCTTCACGCTGGTCGCTTGCGACGACGGAGGCTCGACGCCCGAGGCGGTGGACGCCGCGGGCGGCCGAGGTGACGCTGGGCCGCCGAGCGACAGCGACGCCCCCCCCGCCGAGACACGGCCGGTCGCTCGCTTCGAGCTGGCGGCGGATCCGGGCACCACGACCCTCGCCCACATCCCCTGGCCGAGCGACCTCTACCGCGCGGCCGACGGCGCGCTGGATCTCCGGGGCTTTCCCCGCCCGTCCCCCAGCCGCGTGCTGGAGCTGATCATCGGCGCGCTCCAGGACGAGACCCCCGGCTTCGGCACCTCGGCGACCTTGTATATGGCCTTCGACGGCCCCCTCGACGTCCCGGCGCTGCCCGCGGATCCGGCGTTATCTCTACGAGCGGACGCCCGGCTCTTCCTGGTCGACATCGATCCCGACTCCGCCGAGCGCGGCCGTCGCTGGCCCATCGCGTTCCGCATCGGCGCCTGTCGCGACGTCCCCGACGCGGACTGCATCGCCGCTCCGACGGAGTATCTGCCACCGTTCCACCTCAGCGTGCGCCTGCTGGAGGGCGTCGCGCTGCGGCCGACGACGACCTACGCCCTGGTCGTGACGGAGGACATCGCCCAGCCCTCCGCGGACTTCAGCGCCACCCTCACAGGCGAGCGCCCCGACGGCCCGCTGGGCAGCGCCTGGGACGTCCACGCGCCGCTGCGCGCGTGGCTCACAGAGGCCGGAGTGCACGCCGCGGGGGCGGCGGTCTTCACCACTCAGGACCCGGTCACGGAGATGTTCCGCGCCCGTGAGTTCATGCAGGGCCTCGAGGTGCCACCGCTCCTCGACGTGACCTCGCGCGGCGAACAACAGAGCCGCTTCGAGCTGTTCACGGGCATCTATCGCGCGCCCCGCTTCCAGGAGGGCGAGCCCCCCTTCCGCGCCGAGGGCGGGCGCCTGCTCTTCGAAGACGGAGGGGATCCCGTCGTGCAGGGCACGGAAGACATGCGCTTCGCCTTCTCGGTGCCCCTCGGGGAGATGCCGGAGGACGGCTGGCCCACCGTGCTCTACGCCCACGGAACCGGGGGCAACTACCTCAGCTTCGCGAGCTCCTCGTCCAAGGTCGCCTCGATCCTCGCGCGCTTCGGGGTGGCGGTCATGGGCATCGACCAGATCCACCACGGCCCGCGAGGTGACTGCCAGGAGAGCCGTGACCCGAGCACCTGCGTGTCGATCGCGTTCTTCAACTTCATCAACCCCATCGCGGGTCGCGACAACGTGCGACAGGCGGCCCTCGACGTCGTCTCACAGCTTCGCTTCGCCCGCACCCTGGAGGTCGGGCCGGAGGTGAGCGAGCGGGGGGTCGCGGCGCGCGTCGACCCGGAGCGCGTGATGTTCATGGGCCACAGCCAGGGTGGCCTCAACGGGCCCGTCTTCCTGGCGATCGAGCCCACCGTCGCCGGCGCGGTCTTCAGCGGCTCCGGCGCCAGCATCGCGATCAGCCTCGAACAAAAGACCGAGCCCTTCGATCTCAACGCCCTGGCGAGCGCCGCGCTGGTGCTTGGCGGCGACGAGGTCCTCGATCGCTGGCACCCCGCGCTCATGCTGCTTCAGACCTTCATCGAGCCCGGCGACACCGTGAACTACGCGCGGTTCTGGTTCCACGAGCCCCCGGAGGACCACCCCGCCAAGAGCGTCTTCATGACCGTCGGGCTGCTCGACGAGTTCACGCCACCAGACGCTACCTTCGCGCTGGCGGCGGCGGCGCGCATCCCCATCCTGCAGCCCGTGGCGCAGCCCATCGAGGCCCTCGACCTGCTCGGGATCGAGGTCGCCGACCTCCCGCCGTTCCGAGGCAATGTAGGCGCTGGCATGGCCACCGCCGGCCTCGCCCAGTTCCCCGCCAAGGGCCACTTCGCCGTGTTCCGCGACGTGAGCGCCCAGCAGCGCTACGCGAAGTTCCTGGAGAGCGTCGCCGCCGAGGCCGGCACGGGGCGGCCGCCGCAGATTTTCTAGTCTTGTCAGCGGCCACGGGCGGGTTTAGGGATGGCCCATGCCTGATCCAATTACGCTGGTCATCATCGGTGGCGGAATCGTCGCCGCCGTCCTCATCACCCGCGCGATCACCCGGAAGAAGGACGACGAGCGCGACGCGAAGCGCTCCAAGGTCCTCACCGGGGCGAACGTCACCAACGACATCACGCGGGTGAAGAAGGGCGGCGTCTTCATGTTGCCCGCCTTCGGCCCGAACAAGGTCCCCGTGGAGACCTACGTCAAGGCGCGCCACCGCTACGAGGACGAGGAAGGCGACGAGTGGTACGAGCTGTCCTGCCAACACGGCGCCCGCGACCTTCTCGTCGAGTGGTATCGCGAGGGACGGGAGCTGGTGGTCACGGCGG
Organism: uncultured Nannocystaceae bacterium; assembly: GCA_964402225.1. Lineage (GTDB taxonomy): Bacteria > Myxococcota_A > Bradymonadia > UBA7976 > UBA1532 > CAYOBQ01. Next base: position 28,405 of record CAYOBQ010000080.1, on the reverse strand, counting down.
GCTATGAGGACGAGAACCCGTCCCTCGACGATCTGGACCTCGACGCCGAGCGCCTGGAGCACTTCGACGAGGAAGAGGAGGGCCGCTTCCGCTGGGACGGCGCCACCTTCCACTACGACGACTCCGGCGCCGTGATGTACTACGAAGACGATGGCCGTGAGGGGGAGGAGTTCTACGTCTGGGACTTCGAGGACGACTCCGAGACCCGGTTCATCAGCGTCGAGAAGTGGGGCCGCCGGAAGTACGAGGTCTACCACCTCTGGGAGGTAGACGCCGACGACATCGAGGTCTACGACGCGGGGGCGGGCAAGTGAGACGCGCCCAATCAAGCTCACGGTAGCCGGGCGTGACGCCTCGGACCGGATCATGCTCTCTGGAATGGTCCGCAACACCGGGGCCGCGAGGCTGTGCTTCGTCAAGGTCGACGACGGCCGGCTCACCTTCGACGACGGCAACGACGAGGCCTTCGACACCTTCGTGGAGGGGAGCCACCGGGTCCTCGAGTCGACCGGCGCGACCACCGACACATGCCTGGACGCGGGCGCGGAGGCGCCGTGGTGGGAGAGCATGGAGATCCCTGACGGCGCCAGCGTGACCGGAGCCCGCCTCCTGCTCGATGGCAGCGAGCGCCCCTCGAGCGAGACGCTGTCTCGCTTGGAGTTGGACGCCCCGGTGGTCCCGATGGACGACGGCGACGGCCGAACGAGCTTTAGCGGCACCCTCAGAAACACCGGAACCGGCGTCGCCATCACGCCCACGATCACGGTCGCGATCGTCCTGGTCGACAGCGATGGCAACGTGATCGACCGCGCACACAGCGACATCGCCCGCGGCGTCGAGGTGCCGCCGGGCGAGACCATCGACTTCGAGACGACTGGCAACCTGAGAGCCAGCGGGTTGACGCCCGACGACTACCGCGTCTTCATCTCCTGGGAGGATCCGCGACCCGACGCCGAGTAGGCCGTCAATCCTGGGGTCTGGCCCCGTCCCGGTCGCTCTCGAAGAGCGTGTCGAAGAGGTCCGCATCCGCGTACAGCGGGCTGTCGGCGAGGTGCTCCAACAAGAGGTTCACCCAGAGCAGGAGGTCCTCATCGCTGCGCGGACGGGTGCGAATGGCCGCCCCGTCCTCGCGGCGCGAGACCACCCGACCCTCCAAATGGATCGTCGCGCCGTCTTCGAGGGTGAGGGAGACGGCGACGTCGTCTGCGCCCGGCGGCGGCGCAGGGCTCAACCACAGCCCGTAGAGGGAGATGTCGCGGGTGCTCGCGGGTTCGGCTCCGACCCGGGCCGGGAGCACCACCGGCACGCGGGGATGACGACGCAGGTTCCCCGGCTCGTTGAGGACCTCGCGGACGTGGTGCACCGCCACGGGCAACTCGAGGTCCGGCGCGAGGCGCAGCACGCCCGCGGGGACCTTCGTGTCCGGCGAAGCGACGGCCAACACCGGGATGAGCGCGGCGTCACGGCTGTCGAGCGCGGCCCGCCCCGCCTTGGTCCCGGCGTCCAGGACGAGCAAGCCACGGGCGTCGTAGAGCTGCAGGACGACCTGCGTGAGATCGTCGGGAGCGCCGCGGCGGACCGGGACGCCGGCCTCGCTCAGCGCGCGCTCGAGCTCCGAGAGACGTGGGGTCTCTGGGCCCACGAACCAGACCTCTGGCGTCATTGCTCCAGTCCTCCGCCGCCCGCGGCGCGTGGTGGCTCGGGCCAGGACAGCGCCGCGAGCCCGCCGCGGGAGATGGCGGTCACGACGTCACGGTGTCGGCCCTGGACCCGGTTGGGGATGAGCTTGGGATCGATGGCCACGCCGTCCCGGGCGAGCAGGTCTTCGTAGTCCTGATCGTCGACGCCAATCAACCGGCCCTCGGTGTAGACCGCCGTCCGGATGAGCGCGTAGGTGGGCGCGAGGTCGGTGGTCTGCACGTGAACCCGCCCATCGGGGGTGTCCACCTCCTCCTCGTAGCCGACGACGTCGTGGGTCGGCGGATCCCGAAGGGGATCGCCGGGCTCTCGCGCGGCCTCGAAGGGGCGCACGCCCGGAGGCGGCCACTCGCCGAGCCCCGCCGCGTCGGGCATCGGATCGGGGGTCGGCTGTGCGGGCAGCCCGACGCTCGAGGCCAGCTCGACGTCGCCCCAGGGGTCGAACTCACGGATGGGCGTCTCGACGCCACCGCCGTCCTCGGCCATCGCGGCGAGGACACTGCTCGACAGGCCCGGGACCGGATCACGCGCCCAGTCCGGGAGGGGCTTGGGCCGCTCGACGAGGCCGACCTCGGCGGTGGGGGGCCGCGGCGGGGCGGGCTCCACGGTGGGTGGCCCGGGCTCGGCGTCGCTCGGGCCGAGGGCGATGGAGTCGAAGGCGTGGTCGATCTCGGCCGATCCGAAGGACCCCAGCGAGGCCGGCTCGTCGGGCTCGCCGAGATCGAGATCGGCGAGGGACTCCACCGCGACCGAGACCGGCGGAGCGGGCACCTCGTCGGGGCCATCCCACATCTCCCCGAAGGCCTGCTCGACGTCTGCGTCGACATCGACGCCGGGTTGTGCCGGCGCGAGGGGCCCGAAGCCGACGTCGCCCAGGGCGTCAGAGACCTCGTCGACCGGCTCGGCTTCGTCGGTGAGGTCGACCGGCGGGATGGTCTCGGGGAGCTTGCGACCTTCGCCCGGCTCGACCGGCGGTGGGCTGGGCTCCAGGTCGATCATGGAGCCCGCGACCGACTCGAGGGCGGCCCCCAGCGCGTCGGAGACAAACTCGATGTCGATGTCCTCGTCGGCGAGCGCGGCGACGCCCGACTCCTGCTCCGGTAGAGGCTCGGGCGTCTGGGGCGCCGCCTCCGCGAGGAGGACCGGCGCGACGGAGGCTGACACGAGCCGGTCCATCGCCTCGTCGTCGGCCGAGCTCTCGACTGGTGGCGTGGAGGCGTCGGCGCCCACCACCCGCCAAGGCTCATCATCCGCCTCAAGCTCGAGGGCGGGCGCGTCTGGCACAGGCGTCGGCTCCACCGGCGCAGGCGTCGGCTCCACCGGCGCAGGCGTCGGCACCACGGACGCTGGCACCGGCGTTGGCACGACCTCCACCGGCGCAGGCGTCGGTTCAACCTCGACCGGCGCAGGCGTCGGCACCACCTCCACCGGCGCGAGCGTCGGCACCACCGACTCCGGCACCAGCGCAGGCGTCGGCATCACCTCGACCGGCGCAGGCGTCGACACCACCTCCGCCGGCGCGGGCGTCGGAACCACCGACTCCGGCACCGGCGCAGGCGTCGGCACCACCTCGACCGGTAGCGGCGTTGGTACGACCTCCACCGGCGCCGGCGTCGGCTCCACCGGCGCAGGCGCTGGCGTCGGCACGACCTCCACCGGCTCGGGCGTCGGCGCCACCTCGAGGGACGGGAGCGGGATGGTGAGCAGCAACTCCGGGCGCGCGGGGGCGTCGGTCTCGAGCAACGAGTCGACGAGCTGCGCGACGGCCTCCGCGAATGGGCAATCCGGCGCCGCGAGGAGCGTCGGACGAAGCTTGCGCACGGCCCGGGGCACCTCTGGATCGGTGGGCAGCGTCCCAGCGTGGGTGAGCTCCAGATCGAGGTACCGGCGGGACACGACCCCCAGCGCGCCCAGGACGCGCCGCTCCTCGCGCGGACCGGCCTGGTTCACGACGAGGCGGCCCCGGAAGTCGGCGAGCAGGGTCCGGGCGTCCGCGGCGGCCTCCTGCGAACGCTCGGCGATGGCCTCCATCAAGAGGCGGACCGACTCGATGCGACCCTCACCGCGGGGTTGTGCGGCGCGCACGAGGAGCTCGGTGATCCAGGGGTACGCCCGCAGCCCGACCTCTACGCGGCGGAAGAGCGCCGCCTTCAGGAAGGCGTAGGCGTTCTGGATCGACGTCGGCTCGGGGCTGGTGACGGCGACGCCGAGACCAGCGAGGTTGAAGAAGTCGAGGGTGTTGTAGTGCGTCCCCGCGCCGAGGTCGATGAGCAGGGCGTCGGCGTCGAGGGCGATGAAGGCCTCCGCCAGCGCGCGCTTCTCTCCCGGCCTGGGGTGGGCCGAGCGCAGGATCGCCGCCGCCCCGCTGATGAGACGCAGGCCGTCGATCTCGGTGTTGACGCAGGCCGCCTCGAGATCCGTCGTTCGCCCCGAGAGGAAGTCGTCGAGCGTGTGGGGCGGATGCAGGACGCCGAGCAGCGTGTGGAGGTTCGCCGCCCCGAGATCGAGATCGAGGGCGACGACTCGTCGGCCTCGCTGGGCGAGCTCGGTCGCGACGGCGGCGCAGACGAGGGACTTCCCCACGCCCCCTTTACCGCCGCCAAACGCCCAGACGGGTGGCCGGTTGGCCTCGCTCACGCTCCCCCTTCGCTGATTTGACGAGGCGAGGATATCAGGGGTCGGGCTGGGGGCGAACTTCAGCGTCGGGTCGTCCTCGCGCGGCCTGCTCCTTCAGCCTCCGGGCGCGGACCCGACGCTTGAGCATGTTCAGCTCGCCTCGCTTGTCCTTCGCGCTGAGGGCCTTCCACTTCTTCTCCATGAACTTGTAGGTCACCCACTCCCGCCCCTCCTGATGATCGACCAGCCACTTCAGCAGGTCGGGGTGGTCGGTGGTGGACAGCGCACGGACCAGCACGAGCTGGTAGTTGCGGTGCTGCACGAGGACCGGCTGACGACCCCCTTCCTGCACGGGCACCACCGCCGCCGGGCACATCTCCAGTGGATCGGTCGAGCGCTCGAAGGCGTCGCGCAGGGGCTCATAGGCGGCGAGCTCGACCATGCGTTGCAGGCCCTCGGCCGCCACACAGCGCACGACCAACGCCTCGTCGAGCAAGGCCTTGGCGAAGAAGTCGAGTTGGCGCGTGTCGCGCACCCGCCCCAGAGACCAGATCGCCGCCACGCGCACCTTCTCGTCCGTCGCCTCGGCGTAGATTCGCTTCAGCACATCGGGGGCCGGCAACTCGAGCAGCCCGATCATCAGCGCGAGGGCGCGCGGCTCCGCCAAGGCGTTCGGCGCGTCGATGAGGTCACGCGCCGCCGCCTGAGCGACCTCACCTTCGATCTGTCCGAGGGCGATGAGCGCGGTGAAGGCGAGGGCCGGCTGTTGTCGCACCATCGCGGCGAGCGGTGCCGCGGCGGCCTCGATCTGGAGCGTCCCCGCCACGAACGCCGCGCGCGCTGCCACGCCCTCGTCGGGATCGGAGAGCGCGCGAACCACGACATCGGAGACCTCTCGATGAGCGCCGTCGACGTCGAGACGCGAGGCCAGCATCGACAGCCCACGCCGGCGCTGCGCGGTGTCGTCGCTGCGCATGTGGACCACCGCCACCCCGTGCCGGGAGTAGTATTGGAGGAAGCCGCCCGCCGACGCGTTCGACAGCATCAGGAACGCGAAGGCGATGGCGAGGAAGTACAGGCCGAAGCGAAAGGTGCCGTCGCGCGCGGAGAGCGCGAGCACCTCGTCGTCCTCTTCGATGACGCCGATCTCGAGCCGCCCATCGATGCGCGCGTCGAGCTCGGCCATCTCGTCGCGCAGGAACTGCTCGCTCCAGTGCTTGTGAAACAAGCGATCGCCCAGCGCGGCGGTGGTGACGAGGGCGGCGCAGCACCCGAGCAGCATCCAGCACGCCACGAGCACGAAGCTCAGCCCGGGCGAGCTGACGTCGTGGACCACGGCGCCGTGGATCAGCCACCCCGCGCCGAAGAAGAAACCCACCGACACCAACAGCGACAGCCAACGCCGCCCCGGGGTGCCGAACAGCGCTCTACGAAGACCGTACATACTGGATTGGACGCCTCAGACGCGCGGGAGTTCCCCGTCGAAGCGAGCGACGAGTCTCTACTCGCCGATATCGGCCTCGGTGGGGAGGAAGAACGCGAAGCCGATGCCAAAGATGAGGTTGTTGCGGAACTCGCTGGTGGCCGTGTTCTCGGTCCCTCCGCCTTCGTCGGCGGTGGGGACCGCGTTGACGGCGGAGGAGTAGACGTAGTCGCGAACGTCGACGACGATCGCCCCCCACTCGTTGACGAAGGTGCGCACGCCGATGCCGAACATCGGCGCGATCGCGAGCTCCTCGACGTCGGGCGAGCCGCCGACCGAGGCGCCGCCTACGCCGAGCGTCAGGTTGATGTCGTAGTTGAGGACCACCCGCCCGAAGAGGGCGAACTTCCCGATGAGCGGCGTGTAGGAGATCTCACCGCTCCCCAGGAAGCCGACGGTCGAGAACGCGCCCTGCTCCACCTTCTCGCCGCGCTTGGCGTCGATCCGGTCGGCGAGATCGGTGTTGAACGCGGTGCCGCCGAAAGCGGTGCCGCCGATCGCCCACGCGTCACTGATGTGGTAGGCGAGGTGGACCCCGAAGAGGAAGTTGCGCTGGAAGGCGTCGTTGAGCGTGAATGCGACGGTCGGCGTGGCCTCGAAGCGACCGCCCCGGAGCTGCACGCGCTTGCGGATCGCCTCCCCCTCCTCGAGTCGGTCGAGGGCGCTGCGACGGGGCCCCTGGATGCTCGCCGCCGACGAGAACGACGGAAGCAGCATCGCGGTCGCGAGGAGGATACTGATGCGCATCACTTGAGCGTCCTGTACTCGAAGTCCGGCGGGATGAAGAAGCTGACGCCCGCCGTGAAGGCCACGTTGTTCACGATCTCGCTCCCCGCCGGGTAGCTCTCGTTGTAGACGTGGTCGCGCAGCTCGAGGGCGAGGGCGAACCACCGGCTCATGAAGTACCGCTGGCCCAGCCCGACGTTGAGCGTCGGGTGTCCGCCGAGCTCTGTCTTCGTATACCCGGCGCCGGCCAGCACGTAGGTATCCCAGGGGATGATCCACGTGTTGAAGAGCGCGAACTTCCCGTAGATCGGCGCGTACTGGTAGGTGAGGTTCGCGTACCACTGCACCTTCGAGACCTGCGGGAAGAGCTCGTAGTCCTCGATGACCGTGTCGAAGAGATCGGTCTCAGACCCCAGGGAGAAGCCGCCGTTGACCCCGACGGCCATGACCTCCGTGAGGTGGTAGTTGAGGCTCCCGCCGGCCAGGAAGAGGCCGACCAGGGCGTCGTTGACGTTCGTCCCCAGAAACGGGGCGAACTCGACACGCTTGCGCCGCAGGAAAGGCCGCCGCTGAATCACGCGGATGAGATCGATCTCCTCCTGCCGTGATTTCTCGACCTCCTTCGCCGCCGCTTCGGTGTCGATGACATCGAAGGTCAGCTCACCGCCGTCGTCATCGCCCCCAGGGGCGGTGTCCTCCGGCGAGAACGTGAGATCATCTGCTTGCGCCCACGCGCTCCCGCTCGAGAAAGCGAGCAATAGCAGGGTTCCAACCGAGGTTCGGACCATGTCCTCCGCACCCGAGCGTGTGCTCGGCTGGAGTAGCACGCGATCCCGCGAGGCTCAACAACTATGCGTCAGCGAATAGCGCCTCGGTGAAGGCCTCGGGATCGAAGACGCGCAGGTCGCTGACCTTCTCGCCGATCCCGATATAGCGCACCGGGAGCTGCATCTCGTCGCTGATCCCGATGACCACCCCGCCCTTGGCCGTCCCGTCGAGCTTGGTGAGCACGATGCCCGTCACGTCCACGACCTTGGTGAACTCCTTGGCCTGGCTGATCGCGTTCTGGCCGTTGGTCGCGTCGAGCACCAGCCAGACCTCGTGCGGGGCTCCGGGGAGCGCCTTGCCGCATACGCGGTGGACCTTCGCCAGCTCCTCCATCAGCTCCTTCTTGACCTGGAGGCGCCCCGCCGTGTCCGCGATGCAGATGTCGTAGCCCTCGCGCTCCGCGCGCTTGCAGGCGTCGAAGATCACGCTCGACGGGTCCTGCCCCTCACCGCCCTTGACCACGGGCACGCCGGCGCGATCCGCCCACACCTCGAGCTGCTCGACCGCCGCGGCGCGGAACGTGTCCCCCGCCGCGACCACCACCTTGCGCCCGTCGTCGACGAACTTCCTCGCGAGCTTCCCGATGGTCGTGGTCTTCCCCGCCCCGTTGACGCCCACCACCATGATCACGTAGGGCGTGGCCGAGTCGAGATCGACGGGCGGGGCGTCGGAGCGCAAGAGGGCGGCGACCTCCTTCTTGAGCTCCGTCCAGACCTTGGCGGGGTCCTGAAGTTGCCGGGCGCCGAGGTCCTGGTGGACCAGATCGACGAGCTTCTGGCTCGTGCGGACCCCGATGTCCGCGGTGAAGAGCGCCTCTTCGAGCTCCCCGAGCAGGTCGTCGTCGATCGTCTTGGCCGCGCCGAAGAGCTTCCCGAGCTTCTTGACGAAGCCGTCATGGGTGCGAGCGAGACCCTCGCGCAAGGTCTTGCCGGCCGCCTCGATCGCCTCCGCGGCCGGCGCCTCCGGAGTCGGCTTCGGCGCGGGCTCGACCTCGGGCTCGGGCTCGGGCTCGGGCTCCGGTGCCGGCGGCGCCTCGTCCCGGGTGGGGACGGCGATGTCGGGGCTCGCGAGCCGCACGCGCAGGTTCGGAGAGGCCTCCTCCCCCACCTCGACCTGAGGCACCTGGAACGCAACGCGGGCCTCGGCCTCCAGCTCCTCGGCAGTCTTCGCCACCACCGCCAGATCGGGCTGGTCCCGCTGGACGGCCTCCGTCGGCTTGCTGCGCAGCCCCTTCAGGAGCAGCGTCAGCACCAGCGCGCCAATGGCGCCGAAGACCAGGTATTGCACCCACTCCGGGGCCGTGCCCTCATTCGCGGCGCCTTGCGCCACCACCAGATGCACCAGGATCTGCGGATTCATCATGTCATCCGTACGCTGACGAGCTTGCTGACCCCCGACTCCTCCATGGTCACCCCATAGAGCACGTCGGCGATCTCCATCGTTCGTTTGTTGTGGGTGATGAGCACGATCTGCGCCGTTTGCGACATCTCGCGGACGATCTCGTTGAAGCGGCCGATGTTCGCGTCGTCGAGGGGCGCGTCGACCTCGTCGAGCAGGCAGAACGGGCTGGGCTTCACGCGGAACACGGCGAAGACCAACGCGATGGCGCACATCGCCTTCTCGCCGCCGCTCATCAGCCCGACGTGCTGGAGCTTCTTCCCCGGCGGCTGGGCGAGCATCTCGATGCCGGTCTCGAGCAGATCCTCCGGCTCGGTGAGCTTCAGCTCGGCGCGCCCGCCCCTGAAGAGGCGGGGAAACAGCACCTTGAAGTGCTCGTTGACCGCCTCGAAGGTCTCCTTGAACAGCGCCCGACTCGTGCGATTGATGGTCTCGATCGCCTGCTCCAAGTCAGCCATGGCGTCGACCAGGTCCCGGCGCTGCGCGGTGAGGAAGGCGTGGCGCCCGGAGACCTCTTCGTACTCCTGGATCGCCCCGACGTTGACCTCGCCCATCTTCTCGATGAGCGCCTCGAGCTGCGCGAGTCGCGCCCGCTCTTCGTCGCTGGGCGGAGGCTGCTCGTGGAACTCACGCACCACGTCCCCCACCCGCTCCCCGTAGCTCGCCGCGATGCGCTCCTCGACGTGCCCCCGCTCGAGCTCCCGCTCCCGGAGCGCCAGCCGCGCCTCCCCCAACGCGTCGCGCCCTTCGTCCCGGGCGGCCCGCGCCACGCCGAGCGCCTCGTCGGCGGCCCGCGTCGCGACCACCGCCTCCTGGTGCGTCTCGCGCGCCGACGCCAACGCCGACGCCTGCACGCCCGCCGCCTCCTGGGCCCCCTCACACGCCGCCGCAGACTCCGCGCGCTGCTCGGAGATCTCGCTGAGCCGCCGCTCGATCTCGTCGCCGGAGCGCGTCGCCCGAAGCCGGCGCTCGTCGGCGTCGGCGATCTGGCGTCTCAGTCGCTGCAACGTCCCGAGCGCCGCGTCGGCGCGCTCCCGCCGAGCCACCGCCGCGGTTCGCGCCTCGTGCAACGCCACCACCGCGACGTCTCGCGCCTCCTCCGCCTCGTTGACCGCGGCGTCCGCTTGCTCGATCGCGCGGTCGCGGTCGACGCGCGACGTCTGCGCCTTCTCCAACGCCTCGGCCGCCGCGCGCCCCGCCTCGTCCGCGGTGGCCGCCTCTCGCAGCAGCCGGCCGGCCTCGGCGCGGAGGCGTCCGGCGCGCTCCCCGTGCGCATGCGCCTGCCCGTCGGCCCGGTTCACGTCCTTGCGCGCCTCCGCTTGTCGCAGCTCCCCGGCGTGGGCCGCCCGCGACGCAGCCTCCGCGGCCTCGCGCTCGGCGCGACCCGCGGCCCGCGCCCCCTCCGCGGCCGCAGCCGCGCGCGCCCGTGCGTCGCTCAGATCCTCGATCTCGACGCCGAGATCTCGGATCTCCCGGCGCCGGCTCAGGGGCGCCGGATCCGCCCCATCCGCCCCACCGACCAGAAACGCCCGACCCTGGAGGAGCGTCCCGTCCGCCGCCACCAGGGTGCCGCTCCACAGACCATCGCGGGCGAGGGCCAGGGCGACATCGAGGTCGTCGACCAGCAGCGCGTCACCGAGCAGGGAGCGGCTCAACGCGTCGCCCCCCACCAGATCCGCCAACAGCCCCCGCACCCCACCCACGTCCGGGGCCGGCGGCGCCGGCTCGGGCGTCGCCGCCGCCGACACGAAAACCCCGCGCCCGCGCCCGCGCCCGCGCAGGAAGGCGATGGCGTCGGCGGCCCCCGCAAGATCCCGCACCACGACGCCGGAGAGCCGCTCCGCGAGCACCGCCGCGACGGCGGCCTCGTACTCCGCGGGTACACAGAGCCGCTCGGGCACCGCGCCCAGGACGTGGTCGCCGCCGGCTTCGAGGACCGCCCGGCTCCCCTCCCCGAGCCCTTCCCGGCGCCGCTCGAGCTCCTCGAGGCTCGCCACGCGGCTGCGCAGCCCCGCTAGAGACTCGGCGATGCGCCGCTCCTCGGCGTGGGCTGCCTGGGCCGCCTCCCGGTGGGCGCCGCGGCGGTCCCCCGCCGCCCGGGCTTCGGCGCGGGCCGCCTCGATGGTGGCCTCGGCCTCCGCCAGCGCGGCGCGCGCGGCCTCGGCCTGGCGCGCAAGATCCGCTTGCTGCGACGCCACCCGATCCGCCTCCGAGGACTGCTGCCCGGCGCGCTCCCGCAGCTCCACGGCCCGGCGCTCCGCGGCGGTCTGGTCGGCCCTCGCGCGGGCGACGGCGTGGGCCTCCTCCGCCTCCTGACGCCGCAGCCGCTCGGCGCCGGAGCGCGCGCCCAGCAGCGCCTTCTGCGCGGCGAGGCGGCGTCCGTCGAGGGCACCGACGGCGTCTGCGTCCCCCTCGGCGGCGGCGGCGAGCGCTCGGTGGGCGTCCTGCGCCGCGGCCCGCTCCGTGTCGAGCTCGGCGTGCCGTCCCGCGCCCCGGGAGAGCTCCTCCCGGGTGTCCTCGAGCTGCTTCGACAGGGTGCGGGCTTCGCCCTCGAGCAGCTCGACGCGGCCCCGGAGGTGCTGGAGCTCACGCTCGGCGGCGCTGAGCGCGTCGGCGGCCGCGCGGGCGGCCTCGTCGGCGCCCTGCTCGGCGAGCTGGGCCGCCGCGCGACGAGCATCGGCGGCCTCCACCGCCCGCCTCGCGTCCCCCTCGGCGGATCCGCGCGTCGCGACGAGGCGCTCGAAGTGGCGCTGCTCGGCCCACAGCCGAAGGTACTCGAAGACCCCCGCCTTCAGCGCGATGCGGCGCGCCTCGGCCCGATAGTCCCGGTAGCGCTCGGCCTTCTTCGCCTGGCGCTTCAAGCTGCGGAGCCGCGACTCGACCTCACCGACGACGTCGTCGACCCGCTCCAGGTTCTGCCGAGTCTCGTTCATCTTGCGCTCGGCGAGGCGCTTTCGGTTGCGGTAACGGGTGATGCCCGCCGCCTCCTCGATGAGGATGCGGCGGTCGCCGGCCTTGGCCGAGACGATGCGCCCGATCTGCCCCTGCTCGATGATCGCGTAGGCGCGCCCGCCGCCGGGGCCCGCTCCAACGCCGGTGCCCGCGACGAGGTCCTGCACATCGGCCAGACGGCAGCGACGCTTGTTGAGCAAGTAGTCGGAGCCCTGGCTGCGCTCGAGGCGCCGCTCGACGGCGATCTCGTCGACCTCCGCCCACCGCGCCGGCACCTGCACCGAGCCGTCGTTGGCGAAGGTGAGGCGCACCTCGCACATCCCCATGGGGCCGCGCGCTTCGCTGCCCGAGAAGAGCACGTCCTCCATCGCGGATCCGCGCAGCGCCTTGGGACCCTGCTCGCCCATCACCCACTTGATGGCGTCGACTACGTTGGACTTGCCGCACCCGTTCGGCCCGACGACGGCGGTGATGCCGTCGTCGAAGACCACCGTCGTGCGGTGGTAGAACGACTTGAAGCCGTGGATATCGAGGCGCTTGAGCTTCATCGCGGGCGCGGCGTCATATCACGTCACCCCGCGAGCGCGCGCCCCCCGAAGAGGAGCAGGACGAAGCCGGCCGCCATCGCCATCTCCTTGGCGCGGACCGGCGCTTCAGCGCCCAACGCGACGACGGCGCCGAAGGCGATGAAGGGCAGCGCGGGGATCGGCAGGGCCAGCACCAGCAGGGCGACCAACGTCAGCGCGTAGCCAACGGCGAGGCCGACGACGCAGCGACGAAGGGACAGGCCGAGGGTCGTCGCGGCGCCCAGGAGCAGGCCCGTGAAGAGGATGTCGCCGACCCCGAGGACCGGCTCGATGCCGACGCCCGGCACCGGCAACGACACCACGATGAGCGAGAGCACGGCGGGGGCCTCCCCTTCCACGATGACCTGGTTGGTGAAGCCCTCGGGGGTGGTCACGCTCCACAGGTCGGCCCCCACGCCGACCACCACCAGCGGCCACAGATGCGAGGCCTCTTGCACCCCCCGGCCGATGCCCGCCCCGAGCCATCCTCCCCCCGCCACCAGCGCCGCGCCAACGAGCAACGCCGCTGGCGCCGTCTCGAGCTGGCGCCCCGCGGCGGCGACCAGGATCGCGGCCAACAACGCCAGACCGAGGGCCCTTCTCGACCAGCCGGAGACCGCCGCCCCGGCTCCGCTCACGACCACCACGACGGCCAGCATCGAGAACGCGCCGACGAAGCCGGCGATCATCGAGGCCGGGTCCGTCGGCCAGCGACTGGTGACCGCGAGCAGGCAGCCAAAGGCCGCCCCCCAGGCCGCGAGCCCCGCCCACCCCAACAACCGGTCCTTCTCCATCCCGCTCATCCTGCCACAAGGCTCGAAGCGCGGTGACAAGAGCGGTAAGTTGCGCCCATGCTCTCGCCGCGCGCGTGGCTCGCCGCGCTCCTCCCGCTGACCCTCGCCCAGGCCCAGCCGCACGTGGCGGTGAAGGCCCGCGCCTACATCGACGAGGTGCGCGCCTTCGCACGCGGCTACGAGGTCTCCGTCACCGGCACGCTCCGCGACAACCTCGGGCAGCCCGTCGCCGGACAGCGAGTCCACGTGCGGCCCGGGGGGCACGCCGCCACCACCGGGGCCGACGGCGGCTTCGTGTCGAACTTCACGCTACGCCGCGAGGGGACCCAGACCTTCGACGTGCGCTTCCCGAGCGGACCGCTGCTGGGGGCGGCCCACGCGGAGGTCCAGGTCGAGATCGGCCGGACGCGGGTGGAGATCTCCCTCTCCGTCGGTGACGAGGTCGACGCAGCTCGGCCCGTCTCGGTGGGCATCCAGGCCGCCGACGCCGGGGGGCGCGCGCTGGGCGGGGTACCGCTGACGGTGCGCCTCGACGGGACAGCCCTCGGCGAGGAGATGACCGACCGCCTGGGTCGCGCCGCGCTGCTGTTGACCACCTTGACGCCGGGCATGCACCGGCTGAAGGTCCGCTGGGCGGGGGACGACCAGCGCCTCCCCGCCGCCGCCGAGGCACGGATCGAGGCGACGCTCCCGCTCCAGGTCGAGCTGACGGCGCCCCAATCCTCGCCGGCCCCGGGGGACGCCGTCGTCCTCGAGGGCCGCGTTCTCGGCGGCGAGGGGCCCGACCTCGAGGTCGTGCTCACCGCCGACGGACACCCCGCGGCGCGTCTCGGCACCCGCGATCATCGCTTCCGGGCGGTCCTCGACGCCGACGACCTCCCCGTCGGCGTCGTCTCCTTCCGCGCCACCGCCCACAGCCCGACCCCCGGCTGGCGCGACGGGGCGTCGGCCGACGTAGAGGTCACCGTCCCCGCGCCTCCGCCACCCTCGCCGTGGTGGGTCTGGGCCCCAGCGCTGTTGGCGGTGGCCTCCCTCGCGGGCGTCGCGTTGTGGCGCCGTCCGCGTCCCGAGGTGACGCTCGTGGCGCCCGCCGCGCCCCCGTCCTTGCCGCCCTTCGCCTTCGAGCCCGCCGTCACCGGGCTCTCGGTGCGCGTCGTGGACGCTGTGCGAGGGCACGCGCTGCGGGCGGTGGTCGTTCAGTTGGACGCGGCGACGAAGGCGCCCCACCCCGCCCAGATCGATCCGCCCCCGGGCGCGCGGGTCGACACGGGCACAGACGGCCGCGTCGAGCTCGAGACCGCGGGCGCCCGCGTGTGGGTGTGGGCGCCCGGCTACGCCGCGTCCTGCCACGCGCTGCCCGCGCAGACGGGGGCGGCGACCGTGCGACTCCTGCCACTTCGCGCGCGCCTACAAGCGATCTATGCCGAGGTCCTGCGCGCCGCCGGGCGCCCCGTCATCCGCTTCGGGCGAGCGACGCCACGAGAGGCGCGGACCCCGCTGCTCGACCGGGGAGCGCCGGCGGACCCCTTGGTGCGACTGACGAAGCTCGTCGAGCGGGCGTGCTACGGGCCCGCGTCTCCGGCCCCGAGGGAGCACGCGAACGCCCTGGCCCTCGCCGACGAGGTCCGCGCCGGGCTCCGGAGCTCACCGTGAGAGCGCTCCTCGTCCTCCTGGCGCTGCCCGCGTGGGCCGACCTCGACCCGCGATCTCCGGAGTGGAACGGCCTGTCCCGGTGGGTATCGAGCCTCGAGGCCGGCGACCTCGTCGTGCGCACGCCGGAGAGCCTGGATCTCGCGACGGCCGCCAAGGACGGCGGGCTGGCCCTCGTCGGCGCCGAGTCGGCGGAGGACCTCGGGGGCGTGCGCCGCTGGGTGGAGCGCGGCGGTCGACTCCTGCTCGCCGTCGAGGGCGACGCCGCCGACCCCCTGCTGCGGCTCTTCGACGCCCGCACCACGACGCTGCCGAGGGGGGGCCGCCGACTGGGCGGCCACGCGGCCCTGCGCGTGCTGCCGGGGCCCGGCCGGGGCGGGCTCTTCCGGGGCGTGCGCCACGTCGTGGCCAACCGACCCCAGGCCCTGGCGGCCGCCCGGCACCTGCGTCCGCAGATGCGCTACGAGGACGGGACCGGCTTCGCCTTCCACCTCAAGCTCGGCGCCGGCGAGGTCCTCCTGCTCGGCGACGCGTCGCTGCTCATCAACCAGATGCTCGACGCGGGCGACAACGCGCGCTTCGCCGCCAACATCGGGGCCTGGCTCGCCCGCGACGGACGCGCACCGGTCTACGTGGTGGGCCCCGCGGGACGGATCACCGGGGTGGGGTCCCACGACGGCGAACCTCGAAGCGAGGGCGGCGTCGCCGCGCTCAACCGCGCCCTCGCCCAGCTCTCCACCCACGCCGCCCCCGACGCCCCCGCCGTGCACATCTTGCTCGCGCTGCTGCTCGCGGCGTGCGTCACTTATCTGGTGACTGTCTTTCCCGGCGGTATCGACGACGACGCTCCGGGGACGCCGCCGTTGGACGCGGCGGCCCCCATCGCGCGCGCCGCCGGCCGCCCGGGTGGACCCGCCGACCCTGATACGAGGAGCTGAATTGAGCACCGACACCGACGTCGGAAACCACGCGCGCACCATCCGGGACGCCATCCGCGCCCAGATCTCGGCGGTCTACATCGGGCCCACCAAGCTGGTGGACCTGCTGCTGACCTCGACGCTCGCCCCCGGACACGTGCTCCTCGAGGGGGTCCCCGGCGTCGCCAAGACGACGCTGGCGAAGGCGTTTTGCGCCACCCTGGGCTGCGACTTCCGGCGCATCCAGTTCACCCCCGATATGCTCCCCGCCGACATCACGGGCGGCTACATCTTCAACATGCGCGACCAGAGCTTCGTGCTGCGTCGTGGCCCGATCTTCGCCAACGTGGTCCTCGGCGACGAGATCAATCGCGCGCCCGCGAAGACCCAGTCGGCGTTGCTCGAGGCCATGCAGGAGCGCCAGGTCACGATCGACGGAGAGACCCTGCCCCTGCCGGACCCGTTCGTCGTCCTGGCGACCCAGAACCCGCTGGAGCAGGAGGGCGTCTATCCCCTCCCGGAGGCGCAGGTCGACCGGTTCCTCATGAAGCTCTCGGTGGGCTACCCGAGCGCAGACGACGAGCGCCGGATGCTGTTGACCTATGACCAGCCGCGCACCGAGCCGGAGAGCGTGCTCAACCCCGAGACCATCCACGCGCTGCGCCAGGACGTGGAGGCGGTCCACGTGTCGCCGGAGATCCGCGCCTACGTCGTGGCGCTGACCCAACACACGCGAGCGCACCCCCGCGTCCGGCTGGGGGCCAGCCCGCGCGCGTCGCTGGGGCTGATGCGCGCCGCCAAGGCCCACGCGCTCCTCGACGGACGCCACTTCGTGCTCCCCGACGACATCCGCCGCCTGGCCCACGCGGTGCTGGCGCACCGGATCGTCTTGACGCCCGAGGCCGAGCTCGACGGCGTGGTGGGCGCAGACGCCATCTCCGAGGCCGTCGAGCGCGTCGCCTACAAGGGCCCCGGAGATCCGTGAGCGACGAGCCCGCGCTGACGACCACCGGGCGCACGCTGCTCGTCGCGGCCTTGGGCGTCTTGCTCGTGGCGGCCACCAGCGGGACCCCCGCGCTGTTCGGGATCGCCGCCGTGGCCCTCGGGATGCTCGGCGGCGCCTGGTTCGACGCCCGCGCGCTGCGCCGGGACGCCGAAGCCCTCTCGTTGGAGATCGAAGCACGGGATGGCGGCGCTCGCGCGCGCGGCGCGCCGCTCCCGGTCGGCCTCGTGCTGCTCCACGCCGGGGCCCGCGGGCTGCGCGACGTCACGGTCACGCTGCGGGTGGCCGGCGAGCCCTCCCCCGCGCCTCGGATCCGAGTGGACGTCCCCGCCGGCGCCCGCGGTGAGGTCGTCTTCCCGCTGCGCTTCCCCCACGCCGGGCATTGGCGGATCCACGGGGCGGTGGTCCGCCTCGAGTCGTGGCTGGGGCTCGCGGCCTGTGAGCGCTACGTCCCCGACGAGCACACCCTCGTCGTCCGCCCGCGACGCCTGCCCCCGTTGGTCGCCGATCCGCTCCTCTCGCGCCGCGGCGCCTGGCGAGACCGCGCGGGGCGGCACATCAACCGCCAGGCCGGCTCCGGCCTCGAGCTGCGCGAGCTGCGCGACTATGTCCCGGGCGACGCCCTCAAGACCGTCGCCTGGATGGCCACCGCTCGGCGCCAGCGGCCCCTGGTCCGCGCCTTCGAGGAGGAGAGCGTCCGACGGGTCCAGCTCCTGCTCGACATGGGCCCGACGATGCGCGCCGGCGCCCCCGGCGCGACGCCCCTCGACGCCGCCGTCGATCTCTGCGCCTCCCTCGCCGAGCGCGGCGTCCACGACCGCGTCGGGCTCACCAGCTTCGACCACCGCGTCTACGGACACCTCAAGCCAGCCTCCGGGCGCGCCCACCTCCAACGACAGCTCCATCACCTGATGGACCTCACGCGCGTGGTGGACGACGACCTGACGGAGACCACCGACGCCGAGCTGCTGGCCCGCATCGGCGCCTTCCTCGAGGCCCAGGAGTCGCTGCCCCTGCGCCGCGTCGGTGACGCGCCCTGGCGTCCGGCCGTCGCCCGCACGCTCATCGATCCCCTGGCCGAGCTCTACGACGAAGGCGCCCTGTACCAGGCGGTGACGCGCTACCTCGCCCACGAGCGCGACCGCGGCCACGCGGCCCTCTTCGCCAAGTCCCGGCCGGCCAAGGAGACGCGGTCCGCCCGGCTTCGGCTGTTCTGCGCCCTGCGCGGGCTGCCCCTCGCCTACCGCCTCACGGGCCCCACAGACGCCCGCGAGACGGGGCTGCGCGACGCCATCGGTCGCAACCTGATGCCCGGCGGCCCTGAACGCTTGCTGGTCTTCAGCGACCTGCGGGGGCTGCGCCCGGACGGCGAGGGCATCCGCGCGCTGCGCCTCGCGAGCGCCCGCAAGAAGCAGGTCGTGCTGGTCCCCCTCGGCGCCCCAGCCCCGGCCCCGGTCCTACGCGCCCTGCGGGCCGCGCGCGTACAGCTCCAGACGCTCCCGGACTTCAGCTCGATAGCTTCCTGAGCAGCGTGTTGCGGCCGATGCCCAGCAGGCGGGCCGCCGCCGAGCGGTTGCCGTCGCACCAGGCGAGGACGTGCCGAACATAGGCACGCTCGACGTCGCGCAGCGCCTCGATGTCGGTCGTGAACCGCGGACCCGCGGGGGGCGGAGGCGCGATCGACAGGGCGTCTGTGTCGATCATCTCGTGGGAGAGGACCACCGCCGACTCGATGCAATGCAGCAACTCGCGGACATTGCCCGGCCAGTCGTGGGCATGCAGCGCCGCCCGGGCCGCGGCGGTGATCGTCGGCTGCGGACGATCGTGGCGGCGGGCGCAGGTCCACAGGAAGTGGTCCGTCAGCCGATCCAGATCGGCGCCCCCGCGGAGCCGCAACGGGGGGACCGCGATCTCGACGACACGGAGCCGGTAGTAGAGGTCCTGGCGGAACCGGCCCGCGGCGACCTCCGCCTCGAGATCCCGGTTGGTGGCGCAGACGAAGCGAAGGTCCACCGAAACCGGCTCGGTGCCGCCGACCCGCAGATAGGTCCGCTCTTGCAGGAGCCGCAGCAGCTTGCCCTGCACCTCCGTCGGCAGCTCACCGACCTCGTCGAGGAAGAGGGTGCCGCCGTCGGCGGCGCGCACCTTGCCGTCGACCCGACGCTCGGCCCCGGTGAAGGCGCCGCGCTCGTGGCCAAAGAGCTCGTTCTCGATGAGCTGCGCCGGCAGCGCCGCGCAGTCGACCGTCACGAAGGGTGCCGCGCTGCGCGGCGAGTTCACATGGAGGGCGCGGGCGATCGCCTCCTTGCCGGTCCCGCTCTCGCCGCGGACGACCACCGTCACATCGGTGCACGCCGCGCGGGCCGTGCGCCGGAAGACGGCGCGCATCTCGGGGGACTCGCCGACGATGTGGTTGAAGTGGAACTCGAGGGCCCGGTCGGACTGGCGCCCGAGCTGGGCGCCGAGGCTCGTGGACTCGAGCACGTGGGCCACGCCCCGGGCGAGCAGCTCGAGGTGGCGCAGGTCCGCGCCATCGAAGCTGCCGTCCCGCCCGCGCTTGTTGAGCACTTGCAACACGCCGACCGCGCCCTCGGCGCCGGGGCGCAGCACCGGCACCGCGAGCAGGGAGCGAGTCTGGTAGCCCGTGAGCTCGTCGATGCGCGGGTTGAAGCGATCATCGTGGGGCCCGTTGGGCACGTTGACGGGTCGCCCGGTCTGGGCCACCCAACCGGCGACCCCCTCCCCGATGGAGAGGCGAATCTCGCTCAGCTCCGGCAGGTGCGCCATCCGGCTCACCAGCTCGCCGCGCGCGCGATCGACCAGGTACAGCGTGCCGCGATCGGCGTCGAGCTGACTGGTCACGTCGTCGACGACCTGCCGCAGCGCGGCCTCGAGATCGATGTGCTCGTCGAGGCGAAGGCGGTCGAGGGCGATGTCGGTCGGGGGCGCGGGCTCGTCGTCGCCTGCGTCGGGGAGAGGTCCCGACCGGCGGCTCATAGCGCCACGGACAGACCCTCGCGGGCCGCGAAGGTCCCGGGGAACTCCAGCCGCGCGGCGCGCTCCAGCTCGCAGACGCCGTTGTCGTCACGGTCGGGGTCATGGTGGAAGAGGGCGAGCTGCCCCACCTGAGCCTCACGGGCGACGGCCACCGCGTCCCCCCAGGTGCTGTGCCCCCACCCGACGCGCGCGGGGCCCACCTCCCCCTCGTACTCGGCCCGCGTGTACTGCGCGTCGTGGACCAGCAGATCGGCGCCCTCCGAGAGCTCGACGAGGTCACGACTCACGCCGCCGCGGTGCTCCACGTCGGTGGCGAAGACGACCGCGCGGCCCCCGGCGGAGATCCGGTAGGCGACCACTCCATCGGGGTGGTCCTGCTCGAGCGGGACGACGTGGAACGGCCCGAAGTCCAGGGCACAGCCCCCGTCGACGTCGGTGTATCGGCGGGCGCCGACGAGCGCGTCCAATCCGACGGGGAACCCGGGCGGGCACATCTGCCGGGCGAGGGCGCCGCGCAGGGTCCCCGAGTCGCGGCTGACGCCCACCAACGCCAGGTCGCTGTCGGGGTGGAACGCCGGGGTGAAGAACGGGACGCCTTGGATGTGGTCCCAATGCACATGGGTGAACAGCAGCGTCGCAGAGATCGGCACGAAGCCGAGATGTGCGCCCAGCGCACGCAGCCCGGTCCCGCCATCGAGGACGAGCCGATGCCCGTCGTGGGTGATCTCGACGCACGTCGTGTTGCCACCGGTGCCGATGAATCGGTCACCGCTGACGGCGATGCTCCCTCGAACGCCCCAGAATCGTACCTGCATGTCGTCTCTCCCACTCGTTCGCCTGCCCGACGGCGTGTGTCCAACGACACCCAGCAAGGTACGGGCCAGCGCACCCGAAGGCCGTCCACCAAGGCCGCGCGCGGAGTCGCGGCGATCGAGGTGGGTCCGAGTGCACCATTTCGGCGCACCCGGGCGATCCATTCTGGATCAGGCAGCCATGCAGTAAGCCGCGAGCAGCTCGCGGGTATCCACCTCGTCGTCGCACAGCACGATGCCCAGCCGAGCGTCCCCGCGGCGGCCCTTCTGGCGACGCGCCACGGTGCCCTTGAGCAGGCACAGCCGCCACCCGCGCTGACCGGGCAGGGGCAGGAAGACCTTCACCTCCTTGCCGGGCTTGAGGCGGGCGTCGCTCGAGAGCTGGATGCCCTCCTGCGACACGTCCACGACGTCCTCGCAGCGGCAGCGGCCGTTGTAGGTGAGGTAGGCCTTCCCCGCGAAGGGGATGCGGTCTTGGGTCCGGCGCTCTTCCATCGGTGGTCTCCTTGTAGGCGTTATCGCACTTTATCCCACACCAACCTTCATCGCCAACTTCTCGCCCAAAGCGGTACTCTCACCCGATGAGAGCTGCATTCTTCCGACGCCACGGCGGCCCCGAGGTGCTCGAGTACGGCGAGCTGCCCACCCCCGAGCCCGGGCCGGGTCAAGTCCGCGTCGAGGTGCGCGCCTGCGGGCTCAATCACCTCGATCTCTGGGTTCGCGGGGGGCTGCCCAACCTGAAGCTCCCGCTACCGCACGTCGGCGGCGGCGACGTCGCGGGGGTCGTCGACACCGTCGGTGCGGACGTGGGGCACGTAGCCCCCGGGGCCCGCGTCGTGCTCAGCCCCGGCGTGTCGTGTGGCGTGTGTCGGGCGTGTCTGCGCGGTCGCCACAACCTCTGCCGGGGCTACGGGATCCTCGGGGAGAGCCGCTGGGGCGGACACGCCGACGCGATCGTGGTCCCCGCGAGGAACGTGGCGCCCCTCCCCGACCACGTCGACTTCGTGGACGCCGCGGCGCTCCCCGTCACCTTCACGACCGCGTGGCAGATGGTGACCCGCAAGGCCCGCGTCCAGCCCGGCCAGACGGTCCTGGTCCAAGGTGCCGCCAGCGGCGTCGGGGTCGCGCTGGTGCAGATGTCGCGCCTCTTCGGTGCCACCGTCTTCGCCACGGCGAGCACCCCCGCGAAGCGCGACGCCGCCGTCGAGTTGGGGGCCGCCCAGGCCTTCGACAGCACCGCCGACGACCTCGCCCGCCAGGTGAAGGCGGCCCACCCCGGGGGCGTCGACGTCGTCTTCGAGCACATCGGCACGGCGACCTGGGCCCACAGCGTCCGAGCCTTGCGGTACGAAGGCCGCCTCGTCACCTGCGGCGCCACCACCGGCTTCGACGCGAAGATCGATCTGCGGGTGCTCTTCTGGAAGCAGCTCGAGCTGCTCGGCAGCACGATGGGCGGCATGGGCGACTTCCTGGCGGCCCTCGAGGCGGTCGGCGCGGGTCAGCTCCGCGCCGTCGTCGACCGCACCTTCCCGATGGCCGACATCCGCCAGGCCCACGAGCACCTCATCGCGCGGCGCCACTTCGGCAAGGTCGTGTTGGTGAACTGAAGATCAGGCGCCCTCGCGTTCCTTGACGAGCGCCGCCTGGTTGCGCTGGTGCTTCTTGAGGGCGCGCTTCTTCGTCAGGTAGGAGACGTGATCGATCATCACCACGCCCTCGAGGTGGTCGAGCTCGTGGAGGATCGCCCGGGCGCCGAGGCCCTCGGCCTCGATCTGGAAGGACTCCCCGGCGGCGTCCTGGGCGTGGACGCAGACCTTCGCGGGCCGCTCGACCTGGATGAAGACCCCGGGGAAGGACAGGCACCCCTCGTCACGGGTGATCGTCTCGTCGCTCTCCCAAACGACCTGGGGGTTGATCATCACCACGTTCGGCTTGCCGCGGCCCTCGTCGCCCTCGAAGGCGTAGGGATCGAGGATGACCAGCCGCAGCTCGAGCCCGACCTGAGTGGCCGCGAGGCCAATGCCATCGCGGTCGGCCATCGTCTCCTGCATGTCGTTGACGTGTCGCCGCAGGGCGTCGTCGAACACCTCAACGGGCTGCGCCTTCTTGCGCAGGAAGGGGTTTGGGTAGGCGAGGACTTCGAGGATCATGTCTACAGAATCGCGTCAGGATTCGAGCGCGTCCAGCGCCTCGATGACCTTGTCGGCGTGGCCCTTCACCCGGACCTTGCTAAAGACGTGCCTCACGACCCCCCCGGCGTCGATGATGACGGTGGTCCGAATGCAGCCCATGGACTCCTTGCCGTAGAGCTTCTTCATGCCCCAGGCGCCGTAGAGGTCGTGGACCACGTGGTCGGGATCCGTCAGCAGCGGGAAGTTCAGCTCATGCTTGGCGCGGAAGTTCTCGTGCTTCTTGATCGAGTCCCGGCTGACACCGAAGACCCGCGCTCCCGTCGCCTCCACCCGCTCGAGGCGGTCGCGGAAGTCGCACGCCTCGGTGGTGCATCCGGGCGTGTTGTCGCGCGGGTAGAAATAGAGGACGACGGTCGTCCCCCGCAGGGCCGCGAGCGAGACCTCCCCCGCCGTGTCAGACGGCAGGGTGAAGTCCGGCGCCGTTTGTCCGGGTTCGAGCGCCACGTAACACCTCCAATCGCGAGCGCCGAGGGCTCGCAGGCCCGGACGTTAGCAGAAAGCCCGGCCGAGGGGACCGACCACCGCGGACGCTGCCGCAGCGTCCGAGGTTCAAGCGCGCGCACGCGGCGGCCGTTGTCTTCAGTGACGCCCGGCGACACCGCGCCCGCCGAGCACGTCGAATGACCTCCGACGACGGGGCGTGCAAGGGAGGGAGAGCCAATGTCGTTGCGCAGCAAGCTCATCCTCCCGCTCATCGTCTTCTCGCTGTGCACGAGCTTGTTCTGGCTCGTCTACGCCCCGACGCAGACCCGTGCGGTCGCGCTGCGCTCCATGCACGCTCGCGCCGACTCCAGCGTGGCGATCCTGGCGCAGGCGGCCTCCGCGGCCATCGACTTCTACGACATCGCGCCGGTCGCGCTGCAGAAGCTGGCCAACGTCACCGAACGCGACGCCGACGTGGTGTTCCTCGCGATCCAGGACGCCCGCGGCAAGACGCTGTTGAGCAGCGGCGTGGCGGACGAGGCCGCGGCGATCCCGGAGGACCGCCACCGACCCCACCGCCTCCTCACCGACCGCGTGCTCTCGGTCCAGCACCCCATCTACCGCCACCAGGCCGAGGGCGAAGGCTTCGTCGGCGTGCTCCGCATCGAGTTCTCCCTCGAGACGATGGAGGCCCAGATCCGCGACGGCCGACTCGCCGTCCTGGTCATCGCGCTGGTCCTGTTCGTGTGCGGCACCCTCGCTGGGCTCTTGCAGGCCGCGGTGCTGCTGCGCCCCATCTCGTCGCTGGGCCGCGCCGCGGAGGACGTGGGGCGGGGCGATATGAACGCCCGCGCCACGGTGACGGGCCGCGACGAGATCGCCCGCCTCGCCAGGAAGTTCAACCAGATGGTGACCGATCTCGCCTCGATCACCGTCTCGAAGGGCGCCCTCGAGGAGAAGAACGGCGAGCTTCTGCGAGCGGTGGAGCACGCGCGGGCGTTGGCCGAGGCGGCCGAAGCCGCCAGCCAGGCCAAGAGCCAGTTCCTGGCCAACACCAGCCACGAGATTCGCACGCCGATGAACGGCACGATGGGGATGCTGCGGCTGCTGCTCGATGAAGAGCTCACAGACGCCCAGCGCGACCTCGCACAGACCGCCCTCGACAGCGCGCAGGCGCTGCTGCTGATCATCGACGACATCCTGGACTACTCGAAGGTCGAGGCGGGGATGCTGCAGATCGATCGCACCGGCTTCGCCGTGCGACGGCTGGTCCAAGAGGTCGCGCAGCTCCACGGCCGGCTGGTCGAGGGCAAAGGCATCGCGTTTGCGACCCATGTCGACGACGACGTGCCCGACCACCTCGCGAGCGACCCCGGGCGGGTCCGTCAGATCCTGACGAACTTGCTCGGCAACGCCGTGAAGTTCACCCACGAGGGGGAGATCGCGCTGCGCGTCTGCGTGGTGCACCAGGACGACGCGAGGGCCGTCCTGCGATTCTCGGTGCGCGACACCGGCGTGGGCGTCTCCGAGGCGGCGCGCGGGCACCTCTTCGAGCCGTTCGTGCAGGCGGACGCCTCGACCACCCGGCGCTTCGGCGGCACCGGTCTGGGCTTGTCGATCTGCAAGCAGCTCGCCGGGCTCCTGGGCGGTCAGGTGGGCGTCGAGTCCGATGGGGAGGGCCACGGCTCCACCTTCTGGTTCACGCTCACGGCCGAGAAGCGCCTGGGCGCGGCGTCCATCGTGCCGGCGCGCCCTCGGCGAGAGGCCTTCGCGCTCCCGACCGGGCAGGACAACGCCTCCGAGCGGCGAGTCCTCGTGGTCGAAGACAACCCGGTGAACCAGAAGGTGCTCGTACGGCTGCTCGAGCGACGGGGGCTGTGCTCCGATGTCGCCGAGAACGGCGCGCAGGCCCTGTCCCGCTTGAGCGAGGCCTCCTACGACCTCGTGCTGATGGACGTGCAGATGCCGGTCATGGACGGCCACGAGGCGACGCGCCGCATCCGCGATGCCGCGTCGAGGGTCCGCGACCGCGGTGTGCCGGTGGTCGCCATCACGGCGAACGCTCACCTCGAGGACCGCGAGAGGTGCCTCGAGGCCGGGATGGACGGCTACCTCAGCAAGCCGGTGCGGGTCGACGCCCTCGACGAGATCCTCGCGAGGTACCAGGTCCTGGCCTCGTGACATCGCGACCGAAGAGAGGAGGAGTGAAGACGTGTTCCTGCTGCGAATCGCCCTGATGATATCGGCCCTGGCGGCCCCTGCCCTCGCCGCCGACGGCGAGCGCGAAGGGCTGTTCGGGTTGAGCCTCGAGAACCTGCTCGAACAAGAGGTCGTCTCCGCCAGCCTGATCCCCCACTCGAGCGCAGAGGCGCCGGCGAGCGTGCACGTGATCCCCCGGGAGGTGATCGAGCGCCGGGGCTACACGGACCTGCGGGCGCTGCTCGAGGACCTGCCGGAGATCGAGGTCAATCGTTGGGCTTCCGCGCGGAACCGCGACCGCTACACGCTCCGCGGTATCACCGGGAACGGGAAGTTCGTGGTGATGCGCGACGGGTTCCGGGTCACCTCGGCGTCGGGCACCCCTCACTCCATCGGCGAACAATACTCGCTGGCTGACATCGAGCGCGTGGAGGTCATCCTGGGCCCGGCCTCGGCGCTCTACGGCGGCGACGCCTTCGCCGGGGCGATCAACATGATCAGCCGAGACGGAGGCGACATCAGCGGGGTCTCCTTGAGCAGCGGCTACGGGCGCTTCGCCACCCAGGAGCACTCGATCGTGATGGGCACCCGGGTCGGCGAGGTGGACTTCGCGGCACAGGCCTCCTTCTACCGCAGCGATGGAGCGGACCTGTCCGACTACTACGAGGGCGACTTCGCCTGGTACCACGATCGCTATCGGAGCAGGGGCGAGGTGCGCGTCTCGCCCTTCGCACCCGAGGAGGCGACCCAGGTCGTCGAGCGCCTGCCCTTCGACATGTCCGTCGAGGCCCACTCCGTCAACGTCCGCGTCGGCCTCGGGGCGTTTCGACTCCAATACGACACCAGCTACACGTCCCACGCCTCCACCAACTCGGTGCGCCCGGAGTTCGGCGTCTACACCGACGAGGCGCGCTTCGGGCACCGGATCCAGACCTTCACGGCGTCCCACCGCGCGCGGCCCTTCGAGGGGCTGAAGCTGGCGGCCAACCTCTCGACGCAGCTCTACGAGCTCGACCCGGACTCGGGGTTCATGAACAGCTTCAGCGGGTACGACAAGGTGTTCAAGTACGAGAGCAACGTCGTCACGCGGAGCGAGGGGGTCGCGACGTACACGGTCACCGAGGACGCGACGGTCACCGCCGGCGTCGGCTACACCCACCTGCGGTCGACCCCGAACACCGGCGACCTGCCGACGAGCTACGACCCGGAGGAGTCGGCGGATCTGCAAGGACACATCTACCCGGGCTCCGACCTGAACGCCGCTGACGGCCGGGACCTCCGCACGCCCCAGGACGTCCACGCCATCAGCCGAGACAACTACGACGTCTTTGGCGAGATCTTCTTCCGACCGTTTCGCCAGCTCAGCCTCACGACCGGGGCGCGCTACGACCACAACACACGCTACGGCGACACCTTCGAGCCGCGGCTCGGGGTGGCCGCGCGGCTGACTGACTCGCTGGTCCTCAAGGCGCTCTACGGTGAGGCGTTCCTGGCGCCTTCCCCCCACGAGGCGTACTCGCACTACGGGGCGTTCACCCCGGCGAAGGACGCGAACGGCGACGTGGTCGGGCTCGAGTCCCAGTTCTTCCGGCTCCCCAACCCCGACCTGGAGCCCGAGCGCTTGCGCACCGTGGAGGCCTCGCTGACGTACAACCTTGACGAGCGGTTGGTCATCTCGGTGAACGGGTACTTCACGGCGATCCGCAACCTCATCACCAACGCCGTGACGACCGACGAGACGTTCAAGGGGCACCCGGTCGCCGCGGTGGAGCGGAAGGTCAACCAGGGCGAGGGTCGGCTCTTCGGAGGGACCCTCCGGCTCGAGACGCGCTGGACGCTGCTCGGGGCCACGCTCAACCCCTACGTCGCCTACACCTACTCCGACGGAGAGATCGACGAGGTGCCGCTGCCCGTGAGCGCCACCCACTGGATCAAAGGGGGCCTCGACATGGAGTGGCGCGGGCTCTCGTTGTCGGTGCGCGTCCTGCGGCGAGGCGAGGCGCGCCACGGCTCTCTGGTCGACGCCGGGGGCGAGGCCGAGACCATCCCCGGAGCCACCTTGGTCAACGGGTACCTGCTCTATCGCGACGTGGCACCCAACGCGTGGGTCGTCGCGTCGCTCTTCGTCCGCGGGCGCAACCTGCTGGACCAGCGCTACTACAACGTGTCGAACGAGAACCCGGACGTGTTCGCCGCGTCGCCCCAGGATCCGCTGCGGGTGATGGGCGGGGTGAAGCTGGACTATTGACCGAGGGGGCTCGACGCGGTGGGTGGGCGGCGCTCGGCATGGTGTGCCTTGCGACGACCGGTGCGTGGGGCGCGGCCCCGGTGCCCCACGACCTCCAGGCGGCGCTGCTCGTGAAGGTCCTCGACTACGACCGCAGCCTGGTGGAGCGCGTACCGGGGGACCTGCCGATCCTGCTGGTTTGGGAGGAGTCCCGCTCGAGGTCCAGGGCGGACTGCCGCGCCATGGCCAAGGCCCTCGCGCCGATGGAGGGCAAGCCCGTCCGGGGCAAGCGGGTGCGGGTCGAACGCTGGCAGCTCCCGTCCGACGTCGCGGGCGCCGAGCTCGAGCGGCGCCTCCGGGGCGCCGGCGCGGTGTACCTCTGCCGCGGCACTACGCAGGCGAAGAGGGTCGTTCGAGCCGCCATGAGCGTCGGCGTTCTGTCGGTCGAGGCCGACCGCGAGGCGGTGGAGCGCGGCGCCATGATCGGCTTCGGCATCAAGGAGAACCGGCCTCGGCTCTTCGTGAACATCGCGAGCATCAAGACGGCGAAGATCCGCCTCGATCCGCGCCTGCTGGTCATCGCAGACCGACTCTGAACGCCGCCTCGATGCGAGCCGCAAAGGTCTGTCCAAAACTAAATAGGTAGACTCGCGCCGCGAGCGTGGGTCAGATTCGTTCGCGGCGACCGAGCTCAACCGCAGGCGTACCGGAGGTACGTTGAGGATTGGGCGACCGAGCTGCGGGCGAAGATGGCCTGCGCTCGCGGATGCGAGGCGCCTATTTATTTTTGGACCGACCCCAAGGGGGCGTCCAACAATAAATAGCACTTTTGCTTGACTTCTGACTCCCACAAGATCATGGACTGTCCGCATGAAGCGATCAGAACGCGATGTGGTTGAGGCTGAGATCCGGCAACGCTACGAA
>CAYOBQ010000079.1:0-38545 GCA_964402225.1 uncultured Nannocystaceae bacterium | reverse complement strand
TGAAAGCTGACAGCCTCTCCAAAGACGACCGCAGATCTGGGATTTGCACCCGATCCAAAAGCCCTTAACCTCGGCGCCCAAGGCGCCGATTCACGCTTTCGGGGGAAACGATCCTCGAAGGAGCGAAACGTGCGAATGACCCGACTCATCTTCCCGCTTTGCCTGGCCCTGGCCGGGTGCCCCGAGGTGTCTCCGACCAACGCGTACGACCCCAACGCTCCCGTCTCCCAACAGGAGAAGAGCGTGGTCCGCGGGATCGCGTGGCTCCCGGCGGACATCACGCTCGCCGGCATCCCAGCCGGCGCCGTGGTGGAGCTCGTGCCCTTCGGGAGCAGCGAGGCGGTGGGCTCCGTCCCCCTCACGCTGGAAGCGTTGCCGGAGCCTGCGACCGCCGAGGCCTGCGGCGGCGAGGACCGGCTCCGCTTCGACTTCGTCTTCGAGGAGGTCGCCGCGGGGCTGTACTTCCTCCGCGCCCGCGCGCTGGGCTTCACGTCGGAGCCCGTCGAGCTCTCCATCGCCATCGGCGAGGACGCCGAGCGTGCGATCTGCCTCGCCCTCGACATCCCCGACCTCGATCCGGGCCGCGTCGTGGGCAACGCCCAACTCGAGGGCGGCGGGGAGGACGGACACGAGGGCATCCGCGTCGCCGCGGTCGGCGTCCCCGGAGAGGCGCGCACCGATCCCGCCGGTGACTTCGTGCTGCCGCTGCCCACCGGCGTCCACGCGTTGCGCTTCAGCTACCCCGACTACGAGGTAGAGACGGTCGCCGACGTCGAGATCATCGAAGGTGTCCCGACCGAGCTCGACCCGGTGGTCCTGGTCGGCGCCCCAGGCGGAGTGCGGGGCCGCGTCGCCTTCCCCCCGGGCATCGAGGGGGCCGCCCTCTTCGCCCAGGTCGAGGTCCTGATGTGGCCCGCCGACGAGCCACCGGAGGCGATGCCGAGCGCCGCCGAGCCCGTCACCGCGACCGGCGCCTTCTCCTTCGAGGGCCTCCCCGCCGGGGACTACCGCCTGCTGCCGACCTACCCCGACGGCGGGTTCGAGTCCTTCCCCCAGGACGTCACGGTGCCCGTCGGCGCCATCGTCAACGTCGGCGTCTTGCCCCTCTTCCAAGGGGAGACGCGCGCCTGGCTCGACGGCACCGCGCGTCTGGCCGGGGCCAACGAGCACGGGGGCATCCGCGTCGAGGCGCTCGGCGTCGCGGGCAGCAGCGAGTACACCGGCGACGACGGCCGCTACGAGCTCGAGCTGCCGCCGGGCGAGTGGACGCTGCGCTACACCTACGAGGGCTACGGCTCGGTCCAGATCGGCGCCCCGCCCATCGACGCCGGGGCGCGGGAGACCCTCGAGGAGGTCGTGCTCACCGGCGAGCCCGGTCGCGTCCGCGGCGCCGTGACCCTCGAGGAGGGCGCGACCCCCGAGGAGCTCGACCGGGTGGTCGTCTGCTTGCTGCCCATCGGCGTCGCCCTCGAGGACGAGTGCGCCGAGCTCCGACCGTGCGAGGCCGCGGCGTTCCAGGGACAGACCGCCCCGGAGGTCGTCGACGAGGTGCGCGTCGGCACGAGCTATCTGTTCGAGGATGTCCCCGTCGGTCCCTGGCTCGTCGTCGCCCAGCACCCGCTGGCGTGTCCGCGTCACGTCGACGTCGTGGTCGTCGCCGGCGAAGACGCGTCGGCCCAACGGCTCACGTTGCCAGCTCGACCCGACGGCGTGGACATCCGTGGCTTCGCGCGCCTCGGCGGAGTCGTCGACCACGGAGGCATCGAGGTCCGCGTGGACGGACAGGACGCCGTCGCGACCACCCTCGGCGACGGCCAGTACACCTTGACGCTCACCGCGGATCCCGAGGGCCACACGCTGCGTTTCTCCCACGCGGCCTATATCTCGGGTGCGCTGGAGGTCGGCCCGATCGCGCCCGGTGAGGTGCGCGAGCTCCCCGAGGCCGACGCCGTCGTGCTCGTCGGCGAGCCCGGACGCGTCGCCGGCGTGATCCGCATCGATCCGGACTTCGCGGTGCGCGACTTCATCCCCAACGTCGTGGTGCGCTTCTACGCCTTCGACGCAGAGGGGAACACCGAGCTCATCGAGCAGATCAACGTCGATCGTGTACCGCGCGAGAACCCCGACGACCCCCAGGAGGGGCGCTTCGCCTTCGACGACGTGGATCCCGGCCGCTACCAGATCGAGGCCCGACTCGAGGGCTTCCTGACCCAGACGCGGCTGGTGGAGATGGCGCCCGGCGGGGACGAGCACGCGGGCACGATCTTCCTCTCCCGCTCTCGCCAGGAGGCGCTGCTCCTGGGCGCCGCCCGCCTCGACTGCGTGGACTGCTCCCACGAGGGCATCCGCGTCGAGGCGGTGGGCACCCCGTTCACCGCCAGCACCTCGAGTGACGGCCGCTACCAGCTCTCCGTCATCCCCGGCGCCTTCCGGCTGCGCTTCGCCTACCCGGGCCACGGCACCGAGACGACGGAGCCCGTCGAGGCGCTGGTCGGCGAGCCGCGCGAGGTCGCCGATGTGGTGCTCAGCGCGCGCCCCGGCGAGGTCCGAGGCCAGGTGGTGCTGCCGCCGGGCTTCGACGCCGGCGACCTGCTGCCCGAGGTCTCCGTCACGCTGACCCGCGACGCTCAGGAGGTGGCCGCGACGAACCTCGTCGACGACGTCTTCATCGTGGGCCCCGTGCCACCGGGCGAGTACACGGTCCACGTTCGCCTCGCGGGCTTCATCGACGTCGACAGCGACGTCACGGTGCAGCCCGGTGAGCGCCTGGACCTGCGCCGCGTCAACCTCGTCCCGGTGGGCGCCGAGACGGTGAGCGGCCGCGTCACGCTGGAGGGTGTGGCGGATCCCGATGGTCACGGCGGCGTCGAGATCCTGGTCGTCGACACGCCGTTCGCTACCCGCACGCTCGCCAACGGCGACTTCATGGTCCAGGCGCGCCCCGGCGACGTGGTCCTCCACATCGCGCGGGTGGGCTACGTCGCCTCCGACCTCGCCGTGGAGGACGTCCCGATCGGCGGCAACAAGGGCATTGAGCCCTTCACCCTCAACTTCCGTCCCGCCACCGTCACCGGCACCGTGCGCCGCGTCGACTTCGACGAGGCCGCGGTCCCCGCGGCGGGGGCCACCGCCACCTTCACCCGCGTCGACGGCGCCGCCCCGCCCGAGGCGCCGATCGCAAACGACGACGGCGTCTTCACCCTGGCGGACGTGCGCGGCGGCGCCTACGACCTGCGCCTCAGCCTCGCCGGCCACGCCACCGTGACGCGTCGCATCGAGGTGCCGCCCGGCGCCGTCCACCGAACCGACGACGTCACCCTCGACCTGCTGCGCGGCGCCATCGAGGGCACCGTCGAGCGACGCGACGGGGAGATCCGGGGGGGCGTCACGGTCCACATCGCCCGCCGCCCGAACCAGGCGGTCGAGCGGACGGTGCTGACGCGGGCCCCCGACGACGCCTTCGAGCTCCCCCGGCTGCCGGTGGGCAGCTACGACCTCCACGCGTTCGCGGAGGGCTACACGCCCGCCGATCCGGTGCGCCTCGAGGTCGCCGAGGGCGGCACGGCGCGGATCGATCTCGAGCTCGATCCGCGCGTCTACGCGATCCAGGTCCAGCCGCTCCACGCGCAGCGCCGGGTGCCGGTGACGATCCAAGCCGACGACGACCTCGCCCACTACCGCCTGTGGCTCGACGCGCCGGCGGCGCCGCCGGGGGCGGCCTTCGAGAACCGCCCCGCCGGGCCCGTCGAGGTGGACGTCCCGGAGGGGGCCCACGTGATCTACGTCGAGCTGGCGACGACGGAGTTCGTCCAGGGCGTCGGCTCGGCGGACGCCTTCATCACGCCGGCGCCGCTGGCGGCCGCCGTCACGGTGGACAGCGTCGCGCCGTCACTCCGAGTGACGCCGCTGCCGCAGCCGGGGGCCGAGGCGGTCGCGGCGGGGCTCTACGTGCGCACCGGCGAGGGCCTGTTCCTCGATCTGGGCGCCCACGACCCGCCGCCGAGCTCCGGGGTGGATCAGGTCCGCATCGAGCGCCTCGCGCCCGCGGGCGATCCCGCCACCATCGCCTACCAGCCTCGGGTGCAGCTCAACGACGTCCAGCAGGGGGCCAACGCCTACCGGCTGGTGGTGACCGACGCCGCGGGGAACGAGAGCGCGGCGGTGGTGCTGGACGACATCGTGGGAGACGCCCAGGCGCCACGGGCCCGCGCCGGCGCCGAGCCCATCGAGCCGGTCGGCGGCGCGGTGACGCCGGACCTCGCCGTGGAGTTGGCGCTCAACGTGGTCGATCCCGACGAGGACGATCCGGCGGATGGCCTCGACTGGCCGCTCTTCTATCGGGTCCACGACGCCGAGCAGGCGCCGGGGGGCTGGCAGCTCTTTGCCGGCGGGGTGGTGCCCTTCAACCTGCGCGGCGGCGCCGACGGCCAGCGGACGATCACCGGCGCCGTGAAGGACGCCGCGGGCCGCGTCTTCGCCCTCAACGAGACGGTCTTTGTCCTGGACCGCGTCGCCGCCGCGCCGACGGCGGTCTCGGTGCGCGCGGGGGCGGTACAGATCGTGCCCGACTCGACGTTGCGCCTCGAGCCCGATGGCCGAGAGTTCCGGGTCGATGTGACGGTGCAGGTCGCGGGGGCCGATGAGCGCCTGGTGGCCCACCTCGCGCCGCCCCACGCCGGGAGCTGCGAGATCGACGGGGCCCAGGGCGCGTCGAGCTGCGAGATCTCCGATGTCCTGCTCCCCGAGGTCGAGGACGGACAGCTCACGCGCGTGCTCCTACAGGCCTTCACGACCGACGCCGTGGAGAACACGTCGGCGCGGCTCGGCTTCGGCTTCACGGCCGACAACGAGGCGCCCCGGGCTGCGTCGGCCCAGAACACCGGCGACGACCCGACCCGCACCACGACCGTCACGCTGCGCCTCGACGCGCGGGACGCCACGCACTACGCGGTCTCAGGCGACGTGAACCCGATCGCGCTCACGGAGGCCGCCTTCCCGGTGGAGGTGGACGTGACGCTGGCCGGGGCCGACGGCGACAAGACCGTCCGCGTCGACTTCCAGGACGGGGCGGGCAACCTCGAGCGGGCCGAGTTGAGCCTCCGCCTCGATCGCGCCGCGCCCGTCTTCACGGTGCAGTTGCGCCAGGGTGGGCAGGTGCTCCAGCCCGACGGGGACGGCGACCCCCCGCGGATCAACAGCACGCTGATCACCGTGCGGGTGCTGCCCAACGTGCAGAACGACCCCGACTGCCGCGACGCCGAGGACTGCGCCCACGCTCAGCGGGTCTCCCTCTCGGCGAACTTCGAGGGCGCGCTCTTCGAGGCCTACAACCAGGACGTGCCCCTGGAGCTGCCCCCCGTCAACGGGCTGCGCCAGGTCTTCGTACAGATGCGAGACCCCGCCGGGAACCTGTCGGTGCCCGCCCAGGTGGGCGTGGACTTGCAGGTCGAGGTCGATCGCGAGGGGCCCGCCGTCCCCGGGCTGCGCCGCGACTACATCGACGCCGACAAGATCCGGCTCGAGCTCACGCCCCCGGGGGACGACGACCTCGCCTACTATGTGATCGAGCGCAACATCCCGGGCCTCGACGGCAACGCCTGGGCCACCGTCGCCCTGACGCCCGCCGTGGCCGACGACGAGCAGCCCTACGCGGGGGAGGCCTGCGCCGTGCAGCCGGCGGGCTGTGCCGCGGGGGAGCCGTGCCTGGCCTACGACAGCGGCGGCGAGGTGTTGCTCCTCGAGGACCGGGCCGTCGTGCGCGGCTTCACCCACCAGTACCGGGTGCGCGCTGTCGACACGCTCGGCAACGCGTCGGGCTTCTCGGTCCCACTCGAGGCGGGCGTGCCGATGGACAAGCCCCAGTTCTCGCTGATCCGCGCCGGCGACCTCCGCAAGCTCCAGTGGAGCCTGCCGGAGGGCACATTCGTGGTCGACCGGGCCACCTACCAGGAGCTCGATCCCGACGGCGTGGTCGCCGTGGAGACGGACGTGCCCGCTGGACCCGGGCAGTTCGCCCTGCCCCCGGCCGATCTGGAGCAGGCGGACATCGAGCGCTTCGTGTTGCGGACGGCGAACCAGGACCGGTCGATGATCTGGGAGTCGACGGTGCTCGACCTCGGCATCGGGCGACGCTCGGTGGGCGACTTCGAGGGGGGGTCCTGGGTGCGCGCCCAGGCCGCGGCCGACGGTACTGTTCACGTGGCGGCCCTCTCCGACAACGGGCTGGGCTACGTGCGGATCGCCCCGGATGGGACCGAGACGAGGGTCGACATCGACCTGAACCCCTACCCGACCCACGTGCTCGACGTGGCGATCGACCCAATCGACGGGACCCCGCTCGTGCTGACGTGGAAGGTGCACGACGGACACCTGCGCCTCTATCGCCTCGGCGACCCGACCCAACCCGTGACGCAGGACCTTGGCGATGTCTGCGACGTCGCGTGCTTCGGGAAGCGGGTCTGGGGGGGGCTCGTCGTCGATGAAGCGCAGACCGCGCACATCGGTTACTTCCACCCCGAACAGGAGGCTCTCTACTACCGTACCCTCCCGGACGACGGAGGGGGGGAGACCGTGCTCGCCGACAACCGGCCCCTCGCGGGCCGCGACGTGCGGATGGCCCTCGTCGTGGACGTCCCCACCGCGATCTACGTCCGCGATCTCGGCGGACAGGAGGCCATCCTGACCCGCTGGGTCCCGGACGACGAGCGCGGGGGCGTCACCACCGACATCAGCGGGGTGTTCAAGATGTCGCCCTTCGAAGGCCGGCGGATGCTCGAGATCTGGAGCGCCGGGGTGGAGCAGCTTCGCTTCGCCTACACGGGTCGGGTCGACAACGTCTGTATGGAGGACCCACCACAGCCGTGCGCCGACAACGCCGACTGCGGCGGCACCGGCGTCTGTGTCACGGGCGGCCTGTGCAGCTTCGACACGCTCGGCAACTGCAACACGAGCTGTGGCGGCCCGTGCCGCAGCAGCCGGCGCTTCCTGCGCATGGGCGAGGACCGCGACGGCTTGCAGCCCGAGCTCCAGCCCTATGTCGGTGCGCAGGCGCTACGGGCTCCACAGATCGAGCGTCTTCCCGGCAATCGGGTGGTCATCACCGCCGCGACGACCTCCGACCCGAACTACCTCTACATCTTCGCCCAGGTCGCCCAGCAGAGCCCGGAGTACCCCGCCTTCGACAGCTACGTGATGGCCGAGTTCAGCGACGACATCGTGGGTAGCCCCTCCCACGCTCTGACCGTCGATGGCCTGGGGCGCCCGCGCATCTTCGTCAACGAGGCCCCGCAACTCCTGACCGAGCTGACCGCGGACTTCGTGCTCGAGAACCCCGCCTACGAATACGACGAGCCGCTCACCCAGGACGGCACCATCTTTGGGGAGGACCTCGCGGCGGTTCGACCCGCCCCGGGGATCTTCCACGCCGTCTTCCGAGACCAGGGTGAGCTCGGGCAGGACAACCTCTACTACCAGAGCTGGCAGGGGCAGGGGCCGCACCTGGTCGCCGGCCCCGACCACGCCAGCGAGCACCAGATCGGCCGCGGGCTGGCCATCGCGGCCCCCACCAACAACCAGGTCTGGATGATGTATGCGGGGGGACCCAACGGGAACTCGACCGACCTGTTCCTCAAGTCCCTCTCCAACCGGGAGGCCGCGCCGATTCAGATCGCCCAGGGCACCGACCACCCCAACCCGAGCTTCGCCTTCCGTTCCCAAAAGAAGCTCGTCGTCGACGACGCGGGGACGATGCACAGCGCCTGGATTGGCGGCAACGAGCTGCACTACTGGACACGGGACACCGCCGGAGAGATGGCCACCCATTCCTTCGGGGCGGACGTGTACAACCGCGCCGCCAGCCTCGGCCGGACGGCGCTCCCGGTCATCGCCGGGAACAGCGTCAAGGTCGTCTCTGAGGTGAGCTTCCGCGGGTTGGTGATGCTCGACGTGACCGATCCGGCCAACCCGGGCGTGCAGGAGATGGTGCTCGGCGACGGGACCATCCTCGACGCGGAGTACGGATCGGACCAGAAGGTCTGGGTGGTCTACCGGCGCGACACCAGCACCTACCTGGCGCCCTTCGGGGGCACGCCGACGCTCGTGAGCACGCGCATCCGGTACAGCGACGACGACGTGGATCTGGTGGTCGGGGAGGACGGCGCGCTGCACCTCTTCTACACCGAGACCAAGCGCAACCTCGACGGCACCTACACCACCGAGATGCGCTACCAGCGCCCGCTGGCCAACGCCGAGCCGACCAGCATGCTGCTCGACACCTTCGAGCACAATCAGAGCGTCTACTTCTACGGCATCGACGCCTGGCCCACGCTCGGGCGCGCCTTCACGCTCTTCTACGCCGACCCGAGCGACGGCAGCGGAGAGGTCGCGCTCGACCGCCGCCCCCACCGCCGGACGGTCCGACCCGGTCGCGCACCCGGCGTCACCTATGCCCGCGCCGACGGCCTCCCCACCTTGGGGGCAGACGGCGACGCCGACGAGGACGGGATCGCCGATGGCGGGGACAACTGCCCGGGCGTGTGGAACCCGAACCAGGGGGACGTGAACAACGACGGCACCGGCGACCTGTGCTCCAACTGCTTCGCCAACTGCGCCAATGTCCCCGAGATGGCCGACGTCGGCGTGGTCCAGAACCAGACCATCACCGTCCAGGGCAGCACCATCGGGGCCGGGGCGAACTACGAGGGGAGCTGCGGCAACACGGCGCCGTCGGAGGACGCCGTCTACGCCTACACCAGCCAGGATGGCGGCGACTTTATCTTCGACACCCAGGGCTCGGGCTTCGACACCACGCTCTACCTGCTCGACGACTGCGACCCGGCGGACGCCGAGGTCATCGAGTGCGACGACGACGGCGGGGAGGACCTCACCTCGGTCCTCGCCGTCAACATCGGCGCGGGGGACACCGTCTACGTGGTCGTCGATGGCTTCGGCGGCGCCAACGGCGACTTCACGCTGCGCGCGCGCCCGCGCTGACCCCCGTCAGAGGCCCGAGGATCTCACCGGGCGGAAGCCTACGTTGGCGTCACGGTCGCCGGGATACTGGAGCAGGCTCGAAGCCGCCCGGCACTCGGACGCCCCGTGGCTCCATCCACAGCCCCGGGTGGCCCGGAAGAGTTGGCGTTTCCCCGACGTGGGGGAGCCTCGGCCACCGACGAGGATCTCGTGGCCGTCGGAGGCCCACTCCCACACATTGCCGAGCATGTCGTGGAG
Organism: uncultured Nannocystaceae bacterium; assembly: GCA_964402225.1. Lineage (GTDB taxonomy): Bacteria > Myxococcota_A > Bradymonadia > UBA7976 > UBA1532 > CAYOBQ01. The sequence goes on along the minus strand of CAYOBQ010000079.1, from coordinate 29,317 downwards.
CCCCCAGGCGTTGGCCAGCTTCGTGCCCACGGAACCCGTCCCGCGGACGGCGTTGTCCCAGTACCAGGCGACGTCGCCGAGGGGCTCGTGGTAACGCGGTCCGCTGGTCCCGGCGCGGGCCGCGTACTCCCACTCGGCCTCCGTGGGCAGCCGGTAGCCATCACAGCCCGGCCGCGCGGTCGAGTCCGGCGCGCTCGGCGAGTAGCACTCCGCGAGGCCCTCGCGCACCGACAGTCGATTGCAATACTCGACAGCGTCTCGCCACGAGACACGCTCGACCGGCCGGTCGTCGCCCGCGAACTTCGAGGGGTCGGTCCCCATCACCGCGCGCCATTGGGCCTGCGTCACCTCCGTGCGCGCGATGGCGAATGGGCGCTCGATGCGAACCTCATGCTGTGCCTCCCCGGAAGAGCGGCCGGGCTCGTCGGACGGGCTGCCCATCTGGAAGCTGCCCGCGGGGAGCACTATCATCTTCGGTCGAAGCCGTGAGCCATCCCCGCCGGCGGGCCTCGAGTCGGCCCAGAGGAACCACGCGAAGCCCGCCACCAACACGACCACTCCGACTCGGAAGAACACCGGGGCGGGGACCGTCATCGACGCCGCCGAAGATGGTGTGCGCTCGCTGACCCGCATCAGAGCCGAACCTCCAGATAGATCGTGAGGTGGTTGAGGAGCTCGGTGGCCCCCAGATCGATGGCGAAGCGCTCGGTCTCGAGGCCGTCGTCTCGCAGATCGCGGTCCAGCTCGTCGGGGAGCCCCATGGGCTCGAGGGCCACCAGCGTGACCTCGTCGCGGACCCCCGCCGATAGCCAGTCGGAGAGCCGCCACTCGTAGCCCAGGCTCACCCCGCCCGTGACCGCCGCCAGCGTCCCGCCGTCGAGGCGCTGGCCGTCGCTCAACGTGTTGATGTCGTAGGGTCCGGCGCCCGCGCCGAGGTGGAGCCCGAAGCGCCAGGGGGAGTCCCTCGGCGGCTGGCGGTAGCCGACGCCCAGCATCCACGCGTCGGCGTCGACCTCGAGCAGCCCGCCTGCGACCTGGTGGTACAGCGCGCCGTCCGGGGCGTCTTCCTCGAGGTAGAGCGTGCGCGGCAGGGCATAGCCGAGGTAGCGGCCGAAGACGTAGACCCCACCGCCAGCGCGGTAGCGCAGCTCCCCCTTGCGCGCCGTGACGGAGAAGGCCTCGCGTTGGATGACCTCGTCGTTCCCCCGGTCGACGAGCTCGACGGTGCCCGAGCGGAAGTCGAGATCGCGGTACTCGAAGACGAGGCGCTCGAGGCCGGGCACGCCGCCGAGGCTCACCAAGACGTCGAGGAGCTGGGAGGTGGGGTGTCCGCCGCTGAAGCCGCGGTCACTCTCGTAGGCGAGCTCCAGGGTGGCGTAGCGGGTGTCGAGCGTGAGCGCCGCACGGTAGAGGTCGACCGACGGGATGTCGTAGCGCTCGGTGGTCGTCAAGTCACGGCGGGCGGCCGACTGGCGCTCGCTGGGCATCGGTCGCAGCGCCCAGTTGGCGTAGGACAGATCGACCCCGACCTCGCGCAGGAAGGTGTCGTCCATCGGCGCGTGCTCCTCGGCGGCGGTGGCGGCGACGGTCGGGGCGGGCGCAGCCGACGCCTCCCCTGGCTCCGGCCGGTTCTTGTCCGGCCCGCTCGGCGGGGCGGCGGGGGGCCGCCCCCCCCCGGGGGGGCCGGGGGGGGGGGGGCCCCGCCACGGTCACCGGCGGGGGCGCCTCCTCGGACGCGGCGGCGCGGGCCTCGACCGTCTCGCGGATGCGCTCCCGCGTCTCGATCCACACCACCCTGTCCCGCTCGGGCGGGGGCTCGGAGGCGCGCGGGGGCGACACCTCGGGCGACCGCCGGTGTGGCTTCGGTCGCGGCCTGCGCTGTGCTGCGCGGCGGGGCTCGGGGCGCGGGCGCGGACGCCGGCGCACCACCCGGGGCCGCCGCGGCTTGCGCACCGGACGCGCCCGCGGCTTGGGTCGCAACCTGGTTTTGCGCCGCGCGCGGCGCGGGCGGCGCTTCGAGCGCACCCGCGGCTTCTTGCGCACCCGAGGCTTCTTCCGGGCACGCTTGCGCTTCTTCTTGGCAGCCTTCTTCTTTGCGGCCTTCTTCTTTGCCTTCTTCTTCTTCTTCTTCGTGGCCTTCTTCTTCACGGCCGGCTCGTCACGCTCGCCCGCCCACGAGACGCTGGGAGGCGTCCAGGCCAGGAGGAGGAGCAACAGCAGGCGGCGCACGTTCACCCTCCCATCATGGCGATCCAATCACCCGTCGTCACCCGACGGGTGGGCGAGCCCCCCTATTCACCCGCGCCCGTGAACGGCGCTTCACGGTTGCTTCCGTGGCGGCGTGGACAACGGGGCTCGCGGCTCGGCATGGAAGCTGCTACGGCTTGGCGACATGAGATACGCGCTCTTGGGCTTGCTGGTGGCGGGCTGCGGATCGGACCGCACCCTCGTGGCGACCCACGCCGAAACGATCGAGGAGCTCACGAGCGGCCAGCGTCTCCTGGCGGCGGGCCCCATCGGAGACGACTACCGCTTCCAGATCGTCGGCGGCGCGTCGATGGCCGCCGGGGCGGGGAGCGGCGAGGACGCCAGCACCCTCGAGGTGGGGCGAGCGGTGGCCACCGGCATGGTCACCATCGCCCTCGGTCACACCGAGCTCGGCTACGTCCACCACGTGGCGGCCACGCGGGCCGACGGCGCCCCGAAGACGTGGCGACCCCAGCGCCACGGTCTACGCGCCCGCTTCGCCCCGGGAAACGAGACCGTGCGCTTCGGCATCTCCTTCGAGGGCGGCCTCCGCAACATCAACATCGCCCGGGGCGAGTCCGAGGTCTGCGACGCCCAGCGCAGCTTCACCAGGCAGGTCCTCGAGCCCGACACCTCCTGGCGACAGCGGGCCGATGAGGGGGACTGCTGGGTGAACGACGAGCGGGTCGGGGAAGCCGAGATGTTCTGGCGCCCCTACCTGGCGACGACGTTCTACCCCACCTTCAGCCTCGGCGACTTCGTCTATCTCTACGCCGGTCTCGCCGTGGACTCCGCCGCCGTCGGCTACACCGAGGAGGAGATCTACCTCGTGAAGGTCGGGGGGCGACCGGAGCTGGAGGATCGCGACTCCGATCTGGAGTATCTCATCACCTACCAGATCGTCGGCGGCGTCGATGTGCGGCTGGGGGCGCACCTCGGCCTGATCGCCACCGTCCGCGGTCAACCGCTGCGAACCGCCGCGCGTGTGAACCTGCCCGGCCCCAGCTTCGATGGCGCGCTCTCGGTACGGTTCTGACGGAAGCCCAAGAGGCTCTCAGGGACGCCAGATCCCGGCGAGCTCGACCCCCGGCTCCACCGGCGCTTCGGCGGCGCCCGGGAAGACCGTCGCCCCCGCGTCGGGGGCCATCCCATCACACAGCGCGGCGAAGACGGCCTCGATGGCCGACCGCCCGCGGATGTCGGCGCTGGGCTCGGAGAAGCGCCCCCGCTCGTCGTCGGGGAAGAGGTCGCCGTAGAGACCGCCGCGGACGCGCTCTCCGATGACGAGCACGGTCATCCCGCGACCGTGGTCGGTGCCGCCGTCGCCGTTCGCGCGGAGCTGGCGGCCGAACTCGCCGCCGACGACCAGCGCCGTCTTGGCGAGGGCCTCCGGCAGTCCGGCGCCCAGCGCGCCCCACAACGTGTCGAGGGCGGCGCCTTCGCCAAAGAGGTCTTGGAGCTTCGGCTCGATGAGGCGGGCCTGGTCGCGGTGGCTGTCCCATCCGTTGGACAGCATCGAGGCGACGCGGAAGTTCAGGATGTCGGCGCTGAGGAAGCTGTCGTAGACGTTGCGCATCTGCTGGCCCAGGCGCCGGTCGTCGAGGGGGCTGCGCTCCCGGTCGTAGAGGGTCGCGATGGCCTCCGGCACGGGGCGGTCCGCGAGGCGGGCGCCGACGAGAGCGCCGAAGTGGCGCAGCGCGCGCTCGTGCTCGATGAAGCGACGATAGGGGCTTTGCTCGGGGACCGTCTGCGCTTTGGCCGCGTAGTAGCTCGTCAGCGAGCGGCCCATCACGGAGCGGGCGTCCCGAGATCCGGGGTCGGTGCCGGGATCGGGGGTCCACAGGCCGAGGGCGCGGGTGTCGGGGGCGGTGATGACGTGGCGATTATCGTGCTGGGTCGGGTCGCTGGGGTGCGCCCCGTTGATGAAGAGCCGAACGCTGTTGATCATCGACACCGCGTTGCCACCCACGGCCTGGGCGAGGCGTCCACCCCACCCGTCGCGCGTGAGGTCGTTGGGCCCCGCGCCGCGGTCACCGGCTTCGTAGACGAGCTCGGCGTGGTGGTGGTCACGGCTGCTCGCGCCCAGCACATTGCTCAGGATGGCGACCTGCCCCGCCTCGATGCGCCCCCGCAGCCACCGCGCCTTCTTGAGCACGCCGAAGCGCACACCACCGAGCTCGATGGCGTCGTAGCCCTCGGTAAAACGGGCGCGCCAGGCCTCGCGGGTGGCCCCCACGTCGTGGGCGGCGGCGCGGTTGGACCAGTACAGATAGCCGTAGCTCTGGGGATCGTCGTCGTAGGGCGGCACGATGAGGTGCCGCAGATCCGGCCCCCCACGCAGCATCATCGACAGCAGGGTGGGCTGGGGCTCGAACCCTTCGGGCAGCCCTGACTCGGCGAAGGCGCGCCGGGTCGGCCCCGGCAGGGCGAGCCCCGCGCCAAACGCCAGCGCGCTACGGACAAAGGCCCTTCGGTCAAACATCATCGACCCTCCTGCACGAAGGCGTACGGCGTGGCGACGATGAAGTTCACGGCCTGGCCGATTCGGAAGTTCACGGTCTCCTGTGCGTCGGGATCGGGATCCCCGAGGGGCATGATCGCGATCTCCATGTCGTGCACCAACTCCAGGAGGTCGGCGCGGGTCGTCAGCTCGGCCTCGGTGTAGACGGCGCCGGGGTTCTGGTCGTCGATGAAGAGCGATAGGTCGACCCCGGCGCCCAGCAGCGCGTACACATGCGCTCGCTCCAGGGCGCCGAAGTGCCGCAGCCCATCGGCGATGTGCCGCTGCCAGAGCCACTCCGCGACGCCCTTGACCCGATGGGTGCCGTCGCCCGCAGGCGGCACCACCGCCGCCCAATCCCGGCGCCAGTCGAGGCCGTCTTCCTCGGTGCGCGCGAAGAACCAATAGCGATCCGTGCTGTTGTTGTAGGCCTGCTGAAAGACCGCGCCGCTGGCGGCGGCGATCGCTCCGGTCTGCCCGCCGAAGACGTTGAGCATCGGGCGAAAGACCCGGACGCCCTCCTGTTCGATGGCGTAGCGCGGCTCGTAGAGCCGCTCGTGCACCTCCAGCCCGAGGAGCGTGTTCAGGTTCGAGTACAGCACGTTGCGCTCGACGCTCGACCAGAGCTTGAGGCGCTCGGGGTGATGGAAGGTGGTGGAGATCGCGTAGGCGCGGAGGAAGCGCAGCAGCTCCTTGCGCTCCATGCCGGCCCAGGCCGAGCGGACGGCCGCCTCTCGCTCACCGCCGAGGGCGTCGTCGGCGAGCCGCCGGATGATGAAGACTGGCAGGTTGGCCAGGCTCTCGGCGTGGGCGATGTCCAGGGCGACGATCAGCGCGATGCGCGCCGCGGCCGTCGGGCCGGGCACCTCGGTGTGGAAGATCTCCAGCTCCGCCGGGTAGTGGAACTGCTCCCCGAAGACCACCACCTCGTCGTCGTGCTCGTCGTCGCCCTCGCCGACGCGCCCCACGCGCATGTCGGTGAGGGCCTTGGCGGTGTTCCGAATGGTCGTCAGCTCGTGGTACTCGGGCTCGTCGGTGCCGAGGATTCGGAAGAAGAGCTGGTGGAGCTCGCGGGCGAAGTCCTCGTTGCCGCGGAAGCGAGCATCCTCGAAGCGGTTCTCCTTGTGGTTGTACTGCTGGGCCACGGCGGCTGCGCCCGCGGCGACGGCCAGGACCTCCTCGTAGGGCAGGCCCGCCGCGAGGGCGTCGCAGACGTCGTCGTAGTACCGGAAGATCTGCCAGTTATTGACCCCCGCGTTCTGGTTCACGGCCAGGTGGTCGTTGGTCTCGAAGAGGCCGATGCGCTGGCGAAAGGGGTTCGCGCCGGCGCGGGTGGCGGCGGTGAACCAGGCGCGCACGGGGGCGACCCAGTGCGACAGCTCGTACTCCGCCCGGTCCTCCGCGTCGTCGATCGGCCCCGCCGCCGACGCCCAGTAGGCCGCCATCGCGCGCAGCCCTCCGGTGGGCAGCCCCTCGTCCGTGGGCGCGAGCTTCGGGTTGAGCTCGTCGAAGGTGAGCATCTCGGTGATCGCCACCTCGGGTTCCATCGCCGCCCACGCGGTGATCTGCGCGTCGGCGGCGAACCCCCCAAAGGCGAAGACGTGGAGGACCTGGCGCACGGCCGTGGCGTCCCAGGCCTGGGCCGAGAGCGTCTCGAAGCCCTCGACGGGCTCGAAGCCCGAGTCGGGGATCTGCGCGGCGTCGGGGGCGAGGGCGTCGGGGCCGACCGCTCCATCGGGGCCCGCGCCCCCGTCGGCCACGGGCGCGCCGTCGATGGCCCCCACGTCGTGGGTCGGATCGTCGCCCGTCGCGCCGTCGTCGCAGGCTCCGAGGGCGAACGTCAGGCAAACTAATCGACAGGCTCGCACCGACAACGCTCCCGAATCGTGGTGGGCGGTTCGAGCACCTCATAGCACCCGAGGCCGGCCCCGTCATCGGCCGCTTTAGCCGAACACGACGACGCGCTCCACGGCCTTCTCGACCAGGAGGTCCGCCATCCGACCGATCGTGCCGCTCGGGGCGGCGGCGAAGGGGGCGGCGCAACGCGGGGGAGCGCCCAGCGCCAACTCGGCGCGGTAGCGGGCCCAGCGACCGAGCTCGATCACCCGCCGCTGCCCGCTCGAGGCGATCTCATCGACGGGCCCGTACCAGGCCCGCGCAAACGAGATGAAGTAGCCCGGCAGATCCCACGCCTCTCCCACGGCCTCCAGCGCACCGGCGGCGGCCTCGGAGACGGCGGCGCAGGGATCCCACTCCGCCGCGCCGCGCTCGAAGGCGGCGGGCCACAGCGCCCGCGCCGCTCGGCCAGCCTCGAGCTCGCCGAGCTGCGCCACCAACATCATCGCCTGCATTCGGACCGGCCGCGGCCAGGCCAGCGCGACGGCCGCGAGCTCGACGATCGAGGCGGCGACGTAGTGGACGCACCAGAGCTGGAGCTCGGCGGCCTGGCGCGAGGGGTCCTCGCCGGTGTAGGCGCCGCGAAGCTGCCGGGCGACGGCGGTGGAGAGCGCCGTGAGGGGGCCCAACGCGGTCACCGCCCCCTCCACATCGCGGGCGCCCCCACCCAGGATCTGCGCCCGCCGAACCACCGTCGCTGCGAGGAAGGGGTCGCTCGCCACGACCGCGAGCACCGTGTTCGCCTTCAGCGGGCGCCGGTCGAAGAGCTCGACGAGCCGCGCCAGATCCGGCGACCGGTCGCGGCGACCTCGATGCCGCCGCGCCACCTGGTCGACGATCAGGTCACGCCGCCGCCGATGCACCCCGGAGGGCGTCTCCTCCAAGCCATGCGGGACGGGGGCCCGCGCGCGCTCGATCGTCCGCTCGAGCTGTCGCCGTGAGATGGGCTTGATGAGGAAGTCCGTCGTCCCCGCCCGCTGCGCCTGGACCGCGTCGTGGATGTCGGCCCGGCCGGACATCATCACGAAGGGCACCGCGATCCCGCGCTTGTTGGCCTCGAGCAACAGATCGTGGCCGTCCGTGTCGGGCATCACCAGATCGCAGAAGACCATGTCGTAGGCCCCCGACTCCATCTGCTCGAGGGCCTGCTCGCCCCCCGACACCCAATGCGTGTCGTGTCCGAGGATCGTGAGCTGGCGCTCGATCGCCACCCCCACCGCCGGCTCATCGTCAACCACCAAAACAGAAAGCCCCGCGCCCATCGTCAGCCTCCCCACAACGGGAATCATCCCGTACACCTCCCTTCAGCACGCGACGCCACGCGCTGAAGCGGGGGGTCGGCGCTTGCCTCGGGCGGGGCGCCTCGCCATGATGCCCGCGAGAGATGAGACGCGCCGCGCTCCTGTTGTGCAGCCTCGCCGGGCTCGCCGCCGCCTCGGGCCTCGACGTGCCGGCCGTCGGCAGCCCCTTCTCCGGCCCGGCGGTGGCCGATCCCGCCGCGCTCTACTGGAACCCCGCGCTCCTCGTCCGCATCGAGCGCCCGACGCTCTCCGCCGGCCTCGGCGTCGTCCTCGGTCGGCTCGCCTACGAACGCGACCGGCGCGGCGCCTACCAGCACGCCGACCACTTGGACTTCGCCGAGCCCGTAGCAGACGCCGACCTCGACCCATCGCGTACCGGCAAGGCCGACGAGGTCACCGCCCCCGTCGCGCTGCCCGCCGGCGACCTCTTCCTCGCCTGGCCCGTCGCCGACCGCGTCGCCGTGGGGGCAGGCGTCTACACGCCCTACGCCGCCCCCGTCGACTGGCCCCAGGAGGGCGACCAACGCTTCGCGCTGCGACAGGCGTTCATCGCCTTCACCCACGTCTCCGGCGGGCTCTCCGTCCAGATCACCGAGACCCTCGCCTTCGGCGGCAGCCTCTCCTATGTCCACGGCACCGCCGCCCTCAGCCGCGTCCAGGACTTCGCCGCCCTCGACACCTTCGGCGACTCCCTCGCCAGCGAGCCCACCGAGCAGGCCAACGACTTCGGCACCGACGCCCCCAGCACCGTACGGGAGCTCGACGTGCTCGGGCGCCCCTTCACCTTCACCGACGCCGCCCACCACGGCGCCACCTTCAACCTCGGCCTCGCGTGGGCCCCCACGCCTTCGCTCACCCTCGGCCTCACCTACGACCACGGCTACGAGGCGAGCCTCGAAGGCGACTTCGCCCTCGACATGTCCGACCCCTTCTTCACCGACGACCTCGCCCCCCTCGGGATGCGCTTCGAGCCCCTCGTCGAGGGCCGCGGCACCCTCGGCTTCGACCTGCCCCAGCGGGTGATGTTCGGCGCCGCCTACGATGTCGACGCCGCCCTCGCCCTCGCGCTGCGCATCGAGTGGGTCCGCTGGGGGAGCGTCGACGCGCTGCGCATCGAGCTGGTCTCACCCGGCCTCGCCCAACCCGATCTCGGCCTGCCCGACACCTCGGCTGTCACCCTCCGCCGCGACTGGGTCGACGCCGTCCACGTGGAGCTCGGCGGGCGGCACGCCCTGGACGACGACCTCGGGATCTCCGCCGCCCTCGGCTACCAGTCCCCCGCCAGCCCCGACGAGACCATCGACGCCGCCTCCCCCGACGGCCACCGGCTCCTCGGCGTCGCCGGCGTCGACTGGGCCTTCGGCGCCAGCGCGACGCTGAAGGTCGACGCCGAGCTCCAGGGCATCCTGCCGCGCACCGTCACCTCCAGCGCCCACGACCTCGGCAACGGGACCTACAACCTCTTCCTCGCGCTCGTCTCCGCGCGCGTCGAGCTCCGCTTCGGAGGCGCCCGATGACCCGACTCATCGTATGTGCCACGGCGCTGTGGGCCTGCGAGCCCGCCAGCAGCGGCGTCACCGGCGCCGAGACCCCCGACGCCGCCGTCGAACCCGCGGACGCCCGCCCCGCCGACGAGCGCTGGAGCGCCGAGAAGCACTTCACGCTCACCATCGACGACACCCCGCCAGCGCCCCTCGAGCTCTCACTTCGCCGCGACGAGGTCGAGGGCCTCCTCGGCCCCGTCGCCGACGAGCTCATCCTGCTCGAGCTCGACGCCCTGCCCTTCCTCACGGCGGCCCTCGACCAGACCAAGGCCGCCTGCGGCGACGCCTGGCGGCGCGACGACCCCGATCCGATGCACGACTGCGACCTCACGCCCCTGGGCCGGGGCTTCGCCGGTCGCGACGGCACCTGGCGGACCAGCGCGGAGTACTCGCTGGTCCGCCTGCTCACGATGACCCCCGCCAACGCCGTGGTCGAGGGCACCTCCATCGAGTTCCTCCAGCTCGTCGCCGACCAGTTCGGCATCGGCGGCGGCTTCGCCCAGATCCTCAGCGACACGCTGGAGATCGATCGCACGGAGGAGTTCCTCACCACCGACGTCGTCGCCGCCTCCATCCGCGAGAACCTGCTCGAGACCCACCCCAACGTGGGCACCGGGGGCCGCATCGCCGTCACCCTGCGCGACGCGCTGTCGGACATGGCCACCCTCGCCGACCGACTCGGCCGCGCGGGCGACCACCCCGGCATCCTCGATCCCGCCGAGGGCACCTTCGGGGCGGTCTTCGGCCCGGACTTCCTGATGAACGTCCGCAGCGACTCGAACGTGCGCGTCAACGACGGCCTGGATCTGTCACGGGAGGAGAAGGAGTACCTCTCCGCGGTCGTGGATCTCACGCCGCCGACCTTCGACGACCCTCTCGAGTTTCGCTTCGACGACCCGGACGACTTCCAGATCGAGGGGCTCGTCGACCGGCCCACCATCGACCTGCGGTTCTTCGTCCGGGAGGCCGACACCTTCTCCGAGTCCTGCACCGGCGACCCGCCCTGCCAGGCGAACCGCCCCGAGGCGCCCCAGAGCCCGCGCAGCGTGTGGACGCGCCAGCCGTGGCAGCTCGAGTACATCATCGGTTGGGCGGGGCTGGCCAAGTACCAGGACCTGCGCAGCTACAACTGCTACTCGCCCTGCGTCGCCACCGAGGTGGCCATCGGCCAGGGCGACGACCCCGGCGGCTGGGCGCACTTCGGGGTGCCCCTCGACCTCGGCCCCCGCGACCAATACGTGTGGGAGCTCATCAACGAGGTCGCCCAGGTCGGGCTGCACGAGACTCGGTTCGGGACCTTCGAGGAGGGGGACGCCAACGTCGCCTTCGACCTGCGCGGGGTCGAGGTGGGGATCACCGGCGCCGAGGCCGCCGAGGGCGTCCGGCCGTTCATGCAGGCCCAGGCCCACGAGCTTGCCGACTTCTTGCTCGGCGACTTCCGGCAGAACAACGGTCGAGTCGACTTCTACTACCGCCGTGGGGCCGACGAGACGCCGGCTCTGTTCTACGTGGCGCCCACCGATCTGCACTCGGACGTCGCTTACGCCTGGTCCACCCCCGGGTTCTTCGAGGACCCCGAGTTGACGCGCAAGGTCTCGGCCACCGATCTGCCCGGCTTCACCGACACCGAGCACGAGAAGTGGGTCCCGCCGCCCCACGAGGTCACAGTCTACGTCGCCGACGACCAGGGCGACGTGTATCGGCTGCGCGTCGTGGGCCCCGCGCCGGCGGATCCGCTGATGGACGTGTACGTGTCCCACGAGGTGAAGCGATGAGGGCCCTGTTGCCGATGGCCCTGCTGCTCGGCTGCGTCGAGCCGCTCGAAGAGGCCGCCGCGCCGACGTCCACCCCACTGTCGGTGGGCGAGTCGCGCACCGTCGAGCTGCGCTTCCTACGCTTCGACGTCTCGGCCTTCCAGCAGAAGGTCACGCTCACAGACCTGCGCGCCATCTCCAGGGCCACCCTCGACGACGTGTGGCTCCTCGATCTGCCCATCCAGCGCTTCGCCGAGAACTCCCTGGCCCAGCTCCGCGACATGGACGCGCTCACCGCCGCCGACCAGCCCGTGCCGGTCCAGAATATGCGTCGGCTGATGAACATGACGCCGGACAACGCGAACCTCGTGGGGACCAACCTCGAGGCGCTCACGGCGCTGTCTCGCAGCCTCGGGATCCCCCCCCAACGAACCCTGGCGCGCATCCTCCAGAAGGCGACGGACGAGCCGGTGATCAGCCTCGAGGTCGCCGCGCGCGCGCTGGCCGAGGGGCTCATCGGCAGCCACCCCGCCGCGCAGACGCGCGCCGGCCCCATCGACGCCGAGCACCCCGACGGGCGCTGGGCCGTCGCCCGTGGCGGGCTGCCCGTCACGCTCGGTGACGTGGTCGACGGCTTCGCCGGGCTGACGGAGCGCTTCGGCCCCTCCGGCGAGCACCCCGGCTACATCATCGAAGCCTCCGGCTTCAGCGTCGTCGAGGACGCCTTCGAGATGCGCGTCCGCGTCAACGGCAACGCCCTGCCCTACAAGGGCCTCGACCTCGGGGACGGCAGCGTCACCGCGATCAACAGCGTGGGGAGCCAGATCGACGACCTCTTCGCCACCGACCGCCCCGACTGGCTCGAGATCGATGGCCTCGTCGAGGACCCGAGCATCGAGCGGATCACCGTCCGCGTGACCGAAGATCCCGAGTTCGTCCCCGGGGGCGACGCCCGCGATCCGCTCCCCTTCGGGAACTCCCCCGTCTGGGACCGCCCGCCGTGGGTCTTCGAGCGCCTCGTCGCCGAGATGAGCCGATTCGAGGCGGCCACCCTCGTCGCCGACTGCGTCGAGTTCGAGGTCGGCGCCAGCACCAAGGCCTTCGAGGCCTGCGTCGATGACACGGCGTGGCTCACCTTCGAGACCTTCAACAACGCCGGCGCGCCCCCCGCCCCCGCCTACCTGTGGGATCTCCAGATGGAGATGGCGCAGGTGCGCCTGCACGACGGGGGGCTCGCCGAGGGCGCAGCCGAGGTCCAGCTCACGCTGCACGACCTCGCGTTGGGCGTCCCCGCCGAGCAGCTCGTCCGCGATATCCGGGCCAACATCGTCAACAACCCGCGGGTCATGCGGGCGTTCGCCGGCGCGGTCTCGGAGACCACCCGCGGCGCCGCCGACTTCTACTACTACCGCCCGGCGGCGGGCTCTCCCCACGAAGGCGACTGGCTCTACTTCGTCGCCGAGAGCGACATCCCTCGGGGCGCGCGCCCTTACGACTACACCGCCCCCGGCTTCTACGCCGACGCCGCGCTGACCCGGAAGGTGTCCAGCACGCAGCCCATCGACGGCGACGACATCCACGAGAAGGTCCAGATCGAGGCGGGGACCCCCGTCTACCTCCGCGACGACGCCGGCCAGGTCTTCCAGGTCGACCTGGCGAGCAAGCCGAGCCGCGCGCGGGTCGAGCTGAAGGTGACCCGGCTCGAGTAGCGGTCACGCCGCGTCCGGGATCGCCCATCCGTCGCCCCGGCGACCGTGTTCAGACCGGAAGACCCCGCACGCGAGCCGTGCCCCGGTAGCTGCCGAGTTGCAGCGTCGTCACGTTGCTCCGCAAACCCGGGCAAGACCACGGTGGGTTCAGGAGCGGATGGCGGTGGCCACCCGCTTCACCATGGCTCGCAGTTCATCGGCGGAGGCGGCTGCGCTCCACGCCGCGGGGTCCGTCTGCACCCCCAACTCCGCGACCAATGCCGACACCCGCGCCCACTCGAGCTCCGGGTTCTCCTCGGTGAGCGCCTCAATGTCGCGGACATCTCGCGGTCGACCTGCCAGCAGCTTGAACGCGATCACGTCTTCGACGCGGGCGAGGCGAACGACGCCGATGTTCGCTACGGGACGGTCGAGAGCGGCCGCGATGATCCGCCGCTCGAATGCGCCGTGGACGACCAGCAGGTCGAGGCGGAAACCCGACCGGTGCGCCGCTTGAATCACGGACCCGCGACGGATCACGTCCCGAAAACCATGACCGGCCAGACCCACGCGCAGCGCCTCCTCGTCGAGGACGTCGACCGAGATATCGACATCTCGCGTCGCGCGCGCGCTGCCGTGGAGGATGGCGGCCACGCCCCCGATCAGGGCGTGGTCGACGCCGGCCTCGGCGAGCGCTTCAGTCGCGTCGCGAAGGACGGCGAGCAGCGGGTTGTCGTGCATGCAGAATCTCCGCGATCTCTGCCAGCAGCCGGAGGTGGGCGTCCGCGGCTGCCTGGGGATCCGGCTCCGGGAGGAACGCCGGCCAGCACACGCCATTCGCGTCACGAGGCGCGTCGTCGTGTTCGAAATCGGGCAGTCCGAGCCTCATCGAGCTGATGGTACCATCACCTCAGGGGCGGGTGGTCGTCGCCCCGCCTGCATACAGATCTGCCGCTGCGGCTCGACCACCCGGCCGCCGCCGAAGTGGGACGAGTACCCCTCGTCGCCAGGGCCCCGCGTCGAGGATCTCAGGCGGCGCGGTCGACGGCGTCGCGCAGATCGCCGGCCAGCGAGGAGAGCGTGTTGGCCGTGTCGCGGACCGAGGAGGTGCTCTCGGTGGTCGCCCGCGCCGCCACCGACATCGCCTTGACGGCGCCTTCGACGCCGTGGCTGCTCTCGGCGGCGCGGCTGACGCGGCCGCTGATGACGTTGCAGGTGACGCTCTGCTCCTCGACGGCGGCGGCGATGGTGTGGGTGCCGCCCTTGAGCTCGTGGACGATCTCCGCCATGCGCCCCGCCGTCTCCTGGGCAGCGCCGCCCTGGGAGACGATGTCGGCGGCGAGCTGTTCGATCACGTTCGAGGACTGGGCGGTCTGCTCGGCGAGGGCCTTGACCTCCTGGGCGACGACCACGAAGCCCGACTCACCGGCCCGATGCGCCTCGATGCTGGCGTTGAGCGCGAGCATGTTGGTCTGCCGAGCCAGGGAGCGGATGAGCTCAACCACGCCGACGATGCGGCGGCTGTCGTTGCACAGGGCCTCCACCGTCTCTTGAGCTTCGCCGACCAGCGCCGACGCCGAGTCGGCGAGCTCGGCCCCCGTCGCCGCGCTCCGGGCGATCTCGTGGATCGCGTCGGTGAGCTCCGAGACCGCCGTCGCGACCCCCCCCACCTCGTCTCGGATTCGCCCGGTGGCGTCCGTCGCCTCCACGGACTGATCGGCCATCTGCGCGATGCGCCGGTCGAGGTCGTCGCTGGCGACGGCCAGCTCCCCGGCGGACCCGTGGACCGCGCCAGCGCTGTCGCGCGTCCGGTCCTGGTGGGCGCCGGTGGTGGTCACCAGCGCGTTGAAAAGCCGCGCCAGATCGCCGACCTCGGTGCCGTGCTCGACGGCCACCAGCGAGGACACGTCGTAGCGCCCCTCCTGGGTCACGCGCTGCATGGCGTTGGCCAGCTCCAAGAGGCTCGAGGAGGCCCCGTGCTCGGAGACGTTGAGGCCAATGATCTCGTCCTCCGGCGGCACGCGCAGCGGCATCCAGTGGTTCAACAGCGAGAACAGGCCGTAGCAGCCGCCGAAGGTCCACACGAAGCAGACGAGGACGCCTTGAATCTGGGCCCACAACAGCGTCGCCATCGGGGTCGTCGCGGCATCCGAGCCCGGCGCCACGAAGAAGACCAGCGCCACGGTCCCGAAGGCGCCGCAGCACCCGTGCACCGCCACCGCCCCGACCACGTCATCGATGCGCAGCCGCTCCAGCGCGTGGACCGCGGCGTACATCACCCCCCCGGCGGCGGCGCCGATAACCATCGCGCCGACGGTCGTGACGGTCGCGCACCCGGCGGTGATCGCCACCAGGCCGGCCAGCAGGCCGTTGGCGATGTGCTCGGGCATCGGCTATCCCGCCTCGTGCCGCCAGGCGCTGATCCCGGTGGCGCTCAACGCCCCCGACGCGGCGGCGAGCATCGTGTTGAGGGCGATCCCACCCAGATCGGGGGTGAGCCCGAGGGTGCTGCCGCAGTTGAAGCCGAACCAGCCGAAGAAGAGGATCAGAGCGCCGAGGAAGACCAGGACCAGGTTGTGGGGGGCGATCCGCTGGGGCGTCCCGTCGTCGGCGAAGCGCCCGATTCGCGGGCCCGCGATGAGCGCCGCCGCCAGCGCCGCCCAGCCACCGACGGAGTGCACCACCGTGGACCCCGCGAAGTCGATGAAGCCCGCCCGCTGGAGCCACCCCTCGTTCCCCGCGCCGAGCAGGCCGCTCCCCCAGGCCCAGTGGCCGAAGACCGGGTAGATGAGGGTCGTCAAGAGCGCCGAGACGACGAGGTAGGAGCCGAACCGTGTTCGCTCGGCGATGGCACCCGAACAGATGGTCGCGGCGGTCGCGCAGAACGCCGCCTGGAAGACGAAGAAGGTGGCGCTCCAGCCTTGGCCCGGCGCGCTGAAGTCGTGTCCGAACAGCGACGAGCCGAACCACCCGGCGCTGGTCAGTCCGAACATCAGCCCGAAGCCGACCACCCAGAAGCCGACCACCCCGACGATGAAGTCCGCGAGGTTCTTCACCGCCACGTTGATCGAGTTCTTGGCCCGAGCGAGCCCCGACTCGAGGCACAGAAAGCCCGCCTGCATCAGCACGACCAAGGCCGCAGCGATCAGGACCCAGAGGGTGTTGATGTTTGTTTCGAGCGCCGTCATACCCCAGCAATCGGCATCCCAGCCGCCCCGACTTTCAGGGTGGGTCAGCCGCCGGCGCCGAGGACAGGATGCCCGCCTCCGCGGAGAGCGCTCCTTCGAGTTCATACTCGTCGAGCAGGGTGAACAACACGCTGAAGCCGCGGGTCCGCCCGGGGCCGACCACGTCGCTGACCACGGCGCCGAAGTGGGGATGGAGGGGATCGGTCGCGGCGGCGTCGGCGTCGGCGTCGGTGAGCGTCTGGCAGCACCACGTCAGACGCTGGGCCACCATCGAACCCTCTTCCTCTTCGATGAGCACCGTGCGCAGGCGGATGTTGGTCCGCGCGGGGGCGCCGATGTTGTCGACCTCGCCATGAACCAGGACCGCCCCCACCGAGGGTCGCTTCTCGACGCGGAGCACACGGACCTGGATCGGCTCGACGTCGGTCACGAGGGGCGCGCTCGCGTCGCGCCTCTTCCTCTTCGCGCTGACGGGCTTCGGCGCGATCACCGGGGCGGGCGTCGGGGCCGGGGGCTCCGGCGGGACATCGACGGGCGCCTCCCGCGGGGCGGGCGCCTCCGGCGGGGCGGTCGTCAGCAGCCGCCCCATCAGATCGAGCCCCCCTCCCAGCACCCACACCAGCGCCAGTAGCGCCGCGAGCCCCAGCAGCGCGGCGACGAGCAGCGGCGTCCTCCGGCTCGGGGCCGCCTCGGCGGTGGGTTGCGGCGCGTCGGGTCGCCCGAGGGAGGCCGGCGGGGCGACCCGCCCGGCGCCGCCGCGCCCGAAGTTCAGCGGGAGCGAGACGATGCGCGCCCGGACGTGCTTCTTCCGCGGCGACCGCGTCACCACCACCACGCGGCGGCGGGCCTCGGTGGGTGCCGTCGCGCCGTCGCGCGTCAGCAGGTAGACGCCCTGCTCGGAGGCGGTGTCGACGCCACGCTCCTCGCGGACGCCCTCGGGCTCGCGGCGTTGTGACCGCACCTGCTCGAGCTCCAGCGTCCCCAACCTTTGGTGGGACGCCTGGGGCGGGATGGGTGGAGGGAGGGCGCGCCGCGGGGCCTCTACGTCCAGCGGCCAGACGTTCCCTCGACGATCGATCTCGAAGGCCGCGCCGCACCGAGCGCAGCGGGCCTCCATCGAGGCGCCGAGCAGCAGCTCCACGGACAAGAGGTAGGCCGCGTCGCAGCGGACGCAGCGGATCTCCTTGGCGGCGCCCGTCACGTCAGCGCGCGGCGTTGAGGTAGGCCCAGAGGCCGTCGGGATCGAAGGGCTTGATCAGGAAGTCGTCGGCGCCCGTCGCGGCGGCGCGCGCGGCGTCCTCCCGGCCGGCGGTGACGAGGATGGTGAGCGAGCGGCCGGTGGAGCGGATGCGGGCGACGAGCTCAGCGGCTGAGAGGTCACCGAGATCGAGATCGACGATCACCGCCCCGACCTCCGGGTGGTGGTGGAGCTGGGCCAGCGCCGCCGAGCCCTGGGCGGCCTCGCGGACCGTGACGCCGAGGCGGCGCAGGGCGCGGCGCAGACCCGCGCGGACCTCGCGATCCCCATCGACCACGAGGAGCTCCGCGGCGTTGGCGCCGGGGCGAAAGATCTTCTGGGTGGTGGTGCGCGGCTCGGGGGCCTCGGACTCCGGGATCCGCGGCAGGAGCATGCGGGGGGGATCGTCACCGGCGCCCGCGACGACCGTGATCTCGACGTGGTCACCGGGCCCCGCCACGCCCAGGGCGTCGACCTCGGCCTCGCCGACGGCGCGCGCCGTCCCTCGCAGCGTGAGCTGGCCTCCTTGGACGCTGGCGCCGGTGCAGAGATCGCACAGAACCTCGAGCATCGGCCCGCGCTCGCCGCGAACGAGGAGCTGCTCGCCCACGGGGAGGTCGACCCGCACGCCCACCCCGATCGCCCGCCGTACGAAGCGCCCCGCCTCGTCGAGGAGGTGCGCCACCGGGACCACCACCGCGCCGGGACGACCGACGTCGAGGAGCTGGGCGCCCAGGCCCGAGGCGCGCCGGACGACCTCCTGCATCTCCTGCAAGCAGGCGCGCAGCTCATGGTCCGTGAGGTTCGTGGTGCCCGGCAGCGCGTCGACGTAGAAGAGGTCGTGGGCCAGCGCGGTGAAGGCGTTGTTGAGCTCGTGCACCACCCGCGACGCCACCGCGCCCACCGCCTCCGGGCGCACGCTCGCCCGCGCCTCGTCGTCTTGGCCCACCACGAAGACCGCGGCGCCGAGGCGGATTCGGTCCCCCGCCTCGAGGCGCTGGCGTTGCACCCGCACGCCGTTGACGAGCGTGCCGTTGCGGCTCCCCAGGTCGAGCAGCTCGGCGCCGCCGTCGGGGCACAACAGGATCTGCGCGTGGTGCCGGGAGACGTCCGAGCCGTCGAGCGTGATGTGCGCCTCGGGATCGCGACCGAGCAGCATCTGGTCGCGCACGACGTGCACGCGCCCTGGCGCGCCACCGCTCATCTCCACGAGGCAGGGTCGGCGAGGCTCTGTCACGGCGTGAGCGTACCACTCCACCGCGCGAGCGGGTACGCTGTGGGCGGTGCGAACGTCCGGCCTGTCCCTGCTGCTCGCGCTCTGCCTCGCGACCCACGTCCGCGCCCAGCCCACGAGGCCCAAGCCGGTGGCGCTGGCGATCAGCGGCGGCGTGAGCCTCGGCTCCTGGGAGGCGGGCCTCAACTGGGGCCTCGTGCGGCACATGCGGGTGGGGGGGAATCACCACCTCGCGGCCGTCAGTGGGGCCTCGGCGGGGAACATCAACGCCATCCTCACGGCGATGGCGTGGTGCGAAGCCGACGGACCTGATGGCAAGCCGCGGGGGCGCGCGACGGACAACCCGTTCTACCGAACCTGGGTCCACGTCGGCCTGGAGGCGCTGTTGCCCACCGACGATGAGGCGCCGCCCCACGAGGTGCAGTGCGTGGCCTATGACCACCGGGACCGGAACGTAGCGGTCCGCATCGCCCTCGAGGGGCTCGACCACCCCGACGACTACCTACGGACGATCTCCTCGGTGCTGCGACCCGACGAGCTCATGTGCAGAGGCGTCGAGCTCGGCGCCCTGCTCCGCTCCCCCCGCTACCGGAGCTGCAGCGTCCCGATCTCCTTCACCGTGACGCGGGCCCGGCCGGGGACGTTGCAGGTCGCCCCCGGGGTCACCGTCGCCACGCAGCGCTTCTCGGTCTTGCTCGAGGCCGCGTCCACCCGAGGCGGCCCCCTGCGCCTGCTGCCCTACGCCCCACCGGACCACCCACGCAGCGACTGGGAGAGCTCCCCCGCCGTCGGTCTATCGCTGCGCCCGGTCACGCTGCCCGACGGTCGCGTACCCGAGCTCGCCTTCATCGACTACATGCGCGCCTCGAGCGCCTTCCCCATCGCCTTCCCTCCCGTCCTGCTCGAGCATTGCGCCGAGTCGTGCGCCTACGAGCAGCCCGCGGACCAGACCTCCCGGTTCGGCGGCCATTGCGCCAGCGGGCAGCGCCTCTGTCGCGAGCCCTTCCTCGACGGCGGCGTCTTCGACAACGTCCCCCTGGGCCTCGCCGTCACCCAGACCGAGCGCCTGCGCCCGATGCAGTGGCGGATGCGCGGCGACGGCGGCGGCTCGGTGGGTCGAACCCGCGGCGCGGAGCCCCCCCGCTACATCTACCTGGACCCCACGCAGATCCGTGGTCGCCCCGACCCGGGGCCGACGCAGCCCTCTGTCTTCGGCTGCCTCATGGACCGCGACTCCGACTGCGTCGGGCTGGGGCACCTCACGGCCTTCGGCCTCAACTTCATCGACACGGCGCGCCAGTACGAGTTGCAGTGGGTGGGGCGCACCCTGAGCTTCCGCGACCCCGACACCCAGGGGCCCGGCCGCGCGCTGGTGCTCTCGTCGCGCCACCCGCGCATCTCGGGGCGGTATTGGGGCAACTACGGCGGCTTCATCGATGAGCCGCTACGTCGCTTCGACTACTGCGCCGGGATCTACGACGCGATGGTCCTCATCGGCCGCGAGCAGTGCGCCGGCGCCTCGGACCAGGCGCTCTGCGCCGCCGAGAAGCTGCCGACCATCGCCGCCGATCTCGGCCTCTACGACCCGAGCGAGGCCGTCGCCCTCGACATCGTCCAACGCCTCGCGAGCCACGAGCAGACGCGCCCGATAACCTGGCGGGACGGCCGCACGATCGAGCCCAGCGAATGCGCGCGGCGCCCGGGGGCCGAGTGCTGCCCGCCGTGCCAGGACACCGACCCCGTCTGTGAGCAGAAGCGCCAGATGTGCATCGTCCACCAGGCCCTCGAGGGGCCCGGCGACATCGCCGCGCTCCGGACCCGGCTGGTCAGCCTCGGCTACACCGCCGAGGGGTCGGAGGCGAAGGCGATGCTCGCTGATCTGGACGGCTGGCAGGCCGATCTCGGCCGTCGCATCACCCGTCGCCTCGCCGCCGTCGAGCGCCACGACCGCAACGTCGGTGGAGAGCGCCTCTTCGAGGGCCTCGAGTTCTACTCCCTGACGAACTACGACGTTCGCGGCCCCTGGGCCTTCGACGCCGACCCTTCGACGATCCCCGCCGACGACGACGACCTCGGCGCCACCCTCGCCCACCTGCTTCTGCCCCACGCGCTGAGCGGCTCAGTGCGCTCGAGCGGCCTGCTCATCGACCTCTGGGAGCCCACCCTGCGGCTCTGGGACAGCCACGCATCGACCAGCCTGGTCCTCAGCCCGTGGCTGCGCCAGGGCGCCGGCCACAACTACGGCAGCTTCTCGCTGGTCACGGGCCTCGACCGTGTCGCTTGGCCGCTGCTAGGACAGCTCCGCCTCGGCCCGGGCGGGTTCGTGCGCTACGACGAGGGTACGCCGCCCCCCGCCAACGCCTGTGCCTTCGACGACCGCCTCTGCCTCGGCTTCCGCGTCCAGCTCGGCTTGCTATGGGACAAGATCCGGGTGACCGGCGGGCTGACCCGCTTCGGCCCCGCCTGCGAGGCACGCCACCTCTTCGACGAGCCCGACGCCGGCTGCGCCGACGTGTTCCTGACGTTGGGCGTCTCCGATGTGCGCGGCATGCTCTACTGGCTGGCCCGCATCTTCTGACCCGCGCGCGCTCCCCTCTCGGTGGCGCGGCAGCAACACCGGCGAGCGGAGGCGCCGCTCACGGACCAACCACCCCCTCGACCCGACGCGCCCATCCGGCGCCGGGTCACAACTCGACGCCCTCCATCTCAGGGTGCGTGCGGGCAGCGCTAGGACGGTGCGGCAGAGATGGCGACCAAGTGATGTGCGTGCCCGCCGGCCGAGTTCAAGGCGCGAAGCCGTAGCGACAAGAGAAGAGCGCAGAGCGCCAAGCTGCTCAAGCCCAGGAGCACCCGTCCGCGTTGAAAGCGTCGAATGCGCAGCGAGCGCCATCGCCAGTCGAGCATGGGCGAGCGCCGTTCAACGCGGAGACCCAACGCCATACCAGGCGAGGGTCAGTCAGGTGATGGGAGACCCTCGCCCCTTGGCAAGTCGGCTCGCCAGGTTGGGGTCAGCGGGCCCGGTCCGGGACACCCAGCCCCCCAGGGGTTGCCGCCCAGAGGCCCGCGGCACGCCGCTCGCATGGGGCTGGGACACGATGCGAGCCGCAGACGCCACCGCGGTCGACTACCTCCACCCCGTGACGGGGCGGCCCCTCCCCGTCACTGGCCGCGGTCGACTCCACCGGCGCAAGGTCGATCCCGACACCCGACCGGACGTTCGGCTCGTCGAGGCGGCGCCGACGCCGCGCCCCCCTACCCCGGTCACCGACTTCGGGGCCTGGATCGCGGGGATCCCATCGGCCCAGGACCCGGTCCGCGCCCTCGGCGCGTTGTCGCGCCTCAGAGCAGACGCCGGGGTGCGCCGCGGCGCCCTCGCCCATCTCGAGCGGGCGCTCGCAGCCGGGGAGGCCGACAAGATGGTCTTCGCCATCGCCGCCGCGGCAATCCTGCTGCTCGAGGCGGCCCGTCCTCACCTGCTCGCGCTCTGCGAGGAGGCCGTCGCGCGGACGGGGGCTCGCGATGTCCTGCCGGAGCCTGAGCATCACTTCGCGCTGGCGGCCCTCCGCGCCCTCGACAGCGGCGAGCGCTTCCGCCCCGATACGGTCTACTGCGAGTACGAGACCGCCGTCGCGCAGGTCGCGGTCCGCGCGGAGAAGGACGGAGCGCTGGCCGCCCACCAGGTCACGGAGTCCTTCGCCACGCTGTGGCTCGACGGCTTCTGCCACGCGCTCGGCCGGCCGCGACCCATCGAGCGGGCGCCCGCCTTCGTGGAGCCGGCCACCATCGAGTTCTTGGCCCCGCGACCGACCCCCATCGCTGTGCCCGCCGCCGCCCTCGGCTGCGGCGCCGCGGCCCTGACCGACGCGATCCTCTACAGCGAGGCCGGGGGGCTCTTCGCCCCCACAGCCGTGCTCTCGCTCGTCGCCGCCGTCGGCCTTCTGGCGGACCGCCGGTGGGGTTGGGGCGCCGGGATCGCGGCGACCGTCGCGAACGGCGCCCAGCTCCTCCTGCTCGCTGGTGACGCCCCCGCGTGGATCCCACCGGTCGTCCCGCTGATGGGCGCGACGCTCGCCTTCGGTCTGGCCGCGGGGCTGCTGACGGCCCCGGTGCGTCGTCGCTACGGCTGAGCGGCGCGCTCGAAGACGTAGTTGGCGAGATCGAAGAAGGCGGGGAAGCCCGAGGGGCCCTTGGAAACGACGCAGGACTCCAGGTCACGGCCCTCCGCCTGGGCGCGCTCGAAGGACTCGACGAGGCGGGAGTCCCCCCGCCAGAACAGGGTCACGGGCACCCTCGGCCGCCACGCCGCGAGGTCAGAGGCGCTGAGCCCGAGGCGCTCCCGCAGCCGGAGCATCTGGGAGGGGAGCACCCCGACGCGGAGGCGCACGCCCGGCGGGTGCCCTCGACCCACCGACAGCTCCACGGGAGACGCGAAGACGAGGGTGTCGGCGTCGATCCGCAGCGTGACCTGGCCTGCGGTCTCGAAGGTGTCGAGGACGCCGTCGCCCGTCGCCTCGTACCAGGCGCCCATCAGGCTTTGTCGGCGATGGCCCGGAGCCTCGCGTAGACCGAGCCGTGCTCGGTGTCCATCGCGAACTGCTCGAGCTGGTCGAGATCGACCCCGTAGGCGGGGAGCTGGCCGAAGAAGTACTTCATCATCTTCGGAGGCGCCGAGTACTTGATGAGGATCTGGTAGATGGTGCCCATGTGGGCGTCCCGGGTGGCCTGGAACCAGGTGAACATCGACGTGCCATCGTCGAGCTCCCGACCGAGCTTCCCGGCGTCGACGGCGACCTGTCCCAGGAGCTGGTCCTCCTGGCGCCAGTGCCGCTCGAGGGCCTTTCGACCCGCCTCCGTGTCGCGCGCCTCACCGTAGGCGGCCTCCACGGCGGCCACGTGGTAGAGGAAGCCGGGCGTCGCGCAGTTGGCGACGAGCGCGTCGATCTGCTCCTGATTGGTCGCGACGAAGTCCTTCCAGGGTCGGTCCTCGGTCTCGAAGAGGAACTGGCGCTGAATGTAGGAGACGGTCTCCGAGCCGATGTGCTCGTAGACGACCTCGGACTTGCTCCGGCTGACGCCGCCCTCGACGCCACCCACCGGGGTGCCGAGCTCGGCCTCGATCTCGACCCGCGGCTGGACCTTGACGCGGAAGTACATCAACCGCTTCTCGCCGGTGGATTCGCCGTAGGTATTCCAGTTGAAGATCACGTCGCACAGGATGTTCACCCCCGCGCGCCCCGCCTTCTTCACGTGGTACAGCTCCTCGACGACCTGGTCGAAGAGCTTCTGGTTCAGCGAGCCGGCGAACTTGAAGGGCCCAGCCACCTTCTCCAAGGCCGCGAAGGTGTTGAGCACGAGATCCTGGACAGGCTTGGTCGGCAGCCCGCCGACCCGCTTGCCGAAGGACCGCGGGAAGAGCTCCGCGATCCCCGCCGTCACCGTGAGGTCGTGCTCCAGGAACACCCCGTTGGTGTAGTAGATGGGGCTGCCGGTAGTGCTCGACCAGTCCCGGTTGTAGCGCGCGCCGAAGGCGTGGCGACCGAACTTCACCTCCAAGCCGGCGTCGAGCATCCGGTGGTCCTCGTGGGACACGAACTCGTGATGCTCGCGGTCGTGGTAGGTCCGCTTCTTCTTCATCGCCGTGTAGGAGGCGTCGCCCTCGAAGTCGCCCAGCTCGGCCTCGGCGAAGACGCCGCCGAAGACCGCCGAGTCGTGCAGCTCGAACTGGGGCTTGCCCCCACCCCCGTGGTCGTCGTGCTTCTCCGGCGCGGGGTCGTCGCCGAAGCGGATCAACTCCCCGCCGGCGAAGTCGTCGAGGGCGATGAGCTGGTCGTAGAGCCACTGCCCCGCGTCCCCACTCCCCGCGAACCACGAGTTCATGAAGTCGCGCTCGTACCCGACCTCGGCGCCGACCTTCACGAAGCCCGCGAGGTCGATGCCCGCGCGCACCGCGCCGGCCACGTCGATCTCCATGACGTGGAAGTTCTGGTCGTTGACGTAGTACATGACCTGGAGCTCGGCCCAAGCGCCGCCCATCGCCGCGACGGGGCCCGCCGGGACCTTGCCCTCGAGCTTGATCTCGAAGGCGAGCCGCCCCCGCTCCCCGGGCTCGTTGGCGATGATGTCCAGGGCGGTGGCCAGGCCCCCGACCGTGATGAGGCCGCTGAGATCGATGAGCGCGTCGGACTTCGCCTCGGGGGGAGCCTCCGGCGGGGGCGAGCCCGCCTCCGCCGCGGGCTCCCCGACCCGATCGACGTAGGCCGCCCACGCGGCGTCGGCCTGCGCGTTCCCGTGGGCCTGCGGGGTCTCGTGCTCAGCCTGCTCGGCCCCCTTCTGAGGCTGGCTGGCGTGTCCGGCCGTCTGGTGCGCGTTTCCCACGGCCGGAGACTATCACGACGCGGCGGCCGACAGAGTGGCTGACTCGGTAGCCGGTCCCCAGACCCCCAGACGACGGGCCTTTGCGGCGGTCGGTGCGGCACGAGATCTGCATCACACCCAGTCATGGCCATCCGCGACGTACCCACCTTCGACCCCTACGCCTACCGCGACTTCGAGGCGGGCGACGTCGCGCGCTGCGCCTGGACGACCGGCCGCAGCGACGCCTTCGCCTATCTGGTCCTCGGCCTCCTCGCGACGGCCCCGGCGCTGATCGCCCCCCTCGCCTCCGTGGGTGCCCGCGCGGCCCTCTACGCCATCGCCGTGGTGCTGCTCATCGCCGTCGTCGCGCCCACCGTCGCCCGCCGCGGTCGCGGCCTCTCCGCGGATCTCCCGGGCACCGCGCGCGCCGTGCTGCGGCGCCTCCCCTCGATCCTGCTCGCCGGGTTCGTGACGGCGTCGGCGCTCATCCCCGCGGTGCTGGTGGCGCCCCAGGGTCCCCTGGCGGAGCCGGGGCCCATGGGCGCGCTGAGCATCGGCCTCGCCCTCGCCGGCGGGGTCGGCCTCGCCGCGCCGTTCTCCCTGGCCGTCCCGGTCGTCGTCCTGGAGGGGCTCGGCGCCCGGGCGGCGCTTCGCCGCAGCCTCACCATCGTCCGTCGGCGAGCCCTGCGCGCGCTGCCGCCCCTGCTCCTGGTGGTGCTCGCCGTGACCCTGCCCGAGGGCATCCGCAACGTGGCCCCGGCCCTGACGATCGTCACGCTCATCGCCCAGCCCCTCCTCGCCGCCCTCGCCGCGGTCGGCTTCGGCGCGCTGTACGTGGAGCTGCACGAGCGGTAGCTGCACATCTTCTGCACGACAACTGCGGCGGCTTGCCTCCGCGGCTTCCGACCCGCAACACATCCGCGCCGTACCTTCACTTCACAACGAATTGGAGGTCATCGATGGAACGGCGGAGATGGGCATTTTGGGCCGCGGCTGGCCCGCTGGCGGTGGGCGCCAGCCTGGGGCTGCGCTTCGGCGTGGATTCGGCCGTCGCGCTGGGGATCGCCCTCCCGGCGATCCTGGCGGGCACCGCCGCGCTGACGGCGCCGGCGCTCTACATCGGCGCCGCCTTCACGGGGGTCGCTCCCCCGCCGCGGGACGTCCTCACAGCGATCACCGAGGGCCTCGCCGACACCGGCACGGTCCTGTTGGGCCTCACGCCCGCCGTGTTGCTGCTGACCGCCACCGCCTCCCAGCCCGGCACGGTGCTCTTCCTCGGCTACGGCGTGGTGCTGCTCGGGGTCGCCATCGGGTTGCGCCAACTCTACGCGCGTCTCTTCGCCGACACCCCGGGCTTCTGGCCGCCGCTGCTCTACGCGGCGTGGTCCACCGTCGGCCTCGGCATCGGCGCGCTGCTGCTCACCCAGGTCATGGCCGCTCGGGGAGGTGTGCTGTGAGCACCGATGGACTGTCCCTCGTCGACGCGCTCCTGCGCGACCGCTCGGCGGTGCTCGACCGCATCGAGTCGGGTGAAGATCTGGGCGCCCTCGCCCGCGCCTTCGCGGTGACGATCGTGGTCGCGGGGGGGGTGACGGGGGCCACCCTCGGCTTCCACCGCGGTGGCATCCAGATCGTCTACGCGGCGGTGAAGCTCCCGCTGGTCCTGCTGCTGACGGCGGGCATCTGCACGCCGGCCTTCACCGCCCTCGGCCGCGTGGTCGAAGGCCGCGCGAGCCTTCGACGCGACGCGGCGGTGGTGCTGGCGACCCTCGCCACCGGCAGCCTGCTCACCGCCGCCACCGCCCCCCTCATCCTGCTGGCGATGAGCGTGGCGGGCTACCACGCGCTGACGCTGCTGGCGGTGGCGTGCTGCGGGGTGGGCGGGCTCGCCGGGCTGGGCTTCTTCCTCCGCGCCCTCGGCCGCCGTCCGCCGAGCGGGCGCGGTCTGGTCGCCCTCACGCTGCTCTCGGTCTTCGCCGTCGTGGGGTGCCAGATGACCTGGTCGCTGCGCCCCTACCTGGTGCGCCCGCGGGCCCCCGAGGTCCCCTTCGTGCGGTCCGTCGACGGCAGCTTCTTGCAAGCGGTCTCGGGCAGCCTCGACTCTGCGCGCGGCGTGTACTACCGCCAGGCTGCGCCGCTCCCCGGAGCGGGTCGGTGACCGTCGGCGCGCTGGGCGTCTCCTATGTGGTGATCGGCCTCGGCTGCGCGGTGATGTTGCGCCGAGGCTGGCTCGACGCGGCCCTCCTGCTCTTGTGCTGGCCGCTGTATGCTCCGTTCCTGTGGCCGGGGGCGCGCGACGTGGAGTTCACGGATCTTCTACCCCCCGAGGAGGCAGAGCGGCTGCGCGCTCGGATTCGGCTGGCGCGTGCTCGGATGAGGCGCATCGACGCGCTGCTCGCGAGCCCCGACTTCGACCCCGTCGCCACCCGCGTTCGCGCCGAGGCCCTCCGCGCCGTGAAGCACACCGGCGCCGCGGAGGTGGCCAAGCGCAACCTCCGCAACATCGAACGGCTCCAGGACACCCGCGCCCGCGCCGCCGCCGAGCTCGCCTGCGTCGACGAGCTGCTGCTCCAGATCCGAACCCAGGCGGCGGTCCTCCGGCTCTCGAACGCCTCCGCCACGTCCTTGGTCGACGCCCTCGTCGAGCGCGTAGAGTTGCTCGACTCGGTCCTCGAGGACGAGCTCTTCGCGGCCTGATCCTCGCGGCGCGAGCCTACCCGCTTATTGTTGGACAGGCCCTCAGGTCGGCAGGTCTCGGGCGCGGAGAGCGACGACGGCGACCCCGTGTCGCGAGCGGACGGCGACGCGGACCTGGTCGTCGTCGGTCCGCGGACGCCAGCGGGCGTGGCGTCCCTCCGCGTCGAGGCGCCCGTCGCCCTCCCAGCGCGTGCTGATCGTCTGGGGGCCGCCAGCGAGCTCAACCTGCACGACCTGTCCACTGCGGCGAGCCGCGAGGCGCACGACGGGGGGCTCGGAGAGCGGCAGATCGGCGCCTCGCGCCGCGCGGCGGGGCGCCGTGTCACGCCACTGATCGATGAGCGGGTCGTTGGCGGCGCTGGCGTCGGCGGGCAGCGGATCCACCGGCCCGAACTCCGGGCGCGCGTCGGGAACCCAGACGTCGTCGGCGGCGTCCGGCGCGCCGTCGACCGCGGCATCGACCGCACCGTCGAGGGCGGCATCGGGCGGAGGTGGATCGGCCACCAGCCCATCGATCCCGGCGTCGGGGGGCGGAGGATCGGCCACCAACGCATCCGGCGGGACCGGATCGACCACGAAGGGGCCGTCGACGCCAGCGTCCATCGGTAGCGGATCGGCGACGAGCGGTCCGTCGATCCGGCCCGAGTCCTCGGGGACCGGATCGACGACGACGTCCTCCTGACAGGCGCTCGCGGTGGAGGCGAGGCCGGCGCCCAACGCGAGGCCCTGCGCCAGCTCGACGAGGCGGCGGGGGATCCGGGGACGCGGCCGGGGGCGCTGCCGCACGAAGGCCTGCAGCTCGGCGTAGACGGAGTCGAGGGCGGCGTGTTGCCCCGCGTCGGCCTCGGCCACCCGCAGGCCCAGAAGCGCCGTGGAGCGCATCGCGCGGTCTTCGTCGCCGAGGGGCAGCGCGCTCGCCAGATCCAAGGCCTCCTCGAGCAGCGACGCCGTCTCCGTGGAGATCGAGTGGTTGACCGCGGCCACGCGCGCCGCGAGGGCTGGGAAGGCGTGGTCCGGGTCGGGGTGGAAGTGCTCGAGGATCTTCAGCGAGTAGCCCAGCCCCATGTACCGGTTGGCGACCCCGCTCGGGTCGAAGTTGCGCTGCCTGAACGCCGCCGCGCAGATGCGGAAGGCGAGCTCGGCGCGGGGATCCGAGAGGCGGTAATCCCAGCCCAGATAGCTGCCGCCGAGGGCATCACGACGGGCCAGGTCGAGTTGGAGCGGCGTCCCCGAGTACGGCTCGGCGCGGCAGAAGTTGATCGGGTGTGCGGCGTGCTCACGGATGAAGGCGACGTTGGCCCGCACGTCGTCGATCGTCGTGTCGGGCTCGAAGACCAGCAGGTTGTAGCAGACGAAGATCCCCGCGTCCCGGCAGGCCGCGAGCGCCGCCCGGACGTGCTCGGTCTGGCGCGCGCGGTTGAGATGCCGCGCGCCGCCGTCCGAGGCGTTCTCGACGCCCACGTACAGCCGGATGACCCCCAACGCGGCCAGGCTGCGGGCGAGATCGGGCGTGAGCGAGTCGGGCCGACATTTGCCAACGATGCCGACCTCCCCCACGCCCCGCTCGTCGAGCCCGCGGCGGATGGCGAGCATGGACCTGCCCCGCTTTTCCAGACACCCAGTTTGAGGCGACAGTGGTCGCCAAGGAGGTGTCTGTGGGGAAGCGAAAGAGGCGGC
>CAYOBQ010000078.1:0-39015 GCA_964402225.1 uncultured Nannocystaceae bacterium | reverse complement strand
AGATCGTCAGGCGGACCGCGTCGCCCACGACCTCTCTGCGAGCCCGAGAGCTGGTAGTTGCGGTGGACGACGGCGTTGACGACGGCCTCCTGGAGCGCCCACAGCGAGTAGGCGGGGCGGTCGAAGCGCCCGGTCCCCGCCTTGCGCGACACCGTCGTCAGCAAGGGGCTCGCCTGGAGGTAAGCCAGGACGGCCTCGATCTGCTCCGGGATCGGACCGAAGACACGCCTCGCGTCGGCCGTCTCTCCGTCGGGCGTGGGGTGCGTGTAGGCGGCGATATCGATGTAGGCGCCGCTCATCGAACGGTCGGGGCGATCCGTGAAGAGCAGGACGCCGAGGTTGGTCGCCGTCCACGGTCGATCCTCGCTGCTCCGCGTGGCCAGCTTCAGGCCCGCCAGCAATCGCTCGCGGGGGAGCCTGGCCTCCCGAAGGGGGTGTCCGAAGCGCTGGCGGTAGTGAGCGGAGAAGCGCATCGAATCCAGGTCTCGGAGGGGGACGTCGAGGGCCGGCCACGCCTCGAAGGGGACCACCAGGTGCTTGGCGGCGAGTAGCCGTTGGAGCGCCTCGGTGGGGATGAGGTCGCGATGGGAGCGTGTGCGCTTCAGATAGCGACCGCCTTTGGTGCAGTCGCTTGTCTGGGTCGACGCCAATGACCTCTCCATCGTCGTTGACCCCGAAGACGATCACCGCGTCGGCGGTGTTGGCCGTCGAGACCATGACCTCGGCGATCGTCGCCGTCGCGCGCCCCTCCTCGCCCGCAAAGCGGATCTTGTTGCCCCGGAAGACGACCTCTCTGAACTTTGAACTTGAGGTAGGTGTCTTCGCCGGCGGCGATCTCGCTGAGCAGGGACTCGACTGTGTCGTACATCTCAGTATCCGTACTTCTCGCGCCGTCGGTGGAGTGCCTCCCTCGACCCGTCCATGATGTCCAAGACGGCTTGGTTGACGTCGTGCAGATCGAGGTCACCCTGGGCGCGGAGGACGCCGCGGCCTCCCTCCGACTCCAGCGTGACCACCAGCTCGGCGTCGCCGTTGACGGGGAGGTTCGGGTTGTGGGTCACGATCACAATCTGGCCGCGGTGCTTGACGTTGCACAACAGGGGCACGAGCTGCTGGTAGATGAACGCTGAGTCGAGCTCGTCCTTTCGGTTGGTCGATGAGCACCGGGCCGGTGCCCTCGGCGAGCAAGACCGCGAGCACCGCCGTGTTCCGCTGACCCTCGGAGAGCTTCTGTTCCTGGAGCGAGCCCACGGTGGTCCCGTCCGGGCGATACATCTGGAGGTCCACGCTGTCGCGCATCCGGGTCAGTCGGGTCTTCTCCCAGCGCGCGCGCACCGGACCGTCTTCGCGATGAGCGCCGCCACATGGGACGCGTGCAGTGAAGCCCCGATGTCCTCCCATGCCCTCCCCAGCCGCTTCCTCCTGTCCGGTGCCAGCTCGCGCCACGCGGACTCGAAGTCCCCGGATTCTCCCATGTACACGAACGAGAGCTCGACGAAGGGACCCTCGCCGCCCTCACGTTTCGCCGTGGGGATCGCGCCGCCGGTTTGGAGTCGGTTCGCCAACGCGCGGCGCGTCTCGTGCCGTCGCCACCAGATCTCGCGCAGGCGATCCACGTCTGCCGGACCCAAGCGACGCGCCGCGCACGCGTCGCGAAACGCTCTGTGCGCCTCTTCGATGGCGCCCTCCACGCGGGGCCACGATGGGCCACCCTTCATCGCTCGCGGCCTCCACGGCGGTGTCGGCGGCCTTGAACCACTCCGCCTCCGGCCAGTGCTCGACGACGGAGCCGAGCGGGGCGTGCTCTTCGACCAGCGCCTCTGCCTGCTCGCGAAGGCGGGAGGCGACGCCGCTCGCGGCTCGAGTGGCTCGGGCTGTCCACTGTCGCTCCAGCTCGCTTCGCTCCTGCTCGAGGGTCCTCAGCCGGGCGCGCTTCTCCTCCAGCGCTCGTCGCTGGGCGACCATCGCCTCCAGGGCGTGCCGGAGCTCTGCCTCCTCGCTGCTCAGGCCAACGAGCGCCTCGCCGCAGACAGCGGAGGCCCAGGCGCGTGCGCTCCGAGGGGGTGCCGCGGATTCGCTCGATCTGCTCCGCCGCCCGGCCCACCACACCCACGTCACGCCGGAGACAGAGCCGCGCGTACTCGAGGAGCGTCGACTTGCCCGTGCCTCTCCCCCCCACGAAGCAGTTGAGGTTGGGCGACAGCGCCAGCTCGACGTCGTCGAGGAACTCGGCGCCTCGCACGTCGAGTGACTCGAGTCGAGCGTGCCGTTCGCCCTCCGCGGGCGAGGGGCCCCCGCAACGGACC
The DNA here is from genome assembly GCA_964402225.1 of uncultured Nannocystaceae bacterium. GTDB lineage: Bacteria > Myxococcota_A > Bradymonadia > UBA7976 > UBA1532 > CAYOBQ01. The sequence goes on along the minus strand of CAYOBQ010000078.1, from coordinate 36,709 downwards.
CGCGACGTAGGGTCGAGGAAGGCCTGTCGCAGCGCCTCGATCGAGGGCTCCGACATCTTGATCCAGGTGTGCCTATAGCCGATGGCGTTCGCGATGGGTCGACCCTCGTCGTCGGTCTTTGAGGACTTCGCATCCGAAGACATGATGTAGGCCGGGTTCCTCGCGTCGTTACAGATCCCTTCGGAGTTGAAGGCGTGGGACCGTCTTCAGGAGCTCGCGCAGCGAGACGGGTGCGCCTTCTTGGCGCAACGGACGCGGCTTGCCGCGGTCGAAACGCGCCCTCGGAGTCAGCCCCAGGACGCTTGAGGTCTCGTCGGCCCGGGCGACTGCCTTCGCCCTCCGCCGCGTCGGGGGGAAGAAGCACAGGACGTGGTAGCCGATGTCGACCTCGAAGCGGGGGAAGATCCACAGCGGCTCTTTGTCCAGCTCCCCGGCCACCGACCGATTCTGCTCGATGAGGTGGGTGAGGAAGCGGTCTCGCGGATCGGTGCAGGCCGAGAGGTTGTGGTCCGTGACGCCGATGGCTTCCAGGCCGACGGCGTGGCAGCGGCGTAGGTAGGCGCGGGCCTTGTCCTGGAGCCCGCTCTCGTCAGGTTCGCCCCAGTGGCTAGCGTCCTCCGGGGTCTGGACCTGGAGGTCGCACTTGAATCAGCGCATCCCGCGGTAGGTCGGCTCCGTCATCGAGTGCCTACTCGCAGTCCGTCGAGGCCGGCAGGTCGGCCCCGTCCATCAGCGCCGACACATCCCAGGCGTCACAGCCCACGCCTTGGTAGCGGACGGCGGGGGCGGGGTCGGTGGTGGTGCCGGCGATGGAGCCGCTGCCGCCGGTGATGCGGGTGGCGCCGGCGTTGCGGTTGAGGGTGGCGCTGCTGATGTCGCCGCTGCCGGAGAGGGCGAGGCCTACGCTGGCGCTGTCCTCTACGGAGAGGCCGACGAGGTCGCCGAAGTCGGCGGCGAGGGTGAGGGCGGGGGTGTCGTCGGCCCCGGCGTCGCGGACCGTGAGCCGGGTGGCGGCGAGGTCGACGCCGGCGGCGATGTGGAGGCCGAGCCAGGCGCCGGGTTGGGGGGGGCCCTCGGGCGCGCGGGCCTCGAAGACGACGGGGGCGGCGGGGGTGCCCTGGATGCTGAGGTTGGCGCCTTCGCGGATCTCGAGGCGCCCGCCGGCGGTGGCTTGGACACGTAGGCCGGTGGGTAGCTCGAGGCCGCCCTCGATGGTGAGGGGCTGGCCGAGGACGAGGGGGGCCGCCGCGGAGATGCGCAGCGTGCCCAGGTTGCTGACGGTGACCGGCTCGCGGAGCTCGAGGACCACCCCGGCGGGCTGGTTGCCGAGGGTGACGGCCTCGTCGATGTCGCCGTGGAGGCCGACGCCGCGGTGGGCGTTGCCGGTCCAGTCGTTGCCGGCGCCGAGGGGGTTTTGGAGCTGGTGGGTGAACGCCGTCATCGGCCACTGGGCGCGGCGGATCCGGGTCATCAGGAGGCGGAAGACCGTGGTGTCGGGGTCGGCGAGCGTCAGCGCGTCGCCGGCGAGGTCCGTGAGATCGCTGCCCTGGACGACGAGGGTGCCGCCGGACTCGACGCGGACGCCGCCGCCAGCGGATTGGCGTAGCGCGACGCGGGCGAGGCTCGTGGCCTGGGTGCTGGTGATCACCGCCGCGCCGTCGGCGCCGGCGTATTCGAGGACGGTGTCCGTGAGGCTGCTGGCGGGGCCTTCGCCGGTCAGCATGAGCCCGCCCCAGCTCCCGGGGGTGCGGGCGGCGGCGGAGAGCACCACCAGGCCGGGGTCGCCGCCGGCGCGGAGCGTCCCGTTGACGGTGAGCGCGCGGCCGTCGCAGAGCACGACCGTCCCGGTGGCGATGGCGAGCTCCGTCTCGGCGGGGATCTCGTCGATCTCGAGCCGCCAGGGGTTGCCCTCGGGGCCGACCGCTCCGGTGGCGAGGGCGGCGGCGTCGAGGGGGGCGCCCATCGCGACCGGCCCCGTGCGGATCAGCCCGCCGGGGCGGACGCCGAAGGCGCCGCCGATCTCCACGCGCAGGTCGACGGAGCCTGGTGCTCCGCCGGCGGGCAGGGTGCCGCGGACGCGCTCCTCATCGAGGCGCTCGAGATCCTCGAGGGCCTGCTCGCCGACGAGGACCTGGTCCGGCACGACCGGAAAGGGGCCGCCGTGGATCACCAACTCGATGGCCTCGTCGGTGGGGGCCCAGGCAGGCTCGGCGCCGGTGACCGTGAGGTCGCCGATGGACAGGGCGCGGCCGGCGAGGGTCACCGGCCAATCACCGGCGTTGGTGCGCACCGTCACCGTCTGCTCGAAGTCGCCGTCCACCTGAGGGTCGAACTGGATCAACACGTTCGCCGACTGCCCCGGCTCGACGGTGACGGGGACCTGGCCGATGGGGAGCTGGAAGGGGAGCGCCAGGCCATCGACGGCGCTGACCGTGAGGGGGGCCGCCGCGGAGGTGTTCTCGACGACGATGAACTCGGCGGAGGGCTCGCCGGGGGAGACCACGCCGAAGTCGACGCGCTCGTCTCGTAGCCGGCCCTCGGGGGTGAGCGCCTCGCCTCTGAGGGTGACGGAGGGGGGCGCCGCGCCGGGGGCGTCGACCGTGAAGCCGAGCTCGGTCGTGAAGGCGCCGGACTCGGTGGGGGAGAAGCGCAGCAGCAGCGTGCGCCCGGCCCTCGGGGGGATGGTGATGGGCGGCTCGCGTCCCGTCGAGAAGGGGGCCTCGAGGGTGAACGCCTCGATCGTGAGCTCGCCGGGCCCGACGTTCTCGAGGCGGAGCATCGCGTCGGCGGTGGCGCCGACGCCGACGTTGCCGAAGTCGACCTCCTCGACCTCGATGGCCAGCTCGCCGAAGCGCATCGGGGCCGCGTCGGGGAGCGGACCGTCGGCGACCGGGCCGGCGTCGGGGACGGCCACGTCGGGCGTGGGGGCGGCGTCCTCGCCGGAGGGGTCACCATCACCGTCGTCGCAGGCGGTGAATCCGAGCAGGATCAAGGTCCACAGGCGAACGCGCATCCGATACCTCGCTGGTAGGTTCGGCGTATGCTACACCCGAGGACCCATGCGCGTGAATGTCCCGGCTGAGCTGCTCCGGCTCGGCTATACCCTGCTGCGTCGCCTCGGCGGTGGCTCGACGGCGGAGGTCTTCGAGGCCCGCCACAACGAGACCGGCCGCCGCCTCGCGATCAAGGTCAGCCGCGGTGACGTCCCCGAGGCGCCGCTGATCATCAGCCGCATGCAGACCGAGTGGAACGTCGGACGCGGCCTGCGCCACCCACACCTCGTCACCATCCTCGACGGGGGCACCTTCAGCGACGGGCGCGCCTGGCTGGCGATGGAGCTGCTGAAGGGCCACGACCTGCTCGACGAGCTCACGGCCCACGGCGCGATGGAGGCGAACCGCGCGATCCACGTGGTCCGGCAGGTCTGCGAGGCGTTGCGGGTGCTGCACCGCCGGGGGGCCGTCCACCGTGACGTGAAGCCGGAGAACGTCTTCCTCCAGGCCGACGGGCGCTTCGCCGACCACGTGAAGCTCATCGATCTGGGCATCCTGGCGCTCCCGGACGACGATCCCGAGCGGGCCCACGATCCGACGGGCCGCTTCATCATGGGCACGCCGCTCTACCTCGCGCCGGAGCAGGCGCGGGGGCTGCGGCCGGATCCGCGCACCGATCTCTATGCCGTCGGAGGGGTCCTCTTCCACATGCTCGCGGGGCGGCCGCCCTTCGTCGGGGACGAGCCGACCGAGATCGTCTCGCGCCACGTCAACGAGCCGGTCCCGCGGCTGGGCGACGTGGTCTCCGGGCTGCCCAAGCGCCTGGTCTCGCTGGTTCATCGCTGCCTCGAGAAGGACCGCGCGGATCGCCCGGTGGACGCCGCCGAGGTCATCCGCGAGCTCGACGCGATCGCCCGTGACCAGGGCGGAGTCTATGAGACGGGGCAGGTCCTGCGGCGCGCGCCGATGCCGGACATCCCCGCGATGGGCCACACCGGCGAGTGGGTCCGCCTCGGGGAAGACCTCGAGCGTCTGGTGGGGATGTTCTGGCCGCAGCAGCCGCCGGATCCGGTGATCGAAGGGCTCAACCACCGCCGCGACATGCTCAAGGTGCTGGAGACGGCGCAGCTCGAGGCGGACGTTCGCCGCGAGGGGGCCGACATCGCGGCGCGGCAGCGCATCGAGGGGCGTGAGCGGCTGCAACGACGGGCGCGGCGGCACGCGCGGGCGCTGGAGCGGCACGTGGGGCGGCAGCGGGAGGCGGCGGCGGCGGTGGACGCAGCGGAGCACGACCTCGACGCCCACGACGACCGCTTCGCGCAGCTCGTCGACCGGCTGCGAGGGGCCGCGGCGGACACCGTCGACCTGACGCCGGTGGGCCAGTTTGCCATCGCCGAGCACGAGGCGGACGAGGTCCTCGCGGAGCGGGCCACGCTGCTCGAAGCGGTGGAGGCGGCGCGGGAGATGGAGCGGGGCGCCGCCGAGGCCGTCGCCGAGCTGCGGGCTGAAGAGATCGACATTCAACGGGCGTTCGCCGACCACGAGCTCGACGAGCAGGAAGAGGGCTTCCTCGCGGAGCAGGCCGCCGCCGCCGCTGTCGACGCGCGCAGCGCCGCCGAGCGCGACCACGAGCGCGCGCTGCTGCGGCTGCTGGTGGCCTATGCCCACGCCCTTCACCCACAGACGACGAGGGCTACGTGAAAGAAACGTTTCGCATCGCGGTCATCCCCGGCGACGGCATCGGGCCGGAGGTGACGCGGGTTGGCGTCAATGTGTTGCAGGTCCTCGCCGAGAAGCACGACCTGCCGCTCGACTTCATCTGGTACGACTTCGGCGCCGAGCGGTATCTGCGCGATGGCGTGACCCTGCCGCAGGCGGCCTTCGAGGACATCCGGGACCGCCACGCCGCGGTCTATCTGGGGGCGCTGGGCGATCCGCGGGTGCCGGACATGGCCCACGCCCGCGACATCTTGCTGGGCCTGCGCTTTCGGCTGGACCTGTACATCAACCTGCGACCCGTCAAGCTGCTGCACCCCAAGCTCACGCCCCTGCGCTACAAAGGGCCCGCCGATCTGGACTTCGTGATCTTTCGGGAGAACACCGAGGGCCTCTACGTGGGCGTCGGCGGCAACTTCAAGAAGGACACGCCCGACGAGATCGCCATCAACGAGATGGTCTGCACCCGCCGGGGGGTCGAGCGCATCATCCGGGCCGCCTTCGAGTACGCCAAGAGCAATGGCAAGCGGCGGGTCTGCATGAGCGACAAGGCCAACGTGCTCCAGGCGGCGCATGGGCTGTGGCAGCGGGTCTTCAAGCTGGTCCAGCACGACTACCCCGAGATCCAGGCGCGCCACCTCTACGCCGACGTCCTGGCCATGGAGTTGGTTCGGGCGCCGGAGGACTTCGACGTCATCGTCACGTCCAACATGTTCGGCGACATCCTCAGCGATCTGGGGGCCCAGCTCGTGGGCGGACTGGGTCTCGCGCCGAGCGGGAACATCCACCCCGGGAAGGTGAGCCTCTTCGAGCCAGTGCACGGCAGCGCCCCGCCCCTGGCGGGCAAGGACGTCGCCAACCCGCTGGCGATGGTGCTCACGGGGGGCCAGCTCCTCGAACACCTGGGCTTCTTGTCCCAGGGGGCCGAGGTGGTGCGCGCGGTGCAGGTCGCCCTGGAGACGGGGCGGGTCACGCGTGACCTCGGTGGCCAGCTCGGCACCCGCGAATGCGGAGAAGCGCTATGCGAGTTCCTCGCGCGTAGCTAAACTCCGCGTCCCATTTGCGTGAGGACGCCATGAGCAAGCCCCTGTCCACCGAGATCGTCTTCCTGTCCGCGAAGCGGACGGCCTTCGGCACCTTCAACGGTGCGCTGAAGAAGCTGAGCGCCACCGATCTGGGCGTCCACGCCGCTACGGCGGCGTTGGATGCGGCGGGCGTCCCCGGCGCCGACGTCGACCACGTGATCTTCGGCAACGTATTGCAGACCTCCGCCGACGCCATCTACCACGCTCGTCACGTCGGATTGCGCAGCGGGGTGCCCCAGGAGACGCCCGCGGTCACCGTGAACCGCCTGTGTGGTTCGGGCTTCGAGGCGATCACCGCGGGGGCCCGGGAGATCCTGGTGGGCGACGCCGAGGTCGTGCTCTGTGGGGGCAGCGAGTCGATGAGCCAGGCGCCCCACGTCGTCCGCGGGGGGCGCGACGGCTTCGCCTTCGGGCGGTCGCCGAAGCTCGAGGACACGCTGTGGGAGTGCCTGACGGACACCTTCACGGGTCACCCGATGGCGATCACGGCCGAGAACCTCGCCGAGCAATACGAGATCTCCCGGGAGGCCTGTGACGCCTACGCCGCGCGCAGCCAGACGACGTGGGCGGCGGCCCAGGCCGACGGACGCTTCGCGGCGGAGATCGCCCCGCTGGAGCTCAAGAGTCGCAAGGGCGTGACGGTCTTCGACACCGACGAGCACCCGCGGATCTCGACGCCGGAGCAGCTCGCGAAGCTGCGCCCGGTCTTCAAGAAGGACGGAGTCGTGAGCGCCGGCAACGCCAGCGGTATCTGCGATGGGGCCGCGGCGCTGGTGATCGCGACGCGCGCCTACGCCGAGCGCACGGGCGCCACGCCCATCGGCCGCCTGGTGCAGTGGGGCGTGAGCGGCTGCGACCCGAACATCATGGGCATCGGCCCGGTGCCGGCGGCGCGCCAAGCCCTGGAGCGGGCCGGCTTGGGCATGGGCGAGATGGATCTCATCGAGGTCAACGAGGCCTTCGCGCCCCAATACCTCGCGGTGGAGAAGGCGCTGGAGCTGCCGCGGGACAAGACCAACGTCAACGGCGGGGCGATCGCCCTGGGGCACCCGCTCGGCGCGTCCGGTGCGCGGATCACCGGGCACCTGCTCCACGAGCTACGGCGCGCTGGGGGTCGTTACGCCCTCGGGAGCGCGTGCATCGGCGGCGGACAGGGCATCGCGGTCATCGTCGAGCGACTCTAGGACACTTCTACAGAGTCGCGGCGCGCATTTCACTGCGTCGCCTGGTCTGCTACTCGAGCGTCTCCACCGGCGCGAGATCGCTGGTGAGGCGCGTGACCAGGTCGCTGGTGTCGACGCCCTTGCGCTGGCCGAAGAGCGTGATGTCCAGGACGATGTTGCCGACCGCCATGTCGACGAGGGGCCGCTCCTCGCTCACGACGGCGCGGTTCTCCTCGCTCTCGCCCGCCTCCCCCACGAGCACCTGGGCGTCGTCGGCGACCAGGATGAGGCGGTGGGGCCAATACTCGCCGAGGGCGCGCTCGTCGATCTCGTAGCTCAGCACCTGGCCCAGCTCGGCGGGGACCGGCGTCCACGAGAAGAGCACCACCTCGACGCCCCGTGCGATGGCGGCCTTCAGCGGGCGCGCCAACCGCTCGGCCTCCCGCCGCCAGAGGTTGGCGCAGATCCGCTCCTGGGCGGCGTCGATCAGCCGCTCGGCCTGGTCGAGGAGCTGCGAGTAGCCCAGGATCGTCCAGGTCGCGACCTCGGCGGCGGGGCTGACGACGCCCTTGATCGACTCTCGGAATGACTCGAGCTGGCGATTGAAGCGCGACTCGAGCAGCTCGAGCAGGCGATCCGGGGGCAGCGGGACGTAGCGGGCCGGCTTGTCGTCGATGGGGTTGACCAGCCCCAACGACGCCAGGCGCCGCAAGACGCCATAGATCGCGGAGCGCGGAACCGAAGAGCGGGCGGCGAGCTCGTAGCCGGTGGCGGGGTGCCCACGGAGCAGCGCGATGTACGTCTTGGCGTCGGTCGCGGTGAAGCCGAGCTGCTTCATCGCGCCGACGACGCGGTCCTCTACCTCGTCCATGCGCGGAAGCTACGGCAGCGACACTCGGACTACAACGTGCAGGCCGGAATCTGCGACAGTCTGGATCGTGCGCCGGGGTTCGATCACCACACCGATCATCGTCGGAAGCGTCACCGTCGCGTTGGCGATGGCGATGCTCGTGGGCTGGATCCTCGTGATCGTCACCAGCGTCGACCAGATGAGCTCCCTCGACACGTGGCTCCTGGTGCTGGGCATCGTTTCCCTCACGATCATCGCCGCGGTGCTGGTGACCTTCATCGTCTTCCTCGTCCGCGGCATCCTGGAGGGGCGCCGGCAGGTGACGTTCATCGACTCCGTCACCCACGAGCTCAAGAGCCCCCTCGCCTCGCTGAAGCTCTGTCTGGAGACGCTGGGGCGAGAGGGGGTCTCGATGGAGCAGCGCGCCGAGCTGCGCGGGATGATGTTGGGGGACGTGGAGCGCCTGACGTCGTTTATCGACGACGTGCTCGCCGCCAACCGCCTCTCCCACGAGGCGACGACCCTCGAACGCACGGAGGTCGAGGCGCGCCCGCTGCTCGACCGCTGCGCGGCGCGGGTGCGGCGGCGCTACGAGCTGTCCGAGGACATGATCGAGGTCGGCGCCACCGACGGCGTCACGCTGGCGACGGACGTGACCGCCCTCGAGGCGGTGGTGCACAACCTGCTCGACAACGCCGTGAAGTACTCCGATCCGCCGGTGCGGGTGAGTGTGACGGCCTATCTGGAGGAGGAGACGGCGCGCTTCGAGGTGCGTGACGAGGGCATCGGGCTGTCACCGTCTGACCGTAAGCGGGTCTTCGAGCGCTTCTACCGCGCCGACACGGAGGCGGTGCGCCGACGCCGCGGGACGGGGCTGGGCTTGTACGTGGTCCAAGAGCTCGTGCGGGGCCTCGGCGGCTCGATCCAAGCCCACTCCGACGGCCCCGGACGCGGTACGCTGGTCCGCGTGAATCTGCCCCGGAGCCTCTGATGAGCGCGCGAATCCTGGTCGTGGAGGACGAAGCCCACATCGCCGCCGGGCTGAAGCTGAACCTCGAGCTCGAGGGCTACGAGGTGTGCGTGGCGCCGTCGGCTCGGGACGCTGGCTGCGCGCTCCTCAACCAGGCGGGCTTCGACGTCATCGTGCTCGACGTGATGCTGCCCGACGTCGATGGCTTCGAGCTTTGTCGCCGGCTCCGCGACGGCGGGAACTACACCCCCGTGCTGATGCTCACCGCCCGCGCCCACCCCGATGACCGCGTCGCGGGGCTCGAGGCCGGCGCCGACGACTACCTGGGCAAGCCCTTCGAACTGGCGGAGCTCATGGCCCGCGTCCGCTCGCTCTTGCGGCGCCGCGCGTGGCAGGCCGAGCAGAGCGCGCCCACTCCGCAGGTGACGACCCTCGCCTTCGGTGACGTCCGGGTAGACTTCACCACCCACTCAGTCGAGGTCGGCGGCGAGCCCGTGCGCATGACGAAGCTCGAGCTCGACCTGCTGCGCTACTTCGCTGACAACGCGGGTCGCGTGGTCCATCGTCGCGAGCTGCTGGAGCGCGTCTGGAAGCTCGCCAACCACCCCAATACGCGTACCGTCGACAACTTCATCGTCCGTCTGCGACGCCATCTCGAGCCGGACCCCACGAAACCCCGCCACTTCGTCTCGGTGCGTGGCGCCGGCTACATCTTCGAGCCGGAGCCCCCGCGGTAGACCCCAACTCGGTGGACGAGGCGCGGTGGGTTCTGCAACCATCGGGGCTGGAGGGGGACTCCAGCACGAGGGATCAGCGCACCATGCACGCACGCTCACAACGGGGCTTCACGCTCATCGAGTTGATGGTGGTCGTCGCCATCATCGGGATCCTGGCGTCGATCGCGATCCCCGCCTTCGTCCGCTATATCCGGCGGTCGAAGACCTCGGAGGCGACGATGAACCTCCGCAAGATGTACGACGCGTCGATCACCTACTACATCGCCGAGCACGCGGCGCGGAACGGTCAGATCCTATCGCGGCAGTTCCCCGAGACCGTCGTGAGCACGCCGCCGGTGAAGGCGTGCGACGGGAACTCCAGCCGCAAGACCGAGCCCAACGCCGACGCCTGGAACGCGCCGACCTGGCACGCGCTGCACTTCTCGGTGGAGGACCCGCACTACTATCAGTACGGCTTCAACTCACAGGGGACCGGCTCCGCGGCCCACTTCACGGCCGTCTCCTGGGGCGACCTGAACTGCGACGCGCTCTTCTCGACCTTCGAGCGTGTGGGCACGGTCGACCAGGAGAACAACATCAACGGCGGGGCTGGGCTCTACCAGGAGAACGCCCTCGAGTAGTAGCGTCGCGAAGATGAGCGCGAGCGTCTGTGCAGTCGACGGCTGGTTCGACCCGGTCACGGCGGAGCTCATCGGCAGCCGCTGCCCCGGCTGTGAGAGCCGCTTCTTCCCCCCCACCGCGGCCTGCCGCAACCCTCGCTGCGCCGGGACGCCGACGGCCCCCGTCCGCTTGAGTCGGCGCGGCGTCGTGTGGTCCTACACCAATACCTGCTACCCGCCGCCGCCGCCCTATGTCGCCGCGGTCCCCTTCGTCCCCTTCGCCATCGCCGCCGTCGAGCTGGCGGCGGAGCGGATGGTGGTGCTGGGGCAGGTCGCCGATGGCGTGGGGACCGTCGACTTGCGGGTGGGGATGGAGGTCTGTGTGGTCGTCGAGACGCTGTTCACCGACGACGGGGTGCCGCAGCTCGTGTGGCGCTGGAAGCCGGTATGAGTCGCGACGTCGCGGTCCTCGGCGTGGGGATGCACCCGTGGGGCAAGTGGGGGCGCGACTTCGTGGAGTACGGGGTCACCGCCGCCCGCGCGGCCCTCGCGGACGCGAGGCTCGACTGGACTGACGTGGACTACGTCTCGGGGGCCAACACCATGCGCAACGGCTACCCGGGCTACGTCTCGGGGGCCACCTTCGCCCAAGCCCTCGGGTGGTCGGGGGCGCGCATCTCGAGCTGCTACGCGGCCTGCGCCTCGGGGGCCCACGCGATCGCCATCGCCCGGGCGCAGATCCTGGCCGGGCTGTGCGACGTGGCCTTGGCGGTGGGCGCCGACACCACGCCGAAGGGGTTCTTCGCGCCCACCGGCGGCGAGCGCCGCGACGACCCCGACTGGCTCCGCTTCCGGCTGCTCGGCGCCACCAACCCCACATACTTCGCCCTGTATGCGCGTCGGCGGATGGCGATGTACGGCGCGACGGAGCGGGACTTCGCCCGCGTGAAGGTCAAGAACGCCCGCCACGGGCTCCACAACCCCAACGCCCGCTACCGCAAGGCGTTCACCGAGGCGGAGGTGCTGGCCTCGCCGATGGTGGCCGATCCCCTGCGGCTCTTCGAGATCTGCGCGACCAGCGACGGCGGCGCGGCGGTGGTGCTCTCGAGCCTGGACTTCGCGCGCCGCCACACGACCGATCCGGTGCGCATCGCCGCGGTCTCGACGGTCACGCCGACCTATCCGAACACGCTCATCGAGATGCCGAACTTCGCGACGGACTCCGCGGCGGGCGGATCTCTCCCCGAGACGCCGTTTCGCGACGCCATCGCCAAGGCGGCCTACGAGGAGGCGGGGCTGGGGCCCGAGGACCTCGACACCGCTGAGGTCTACGACCTGTCGTCGGCCCTCGAGCTGGACTGGTACGAGAACATCGGGCTGTGCGCCCCGGGGGCGGCGGAGGGCCTGCTCCGCGATGGTGTCACGACCCTCGGCGGGCGCCTGCCCGTCAACCCGAGCGGCGGGCTGGCTTGCTTCGGTGAGGCGGTGCCTGCGCAGGCCATCGCCCAGATCTGCGAGCTGACGTGGCAGCTCCGCGGTCAGGCCGAAGGGCGCCAGGTCTGTGGGGCGCGGGTGGGGCTGTCGATCAACCAGGGGCTGTTCGGGCACGGCTCGTCGGTGATCGTGCGGGTGTGAATCACCACACGGTCGCTTCGCCGGACCACGGCGCTCCAGCGTTGCCGGGGATGGGCGTGCCGTCGGGGGCGGTGACGAAGTTCCCGACGTCGTCGAAGGCTCGCGCCTCGTTGATCCGCTGACCCTGTTGCCGCATCGGCACCAGCCCCTCGCGGTCGAGCATGATGACCTCGTGGGGCCCCGGGCGCAGGTCGACCAGCGCGCCCTTTCGCTTTGGGTTCAGGAGCTGCTCCTCGTTGCCGATGGGGTCGGCGACGGTCTTGGCCTTGAGGGTCCACACGAGCATCGAGGTGGGCTCGCGGTCGCCGTGGCGTTCGGCGAGCAAGTCCGGGATGCCGTAGTAGGTCTTCCCGATGTCGTTCTGGTTGACCGGCCCGGCCATCAGGCAGACGCCCGCCAGCAGGTCGCAATCCTCTGGTAGATCCGTGACGCCCATGAGCTCGGCGTAGAGCGCCCCCCGGGCGGCGGCGGCGCCCGTCGCGCGGACCGCCGCCGTCCAGTCGAGACCCGCGGCAGAGACCTCCGGGCGCGACAGCCCGCCGACGTAGATCCGCTGGCCGGCGAGGGCGAAGGCCTTGCGGCCTCGCTCGGCGTTGCGGCTGAAGGCGCGCCCGGTGGGCAGATCCGCCCACCGCGGCATCTCGCGGACGACGCGGTCGGTGATCGCGTTGTTGGTGCCGCGGATCTCGCGCAGCCGCGCCTTGCCGTTGGGTGTGAGCACGTCGATGCGGTCGAGCAGGAGCAGCGACTTGCCGTCCTCGCGCTCCGCACCGGACCAATGCTCGAAGGCGTTGTAGGCGGCGCGCCCGGCCATGAGCGTGAGGGCGTCTGCGACGTCCATGTCCTGGCGGACCTGGTAGGCGGGGGGGGCGGTCTCCTCCTGGTTGACGCCGGGCTGGATGCGCTCGCTGCGGAAGGCGAGCAGGTTGGCGCCGAGGCGCCGCGCCGTCTCCGGGGAGAGGGCGGCGCGCTCTTCGGGCAGCGCCTCGCCGACCTGGACCGCCAACACCAGCCGCCAACCCGCGGCGCGCTCCCGGGCTGTGAGCCCGCACCGCTTCTCCAGCGCGCGGATGGTCTTCTGGTTGCGCTCGCGGGCCTGCCCGCAGAAGGACGCCATCAGGCCGAGGGCTCGCCGCTCGCCGCCGGACGCGATGATCGGCGCCCGCTCCATCGCCTCGGCGAGGATGCCGGTGTGCAGGTGGGGCAGGTAGCCGATGGTCGGGATGTCGTCGGCGAAGCGCAGGCGCTTGTGCAGCAAGCGACGGGCCACGGTGAGCGGGCTCGTGAAGGGGCGGTGCCCGACGAGCGTGAGGAGCATCGTGAACGGGTTGCGGTAGGGGCGGCCGAGGACGAGGTGGGTGTAGGCCGCGCCGCCGAGGGGTTCGGCCTCGCGGGCCGTGAGCTTCGCGAGCAAGCCGCGGATCTCCTCGCTGCGGGTGGGGCCGAGGGTGACCTGCCGGAAGCCGCGGAAGTTGGTGGATTGGCGCGACGAGAGGATCCCCAGCGCGCACTCCTCGAAGAGCGCCTGCTCGCTGACGCCGCCCGTCGCCCCGATCTCCCCGGCTACCGGGGGGACGAAGCCGGTGGGGCGCGGGAGCGAGAGGAGCGCGACGGCCTCGGTGGCCTGGGCGCGCGTGAGAGGGACCCGCGTCCGATAGCCCACCGGCGACGGCGAGATGAGGCGCTCCGGGAGGTTGTAGCGCGTCTTGCGCGTGCCCGCGTCGGCGAAGGAGGCGGCGCGCCGCGTCCGTTGGTCGACGGGGGGCGGCTGGATGGTAACGACCTCGATGTCTTTCATGGGGCTGATCTACTCCAGCGGGCGGGTCCGCACGAGCCCCCCGTGGGCGTCGATTCGCCCGCGCTCGCCGACGGTGCCCCGGTACTCGAAGGTGGAGCGCACGCCATCGCAGTCGAGGTCCCCCGTGGCGCGCGCCGTGAAGGCCTTGGCGCTCGACTCGAATTCGTATTGGAAGAGGACCGGACCAGGGGCCACGAGGCCCAGCGTGGCCCAGGTGGGGTGGTCGAAGGCGGGCTCGCTCGAGGCCGGGCGTCGGCCTTTGCACTCGGGAGGCTTCGCCGGGACCGGCCCCGCGCCGTCGGGGAAGCGCTTCGAGCGGCGCCACTGGGCTACCGCGCCGTCGTACATTCGCCGGAGGATCGGCTGCACCTCGAGGGCGCGCAGCTTGCGCTGGCGGACGCTCAATGGGCCGGTCGCGTGCGCCCGCTTCAGCTTCGTCAGGGCGAGCCGGTCGCCGGTGGGGGCGCGCAGCTCGATGCGGTCACCGCGCCGCCGGGCGGCGAAGTACCAAGGGAGTCTGCCGGGGCGCCCGCGGGTCCGAACCCACAGCGCCGTCCCATCGGGTCGGGGCTTGATCGCAAACGCCATGCGGGCGCCCTTCGGCCACTCGAAGACCACCCGCTTGCGGCTCACGACGACGGTGATGACCTCCCGGTCGAGCTCCGCGTGGAGCTCCCCGACCTGTCGCAGTCGCTCGAAGACGGCCTCGAGCACCTCTTCAGTGCGGCCCTCCGCGACGCGCCCGACGGGCTTGGTGCGCCGGGCGCGCTCTACGAAGGCGAGCCAGCCCCGCTCGCCCAGCAGCGCGTCGGGCGCCTTCTCGAAGGCGCGCACCAGTCGGGCCGGGGCGCGGTCGCTGGTGAGGAAGGCGCCGGCGGCGGCGAGGCGCAGGGAGAGCGCAGGATCGACCTCGAAGCGCTCAGCGCCCGTGGCCGGGGATGCGAGCAGGATGAGCAGCGCGAATCGCACGCGTCCAGCGTGGCAGCGGTTGGAGCCGGGCGGTAGCCCCCAAGACTCCGAGCCTCAAGATGCCTGGCGGCAGGGGAGCGCTGCGGTGAGAGCTTCGTCGTGGGTGAGGCTCGCGCAGACGGCGTCGTGGACCCCCAGGTAGATGCCGTCGAGGTGCTTGGCGAGGCCGGCGCGCTCGATGATCGCGCGGACCGGCGCCTTGACGAGGGCCATGCGGAAGGCGATCCCCCGGGCGCGGTAGGCGTCGGCGATCTCGCGCAGCGCGTCGACCCCCGATGAGTCCAGGCCGTTGATCCCCGCGGCGTCGAGGATGACCGCCTGGAGCGGGGCGTCGAGGGCACCCTCCTCGACCTCGAGTCGGTCCTTCAGAAACGAGACGTTGCCGAAGTAGAAGGCGGCGTCGAAGCGCAGCACGAGCAGGCCCGGGATGGTCTCGGCCTCCGGGAAGTTGTCGACATTGCGGTAGATGGTGGTCTCCGGCAGGCGGCCGAGGACGGCGTAGAACGGTCGGCTGCGGCGCACCACGAAGACGAGCATCGAGACCGCGACGCCCACGCCGATGCCAGCCTCGATACCGAGCGTGAGGGTGGAGCCGAAGGTGACCAGCAGCACGCCGAGATCCGGCCGGTCGATCTCCCAGAGGTGGCGCACGGCGTGGAGATCGACGAGGCCGAGCACGGCTACGAGGATGATCGCGGCGAGCACCGCCACCGGCAGGTGGGTGAAGAGGTCGGTGAGGAAGAGCAGCGTGAGCAGGACGAGGACCGCGGTGATGACCGACGCCATGCCGCTGCGGGCGCCCGCGTCGGCGTTGACGGCCGAGCGGGAGAAGCCGCCGGTCACGGGGTACCCGCCGGTGACCGCGCCGCCGAGGTTGGCGAGACCCAGGGCCACCAACTCGCGGTTCGCGTCGAGCTTGTCCCCGTAGCGCGAGGCGAAGTACTTGGCGACCGAGATCGACTCCATGAAGCCGACGAGGGAGATCGCGATGGCGATCGGCAGGAGGGCCTTGAACTGACTCCACTCGAAGGTCGGCAGGGTGGGGGATGGGAACCCGCCGGGCACCTCGCCGACGGTGCGCACAGAGAGGGCGTCAGGGCCCGCGAAGACGATCACCAGGGTGCCGGCGACGACCACCACCAGCGCGCCGGGGATCTTCCGGCTGATGCGTTTGACGGCCAGCAGGACGAGGACCGAGGTGGCGCCGAAGGCGAGGGTGGGCAGGTGCGTCTGGTCGATCTTCTGCCACGCCTCCCATAGGACCATCTGGACCCGGTGGTCGCGGGCGAGGGGGAAGCCGAGGACGTGCTTGAGCTGGCTGATGCCGATGATCAGCGCGGCGGCGCTCGTGAAGCCGGAGACGACCGGGTGGGAGAGGAAGTTGACCAGGAAGCCGAGGCGCGCGAGGCCCATCGCGAGTTGCATCACGCCGACCATGACCGCCAGCAGGACCGCGAGGGCCAGGTATTGACCGCTCCCGGGCTCGGCGACCGCGCCGACGCCCGCGGCGACGAGGAGCGAGACCATCGCCACCGGGCCGACGGCGAGTTGGCCGGAGGTGCCCAGCAGACCGTAGATGAAGACCGGGACGATCGACGCGTAGAGGCCGACCACGGGGGGCAGCCCCGCGAGCATGGCGTAGGCCATGCCCTGGGGAACGAGCATCACCGCGACGGTGACACCGGCGATGACGTCGCCGCGGTGGAACTCTCGTTTGGCCCAGAGGGACACGTTCACTCCTCGGTCGTGGCGCGCGTCGTGCGCGCCGACCTGGGTCGGTTCTTCGCTACTCGGCTTGTCGTGGAGATGGGATGACCCGCAGCGGGATCTTCAGGCGGGCCGGGAGGCGCCCGGCGTCGATGTTGACCTGGACGCTCGGAAACAGCAGCTTCGGGGCGTCGAGCTGGGCGTCGCGTGCCTCGCGGCGCGCCACGAAGCCGTCGTAGGTGGTCTCGGCGCCGAGCTGGATGTTGGCGGCCTTCTGCGCGCCGACGGTCGTCTCGAAGCGCATCTCCCGACCGTTGGGCTGGTAGTCGTGGCCCACGAAGATTCGGGTCGCGTCGGGCTGCGTGTAGATGCGCTCCCTCACCGAGCGGTACATGTCCGCGGCGCTGCCCGCGGGGAAGTCACAGCGGCCGGTGCCCTGGTCGGGCATGAAGACCAGGTCGCCGGTGAACAGGGCATCGTCTACCTGATAGGTGACGCACGCCGGGGTGTGCCCGGGGGTGTGCAGCGCGCGGACATCGATGGTCCCTGCGGAGAGGAGCTCGTTGTCGTCGAGCAGCCGATCGAACTGGGCGCCGGTGGTATCGAAGTCGTCAGCGAGGTCGAAGACGCCCTTGAAGACCTCCTGCACCGCGCCGATGCCGCTCCCGATGGCGATCTCCGCCCCGGGGAAGCGGGTCGCGAGCACCTGGGCGCCGGAGAGGTGGTCAGCGTGGGCATGGGTCTCGAGGATGTAGTGGAGGGTGAGCCGCTTCTCCTCGAGGAAGGCGGTGACCTCGTCGATCGACTCGTGGAATACCTTCGACCCGACGCGCTCGTAGTCGAGCACTGGATCGATCACCACCGCGTCGCGGCTGGCCGCGTCGAAGACGACGTAAGTCAGCGTGGAAGTGCGCTCGTCGTAGAAGGCCTTAATCTGCATTCTCAGCTCCTTTCTGACCGTGAACCCGCTTGTGGCAGAATACGTGCCAGCTAGCATCCATGCGGTTTCCGGCTGCTCCATGCGTTCGCCTGGGTCTGAATGTCCCGAAATGGTGCGACGCCATGCGCCATCCCTTGGCGCGGCCCGTGCAGAGGGTCTTCGTCCGACGAGAGGAGGTTCCCATGAAGGTCGCTCAGAGCTGTAGGCGTCACGTGGTGACGGTCAAGCCGGATGATGATGTGCACACGCTCGCCGTGAAGATGCGGGAGTACCACGTCGGCAGCCTGGTGGTGGTCGAGGAGGTGGAGGGGCGCCAACGCCCGGTCGGGATCGTCACCGACCGCGATCTGGTCGTGTTGGTGCTCGCCCGCGGGGCGGAGGCCGACACCGACAAGCTCACGGCGGCGGACCTGATGGCCGATCCGCTGGTCACGGTGCTCGCCGACGCCTCGATGCTGCACGCGCTCAACCTGATGCAGGACGCGGGCGTCCGTCGCCTCCCCGTCATCGACGACGACGGCTACCTCTTCGGCGTCATCGCCCTCGACGACGCGATCGGCGCGTTGGTTGGCCACATGCGCCTGCTGGCGCAGATCGCCGGCGTCGAGCAGCGCAACGAGTGGATCCGTCGTCGGTAGACTCGTCACGGGTGGGTAGCACGCCGCACGTTGGCGGGAACCCACGGTAGCGTTCATGGCGAAACACAGCCCCCGCGCGGCCGGCGTGGAAGTTGCGATGTTTCCAACCAGCCACGTTCGAGGAGCGATTGTCATGGAGAATCATCCGATCGTCCTGGCGACCAACTTGTCGGCGGAGGCCGGATTCGCGGCCCGTTGGGCGCGGGACATGGCGGCGGCCTTCGAGACTGGGGTCGTCGTATCCCACGCCGTCGACATCGACATGGGCCAGCCGCTCGTGGCGGCCCTCGATCTGGCGCTGACACCGGCGGCGCTGGAGGAGGTCCGTGAGGGGGCGCGTGCCTGGTACGTCGCCAGCGCCGGTGCCCCACCGTCGGCGGTGGACTCCCGCGTCGGCCACGTCGCCTCGGCCTTGATCGCGTCGGCGCAGAAGCACGAGGCCTCGGTCCTGGTCATGGCGCGCAGCGACAAGGGCCGCGTCGCCCGTCTGCTCGCGGGTTCCCGCGTGCAGCAGCTCGCGAGCCACCCGCCGTGCCCGCTCATCGTGGTGCACGAAGACCACGAGGCCATCGGTGAGGGGCCGGTGGCCGTGGCGACCGACTTCTCCGAGGCGAACCGCCCCGCCCTCGACTTCGCCTGCCGGTTCGCCGAGGTCGTGGGACGCGAGCTCGAGCTCGTGCATTGCGTGGATCTGCCCTCCATCCCGGTCCTGGGCGCCGTCAACGAGGTGACCGCGGAGCGCGTGGTGGCCTGGAGCGCGAGCGCCACGGATCGGCTCGCCCGGTCCCTGGGCGAAGACCACCCGGGGCTCGTCGTCCACCACCGCCTCCTCAACGGCGTCTCCAGTGAGACGTTGGCGGACTACATCCGCGACGAGAGCCCGTCGCTGATGGTGCTGGGTCAGACGGGGCACGGGTTGAAGCTCGCCGACCTGCTCGGCAGCGTGCCGCGGAAGCTCCTCAATCAGGGCGTCGGCACGGTGGCGGTCGTCCCGCCGACCTGATCCGGCGTGACCCGCGCAATTCAGCTCTCCGGCGGGTTGTCCCGCAGCTTCTCCCAGAGGTTCTTGCGGGAGATTCCGAGCAGCTCGGCGGCTCGCGTCTTCTTGCCCCCGGCGACCTTGAGCGCGCGCTGGATGTAGTCGCGCTCGAAGGCCTTCACGGCGACTGCGAGGGGGGTGACGTCATCGGAGTCGTCCTCGGCCACGATGTTGTCCCCGACGACGTCCTCGGGCAGGTGCTCGAGGCCGATCTCGCCACCGCGGGCGAGGACCGCGCCGTGGTGCAGCGCGTGCTCGAGCTCGCGCACGTTGCCGGGGTAGTCGTGGGCCTTCAAGGCCGCCCAAGCGCGAGGGGAGAGGGACGCCCCCTCGGCGTCGAAGCGGGTCAGGAAGTGCTCGACGAGGAGCGGCAGGTCGGCGCGGCGATCGCGCAGCGGCGGCACCCGCACGTCGAGCACCTTCAGGCGGTAGTAGAGGTCCTCACGGAACGTCCCCTCGCGCACACACTGCTTCAGGTTGCGGTGGGTGGCGGAGACGATACGCACGTCGACCTTCACGGGCTCGCTGGTGCCGAGGGGCTCGATGGTCCCCTCCTGCAAGGAACGCAGGAGCTTGGCCTGCGCGGGCAACGGGATCTCGGCGACCTCGTCGAGGAAGAGCGTCCCCCCCGACGCGACCTTGAAGCGCCCCTCGCGGCGACGGACGGCGCCGGTGAATGCGCCGCGCTCGTGGCCGAAGAGCTCGGCCTCGATCAGCGTCTCGGGGAAGGCCGCGCAGTGCACCGGGACGAAGGGACCATGGGGCCGGGTCGACAGCGCGTGCAGTCGCCGCGCCACCAACTCCTTGCCGGTGCCGCTCTCTCCCTGGATGAAGACCGGGGCGTCGCTCGGCGCGAGGGTGTCGATGCGGTCGATGAGCCTCACCATGGGCGGGCTGCGGCCGATGAGCTCGCGTTTGTGCTCCGCGCGGGCGAGCTGCCCCCGGGCCAGCTCGAGCTCGGCACGCAGGTTGTGGCGCTCGGCGATGCGGCCGACGCGGGTGAGCAACTCACCGACCTCGAAGGGCTTGGTGAGGTAGTCGTAGGCGCCCTCGCGCAGGGCGCCGACGGCGTCGTCCACCGCGCCGTAGGCGGTCATCAGGATGACCGCGGTGTCGGGGGCGATCTCGCGCACGGCGCGGAACAGGCTGAGGCCGTCGAGGCCCGGCATTCGGATGTCGGAGACGACCACGTCGAAGACGCGACCGCGCACGAACTCGAGGGCCGTGCGGCCGTCCGGGGCGCGCGTGACGTGATGCCCGGCGTCCTCCAGCGCGTCGCCCATCGAGAGGCGGAGCGTCGGCTCGTCGTCGACCAAGAGGATGTCTAGCATCAAGCCGGGTCCCCTGACTGGTGTCCCATTGTTGCTCACGCCTGGCCGCGGACGGTGAGGACCGGGCACGGGGCGTGGCGCACGACCTTCTCGGCGACGCTCCCCAACAGGAAGTGGGAGACGCCGGTGCGGCCATGCGTGCCCATCACGATGAGATCGCAGGGCCCCTTCTCGGCGTGGTTGAGGATGCTGCTGTGCGGCGTGCCCCGCGCCATCGTCCGCGTGTGTTCCACCCCCACGAGGCCGTCGAGGCTCGCGAGGAAGTCGTCGAAGAGCTGGCCGTTCTGCTCCCGGATGTAGTCCTGGAGGGCCATTCGGCGGCCCCCCCCCGCGTCGATCAACACGTCGCTGGCGACGATCGGCGTCGGCTCGGAGACATGCAGGAAGGTGAGGTGGGCCTTGCTGTAGCGCTTCGCCAGGGAGATCGCGGCCTGGGCAGCGGCGCGGGAGCCGAGCGAGAGGTCGACCGGGATCAGGATGTTTTCGATCGTCTCCATCGGAGATCCTCCTACGGTTGCGCTCGGGCGCGCTGGCGACGTGAAGCAAGGGGCGTGCCCGGGCGGGTGGACGCCACGGCGTGCTGCTGGCGTTACTGGATTGTAGCGAACGTTACCATTCGGTGCTGTGCGTGTCCGTCAAACGGCCCGCGACAGCGTGGCCGAGCCCGTCTTCGCGTCGAAGACCTGGGCGATGTTTCGCAGGAAGAGCCGACCCAACCGGGTGACGCGGACCCGCTCCGCGGAGAGCTCGACGAGGCCGTCGGCGGCGAGGGGGCGCAGGCGGGCGATGGCGTCTTTGTCCTGGGCGTCGAGCGGCACCTCCAGGTGACACATCAGTCGGTTGATCCGCCCGCGGCGCCGGTCGTCCTCCGGCGTCCGCCGATGCCCCTTCACGGTGGCGAGGCGGCCGGCCTCGACGGCCTCGGCGTAGCGGGGGAGCGTCCGCACGTTCTGGGCGTAGGTGCCCGCGATGTCGCTGATCCCGGTGACCCCGAACGCGAGCGTATCCGGGGTGTCGCGGACGGTGTACCCCTGAAAGTTCCGGCCGAGGCGCCCGTCGCTGGCGGCCCGCGCGAGCTCATCGTGGGGCGCGACGAAGTGGTCCAGCCCGAGGAAGGCGTAGCCGGCGCCCTCGAAGGCGCGCCACGCTTGTCGGAACAGGTCGAGCCGCTCGCGCCCCGTCGGCAGGGCGTCGGCGTCGAGGCGCCGCTGGTTGGGCCGCAGAGTCGGGACGTAGGCGAAGCCAAAGACCGCCAGACGGTCGGGGGCCATCTCGAGGACGCAATCGAGGGTGCGCGCCCAGCTCGTCGTCGTCTGCCCTGGCAACCCGTAGATGAGATCGAAGTTGACGCTGTCGAACCCCGCGTCGCGCGCGTACTCGAGGGAGGCGTGGGTCTGCTCCAGCGTCTGCTCGCGGCCGATCGCGGCCTGCACCGCCTCGTCGGTGTCCTGCACCCCTAGAGACAGGCGGTTGCAGCCGAGCTGCCGCAGCATCCCGAGCTGCTCCGGGCCGGTCACGCCGGGGTGGATCTCCACGGAGACCTCGGCGTCGGGGAGCAGATCGAAGCGTCTCGTGAGCAGACCCCACAGGCGCTCGAGCTGGTCGGCGCTGAGGAAGGTGGGCGTCCCCCCGCCGACGTGGAGCTGGGACACCGCGCGTCGGGGGGCGATGCGGTCGGCGACGAGCTCGACCTCGCGCTCGAGCAGGTCGAGGTACTCGTCGGCGCGGTCCCGCTTGCTGCTCACCACGACGTTGCATCCGCAGTAGTGGCACAGGCGCCAGCAGAAGGGGACGTGGACGTAGATCGACAGCGGCGCCTCGACGTGGGCGCCGCGCTCCAGCGCGTCGCCGTATCCGTCGAAGCCCTCGGCCCACGAGGGCACCGTTGGATAGCTCGTGTAGCGCGGCGCGGGGACGTCGTAGCGCGCGAGGAGCGCGTCGGACACGCTGGGGACGGCGATCACGCCTCGGGGTCCTCGTCGCGCTCGGCACGAAGCTCGGCGGCCAACGCCCGCAGGGACTCGACGTCGATGCTCTCGACGCGGTCGAGCAGGACCTGCGTGAGCTCGAGGAAGTCGGCCTCGGTGACGATGCCGACGAGCTCCTGCTGGTCGTCCACCACCGGCAGGCAGCCCCAGCGGCGCTTGCGCATGCGCCGGATGGCGTCGCGCACGTCCGCGTCGGGAGTGGTCGTCGCGACGTTCGAGCGCATGATGCGCTCGACGGAGACCGAGGTCTTCAGCGCGGTCTCCTCCTCGGCGGTGTGGGCGGTGAGCGTGGACAGCGATGCGCGCAGCAGGTCGCGGTGGGTCACCAAGCCCACGAGCTTGTTGCCCGAGACCACCGGGAGGTGTCGAACGCGCATCACCGCCATCAGCCCTTCGGCCAACTCGAGATCGCTCTGCACGTTGAGGGTTACGAGATCGGTACTCATCAGGTCGCGAACGCGCATCTTTTGCCTCCTGTGGCGTGCAGGTAACGCAAATTATACGCCAACTTGGCCGTCGGGTCGCCGGAAGGATCTCGCGGCCACCGAGGAGCCCACGACCGTCAGCGAGCTGATGGGCATCAGCACGGCCGCGGCGAGGGGCGAGATGAGGCCGGCGAGGGCCAGCGAAGCGAAGATCACATTGTAGGCCAAGGAGAAGGCGAGGTTGCGATGAACGACTCGGAGGGCGCGCTGCGCGCCTTCGATCGCGTCGGCGACGGCGGCCACGCCCTCCCTCGCGAGGAAGACGTCGGCGACGCGAAGCGCCATCTCGGCGCCGCCACGGACCGCGAGGCCGACCTCGGCCGCGCGCAGGGCGGGCGCGTCGTTGAAGCCATCGCCGACCATCGCCACCCCGCCGCCGCGGACGTGGGCCGCCTTGCCCTCCGGATCGACCCCCCCGCGGGCGGGGATCCCGAGGCGGGCGCCGACCGCGGTGGCGGCGGAGGGGTGGTCGCCGCTGAGCACCTCGGGTCCCACGCCCAGGGCACGCAGATCGGCGACGGCGTCGGCGGCGTCCGGGCGCAGTGGATCGTCCAACGCGATCAGGCCGACGACCTCGCCATCGATGCGGACGGCGACGGGTGTCTCGCCTCGGTGGAGGCGCGGATCGGCGTCGGGGATGCCGAGGGCGCCGGGGGCTCCGATCTCGACCAGGTGTCCCGCCACGCGCCCTCGGATGCCGCGGCCCGGCGTCTCGAGGACGTCGGAGACGGGGAGGTCGTCGTCGGTGGCGAGGGCCCTCGCCAGGGGGTGAATGGAGCGCGCCTCGAGGGCGCCGACGAGGCGCCGATGTGCGGGGTCGAGCCAGGTCTGCGTGACCTGCATCCGGCCTTCCGTGAGCGTGCCCGTCTTGTCGAGAGCGACGCGGTCGACGCGCGCCAGGCGCTCGACGGCGGCGGTGGACGCGAAGAGGAGACCCGCGGAGGCGGCCCGGCCCCGCGCGACGGCGAGGGCGACCGGGGTGGCGAGGCCGAGGGCGCAGGGACACGAGACGACCAGGAGGGAGACCACGACGTCGAAGACGCGGCTCGGGTCGTGGGACCACCAATAGGCGCCGCCGACCACCGCGAGGGCCAGCACACCCAGCACGAACCAGCCGGCGGCGCGGTCGGCGATCCGGACGACCGGAGCGCGGTCCGCGTCGGCGCGGGCGGCCATCTCGACGATGCCCCCGAGTCGGGTCTCGGCGCCGGAGGCGGTGGCGCGGACCTCGAGCGGCTCTCCGAGGTTCACGGTGCCCGCGAAGACCTGCGCCCCCGGCGCCACCGCGACCGGTCGCGACTCACCGGTGAGCAGCCGTAGATCGAGGGCGCCTCGGCCGGACTCCACGTCGCCGTCGACGGCCAGCGTCTCGCCGGCGGCCACGCGGACGAGATCCCCGGAGCGCAGGGCGGTGGCCGGCACCGAGCGCCACTCGCCGTCCTCCCGCCGCGTGGCGCCTCCGGGCGTGAGCGACCAGAGCAGCTCGGCGCGCCCGACCGCCGCGCGATGACCCGCCGTCTGGAGGCGTCGGCCGAGCAGGAGCAGGAAGACGAGGGCGGCGAGGGAGTCGTAGTAGACCTCGCCGTGGCCCGTGAACGTGGCGACGAGGCTCGCCGAGAAGCCCCCGATGAGGCCCAGGGAGACCGGAAGATCCATGTGCGGGACCCGCGCCCGCAGTCCGGCGATGGCGCCGCGGTAGAAGGGCCACGCGCCGTAGGTGACGACGGGGACCGCGAGCAAGAAGGCGGCCCACTCGAAGGCACGGGCGAAGACGCCGTCGGCCCCGGCGTACAGCGCGGCCGACAGCAGCATCACGTTGCCGGCGAGGGCGAAGGAGATGCCCAGGCGCAACAGCTCCCCTCGGCCGGATGTGGGGTCGCTGACGCCGACTGGACGCGACGGATAGCCGAGGGCGTGGACCGCGTCGGCCACCGACGAGAGCGGGCCGTCCCAGGCGAGGCGTAGTCGTCGTCGGCCGAAGTCGACGCGGGCTTCGCGGACGCCGAGGACAGTACGGGGGAGCCGCTCCAGGACGGAGACGCACGAAGGGCAGTGCATGGCGTCTATCTCGAGCTCGATGGCACCGTCGTGGACGAAGCGGTCGAGGAACGCCGGGTCGTCGTAGTGGGCGTAGCGGCTCTCGGCGGCCGGCGCGTCTGGGAGGATCCCGGCGAGGGTCCGGCAGCCGGCGCAGCAGTACGCGGGGGCCGGACCCGTCGCGGGCTCTCCACAATGGGCGCAGCGGCAGGCGTTCACCGCGGATGCTCGCAGACGGAGGCGGGCGGGGCCTCGGAGCCCGCGAGGGGCCCCCACTGGCCGAAGACCGCCAACAGCCCCGCCGCGAACAGGCCCGCCGCGACGAGGCGGCCGGCGCGGATCCGGGCGCGAAGCCAGGACGTCAGCCCACCCACAGCCAACAGGGCCGGCACCGTGCCCACCCAGAACGCCGCCATCACGAGGGCGCCGTTGGCCGGGTCAGAGGTGGCGCCGGCGAGCAAGACGTAGCCCCACAACCACCCACAGGGCAGCAACCCGGCGAGGAGGCCGACGGAGAAGGCGGGGGCGACCCCGGGCCGCGCCGCGTAGCTTCGTAGGAGGCCCGAGGGGCAGCTCGCGCCGGCGATGCTCGGCGTGGCGGAGAGGGAGGTCGTGGGGCGGGGTCCTCGCCAGGCGCGGACCGCGGCGATGAACAGGACCAGCCCCAGCAGGGGGCCGGCCACCCGCCGGATGCCCATCAAGGCGTCGGCGGCGGCGTCCACGCGCCCGGCCAGGAACCCCGCGACGGCGCCCAGGGCGACGTAGGCGAGCAGGCGCCCCGCGTGGTAGGCCGCGTGGCGTCCGCGCGCGCCGCCGTAGAGCAGCACGAAGCCGCCGCACATGGCGCCGCAGTGCAGGCTGCCGGCGAGGCTGGCCAGAAGGACGCCTGCGATCATCGCACGACCGAGCGTCGGTCGACCCACGGGGCCGGGCCGCCCTCGAGCCGAACGTCTACGCTGTAGAGGCCAGCGTGGAGCGGGGCCGGGGCCGTGTAGCGCCCGGGCACGGTCTCCTCGAGGACGTGGGTCGCGTCGTGCTCCCGGGTGTCGGCTCGTCGCACCTGAAGCTCGCCGGAGAGGCCCTCGACGGGGCGCCCCCGCTCGTCGGTGAGCTCGTAGGCGATCTGCCCGTCGACGTTGACGACGGCGGACCAACCGAGGGCGTCGGAGGCGCGGCGCTCGGCGAGCGTGTCCTCGAAGCGGACGGCGTCTGCGTAGTAGTCCTCGCTCTCGAGCACGGGGCGGCTGTGCAGGGCGAAGAAGAGCAACGCGGCGTTGGCCGCGACGACGGCGCCCAGGCCGATGATGACCCACTTCATGGACTCGCCTCCGTGGGCGCCAGAAAGGGCGCCGTCAATCGCTCGGTGACGCCATCGTCGGCGCGCACCTCGAGGGTGAGCGGCGTGGCTCGCGCGCCGCTCGGCCTGCCGATGAAGAGCAGCGGGAACTGGCCGACGGCGCCGGGCCGAACGGCGATGCGGTCGACGGGGCTGTGGACCGAGACATCGGCGGGCGCGACGACCGACACCTCGAAGCGTCGGAGCTCGCGGCCACGGTTGGAGATCCGCAGACGCATGGCGTTCTGGACGCGGCCGCCGTCGATGAGCGCGTAGGGCGCCCCGCCCATGCGCAACAGGGCGAGCTCGACGGGGGCCCGGGTGGCGACGGCGCCTCCGAAGGCCAGGGCCACCGCGATCAGCGCCGCGGCGTAGGCCACCACGCGGGGGCGGAGCCAGCGCAGCGGTCTCCCCTCCAGGGCGTTCTCCGTGCTGTACCGGACGAGGCCTCGCGCGCGCCCGAGGCGATCCATCACGGAGTCACAGGCGTCGACGCAGGCCGCGCAGTGGATGCACTCGAGCTGCACGCCCTTTCGGATGTCTACGCCCGTCGGGCAGACCTGCACGCACTTGTCGCAGTCGACGCAGTCGCCCGCCTCGGGGTCTGCGCGCTTCCCGCGGGGCTCCCCTCGAGCGCTGTCGTAGCCGACGACCAGCGAGTCGGCGTCGAGTAGCACCGATTGGAGGCGGCCGTAGGGGCACAGCACGATGCACGTCTGTTCGCGGAACCACGCGAAGTCGAACAGCAGGGTGAGCGTCGTGGCGATGAAGATGGCGGAGGCGAAGGGGTGGGAGAGGGGCTGCGCCTGCGCCGCGAGGATGCCGTCTCGGCCGATGAAGTACGCCACGAAGGTCGTCGCGATGGCCCCGGCCGTCACCAGGTAGGTCGCCCCCTTCAGGCTCTTCTTCCACACCTTGGCGGCGCCCCAAGGCGCGCGATCCAGCCGCTTGCGCTGGCTCGGTGGCCCCTCGATGAGGATCTCGATGGGGCGCACGACCATCTCTAGAAAGACCGTCTGCGGGCAGGTCCAGCCGCACCACGCGCGGCCCAAGAGCGCGGTGAAGAGGAAGACGCCGAACAGCCCGGCGCCGGCGACGAAGAGGAGCCACCCCGCGTCGGTGGCGAAGAGCTCGAGGCCCCAGAAGTAGAAACGGCGAGCGGGGATGTCGAAGCGCATCGCCGGGTGCCCCGCGACGTCGATCCAGGGCGCGACGCCGAACAGGGCGATGAGCAGCCAGGCGACGACGGCGCGGGCGCGGAAGAAGCGGCCGATGGACTGAAGTGGGTAGAGCCAGACGCGCTCGCCGTGGTCGCCGTAAGTCGCGACGGTGTCGTTGTCGGCGAGCGGCAATCGTCAGTCTCCGCCGTAGGGCCTGCCCTCGGGGGCCTTTCCGTCCGCGGGCCTGGTGCCCCGAAGGGTGCGGATGTAGGCGACGACGTCGACGATCTGGCCCTGGCTGAGCTGGGCCTTCCAGGAGATCATCCCCTTCGCGGGCACGCCGTCGGTGACGATCTTGACCTGATCGGCGGGGCTACCGCCGTGAATCCAGTGGTCGTCCGTGAGGTTGGGGCCGACCAGCCCGCCGCCGTCGGCGCGGTGGCAGGGCATGCAGAGCTTGTCGTACGTCGCTTTGCCGCGCGTGGCCCCGGCGGGATCAGCGACGGCCGTCGCGAGCTGCGCGGAGGTCAGGGACGGGGGGGCCGCGGTCTTTGCGGCGGCCATCTCGGCGGCGTACTCCTCGTGCGGGAGCTGACCGGGGCCGAAGTGGAAGTAGGGGACGTAGACGGCGGCGAAGGCGATGGTCCCGTAGAAGGTGACCAGCCACCAGCGCGGCAGCGGGTTGTCGTACTCGCGGATACCGTCGTAGTCGTGGTCGAGCAGCTCGTCATGCGGCGCGCTCATCGGGACACCTCCCCGCTCTCGAGCGGCAGGCGCGCCCGCGCTTCGTATGCGGCGCGGGCGCCGGGACGATAGATCCACGCGAGCATCGCGGCGAAGACGGTGACGAAGAGCACCACCGCGACGAGCGGGGGCCACAAGAGGTTGGTCTGCGACAGAATGAGCGCCTTCACTGGTTGGCCCTCCCGAGATCCGTTCCGAGGCGTTGCAGGTAGGCGATGAGCGCCACGATGGGTTTGTCGTGTACGTCGGGCAGGCCCTGCTTCTTCAGCCCGGCGGCGATGGCCTTCGCTTGCGCCTGGGCGTCGGCGACGGCGCCGGCGACCTGGGCGTCTGTGTACGGCACACCGAGGGTCACGAAGGCGTTGAGCTTGGCGTCCGTCAGGCCCAGATCGAGGGTGCCTTCGTAGAGCCACGGGTAGCTCGGCATGATCGAGCCCGGCGACGTCGAGCGCGGGTCGAGCATGTGGTTGTAGTGCCACGCCGCACCCGCGTCCCCCCCGTACTTGGTTCCGACGCGCGCGAGGTCCGGGCCGATTCGGCGGGACCCGAACTGGAACGGGTGGTCGTACACGAACTCACCCGGCTTGGAGTACTCGCCGTACCGCAGCGTCTCGGCGCGGAACGGTCGGATCATCTGGGAGTGACAGGTGTAGCAGCCCTCGCTGATGTAGATGTCGCGCCCCTCGAGCTCCAAGGGGGTCAGCGGCTTGACCGACGCGATCGTCGGCACGTTCGACTCGATCATCATCGAGGGCACGATCTCGGCGATCCCGCCGATGAGCACCGCCACCGTGGTCAAGACCGTGAAGGTGAGCGGGCGTCCCTCGATGAGGCGGTGGAGTCGGGAAGGCTTGCTGGTCATCGGCCGCAGCGCGGGGTAGCTCGCCTCTTCGTCGGTGACGCGGGCGCCCTTGGCCGTCATCCACAGGTTCCACCCCATCAAGAGGGTGCCGACGAAGTAGAGCGTCCCACCGATGCCCCGCGCCCAGTACATCGGGGCCAGCGTCGGGACCATGTCGGTCCAGGTGCCGTAGACCAGGCGGCCCTCCTCGTCGAAGGCCTTCCACATCAGCCCCTCGGCGATACCGGCGACGTACATCGACAGCATGTAGACACCGATGCCGACGAGGCCCAGCCAGAAGTGGGCGTTGGCCGCGCGGACGCTGTGCAGCTTGCTCTTCCACAGCTTGGGGACCAGCCAGTAGAGCATCCCGAAGACCATGAAGCCGTTCCAGCCGAGGCCGCCGCCGTGGGTGTGGGAGATCGTCCAGTTGGTGTAGTGGGACAGCGCGTTGACCGACTTGATCGACATCAGCGGCCCCTCGAAGGTCGCCATGCCGTAGAACGTGACGGCCGCCGCGAAGAACTTGAGCACTGGATCGGTGCGCACCTTGTCCCACGCCCCGCGGAGCGTGAGCAGCCCGTTGATCATGCCGCCCCAGCTCGGCGCCCAGAGCATCAGTGAGAACACCATGCCGAGGGTCTGCGCCCAGTCGGGGAGCGCGGTGTAGAGGAGGTGGTGGGGCCCAGCCCAGATGTAGAGGAAGACCAGCGACCAGAAGTGCACGATCGACAGCCTGTAGCTATAGACCGGGCGGTCGGCGGCCTTCGGGATGAAGTAGTACATCAAGCCGAGGAATGGAGTCGTCAGGAAGAAGGCGACCGCGTTGTGGCCGTACCACCATTGCACCAGCGCGTCCTGCACGCCGGCATAGACCGAGTAGGACTTGGTCAACGAGACCGGCAGCTCCAGCGAGTTGAAGATGTGGAGCACGGCGACGGTGACGATGGACGCGATGTAGAACCAGATGGCGACGTAGAGGTGCCGCTCGCGACGCTTGGCGAGGGTGCCGAAGAAGTTGATCGCGAAGATCACCCAGACCAGGGCGATGGCGATGTCGATGGGCCACTCGAGCTCCGCGTACTCCTTGCCGGATGTGATGCCGAAGGGGAGCGTGAGCGCGGCCGAGACGATGATGAGTTGCCAGCCCCAGAAGTGGATCTTGGAGAGCGCGTCGCTGAACATCCGCGCCTTGAGGAGACGCTGCGCGGAGTAGTAGCCCCCCGCGAAGAAGGCGTTGCCCACGAACGCGAAGATCACGGCGTTGGTGTGGAGTGGGCGAAGGCGACCGAAGCTGAGGAAGGAGGTGTCGAAGTTGAGCTGGTGGGCCGCTAGCTGGAACGCGATCACGAGGCCGACGAGCATCCCCACCACGCCCCACACCACGGTGGCGACGATGAAGTCGCGGACGATTCGGTCGTCGTAGGCGAACCGCTCCTCGGGCGCGCCCGTGGCTTCGGCGCTCATCGGTCGACCTCGACGCGGTCGTCCAATACCGCTCGGATCGCGGGCGTCTCCAGGTCGTCGAGCTGTCCGTTTCGGACCGCCCAGATGAAGACAAAGAGGGCCGCGGCGACGAAACCCGCCGCGACTGGCAATAATACGACCAACGCACTCATCAGAAGCTCCATCCGCTCCAAGACCGTCGCGGGGAGCGGACACAGCAATGTTCGTACCAGTCGGAATAGGCCGTTGGGCCTATGTTTCCGTTACCCGCGGGTTACGATTGATCGGTGAGTGGTAGGGAGAACGTGACCGTTGTGCCGCCCCCGTCGGCCGAGTCGATGCGGAGCAGGCCGCCCATCCTGGAGATGATGCCCAGCGTGACAGCGAGCCCGAGCCCCGTGCCTTCGCCCTCCGGTTTGGTGGTGAAGAACGGGTCGGTCACCCGCGCGATCTCCGACTGGGGGATCCCCGGTCCACGGTCGGTGAGGGAGAGCTCGACCCTGTCGTCCACCACCTGGGCGCCGATGGAGATGGTGCTCCCTCGCGGGGCCGCGTAGAGCGAGTTGAGGAGGACGTTCATGATCGCTTGCTGGAGGGCGTGCTGTTCGCCTCGGGCGATGAACTCCCCCTCCTTGAAGCCCAACTCGACGGAGACCCCCGCTTTGTGCTGTTGGGGCCGCACGAGGAGCAGGCAGCCGTCGACGGCTTCGTGCAGGTCGACGGCGCCCGGCGAGCCGGAGCCCCGGGGGCGGGCGTAGTCGAGCAGGGCGCGGACGATGCGCTCGATTCGGTCGAGCCCGTCTTCGATCGCGTCGTAGTACGCGATGCGTCGGCGGTCGCTCAGCGCGCCGGCGCGGAGCGCGTCGACGCAGGACATGATGCCCGCGAGGGGGTTGTTCACCTCGTGGGCCACGCCCGACGCGAGCTGACCGATGGAGGGCAGCTTCTCCGCGTGGACGATCTTCGCCTGCTCGGTGCGGAGCTGCTTGTGTGCGGCCTGTAGCTCACCGTGGGCGTGGGCCAGGGCATGGGCGGCGAGCTGGCGCTCGGTGACGTCGTTGCCTACCGCCACGATCCCGGTCGCTGTGCCGAACTCGTCGGTGAGCCGGACGGAGTTCCACAGCACCACCCGCTCGCTCCCGTCGCAGCGCAGGATGGAGTTCTGGAAGCCACGGACGACCTCTCCGGCGAGCACTCGGTCCATCGCGGCTCGCACCCCGGCGCGATCGCGCTCGGGCACGCATAGCTCAAGGTAGTCGGACTCGATGATCTCGGCGCTGCGCCACCCGTAGGCGCGCTCGGCCTCGGGGTTGAACTCCACCACCCGCCCGCCGGGCGTGAGCACCAGGATGATGACGCCGGCCTGGTCGACCACCGCGCGGTAGCGACGCTGCGCTCGCTCGACGTCCCGGACGATCCCCGTGTAGACCGGCTCCCCGTTGAGCTGCGCTTCGCCGACGGACAACTCGATCGGGAACATCCGCCCTGACTTGTGCAGCGCCTGCACGTGGCGGATTCGGCCGACCGCCCGGGCCTCACCCGTGCGCTGGTACCGCTCGATGTGGGCGTCGTGCGTGCTGCGGTAGGGCTCGGGCATGAGCAGCGCGACGTTGCGCCCGACGACCTCGGCGGCGGTGTAGCCGAAGATCTCCGAGGCGGCGGAGTTGAAGCACGTGACCGTCCCGCGCTGGTCGATGGAGATGATGCCATCGCGGGCGGTGTGGACGATAGCGCTCCACAGCGCGGCGTCGAGCGCGTCGTCAGCGGGGGCGCTTTCCTCCATCGCCACGGCCTACCACGCGCGCCGGAAAAGGAGCAATTGCCGAGCCGAAAGGAGGGGTGTCAGAGTCGGCATGTGGACAACCACGCCGACCTCAACCGACGCGCCACGGCCGCCGCCGTCGCAGTGAGCGCCACCCTCTCCGTCGCCAAGCTGGGCGCGTGGATC
The DNA here is from genome assembly GCA_964402225.1 of uncultured Nannocystaceae bacterium. Lineage (GTDB taxonomy): Bacteria > Myxococcota_A > Bradymonadia > UBA7976 > UBA1532 > CAYOBQ01. The sequence goes on along the minus strand of CAYOBQ010000078.1, from coordinate 4,554 downwards.
ATGACCGGGTCGGTGGCCGTGCTCGGCTCGCTGGTCGACTCCTTGCTCGACCTCGGCGCGTCGGGCGTGAGCTTCATCGCGGTGCGCCGTGCGTCGGTGCCCGCGGATGAGGACCATGGCTTTGGCCACGGCAAGGCCGAGCCGCTCGCGGCCCTCGCGCAGGCCGCCTTCCTCGCCGGTTCGGCGCTGTTCGTTGCGTTCGAGGCGGCGCCGAGGTTGTTCGATCCTCCGGCGGTGTCTCGGCCGTCGGTGGGCGTCGCCGTGATGCTGCTGGGGATCGTCGCGACGATCCCGCTGGTCCTGTTCCAGCGCTACGCGGCTCGGCGCACCGGGTCCGTCGCCGTCGAGGCGGACGCGGCGCACTACACCGCCGATGTGCTTGGCCACGCCGCCGTCGCCGTCAGCCTCGTGCTGTCGACGAATCCCGAGCTGCGCATCGTCGATCCGCTGTTGGGGCTGCTCGTCGCCGGCTACGTCGCCCGTCAGGCGGTGGGCATCATCCGGCGCAGCGTCGACATGCTGATGGACCACGAGCTCCCCGACGCGCTCCGCGCGGCGATCCTGGATGTGGTCCAGGGCCACCCCGAGGTGCGCTCCGTCGGGCGCCTCCGCACCCGCGAGTCGGGGCCGCAGCGCTTCGTGGATCTGGTGGTCAAGCTCGACCCCGGGACCCCGCTCCACGAGGCTCATCGGGTCCTCGGCGAGATCACGGATCGCGTGGGCGAAGCCGCTCCGCGCGTCGAGGTGACGGTGCGAGCGGAACCGGATTGACGGGGAAGAGGGGGAAAGAAAACGCAGGCACCGCACGGAAGGGACGGTCATTGAGACACCGTGCGATGCCCGCGTAGGAGTCATCGTCCGGCGCGACGACAACTCCGCACCCCAACCGTAGAGCACGAGCCGTGCCAACTCTGGATCGGCGTAGAACGGTCGAAAGCTGGTACCAAACGGGAACGTCGCGTCACCGGGCGGCCACGGTCGACACGAGGGCGCGTCGAGCGGCCGAGAGTCGATGGGCTACGCAGGCGAAGGCGGCGCGCATGACGGCGTACCCCACGGCGGGATCGGCCACGCAGAGACGTCGGAGGGGCTCGCCCGCGATGACGACGAGATCGACCTCGGTGGCGGCGGTCGCGGTCGCCACGCGCGCGCCCCCGCCGAGGAGCGCCGACCAGCCGAGCAGATCGCCGGGCGCCAAGGTGGAGAACACCTGGGTGGCGCCCTCCAAGGAGAGGTCCACCGCGCCGTCGAGGACGATGTAGACGTCACCTGCGTCATCCCCCTCGCGCATCAGCACCGTCCCGGCGGGCGCCTTTGTCCGACGCGCGATGGCCGCGAGCCGTTCGAGGTGGGGCTCGGGCAGCCTCCCGAAGCCGTCGAAGCGGGCGATCTCGTCGGTGCGGACGGGGACAGACATCGAGGACCTCCATGGTCGGCCACCCGGTCTACGTGCGAGAATCGTGCACGCTTCTTGCGAGCACTTCGATCACGGAGAGGAGGTCACCATGAGCTGGCTGCCCCGAAAAGAGATCCTGGTCCCCATCGACTTCTCGGATGCGTCCTTCCACGCCCTCGAGACGGCGCGCGAGATGCTCGCCCCCGGTGGGAAGCTGCACGTCGTCCATGTCCTGCAGTCGCTCCACCCTGTCGAGCCCGGGCTGGTCTGGGAGGTGATCGACGAGAACACGCGCCGGGAACAGGTGAGGGTGTCCCTCGAGGAGCGCCTGGGCGGGTCCGCGGCGTCACTGGGCATCGAGGTGCACACGCCGCTGGGCGATCCGGGGCGACAGGTCGCCGCCATCGCCCAGGCCCACGAGGCGGACCTCATCGTGATGCCCTCCCACGGTCGGCGCGGCTTCGAGCGGCTGCTGCTGGGCTCCGTCACCGAGCGGGTCCTGCGCCTCGCGCCCTGCCCGGTCCTCGTGCTCCGGGTCGAGCCCGATCCCGATTGACCACGGCACACGGATTGCACGGCGGCCGGCCCATCGCGCAGCGCGGGAGGATCCTCATGCCAGCACGTTGGGCCGCCATCGTCGGTCGAGAGAAGACCGGTCGTGTGCGCGCGGTGTGGTCCCTCGTGGACGCCTTGCGCGGCATTGGCGTGAGCGTCGGCGGCGTGGTCCAGCAGAGGGCGTCGGGCGGCGACATCGACATTGTCGACATCGTTACCGGTCGGTGCCGTAGGCTGGCGGGGACGTCACCAGATCCAGACGTCTGTGACTGGGGCTTCGAGGCCGACGTGTTCGCGGAGGTCCGCGCGCTCCTGTCCGACACCCACACCGAGGTCCTCTTCGTGCACGCGGGGCGTGTCGAGGCGCAGGGGCGTGGTCACTGGGCCACCGTGTGCGACGTGCTCGAGCGCGACGTGCTCGTGGTGCTGTGCATGCCCCCGTCCTCGCTTGCGCGCATCGCGTTGGATCTGCCCGACCCCATCGCGGCCTTGGAGCTCCCGGCCGACGAGTCCGACGTGGACTGGTTCGTCGATGAGCTACAGCGGCTCGCGCGGCCAGCCAACGCGGCGTAGAGCTCGGCGCGTAGCGCCGTCGCGTTGAGCTCGCACATCGGGACCATTCGTCCCGCCACCGGCACCCGAAATCCGCAGGCCGCGAGGCGCGCGCGACCCGTCGCCGTCTCGAGGGTGGCGGAGTCCATGAAGTGGTGGACCATCACCGCGAAGGGTCGAACGGAGACGCGCCGCCCACGCAGCAGCGCGCCCGCCGCGTCGGGGATCCAGTCCCGCTCGTCGAGCACCCGCCGGGCGGCGTAGGCGGCCCATCGCGTGGCGTCGATGGGGTGCCGCACGAGGTGGCGCGCGAGCCGCGCCGCGGCGACGGGGCGAGGGGCGTCATCGAGCGTCAGGCCGTGGAGCCGAAAGCGCCGGAGGAAGTCCGCGTCGATGGTGCTCCCTTCGCGCCGCAGCAGGACCGTGCGAAAGCGGGGCCCGCTGCCGAGGGCCCACCCGAGGACGATGTCATTGCAGTCGGGGTGTCCGAAGTCGAAGGTCGCCGGCGCCGTGGGACCCAGCCCGCACGCCACCGCCCCTCGGAGCCGGTCCCGCGAGCGCGCGCCCGCGAGCCGTGTGCGGCCCACCTCCGCGACCGGGTTGAGCCCCAGCAGCCGAAAGGCGTCGGCGTTTCGCACCGTCCAGCGGACCACGTCGGGCACCGCGCCCAGGTTCTCGGCGCCCACGGTCATGGTGTGCGCGGCGTGGAGCGCGCGCCCTGTGATCCGGCGGGCGTCACGGACCAACTCGGCGAAGCGGTCACGCACCGCCATCAGATCGAGCTCCGTGGCGCCTCGAGGCACGCCCGCGCGCCCGCGCTGCGTCGAGTCGATGTGGATCGACACCTTGCGCAGCCCGCCCTCGCGCATCAGTCGGTGCAGGTAGGTGGGGTCGTCGGCGAAGGTCTGCCCATGGGTCATCACCATCGGGTCGAGGCCGATGTCGATTGCGTAGCGGACGACTCGCAGCAGGCGCGCCACTGGCAACAGCGTCACCTCGCCCGAGGTGATCTGCACGTTGGCGCCGGGGCCGCCGTGGACGCGGACGGCGTCCAACTGGCGCCGGACCTGGTCGAAGGGGAGCGGCGGTGCGCGATCGGCGCCCTTCGGGAGGTAGCAGGCCGTGCAGCGGAAGTCACAGCCCTCGTGGAGTCCGTGGGTCGCAGCGCAGCCGGGGCTGTTGCGTCCCAGCCATTGGTCTGGGGTGCGGGCCGCCTCTGGCAAGTCGCGCCACACGCGTGTCCTAGCGCGACCTGTTGAGCGACCAGTCATATTCGAGCCACTCCACCTCGGGCGGCTTCCCCTGCGCAAGCGCCGCGGCGACGCCGGGGTGGTGGCGAGCGACGAAGCGCGTGACGGTGTCGGCCGCCGCCTCGAAGTCGGAGCCGTACCAGAGGTAGAGCCGGGTGAGCTGGAGGGCGCCGCCGGGGGTGAACCGGATCCAGCGAGGGTCCTGGTGGACCAGCGCGGTCTGCGCCGCGAGCTGCGCCTCGATGCGTCGCCCGTCGTAGGCCTCCGCGCGGAGGGGGGGGCAGCCGGCGCTGGCGCAGTTGAGGGCGAAGTGCACCCGCGGCTCGGCGAACTGCGCCCGCAGCAGGCCGTGCTCGATGTCCTCGAGGCTGTACGCCTTTCCGGCGAGTCGCCACCGGCGCGCAGCCCAGCGGTGATCGTCGGGGATGTCCTTGATCGAGGCCAGGGGCCGGTGATCGAGGATCAAGCGCAGGGTGAAGGCGTTGTAGGCGTTGATCAGCAGCGCCAGCTTCTCGTCCCGGGACAGCCCTTCGTAGGGTGCGGCGGCGAGGCGCGACAGGTATCGGTCGAGGGCCGCCGCGTCGAGCTGTCCGTAGCGGACGTGGCCGCGGCCATCGACGACGTCGCGGAGGAGCGCGTCGAGCTCTGCGTGGTCGAAGCGTCCGCCCTGCTCGTCGTGGGCCTCGTGGGGGGTCACCTTCGGCGGTCCGAAGAGTCGGGCCGGCAGCTCGACGGTGAGGGCGTGACAGCCACCGAGCAGCGCGAGGGCCGAGAGGAGGAGGGCTGTGCGCATGTGGCTAA
>CAYOBQ010000077.1:0-39023 GCA_964402225.1 uncultured Nannocystaceae bacterium | reverse complement strand
GCTGAGTGCTGAAAGCCCTCCACACTCCCTCCGTCAGAATCGGGATATGCACCCTAACTGATCCGCTGCGGCCGGGGCCCCTCAGAACGCCCAGGGGGGGGTGAACGCGTTCGATATGTGCTCGACGGTTGGCGGTTTCGTGAGCACCACCCCCACGACATCGAAGCGCACGTGCACGTAGTCGGCGCTGCGTAGATAGGCTTCCGCGGTCCGCGCGACGCGTCTCTGCTTCCCGGCGTCGATCGTCTCCAGGGGGCTGTCGAGGAAGTCCGTCGAGACCGTCCGCACTTCGACGAAGACGAGGGTGTCGCCGTCGCGGCAGACCAGGTCGAGCTCGCCGACTCGGCAGCGCCAGTTGCGGTCGCAGATGGTGTAGCCCATGCGCGCGAGGTGCTTCGCCGCGATGGCCTCGCCGCGGGCGCCGCGCCTGAGTCGCAGGCTCATTTCGGGGGCGCCGTCCAGTTGAAGGACCGGCGGTGGATGGCGCAGGGCCCGAGGTGGACGAGGGCGCGACGGTGGGCGAGGGTGCCGTAGCCTTTGTGCTGTGCGAAGCCGTAGCCGGGGTGCTGCCGGTCGTAGATCTGGAGGAGCCGGTCGCGGGTGACCTTGGCGATCACGCTGGCGGCGGCGATATTGAGGCTGCGGCCATCTCCCTTCACGAGGGGCCATTGTTCGCCAGCGTAGCCCGGGACGGGGAGGTGCCCGTCGACGAGGAGCGCCCGCGGTCGCGCGCCCAGGCGGCGGATGGCGATACGCACCGACTCGCGCCACGCCTCCCGCGTGGCCTCCAGGATGTTGATCGCGTCGATCCGCGCGGGGGAGACGCGGCCCACGCCGATGGCCAGGGCGTGGCGAGCCACCGCCTTGGCCAGGCGGACGCGCGTCCCGTGACTGAGCCGCTTCGAATCGTCGAGCTCGGCCAACTCGACGGGGACCGGCCCGGGGGGCAGCGCGACGGCGGCGGCGACCACCGGCCCGGCGAGGGGTCCGCGGCCCGCCTCGTCGACGCCGAGCAGGGGCTCACGGCCCGTCTCGGCGGCCCACGCCTCGACGGCGCCGATCGCGGCCTCGCGTGGCGGGCCCGGGAAGAGATCGGCTTGCTTCATGCGGGCGCCTCTTCAGCGCGTCGCTTCGAGGACCATCGGCACGGGACGCCCCGCGGCGGGCGCTTCTCCGTCTACGAAGACGAGGACGGATTGCCGGTCGCCGAGGATGCCCCACAGCGCGGCCCAATCGACTCGGTCGACGGGGATCGGCGTGTCCCCAAGCCAGAGTATCGGCGGCGTACGGCCCTCGCGAAGGAGGCCGGCAGCGAGGATCTGGGCGGCGGAGGCGCCGACGTCGCCAGCGAGCTCGAGGGGCGGCATGACCTCGTCGATGGCCGCCTGCTCGGGGGGGTCACCCACGAAGATCTCGACGTGGTCGACCACGTCCGGATCTGGCCTCGGGCGCGCCGCGCGGCGCGCGACGTCGCGGTGACGGTCACCCGCTTCGGCCTCGAAACGGGACATCAGGTCCGACACCGCGGCGTGCTCGGCCTCAAGGGACGCCGCCGCCCCTTGTGCAACACGGAGCGCGGCATCGAGCTCGCCGAGCTCGGCCTCGCGTCGCTTCGCGGCGCGCCGGAAGACCACGTCGAGGGCTCCCCCCTCCCCGATGATCGCGGCGCGTCGCGTCGTCAGCTCGTCCACCGCCGCCCGCGCGACCGCCAGGGCCTCGGCTTCGGCCTCGGGGGCATCGAGGTGCCGCAAAAGCGCCGGGCGCAACGCGCGGGGCACACCGGGTGGCGCTCGCAGCGGGCCAGTCGTGGCGCCAGTCCCGACGAGGGCGAGGGTGCGGTAGATCAGCGCGCTGGGGAGATGGAGGAGCGGAGCCAGCATCTGCGCGACGGGGCCCTGCCGCTGCGCCACGGCACGTTCGACGCCCGACGGATCGACCATCACCAGCCGACGCTCGGAGGCGGCGAAGTCGACGCCGCAACGGTAGCGGATGCCGTTGACCTCGAAGCGGAGATCAGCGCGACGAATACCCGCGCGCCGAGCCCCGGGGAACAACCCCGGACCGTGGAGCACCGCGAGGGCGGCGTCGCGCAGGGCGCGCGCGCGGAGCCGCTCGGGGGCCACCACGAGGTGCTGCGGTTCGGACAGCTCGACGGTGGCGGAGCCACCGCCGAAGACGACCGAGAGGCTCCGCAGTCGCAGGGCCACTCAGTACTTGAGGTTGCGGGACCGGATGCGCGCGGCCTTCCCACGACGATCGCGCAGGTAGTAGATGCGCGCCTGGCGAACCCGACCCTCACGCAGCACCTCGATGCGCTCGATCATCGGGCTGTGGAGCACGAAGATGCGCTCGACGCCGACGCTGTAGCTCACCTTGCGCACCGTGAACGTGGAGCGGGCGCCGGCGTTGTGGCGGCGCAGAACGACACCCTCGAACGCCTGAACACGCTCCTTCTCCCCCTCGCGGATACGGACGTGGACCTTGACCGTATCCCCCGCTCGAAACTCGGGGAGATCGCCCCGTAGTTGCCGACCCTCGACCACGCTCAGCGCGTCCATCTCATTCCTCGCTTTCGTCGTCGGCGGCTCGCGCCACCTCTTCCAGCAGGTCCGGCCGTCGCCGGCGAGTCCTGCGCACTGACTCTTCGTGGCGCCAGGCCGCGATGCGAGCGTGGTGTCCGCTCAGCAGCACGTTCGGCACCGATTCACCTCGCCACGTCGCCGGCCGCGTGTAGTGGGGATGCTCCAGCAGGCCATCGGAGAACGACTCGCGCTCCGCGGACTCTGCGTTTCCGAGCACCCCCGGCACCAGCCGGAGCGTGGCGTCAACGACCACGAGGGCCGCCAACTCGCCACCCGAGATCACGTAGTCCCCGATCGACACCGACTCGTCGATGTACCGATCCACCACGCGCTCGTCGACCCCCTCGTAGCGCCCACAGAGCAGCAGCAGCGAATCGAGCTGCGACCACTCCACCGCGTCGGCCTGGGTAAAAGGCCGACCGGAGGGCGTCACGAAGACGCGTTTGTCGACCGGGCCGGCGGCCTCGATAGCGCACGCCACCGGCTCGGGCTTCATCACCATCCCCGCGCCCCCGCCGAAGGGGACGTCGTCGGCGCTGCGGTGGCGGTCCGTCGTGTAGTCGCGGATGTCGACCGCGTCTACCTTGGCCCGCCCCCGCGACAGCGCGCGTCCGATGACGCCGGTGGAGACGTAGCTCCGCACCAGCTCGGGGAACAGCGTCAGGACGATGATTCGCGGGCTTCGCCCTCCTTCGTCCCGTTCATCCATCCTTCCAGCAATCCTTCGATGGGCCGAATCACGACCTCGCCGGCCTCGGTGTCGATGCGATCGACGAACTCGGGCACGTTGGGCACCAGATGCTCTCGCCGTCCACTACGGACGACCAGCAGGTCCGATGGTCCGACCTGCATCACGTCGGCTACCTGTCCGACGGACTCACCGGTCGTCGTTCGCACCGCGCAGCCCACGAGATCGACCGCGTAGACCTCGTCGTCGGCGAGCGGTGCGAAGTTCGTGCGCGGCTCGTACCAGAACAGGCCATTGAGCTCGGCGGCGCCTTCGCGGTCGGCGACCCCCTCGACCGCGACGACCACCCCCTTACCATCGAAGCGCACGTGCGAGAGCTGAACGCTCCTCGTCTTGCTTGCGCTGCTGCCGACGGCGATGTCGCGCGGCGCGCGGAGCAGAGGGGAGGCCGGGTTGTGCGGCCAGAACCTCAGACCGCCGCGCACCCCATGGGGTCGACCAAACTTGCCGAAGGAGACGAGAGACATGTCACTCGTCGTCCGCCGAGGGCGTGGCGACCTCGAGGTCAGGGGCGCGGCGTGGCGTGGCGGCCGCGGCGAGCACCGTCTCGATGGCCTGGATGGTGCGACCGCCGCGCCCGATGACGACACCGCGGTCGCCCTCGGCCACATGAACCCGCAGGACGGGCGCACCTCGACGCTCGCCTTCACTGACGCTGACCGCGTCCGGCTCGGACACGATGGACCGCACGATGAAGGTGAGCAGGTCGTTCACCGGATCAGGCCTGCTCTTCGGCGGGCGCCTCGGCGGCCTGACGGCGGAACTTCTTGATGAGGCTCGCCGCCGTGTCGCTGGGCTGGGCGCCGACGCCGATCCAGTAGTCGACCCGATCGCCCTTGAGATGAATCTCGGCGGGGTTCTTCATGGGATCGTAGGTCCCGAGCTGTTCGAGGAAGCGACCGTCACGCGCAAAGCGACGGTCGGCGGCAACGAAGCGGTAGAAAGGGCGCTTCTTGGCGCCGAACCGCTGGAGTCGAATCGTGACGGCCACGGACCGCTCTCCTGAGCCTGTGTCGAAAACCGGGGCAACCTATTGGCGAGGGGGCGAGAAGTCAAGCGGCGAGGGGCGGAGAGTCGTCAATCGTAGTCCAGCATCGAGTCCCGCAGCGCGCGGAGCGCGATCGGATGCCTCGCCTCCCCCTCCGCTGAGGCGGCCGGATCCTCCACCAGACTCCAGGCGCGCAGGTCGCGGTTTCCGGCGCCACGAAGCAGCCATTCACCGTAGCGCGCGGCGACCTGGTTGCGGTGGCGCGCGTGGCTCGGGTGGGGGGGGACGGGCGCGCCTTCGAAGAGCGAGGCCGCCAGGTCGATGACCGGCCAATCGCGCGGCGGATCCGCGCCGATGAGCCGGAGCACCATGGCGGCGACATCCGCCAGATCGCCGCCGCGCACGAGGGCCCGGGGCTCGTTGACCACGAGGCCCGGGTGCCACACGACCAACGGCACCTGGAGCAGCTCGGGAACCAGCGCGTGGCCGTCGCCCAGCCCCCCGTGCTCCCGCAGCTCGGTGCCGACGGAGCCGACGACGACCACCGCCGTGTCCTTCGCGACGCCGTGGACGGCGAGTTGAGCGACGACCTGTCCGATCCAGTAGTCGGCGGCGCTGACGCCGGCGTCGTAGGCGGCCAGGAGGTCACGCTTCTTGCGCTGGACCTCCCGGGCGCGTCCCACGCCGCGCAGCGGGCGCGCCCGTTCGTAGACGCGCTTGTAGCCGTCGGTGGGCAGTAGCGGTACCCGGGGATCGGCGATGGCCAGGTACAGGAAGAACGGGTGTCGTTTGCGGACATAAAGCCACGCGTCGAGCTCGCGCAGCACGATCGCCGTCTCCTCGGGCTCCCCGGTCCGGCGCAGGTCGAGGCGAGTCGAGAAGCTCTCCGCCAACGCCGTCGCCACCGCGGAGCTCGATGAGAGCAGCCCGGTCTTTCGCCCCGCGAGGGCGGCGAGGGTCGCGGTGGCGGCGCCGTCGGGCCTGGGCCGAAGCAGGCGGGCGTGGCCGTCGGCGGCGGAGGCTCCACCGGACCAGACATCGATCGCAGCGGCGCCCTGGGCCGCGAGAAGATCGAGGTTCGGCGTCGCGGCGCGGTCGCCGCCCCGTCCGAGGCCGACGCGGTCGCCCCGCAGGCCATCGACCGCCACGACCACGACGTTGCGCGTCGTGGGCACCCTGAAGCGCGGTCGCCCGGGCACCACGACGCGCGGCTCGATCCACCCCGCCCTCGCCAGCGCCCCGGGGGGCCCGCGAGTCTCGAGGGTGAGCCGCAGCGGTCGCTGCTCGAAGGGGCTGAGATCCACGTCGATGTCGGCGACCCCCCCCGCCGGGACCGCGAGCCGCGTCGCCTCCCGCGCCGGCTCGCCGTCGACCTCCAGGCGGACGATGAAGTCGACCTGCTCCCCCTCCGTCACCGCAGCCCGCGCGCTGAAGCGACCGCCGACCGGGGGCATCAGGTAGAAGGACCACGCGGCGGGGGGCCCCCCGAGCAATGAGGGGCCGCTCGCGCCCGGGACCTCGATCGCGCCGACCCACGCCTTCGGCGTTGTGACGTCCGGGCCGGCGGGCAGGAACCGCACGTCGGCCACCGCCGCCGGGGTGCGCGTCTTTCCATGCTTGCGCGTGAAACGAAACCAGAAGCGCAGGCTGTGGTCGCCGGGCTCGAGCCCCTCGGTGGGCAGTGGGAGCTGGTAGCGACGCCAGCCGGAGCGCACGCGCAACGTGGTGACCGGGATCTCGTCCACGAAGACGCTGACGAGTTGCCCGCGGGCGACGGGGCGCATCCAGAAGGCGACGGTGCGGAGGTGGGCCCCCTCGCTCCCGACGGGGATGTAGAAGCTACCGCCGATGCCGTCGAGCCAGGCCCCCTGGCGGTCCTCGATTCGGCGCGGCGCCAACCATGGGCCACGGTCGGCGAGCTGGGTGACGCGGCGCCACCCCGGCGCGGTGGGCGTCGCGATGGGACCCAGCCGGCGGACGTGGGCGCGCTCGGCGTGGCGTACGAGGTCCAAGTGGACGACGGGCGGTGAGGGCGTGCGCGGCCCGGGGCCGTCGACCACGGGCGCCCCGTCCGGGCTGGAGGGAGCGGCCGGCGGAGCCACCACGGCCTCTGGGTCACCGCAGGCCAGCAGGGAAGCGAAGACGATGGAGATGCACACGCGCACGGGCGGGAGATGTACCACGAGCCGCCCGGACCCAGGACGTCGCGGCGCTACCTCTGAGACTCTGCCGCAGCGTCCTACGTGTCGATGACTGACAAATGGGCGCGCGTCAGGGCGTGCATCGAGCGGAGGCTTTGGCTCATGTGCTCTCGCAGGTCGTCTACCTGGCGGGTGATGTCGCTGATCAGCATCGACTGCTCGTGGGTGGCCGAGGCGAGGCGGTGGAGGTCCTCGTCGGCCTCGTCGACCGAGGAGCGCGTGCTCTCGGCGTTTCGCCCCAGGCGCTCGAGCTCGACGCTCAAGGCCTCGAGGACGTCTGCGAAGCCGGTGATCTCGGCCAGCACGCCGACCGTGGCCGCGCCGAGGCGCTCGGTGGCGGTTTCGACGTCAGCGGTGGCCTCGCGACTGCTGACGGCGAGGCGCTTCACCTCGGCGGCGACGACCGCGAAGCCGCGCCCCGCCTCCCCCGCTCGCTGGGCCTCGATCGTCGCGTTGAGCGCGAGGAGCTGCGTCTGCTCGGCGAGCTCGCCGATGCGGGCGTTGGCGCTGCGGATCTCGTCGTTTGCCCCCGACACGGCGCGAGCCAGCTCATCGACCTTCGCCGCACGCTCCAGGGCCGAGGCGACTTGCAGGTGATGGGACCCCATCTGGTCGGCCACGTCGCGGACCACGTCGGCGGCGCTGCTCAGCGTCTCTCCGACCCGCGCTGTCGTTCCAGCGATCTCCTGCCCCGCGACGTCCATGTCCGAGGCCCCGCGCGCGGTGACCACCAACCGCCGCTCGGCCCCCTCGACCAGCCCGCGCAGAGCGCTCGCGAGGGCCGACACCAGGTTGGGGAGCACGACGCCGCGATGGAGCAGCGGCGTGATGGCCCGCAGATAGCCGCCGTAGCGGTCCTGGAGATCGAGGGCGCGCTTGTCCCGGCGCCGAATCATCGCGAGCTCGCGAGCAGGTCGACCCCGCAGCGCAACGTCTCCAGCCAGTCGAGGAACTGGCCCACCGCCGGCCCGCGGAGCATCGCGCCGTGCTGGGGCAAGATGGCCTTGACGTCCCCCAGCGCGCGCACGCGATCCACCCAAAGGCGACAGGCGGCGTTGTTCGCCATGTAGCGGCGGTGGAAGCCCTCCATGAAGGGCAGCCCCTCCGCGAGGTCATCTATGAACACGCGGCGGGCCCCCGGCGGGAAGACCGAAGCCCCGATGTCACCCGTGAACAGGTAGCCCGCGGCGGCGTCGAAGAGCGTGAAGTTCCCGACCGAGTGAAGGAAGTGGGCGGGGACGAGCTCGAGCCGGCACGCGCCCGCGACCAGCGTGGCCCCCTCGTCGGGGATCGCCTGCACCCGCGCCTAGTCGAGCTGGCCGAAGTGCGGCAGGAAACGAGTCCAGATCGAGGAGATGTGCACCCTGGCGGGGGTGAGCTGCTGCCACATGGAGATCGCCGACGAGACGTCGGGGTCCTGGTGGCTGCACACGATATGATCGATGGCGTCGATGTCGATGTAGCGCCCGAGCGTGGCCACGACCTGGCCGAAGTTCAGGACGCTCCCCGGGTCGAGCAGCACCGCCCGGCCGTGATCGACGATCGCGTACTGGTTGGCTTGCACGGCCTCGTCGCCCGCGTGCTCCTCCAGCCCGAGCCACAACCAGCGGTGCTCGCCCCGCTCGAAGATCAGCGCCCCACCCCGCGCATCGCCCGCGTCAATCTTGCACTTGTGGATATCCATGGCAGGAGCATGCCTAGCGTACCCACCGCCGGCAAGATCGCGAGGAGGGAACGTGTTGCGTGGGAGGTGGCGCGCGCGGTATTTGCGGCGCCGCCGTGCCGAATCGATCCATCAGCCCGATCTCCGTCTTCGTCACCACGGTGGCCGCCTTCACCCTCGTGGGCCTGGCCGAGTGGGGCCTCCTCGCGGTGGGCGGTCGCGTCTTCGGCGCGGGCACCGCCAGCGCGCTGACCACGCTGGCCTTCATCGCGGGCCTCTGCGGTGCCGCTGGCGCGGCCGTCGGCGTCGGGCTGGCGGTCTTCCTCCCCCCGGCGCTGCGCATCCTGCGTCCGGGTGAGTGGGTACACGCTCACTTGCTGGGGCGTGGCTCGGCGAGCCCCGAGACGCTGCGACGCGCCACGGCCTGGTGGTTCGCGGCCCTCGGCGCGCTGCTCCCCGTAGCGCTGGTCGCGGGCTATGGCGGGTGGGTGGCGCATGGCTTCGCGCGGGCGTCCCTCGCCGGTCCCTTCGTCGCCCTGGTGGCCTGCGCCGGAGTCCTGGCGGGCACAGCGGCGCTGTTCCCGTTGCGCGCCTTCTTCGGTTGGCTCCTGGCCAGGGTCGCGCCGGCGGGCCGCCTCGCCGGCGTCCCTGTACCGTGGCTGCCCCTGGGCCTCATCGCCCTCGTCGGGCTGGCCATCGTCTGGCGGCTGACGCAGCTCGACCTGGGCGCCTACCGACTCGGCGGCTACCTCGCGACCGTCGGCGGCGCGGCGCTGGCGCTGGCGCTGCTGCGCGTGCCCACGCGCGCCTGGTGGCTCGCCGTGGTCACCCTCGCGGCGCCTGCCGGCGGCCTGGTGTGGGCCATCGTCGGCATGGATTCGGCCCCCGTCGCGCGCCGCGTCATCCCCCTCGAAGGGCACCTGAGCGCGACGGTGACCTCCCTGCTACGGCGCGCCCTCGACGGGGACGGCGACGGCAGCTCGGCGCTGCTCGCCGGCGGCGACTGCGACGACTCGAACCCCGCCATCGGGCCTCACGCGCGCGAGATCCCGGGCAACGGCGTGGATGAGAACTGCGAGGGCGGCGACGCCCCGAAGATCGATCTCGCGAAGCCGCCCCCGCCCCCGCCGCCGCCCAAGAAGGTCGAAGACCGCTACCAGCCCAAGCGGTTCAACGTGGTCTTCATCCTCATCGACACGCTGCGCCCCGACCACCTCGGCCTCAACGGCTACGCGCGGCCGACGAGCCCGAATATCGACGCCTGGGCGACCGACGCCGTGGTCTTCGACCGCGCCTGGGCCCAGGCCCCCAACACGCCGCGCTCGACCCCCTCGATTCTCATGGGCCGCTACCCTTCGCGCATCGAGTGGGACAAGCGCTTCGCGCGCTTCAGCGGCGTCGAAGAGAGCAACGAGAGCCTCTTCGAGGTCTTCCAGACCGGCGGCTGGCGCACCGAGGTGCAAAGCGCCCACTGGTACTTCGAGCGGGCCAAGGGCATCAAGGCGGGCGTCGACCATTGGGACAACCGCGGCTTCCTCTCGATCAAGAAGTCGAACACGCAGTCGGCAGCACCCAAGCTCACGCCGCGCGTCATCGAGCGCCTCGAGGCCCTCGCCCCCGAGACGCAGCCCTTCCTCCTCTTCGTGCACTACTTCGATCCCCACAGCCGCTACATGAACCACAAGTCGGTGCGCGTCTTCGGCAAGAAGCTCCTCGACAAGTACGACTCGGAGATCGCCTGGACGGACCACCACCTGAAGCCGGTCTTCGACGCCCTGGAGCGGCTGAAGCTCTACGAGGACACGGTGGTGGTCATCACCAGTGACCACGGCGAGGCCTTCAAGGAGCACCGCTTTCACTTCCACGGGCGCACGCTCTACGACGAGGAGACCCGGGTGCCGCTGATGGTACGGATGCCGGGCGTGAAGGGCCGCCGGGTTCAGGACACCGTCGCCCTCGTCGACGTGCTGCCGACCCTGGCCAACCTCGTCGGCCTGGAGGCGAAGCGGGCCCAGGGCGTCTCCCTGGTGCCGCTGCTCACGGGCAAGGGGAAGATGCCCGCGAAGCGCACCGTCTTCATGGAGCAGCTCCCCTACCCCCATTACGAGAAGTACATCTCCGCGGCGATGGACGGCACCGGCATCAAGGCGGTGCGAAACGTCACCGACAACGTCTGGGAGGTCTACGACCTGCGCTCCGATCCGGGGGAGAAGAAGAACCTGCTCGACACCGATCCCGACGCGGCGAAGGCGCTGCGGGCGGAGCTGTCCGCCTTCATCGACGGCGATCCGGGGAGATGAGCGAGCTGGCCCCCCTGCTTCGCGCCCTGCTCCTGGCGTCGGACAGGCCGCTGACGGCGAGCGCGGTGGTGGAGCTCATCGACGGCGCCGTAGACGAGGAGGAGTGGCCCGAGCGCGTGGACGCCGACGCCGTCGAGGCCGCCCTCGAGGCGCTCGCCGCCGAGCACGACGCCGCGAGCGGCCTGGAGCTCTTCTGTGCGGCGGGGGGCTGGCGGCTGCGCACGGCGCCGACGCTCTCGAACATGGTACGGCGCCTGTTCCCGACCCGCGCCATCCGCCTGAGCCGCGCGGCGCTGGAGGCGCTGTCGGTGGTGGCCTACCGCCAACCATGCACCCGCGTGGAGGTGGAGGAGGTGCGCGGAGTCGACTGCGGCGGCGTGCTCAAGAGCCTCCTCGAGCGGCGGCTCGTGCGCGTCGTGGGGCGCAAGGACGAGCCCGGACGACCGCTCCTCTACGGCACCACGCAGACGTTCCTGGAGACCTTCGGGCTCCCCGAGCTGCGAGCGCTGCCGACCCTCCGCGACCTCGAGAGCCTGCGCGAAGAAGAGCGCGCGCGAGAGGCGGTCCAGACTCCTATGTGAGCATCCCCGCGGCCTCTTCGCCCAGCTCACCGATAGCGCCGTCGCGCGCCTCGACGTAGAGCGGCTCCAGCCGCGACGCCTGGGTCGTCTTGATCAGCCGCAGCCGCGCCATCTCGAGCAGCGCCAAGAACGTGGTGACCAGCTCCTCCCGGTAGCGGCTGCCCTCGCAGAGCGCATCGAAGGTCGTGCGCGCGTCCTTGGCGAGGGCGTCGGCGATCTGGGCGATGCGCTCGGCGATGGAGACCCGCTCGACGTAGATGTCGTGGGGCGCCTCGAAGTGGCCGCGCTCAAGGAGCGAGCGAAAGGCCTCGGCCAGCCGAAAGGCGTCCTGGTCTGCGACCTCGCCCTCCCCCTCCTCTCGGGGCCGGTCGAGCCCCGCCGGGCGGAGCAGGAAGTCCCGGCCCAGGCGGTCGAGA
The DNA here is from genome assembly GCA_964402225.1 of uncultured Nannocystaceae bacterium. Lineage (GTDB taxonomy): Bacteria > Myxococcota_A > Bradymonadia > UBA7976 > UBA1532 > CAYOBQ01. The sequence goes on along the minus strand of CAYOBQ010000077.1, from coordinate 27,544 downwards.
TCGTCGAGGGCAGCGGCGACCTCTTTGTAGCGCCGATACTCCAGGAGTTGCCGGACCAGGGCCTCACGCGGGTCCTCGTGCTCGTCTTCGATGTCATCGAGGGTCGCCGGTCGCGGCAGGAGCATCCGGCTCTTGATCTGCAGGAGCGTGGCCGCCATCAACAGGAAGTCACTGGCGGGCTCCATGCCCGAGGTGCGCATCTGCTCGAGCGTCTCGAGATAGGCCCGCGTGAGCTTCGAGATGGCGATGTCGAAGATGTCGATGTCGTCTTTGCGGATCAGGTGCAGCAACAGGTCCAGCGGCCCATCGAAGACCGGCAGGTGCACCGCGTAGCCGTGGCCCGCGACCACGACGGGGGCGTCCTCCTCGCTCACCCGGCCAGGAGCGGCGCGAACGCGAGGCGGAAGAAGAAGCCCGTCACCGGCCCCAGGATCTGGGAGCCGTACATCACGAAGAGCAGCAAGATGATCATGCCGTACTGGCCGAGGAATTGGAGCGCCGGCTCCCAGGCGCGAGGCGCGTAGCTCGACAACATCGCGAACCCGTCCAAGGGCGCCACGGGGATCAGGTTGAACAGCGCCAGGAAGATGTTCACGTTCACGAAGACGAAGAGCACCCCCACCTTGAGCCCCGACTCGGTGCCGTAGATCAGCGGCCTGGCCCACGCTTCGGCGCCGTAGGGGAACACGGCGTAGACCAGGCCGACGCCGATCAGCGCGAGGACCACGTTGGAGCCGGGCCCCGCCGCCGAGATCAGGAAGTTCGCCTGTCGGATGGTCCACTTTCGGTTCACGTTCGCGGGGTTGACGGGCACCGCGCCCCAGCCCATCAGGCCCCCCATCGCGGCGCTGACCAACGGCACGACCAACGAGCCGATGGGGTGCGCCTGCCAGAGCACCACCGGGTTCAACGTGAGGCGCCCGGCGCGTCGCGGCGTGTCGTCACCCATCGTGTCGGCGACGAAGGCGTGGGCCCACTCGTGCACCACCAGCGAGATGGTGAGGGTGCCGAAGGCGACCACGATGAACTGCGCGTCGATGCTGTCGAGCAAGGATCAACCCCTCGGGTGGTGCTCGGCGTGGATGCGCGCGAGCCGGGCGCGCGTGAGGTGGGCGTAGATCTCGGTCGTCGAGATGTCGGCGTGCCCGAGCATGAGCTGGAGGCTACGCAGATCCGCCCCGTGCTCCAAGAGGTGCGTCGCGAAGGCGTGGCGTAGCTTGTGCGGGCTCACGGGCTTCTCGATGCCGGCGGCGCGCGCGTAGTCGCGCACGAGGTTGAAGAAGTTCTGCCGCGACATCTGCCGGCCGAGGCGGCTCACGAAGACCGGCTCGTCCACCCGCCGCCCGCGATCCCCTCCCGTGAGCACGCCGCGGACCTCCAGCAGATACCGCTCCAGCCAATCGCGGGCCACGTCGCCGAGGGGCACGAGCCGCTCCTTGTTCCCCTTGCCGAGGGGGCGCACGAAGCCCTGCTCCAGGTGGAGCCGGCCCACCGTGAGCCCGACGAGCTCCGTCGCGCGCAGGCCGGTGGCGTAGAGCACCTCGAGCATCGTGCGGTCGCGCAGACCCCGGGCGGTCCCCGGATCCGGGGCGCGAAGCAACGCCTCGACCTCGTCGAGAGTGAGCACATCTGGAAGGGACCGCGTGGTCTTGGGCACCTCGATGCGCACCGTCGGATCGACCTCGAGGATCCCCTCCGCCACGAGGAAACGATAGAAGGTGCGCAACGCCACCACGCCGCGGGCCTGGCTCGTCCGCTTCACGCCGGACTCGACGCGGGCCGCGAGCCAGCCCCGGATCGCCTCCTCGTCCACCGCGACCGACGCGTGGGGCCCCGAATCTCGGAAGCCGGAGAGGTCGCGCTGGTAGGCGAGCACGGTGTTCTTCGCGACGCCGCGCTCCACGCGCAGCCACGTCAGGAAGTGGTCCAGGGCCTCGTCGAAACCATCCATGGGCTACAGCGCCCCTTCCAGGGCGTCGACCACGGCCCGCGTGCGCGCGTCTGTGAGCTTCGCCTCGTCCTCCTGCAAGTAGAAGGTGTCGTGGGCCCCGTCCCCCTCGGTCGTGATGCGGGCCAAGAGGATGCGGACGCCGGCCCGCTCGAGGGTGCGCACGACGGAGAAGAGCAGCCCGGGGCGGTCGCGGGTCCGCACCTCGACGATGGTGCATGCGTCGCTGGTGTGCTGATCGACGCGGACGCGGTCCTCGACGGGGGGGCCCGACGGCCAGGCGAAGCGCCCCTCTGTGGGGTGCGCCCGCTCGATCAGCGCGTCGACGTCTTGTTCGCCATCGAGGACCCGGCGCAGATCCCGTCTGACGGGGTCCCAACGCGCCTCGTCGTCGGTCGGCGCGCCAGCGGCCTCGCGCACGCGGAAGACATAGATCGCCCGGCCGTCGTCGGTGGCGTTGAGCTCGGCGGAGAACACGTCGAGCCGATGCGCCGCGAACACGCCACACACGGCGGAGAGCACGCCGGAGGCGTCGAAGGCGGCGGCGTGGACCAGGGCGTAGCCGCGGCGCGGGCGGGGCACGACCTCGAAGACCACCGGCTCGTCCCCGAGCCGCTCCACCAACTCCAGGTGCCGCGCGACGTCGCGCCCCCGGGTCTTTTGGAAGTAGGCGGTGGGCAACGAGCCGAAGAACCGGTCGACGGCGCCGTTGACGTCCGCCACGCGCTCGTCCCCATCGAGCCGTCGGGTGACGACTCGGCGCAGGCGCGAGACCCGCCGCTTGGGATCCTCGTAGAGGTCGAGGCCGAAGCGCATCCGCTGGGAGGCCCGCGCGTAGAGCTCCGCGAGCAGCGCCGCCTTCCAGTCGGTGTAGGCCAGAGGCCCCGTCGTCGTCGCGTCGGCCCACGTCAGCACGAAGAGCCGCGCGAGGTTCTCCTGGCCCCCGACCTGACGGCAGAACTGGCGGACCAAGCCATCATCGGAGAGGTCCCGGCGCTGGCTGAGGTTCGCCATCAGCAGGTGGTCGCGCACGAGCCACTCGGCGTCCCGCGCCTGCCGCTTCGTCATGCCCAACCGCGCCGCGACGGCGGGGACCATCCGCGCCCCGCGCACCGCGTGGCCGGAGCCACCGACCTTGCCGGCGTCGTGCATCAGCAGGCCCACGTAGAGCGGAAATGGATCGCTGATCTGCCCCATCGCCTGGGTCAACAGCGGCTCGGCCTCCGCGAGATCCCCCCGGTGGAGGGCTTTGAGCCGGCGGATGGCGTGGAGCGTGTGAATGTCGACCGTGTACACGTGGTAGAGGTCGTGGTGCGTGCGGTGGGTGATGGCGCCGAACTCCGGCACACACGCCGCGAGGACCCCCGTCTCGTGGAGATCCCCCAGGGCGTCGCAGGGATCGGTGGACGCGCGCAGGACCTCCGAGAACGCCTCGACCACCACCGGATCCGATCGCCAGGCGTCGTCGAGGTGGGGCACCGCCTCGAGGACGCGGGCTTTAGCGTGGCCGTAGATCGGCACCCCCTCGCGGCGGGCGACGGCGAACAGGCGCATCACCTCCCGAGGCGCCTTCTCGAACAGGGCCGCGTCGTCGATCGTGAGGTGGCCATCGAAGACGCGGAAGTGGTCGTCGACGCGGCGGCTCGGCGCCGGGCGGCGGGGACGCCGAGCCTGGCGCGCGCGCTCCAAGACCAGCCCGGCGTGCTTCTTCACCGCCGAGGCGTGCCCGTAGTAGCGCGTCATGAAGTGCTCGGCGGCGTCGCGCTCCGTCCCAAAGCCCAGCGCCGCCGCCACCGACTCCTGGTGCTCGAAGGTGAGGCGGTCGCCGCCGTAGGGCGCCACCGTGTGGAGCACGTTGCGCACCCGCAGGATGAAGTCGCGAGCTCGGTGCACCTCCCTCGACGCCCGCGGGGTGCACACACCGCGCGCGAGCAGATCCGCGTAGCCGCCGACACGATGGGCGACGATCGCCGCCCACAACAGGCCGTGCAGATCGCGCAGGCCCCCGGGGCTCTGCTTCAGGTTCGGCTCCAGGAGGTAGACGCTGCCCCCGTAGCGTTGGTGCCGAGCGGCCATGTTCTCGTGGAGCGCGCCGAGGACCGCGTCGGTGCGCGATCCCCCGAGGGCGTTGAAGAGCGCCGCCGAGAGCGCGTGCCGCCCCGCCTCGTCCCCCACGATCGTGCGGGTCGTGAGCAGCGCCGTCTGGGTGTGGAGATCCTCGCCAGCGAGCGCCACGCTCTCCTCCACGGAGCGGGTGGCGAAGCCCACCTGGAGCCGAGCGTCCCACAGCTCGCGCAGGATGCCCTCCACCGCTAGCGCCGCGGCGTCGGTGTCGTCGGTGAGGAAGAGCAGGTCGAGATCGCTGCGCGGCGCGAGTTCCTGGCGTCCGTAGCCGCCGACGGCGAGGACCGACAGCCCGCCCGGGACGTCATGCCTCCCAGCCGCCGCGACGACCTGGGCGTCCCGCGCGTCGCTCAGGGCGCGGCACGTCTCGATCCCCCTCACTTCAGCCGGTCTGCGAGGGCGTGGAGGAAGTTGAGGGCTTGCAGCGGGCTCAGGTTGTCGAGATCCGCGCTGGCGAGCTCCTGCTCGACCACGCTGGGAGCCGCGGGGACGGGGGGGGGCGAGAACAGGCTCATCTGGAGGTTGTGCTCGGGCAGGATCTCGCCCTGGGCGAGGCGGGGCCGGCCGTACTCGTCGAGCTCGGCGCCCTCCAACGCGCCGAGGACCGCCTTGGCGCGGGTGATCACCGCGTCGGGCAAGCCCGCCAGGCGCGCGACCTGGATCCCGTAGGAGCGGTTCGCGCCGCCGGGGACGAGCTGCCGCAGGAAGATGACCTCGTCGTCCCACTCCTTCACCGCGATCGTGAAGTTGCAGACGCGTGGCTTGACGGCCTCGAGATCCGTCAGCTCGTGGTAGTGCGTCGCGAACAGCGTCTTTGCGCCCAACACGTCGTGAATGTGCTCTGCCACGGCCCAGGCGATGCTCACGCCGTCGAAGGTGCTCGTGCCGCGACCGATCTCGTCGAGCACCAGCAGGCTGCGGGCCGTGGCCTCCCGCAGGATGGTCGCCGTCTCGTGCATCTCGACCATGAAGGTGGAGCGCCCCGAGGCGAGGTCGTCGGCGGCGCCCACGCGGGTGAAGATTCGGTCCACCACGCCGAGGCGCGCGCGCCGCGCGGGGACGAAGGAGCCCATCTGCGCGAGCAGCGTGGTCAGCGCGACCTGCCTCATCACCGTCGACTTGCCGGCCATGTTCGGGCCCGTCAGCACGATGAGCTGTTGCTCTTCGCGGTCGAGGCGGACGGAGTTGGGGACGAAGGCCTCCCGACCGACGGCGTCTTCGACGACCGGGTGGCGGCCGTCCTCGATCTCGATGACGTCGCCGTCGTCGACCTCCGGGCGGCAGTAGTCGTTGCGATGGGCCAGCTCGGCGAGGGCGGCCAGGGCGTCGAGATCGGCGATGGCCCCGGCGGTCTGGGCCACCCGCCCGGCGTGGGTGGCGACCTCGGCGCGCAGGGCGGAGAAGAGCTCGAGCTCGAGACCGCCGCGGCGGGACTCGGCGCCGAGGACCTTCTCCTCGAGGGTCTTGAGCTCCTCGGTGAAGTAGCGCTCGGAGTTGGTGAGCGTCTGCTTGCGGATGTAGCGATCCTCGGGGACCCGGGCGAGGTTGGCCTTGGAGACCTCGATGTAGTAGCCGAAGACCCGGTTGTAGCGGACCTTGAGGGAGCCGATGCCGGTCTCCTCCCGCTCGCGGGCCTCGATGGCGAGGATGTGGTCCTTGCCGGAGGTGGCCAGGGCGACGACCTCGTCGAGATCGGCGTCGAAGCCGGCGCGGATCACGCCGCCGTCGGCGAGGCGCGCGGGGGGATCGTCGCTGAGGGAGGCCGCGAGGATGTCGGCGACGTCGACGAGCGGATCCATGCGACAGGCCACCGGGAGCAGCGCCGGGACCTCCGAGATGAGGTCCAACAGGTCCGGGACGCCCTCGACGGAGAGGCGCAGAAACCAGAGGTCGCGTGGGCCGGCAGCCCCCGCGGCGATGCGGCCGTTGAGACGCTCGAGGTCGTAGATGTGCTGCAGCGCGGCCCGCAGCTTCGCGCGCTCCGTCGGGTTCTCGCAGAGGTACTCGACGGCGTCGAGGCGGGCGTTGATGGCCTCGGGATCGATGAGCGGGAAGGCGAGCCAATGACGCAGGCGGCGCCCCCCCATCGAGGTGGCCGCGCGGTCGAGGATGCCCAGGAGCGCGCCGCGCTTGCGCCCGTCGATCAGGGTGCGGAACAGCTCCAGGTTCGCCTTCGCCGTCTCGTCGAGGACCAGGGTGTCGTGGACCCGGTAGGGGGTGATCGCGCGGGTGTGCTCCGGGAGCCGCTGCTGGGTGTCCTTCACGTAGGCCGCCAGCGCCCCGCAGGCGCGGAGGGCGTTGGTCGGATGGCCGAAGCCGAAGCCCTCGATGGCCTCGATGGCGGAGCCCCCGTCGGGGCCGACCAGCCGCGCGAGGTGATCCCGGGCGACCTCCACCGAGAAGAAGCGGGCACCGGGGCGGGTGACGGCGAGGGCCGCGAGGCGGTCGGCGGCGGCCTGGGGGGTGTCTTCGTCGTCGGTGTCGAGCACGACCTCGCGCGGCTCGAGGCGGCTGAGCTCGCATCGGAGCATGCCGGCGCCGGTGACCTCGGTGACCCGAAACTCGCCGGTGGAGACGTCGAGGGCGGCGACGGAGAAGCGCTCCCCACAGCAGACGACGCCGCACAGGAAGTTGTTCGCGCGCGCGTCGAGGCTCTCGGCGTCGAGGACCACGCCCGGCGTGACCACCCGGACCACCCCGCGGCGCACGATGCCGCGGGCCTCGGAGGGGTCCTCGAGCTGATCACAGACGGCCACCTTCAGGCCGGCGGCGAGGGCCTTGGCGAGGTAGGCCGAGATCTGGTGATGAGGGAAGCCCGACATCGGCGCCGGGACGCTCGACGCCTTCTTGTCGCGGGACGTGACCGTGAGGTCGAGGACCCGCCCGCCGATCTCGGCGTCCTCGTAGAACATCTCGTAGAAGTCGCCCATCCGAAAGAAGAGCAGGGCGTCGGGGTAGCGCGCCTTGGCGGCGACGTACTGCGCCATCATCGGCGTCAACTTCACGCCGGCGGGGATGCCGTGGCGCGCGACCTTGGTGACCTCGACCTTCGCCATGTCGAGGTGTCTAGTCGACCTGGAAGCGTGTGTCGACCAGGAGGTTGCGCAGCACCGCGCGGGCGAAGTCGTCAGGGGGATCCGCCTCGAAGTCGATCCCGTCGAAGGCGGTGGCGAGGGCGCGCACGGCGCGGACGACCACCGCCCGCCCCTCCGTCGCGGGGATCTCGCGCAGCGCCCCCCAGGCGAGGCTCGACTCGACAAGGAGCGTCCCCGACGCCACACCACGGCGCCAACGCCCCTCGACGTGCAGCGTCTGCCCACCGGTCTCGGCGCCGGCGATGAGATAGTGCACCTTGCAGTACCTCCCGGCGGCGGGGTCCCGCTCGCCGAAGACGAACGGTGCCCAGTCCGTCAGGGACTCGCGATGGGGCGCGTGGACCGCGACCGGGTTCGGCGTCTCGCCGTGCCCCGCGTACGCGACGCCGATGCCCAGGACACCCGCGAGGGTGCGGGGGCACTCGACGAGCTGGAGGCTGTGGCTCTGCAACCAGCCGGCGTCGACGCACACCTCGTAGCCGAGATCCGTGTGCACGCACCAGCCACCCGTCGGCGCCGCCGCGATCCCCGTCGGATCCCAGTCGAGGACGTAGCGGACGGTGTCGGTGCCGCGCGACGCCCCGTCACACGACACCAGCGCGAGGCAGAGGAGGAGCCGACGGCTCACCGCCCCCCGCCGCCCGGCGGGCCGCCGCCCTGCGGGACGCAGATCCCGCGCTGCTGATCGCAGACCAGGTCCCGCGGTCCCCCCGATGGGCAGTCCGCGTCCTCGGCGCAGGTGGGCACACAGCGCGAGCCCATCGGCCCGTCGGCGCAGGTGCATCCCGCGGCCTGGGGACCGCAACCGGCGTCACAATCAGCCTCCTGCTCGCACGCCCTGGGGCCAGGGCCCTCGCCCTCCCCCTCCCCCTCGCCTTCGCCTTCCCCGCCCCCCCGGGCGACCTCGCCGCGATAGCAGCCGAGGATGTAGGGGAAGCGGTCCGGCGTGGCGTGATAGCGGTAGGTGCCATCGGGGCCGAAGCGACCGTTGCAGCGATCGAGGAAGAGCCCCGCCGCCGCGTCGCATTCGGGCCGGTCGCAGGCGTTGTTGTCCCACGCGTAGGTGCTCGGATCGCCGGTCTGGACCCAGCTACTCTGGAAGGTCTCGACCTGCTCACACGCCTCGTCGACGCAGCCCCTCGGGCCATGGATCGGGAACCCGTCGAGGGCGTAGCCGATGATCGGCGAGGGGGCGTCCGCGGGCCAGTCCCCGAAGAAGCACGACACCAGCAGCGCGTGGTTGTGGTAGACGCCGCGCTGCGCGGTGTGGCCCAGGCAGGCGTCGACGATGGCGTTGTAGACCGGATCGCCGAAGGGGTCGGGCATCGCCGCCTCGTTGGGGCCGAAGACCGGCACGCCCCCGATGGTGAAGCCGGCCACGCCGAGCAGCGGGATCGCAGACGTCTGGGGCGCCGGCCGCGGGCGCAGCGGCACTCGCCAGCGATGATCCTGCCCCTCGAGGTCGTGGGGCGTGAGGGGCACGAACTCGTAATGGGGGATGCCGTTGGCCTCGACGACCATCGACTCCCCCTCGCAGACCACGCTCAGGCGGGGGGCCGGGTAGCCAGCCCCGGGTCCAGCGACCCCCTCGAGATCGAGGAAGGTCCCGGTGGGACAGGGGTCCTCACCCTCACCTTCCCCCTCGCCCTCGCCTTCACCTTCGCCTTCACCTTCGCCTTCACCCTCACCTTCACCCTCACCTTCACCCTCACCTTCGCCGGCGTCCTGTCTCTGGCGTCCCCCGTCGGCGCCCGAGCCACCCCCCGTCGCGTCGCACCCCAACCCGAGGCCAGCCCACGCGACCCAAAGACACACCCAACGATTCTGCATCAGTCCTCCTAGACAAAACGGCTAAGGCCCGGTCTGCAATTGGCGCGCCGACCGTCCTGGCCACGATCCGCGGTGCGACCTGCCAACGGTGCTTGTCAGTTGGCGTCGAGCACTGCGCCGAGGGCGTCGAAGGCCGCCTGCTGCTCGGCGTCGAGGGCACCCTCGAGCAGGCTCGACGTCTCGAATGGGTCCAGAGCGAGGTCGTAGAGGGCCTCCCGGCCATCGGTGAAGCGGACACGCTTGTAGCGCAGATCCCGCGCCGTGCGCCCACCCTCGCTGGCGTCGACGTTCGCCCCGAAGCGCTCGGAGTAGGCCCACTCGCGCACCGCCGGCGCGTCGGGATCCGCGAGCAACGGCGCGAGGCTGCGTCCATCGTAGTCCGACGGTGTGAGCGCCTCCCACCGGCCCGCGAGATCGAGCAGCGTCGCGAAGAGGTCGACTCCGTTGGCGAGGGCCCGGGTCCGGCGGCCCCCGTCGACCACCGCTGGCCCCGCGACCACCAGCGGGACATGGACGCCGCCCTCGAAGAGGGTGCCCTTCGCGCGCGTCCGGTCGTAGGGCGCCTCGACGGCCCGGGGCGGCGTGCCGTTGTCGCCGACGAAGACGATGTGGGTGCGCGCCAGCGTCTCCGCGTCGAGGTGGGCGATCAGCCGGCCGAGCTCGGCGTCGAGGGCCTCGATGGCGGCGTCGTAGTACACGCGCGCGTTCGCTCGAATCTCCGCGGGGTCGTCGCTCAGCGCCCCGGTGTAGAGCCCCTCGGGCGGGCGGTGGAACGGGGTGTGCGGCGCCACGAAGGCGAGCCACAGCAGCCAGGGGCCGTCCCGCGCGTCGAGCCACCGAATCGCGTCGTCCACCGTCTCGGTCGTCGCATAGCGCTCGACCAGAGCGGTCTCCCCGTCGGTGGTCTTCTCCCAGGCGTAGTAGTCGGGGAGGGCCCCGCGGAGGAGCCCCGCGAAGTGGTCGAAGCCCATCCGCCGGGGGTTGTCCGCCCCCCCGTTGTCGGCGTCGGAGAGATGCCACTTCCCCAGACAGGCCGTCGCGTGGTCGGGCAACAGGTTGGGGAGCGTCGCCTGGAGCTCCGCGGGGATGCCCGGGTTGGGGCCGCCGGCGACGTCGCCGACACCGGAGCGGCGGCCGTAGAGGCCCGTGAGGATCGTGGCGCGGGTCGGCGAGCAGACCGGGTTGGCCCAGGCGTTGTCGAAGACCACGCCGCGGGCGCACAACGCTTCGATCGTGGGGGCGTGCGCGGCGTTGTCTGCGTAGCAAGGCGCCGCGTCGACGCCGAGATCGTCGGCGATGACGAGCAAGAGGTTCGCCGGAGGGCCGGCGTCGGGGCGCGCGGCGTCCACTGGGCGCTCCGCGTCGACCGCCACCAGCGCGTCGGCCTCGGGGACCGCCGGGGCGTCGTCACACGCGAGGGGCCCCAAACAGATCAGCCCGGCCAGAAGTCGCTGCGTGCGAGCCATGCGTCACGACGGTACCTGACCGGGTCACTTGACACGAGTGGTCGATTTGCCGATAGCGATCGGGTGCGAGTTGTCGAACGGGGCGTGGTGTCCCGTCCGAGGTGGGGAACCGGCCGCCGAGGCGGCCCAGATTCAGAACTGGGAGCTCAATAAATGAAGTGGACCACGATCGCAGGCGCCGTGCTGGCGCTCTCCTTCTGCTCGACCTCCGCGCAGGCCCAACCCGTCGATGAGATCCTCGAGGAGGTCAACGGCAGCAAGTGCGTCGCCGCCCTCAAGTCGTGCAAGGACGACAAGATCGGCCAGGCGTGGAAGGGGGCGCGCAAGGACTGCGCGGCGCTGCGGAGCTGCAAGAAGGACTGTCGTGCCGGGAAGCGCGGCGCCAAGAAGGAGGCGCGCGGCGACAAGCGAGACTGCAAGAAGGCGTGCAAGGGCAAGAAGGGCAAGGCCAAGCGGCAGTGCAAGAAGGAGTGCCGCCAGGACTTCCGCGGTGACAAGAAGGACGCGCGCAAGGGGAAGCGTGACTGCACGAAGGTGTGCCGCGCCGAGTGGAAGACGCCGGAGTGCAAGGCGGCGCGCGGCGGCCTCGTCAAGGCTCTGGCGAACTGCGCGAAGAAGGCGGGCGGGCCCTGCGCCAAGGAGCTCGCCGAGAAGATCGGGGACTGACGTGAGCAAGCCAAACTACAGCAAGCATCTGACCTGGCCGCTGCTGGCCGCCGGGTTGATGGTCATGGCCCCGAGCACCGCGAACGCCCAGAACTGCGGGAAGGGACGCGAGGTCCTCAAGCAGCTTCAGTTGGTCGTGGAGGCGATCGCCGACGAGATCGGCTGTAGCTACATCCAGGCCCAGATCGGGGTGCCCAAGCCGCTGTGCAAGGCGGGGGCGAAGCTCACGCACAAGGCCGAGAAGGCGCTCAACAAGAAGCTGCGACAGGGCTGGCGGAAGCTGGCCAAGAATAGCTGGGCGACGATCGGGCCGCGCGAGCTGGTCTGGGGCAAGAAGGAGAAGGGCACTCTGGTCGGCACCCTCGGCCGGATGTTCGTCTCCGGCACGCCGGTGACAAAGGACAAGCTGAAGGTCACCGTCAACCGGACCAAGGGCAAGGGGAAGGCTCGGGTCGTGGTCTGCGGGATCTCGCCCAAGACCGGGAAGGTCACTCGGCTGGCCGAGCACACCTTCGCGAAGGGCAAGGGCAAGCGGAAGTGGAGCCACACCGTCAAGAAGGCCTTTGGCATGAACGTGATGGTCCAGATCGACGGTAAGTCCGCCGCCAAGAAGTTCGCCTACACCGTGAAGGCGACGCCGCAGAAGTAACCACTTCGCGGTATGTTGGCGCGATGCACCGGATGATCCTGGCGCTTGCGCTGATCGCGTGCGACGAGGGCGGGGGCGGCGCCGAGTTTCGCTCCCCCCCCCTCGACGCGACGCCCCCTCCCGACGAAGGGCGAACCGATCCTCCGGTGGCGACGCCGGACGCGGAGCCCCCGACGGATGCGTCCCTCGACGCTCACGCCGACGCGATGGCCGCCGAAGAGACCTGGCCTCTGCGCTCCTGCGACACCACCGTGCGCTATGAGGGCGACGCCTCTGAGGTGCTGCTCGCCGGCGACTTCACGAGCTGGCTCGAGGGCGCGCTCCCCCTGCGGCGAGAGGGTGACGCGTGGTCGATCACCCTCGGGCCCGAGCAGGGGCTGGTCCCGGGGCGGCGCCACGCCTACAAGCTGGTCGTAGACGGTGCCTGGCGTGTCGATGGGAGGGCGACGCACCACCAGTACGACGGTGAGTGCGCCAACAGCGCGCTGCTCGCCCCCGCCTGCACGCTGCGTCCGGAGATCCGCGCGGAGCCCGTGGAGGTCGAGGGCACCACCGCCCACATCGTCGTCACCTTCTACGCCACCACCGACGCCGCCCCCGTCCGCGGCGCGGCGCTGTCCCTCGACGGTGTGCCCGCAGACTTCGAGATCCACGACGGCCGCGTCGAGGTGGTCCTCGAGGATCTGGCGCCAGGCCGCCATGTCGTCTCCGCGCGCGCCGAAGACGCGCTGCCCGTCGATCTGGTCTTCTGGATCGAAGACGCGCCCTTCGACCACCGCGACGGGGCTCTGTACATGCTGCTGGTGGACCGGTTCGCCAACGGCGACCGCGGGATCGACGACCCCGTGGGCCCACCCGTGGACCACCCCGCCGACTGGCACGGCGGCGACCTATGGGGCGCAACGGCCGTGCTCGAGGCGGGCTACTTCGAGGCCCTCGGCGTGAACAGCATCTGGCTGAGCCCGCTCAACGAGCAGGTCGACGGGCACTTCGGTGAGCGCGACGGCGGTGAGCGCCAGATCGCCGCCTACCACGGCTACTGGCCAATCTCCGGGCGCGCCGTCGAGCCGCGTTTCGGGGGCGACGAGGCGCTGCGGACCTTCGTCGAGGCCGCCCACGCCCGGGGCATCCGAGTGCTCCTGGACCTGATCAACAACCAGGTCCACGAGGAGCACGAATACTTCCGCGAGCACCCCGAGTGGTTCCGAACGAGCTGCGTGTGCGGCGTCGATCCGGGCTGCGGCTGGAGCGAGCGGCCCTTGGATTGCCTGTTCGCGCCGTACCTGCCGGACATCGACTGGCGACACCCCGAGGCCGAGGCGCGGTTCATCGCCGACGCCGTCTGGTGGGTCGAGACCTTCGGCGTCGATGGCTTCCGAGTCGACGCCGTGAAGCACGTCGAGACGAGCGCCGTCTTCAACCTGCGCGCCGAGCTCCACCGCCGCTTCGAGCAGGGCGGGACCCGCGTGGTGATGCTCGGCGAGACGGCGGTGGGCGAGGGCGACGTCTACGACGATGGCTGCGGAGAGCGCTACGAGTCGGGCTACGCGTGGATCGAGGCCTACACGGGGCAAAACGCCCTCGACGGTCAGTTCGACTTCCCCACCCACCACCGAATCCAATGGGGCGTGCTCACCGGGACCATGGGCTACGACCAGGTCGAGGAGGCGCTGGCGCAGATGGAGGCTCGCTACGCCCCCGACGCCTTGCACGTGCGCTTCCTCGGCAGCCACGACAGCTCGCGCATGGCCTCAATCGCGGCCCAGGACCCGGCGCGGGGCTGCCGCTTCCAGGGGGCCGCACCCTGCGAGTCGCTGCCGGGCACCGTCGACGACCCCGCGGTCTTCCAGCGACTGCGGCGGGCCTGGGCGCTGTTGCTGACGATGCCGGGGGTGCCGCTTCTCTACTACGGCGACGAGCTCGCGATGGCCGGCGCCGGTGACCCCGACAGCCGCCGGGACATGCTGTGGGACGGGGCGGAGGCCGAGCTCGCGATGTCACTGAGGCTCCCCACCCCCGCCCAGGCGGGGCTTCGCGATTGGATCGCCGAGATCGGTCGCGCCCGCGCCGCCCACCCGGCGCTGCGTCGCGGGCGCAGGCGCGTGCTCACCGCCGAGCCGGACCTCTACATCTACGAGCGCTCCCTCGACGACGACGCGGCGCTGGTCATACTCAATCGGGGTCCCGAGCGGACCGTCGAGCTGACGGGGGGTTGGACGCTGTTGACGGGGGCCGGGCAGTTGGTCGAGGGAGGCGTGGGGGTTTCGGCCGGAGAGGCGCTGATCCTGGGGAGGTCACCATGAAGCTGATGGAGGGCCGCCGCGGCCTGGTCTTCGGGGTCGCCAACGAGCGCTCCATCGCGTGGGGCATCGCCAGAGCGCTCCATGCCCACGGCGCCAGCGTGGGCCTCAACTACGTCAACGCCCGCATGGAGCGCCGCGTGCGACCCCTCGCCGAGTCGATCGCGGCGCCGGTGTGCATGCCCTGCGACGTCACCGACGACGCCCAGATCGACGCCCTCTTCGACGCCTTCGACGGCCCCCTCGACTTCCTCGTCCACAGCCTCGCCTTCGCGCGGCGCGAGGAGCTCGTCGGCGACTTCGTCGACACCAGCCGCGACGGCTTCGCCCTCGCCCTCGACGTCAGCGCCTACAGCCTCGTCGCCCTCGCCCAGCGCGCCGCGCCCCGAATGGCGGAGGGCGGCTCGATCGTCGCGCTCACCTACTACGGCGCGGAGAAGGTCGTCCCCCGCTACAACGTCATGGGCCCCGCCAAGGCCGCCCTGGAGGCCAGCGTCCGCTACCTCGCCAACGAGCTCGGCGCCCAGCAGATCCGGGTCAACGCGCTGAGCGCCGGCCCCGTCAAGACCCTCGCGGCGGCGGGCATCCCCGGCTTCCGCGACATGCTGAAGGCGAGCGCCGAGCGGACCCCCCTGAAGCGCAACGTGACGCTGGCCGAGATCGCCAGCGCGGCCCTCTTCCTGCTCTCGGACATGGGCCGCGCCGTCACCGGCGAGACCCTCCACGTAGACGCCGGCCACCACATCCTCGGCGCTTGAGAGTCGACAGCCGCAACGGTGCGCGGTGGCTGCTGCGGCGTGGACGGACCCTAAGGGCCTGTCCAACAATAAATAGGCGCCTCGCATCCACGAGCGCAGGCCATCTTCGCCCGCAGCTCGGTCGCCCAATCCTCAACGTACCTCCGGTACGCCTGCGGTTGAGCTCGGTCGCCGCGAACGAATCTGACCCACGCTCGCGGCGCGAGTCTACCTATTTATTGTTGGACAGACCCTAAAGGCCCCGCACCGCCGCCTGGAAGACATCGCCGCGGTGGTGGTAGCTGCGGAACCGGTCGAAGGACGAGGCCGCCGGTGACAGGACGACCGCGTCACCTCGGCGCGCGCGCTGGGCGGCGGCGCGTACGGCCTCCTCCATCGTCTCGACGGTGGTCGCGGCCACCCGATCTCCGAGGGCGGCCAGCGTGCGCCGCCCGGTCGCTCCCATCGCCACCACGTGCCGCGCCCGGGGGAGGAGGGCGTCGAGGAAGGGCTGGAGGTCGAGGCCCTTCTCGTAGCCGCCGGTGATCACCACCAGGGGGGCGTCCAGCGCCGACAGCCCCGCCGCCGCCGCGTGGGGGTTGGTGGCCTTGGAGTCGTCGTACCAGCGCACTCCGGCGACCTCGCGGACGAGCTCCAGCCGGTGCGGGAGGCCCCGGAAGGTGCGCAGGCCGTCGACCATCCGCTCGACCTCGAGGCCGAGGGCCGCCCCCGCCGCCAGCGCCGCCAAGGCGTTACAGACGTTGTGCAGCCCTGGGACCGGCAGATCCCGCGCGCGCATCACGGGGCGCTCACCGCGAGCGAGCCACCCTTCGCGGAGGCCCCAATCCGCTTCGGGCGCTGGCGCGAAGCCTACGCGGTCGACCCCCGCGGGCGTCGCGAAGCGCCGTACGACGTGGTCATCGGTGCGCAGGACCGCCGTGTCGCCGTGCCCCATGTCGCGCAGCACCCGCGCCTTCGCGGCGGCGTAGACCTCGGTGTCGCCCTCGAAGTACTCGGCGTGGTCCGCGGCGATGTTGGTCAGCACGGCGACGCGCGGGCGGAAGTACCCACAGGACCAGAGCTGAAACGCGCTCACCTCCGCGACGACCACCCCATCGGGCCCCACGTCGCGCACCCGTTCGCTCAGCGGCACGCCGATGTTGCCCGCGACCACCGCTGGACGGCCCGCGGCGGCCACCACGGCGCCCACCATCTCGGTCGTCGTCGACTTGCCGTCGGTCCCGGTGATGGCGACGATCGGCGCTTGGGCCACCGACGCCGCGAGCTCGATCTCGCTCATCAGCGTGACGCCGGCGGCGACGGCCTCGCGCAACGCGGGCGTGCTCGGCTTGATGCCCGGGCTCGGGACGCACAGCTCGGCGCCGGCCAGCACGTTGCCCCCACAACGCAGCTCCACCCGGGGATCGAGGCCCACGACGTCGGGCGCCTCCCGGCTGTCGCTGAGCACCACGGTGGCGCCGAGATCGACCAGCAAGTTGGCCGCCGCGACGCCGCTTCTCGCCGCGCCCCAGACCGCGACGCGCCGGCCCTTCACGAGCGGTCCGCCGCCCAGGCGTCGGCCATGCGAAAGAAGTCGTCGCCCCCGAAGAAGAGCACCATATCCCCCGGCTCCACACGCCCATCGAGGTAGGGCACGACCTCGTCGTTGTCGGGCACGTGGTGGACCGAGCTGCCCGCCTCGCGCAGTAGATCCACGAACCAGGGCGTGTCGATCCCGTCGATCGGCCGCTCCTCGGCGGCGTACATCGTGGTGATGACCACCTCGTCAGCCTCGGCGAAGACCTCCGCGTACTCGTCACCGTGGTAGCGCATCAGCGTGAAACGGTAGGGCTTGAAGACGCACCAGATTCGCCCGTGGGGCATCTTGCGCGCGCTGCGCAGCACCTTCCGCATCCCGGTGGGGTGGGAGATGTAGTCCTTCACGAGCGTCAGCTCGCCGGCCCGCTTCACGGTGAATCGGTTCTCCAACCCGGCGTACGTCTCGAGCGCTCGCTTGACGTCGGCGAAGGGAAGATCGAGCGCCTCCATCGCGATCGCCGCGGCCCCGATGGCGTTCTCGGCGTTGTAGCTGCCGGGCAGATTCAGCGTGATCTCGCCGAGCCGAGCGTCCCCCTTCCAGGCCGTGAAGCGCACGCGATCTCCAAGGTCGCAGACATCACGCGCGGCGTAGTGGAGGTCTGGCGAGGTCGCCCCGTAGCGCAGGACCGGCCGCCCGACCCGCTCCGCGAGGGCCCGCGCGCCGGCGTCGTCCCAGTTCACGGCGAGCGTGCGCAGCGCGGCGTTTCCCTCCACGAAGTCCGCCATCGTCTCGATGATGTCCTCCAGGCCGTCGTAGAAGTTGAGGTGGTCGACCTCGAGGTTGTTGACCAGCACGTGATGGGGCTCGAGGTTCAGGTGGCTGCGGTCGCTCTCGTCCACCTCCGCCACCGCGTAGGCCCCCCCCCCGGCCCTGGCGTTGGTGGCGTAGTTGTTGAGCAGGCCGCCGATGACGAAGGTGGGATCGCGCCCGGCCGCGATCAGGCAGTGGGTGATCATCGCCGAGACCGTGCCCTTACCGTGGGTCCCCGTCACGCCGACGCTCTCGCGCCCGTCGAGGCAGCGTCCGAGCATATCCGACCGATGGGCCTCGGGGACGCCCCGCTCCCGGGCCGCGACCCGCTCGATGTTGTCCGCCGGGACCGCCGTTGAGTGCACCACCACGTCGGCGCCGTCGATGTTGCTGGGGGCGTGGCCGATCTTCACTTCGATCCCCAGCGCCCGCAGCGACTCGGTGAGCTGGCTCTCGCGGACGTCGGAGCCTTGGACCCGCACCCCCTGCGCGTGGAGCACCCGAGCGACGGCGCTCACCCCTACCCCACCGATGCCCACGAAGTGAACGGTTTGCGCGCGCGTCGTCATGCTGGTAGTCCCCGAGGCCATGTTGCGCGCAACGTACGAGAGCGAGCGGCGGGTTTTCAATGCCGCCCTCATCGCCGTCGCGCTGACCGTCGGCGGATGCAAGGAGCCGCCGCCGGTGGAGACCACCGACGCCGCCGAGCCCGAGATCCCCGTCACGCCCACCAGCAAACGACCCAAGAACCGCGACGCGGCGCTCCCGGACCCCGTCCCGGTGGCGCCCCTCGACCTTCTACAGAAGCTGCCGGAGCTGCCGGCCTCACTCCTCGCTGGCCCCGGCGACTCGGCCAAGGCCCTCCGCAAGCGCAAGGACCTCCACCCGTCGCCGGTCACCGACGCGATCCTCGTCGCGCGCCCGCGCGAGGGGGCATTTCGCACCGTCCACTACCAGCTCGACCTCGATCGAAAGAAGGTGCGGGCGGTGCTCGCGAGCTTCGATCCGGCCTACCTGGCGGAGGACCGGAAGGCCGCCATCGAGGAGGCCGCGACCCTGCGCCTCGGCAAGCCGGAGAAGCTGCGCTCCCCGTATTACCGCGGGATGCTCTGGAACACCCTCGACTACCGCATCGAGCTGCGCACGGAGAAGAAGTCCGGCGATCTCGAGCTGCTCTTTCACGTCCGAGGCGCCACCGCAGACGCCGGGACCCCTGCACAACCTTGAACGGAGGAGCGATGCGCTTCGCGCTGCCGACCGCCATCCTGCTGATGCTCGCCGCGTGCCAGGAGCACGCCGAGCCCACCTTGACGCCGGGCCAGAAGAAGAAGGTCCAAGCGAACCTGCTGACCGAGGCGCCCAAGCCGCAGCACGCGGTGGGGGCGGTCATCGAGAACCAGGTCAAGCTGCTCGGGTACGACATCGACAAGACGGAGGTCGACCCCGGCGGGCAGTTCACCGTCACGTACTACATCGAGGCGCTGGCGCCCAAGCCCGACGACAACATGCTCTTCGTGCACTTCCACGGGAAGAGCAAGAGCGACCGCCGCTCCTATCAGAACCAGGACCACCACCCGATCGAGGGGCTGTTGCCGCTGCGCAAGCTGAAGAAGGGGCAGATCGTGCGCGACGTACAGACGATCAAGGTGCGCGCGGACTTCCCCCCCGGGGACGCCTTTGTCTACTGGGGCCTCTTCCGCGGCAACTACCGCCTGAAGATCACCAACCCCAAAGACGTCCAGCACGACAACGACAACCGCGTCCGCCTCGCGAAGGTGCGCGTGAAGGGGGAGGTCAAGAAGGCCAAGAAGAAGCCGCTCCCGCTGGCGACGGCCATCCGCACCGGCGACGGCGAGTCGATCACCATCGACGGCAAGCTCGACGAGCCGGTCTGGGACCGCGCGCCATGGACCGCCTGGTGGACCGCTCCCAACGGCAAGGGCGGCGCCGCCCCCCGCACCCGCGCCCGCTTCGCCTGGGACGGTGACGCCCTCTACGTCGGCGTCTTCAGCCACGATGCAGACGTTTGGAGCACGTTCACGGACCGCGACTCGAACACCTGGGAGCAGGAGGTCATCGAGCTCTTCATCGACGCCGACGGCGACCGCAAGGACTACGTGGAGCTCCAGGTGACGCCCGCCAACGTCGTCTTCGACGCCCGCTTCGAGAAGCATCGCTCCGATCTCGCCAAGGCCCGCGCCTGGAACATGGCGGGCTTTCAGACCGCCGTCACCGTGGACGGCACCCTCAACAAGCGCGAGGACACCGACCGGAGCTTCACCGTGGAGATGAAGATCCCCGCCGCCCAGGTCCCCGGCGCCAAGGCCCTCGCCCACGGCCAGCAGTGGCGCGTGAACCTCTTCCGCTGGGACGCCCCCAAGGCTGGCCGCCAGAAGGCCGCGGCCTTCTCGCCGCCGATCGTCCCGGACTTCCACGCCCTCCAGAAGTTCGGACGGCTGCGCTTCGTCGACCCCACCAAGGCCAAGGCCATCGCCCCGGTCACCCCCGCCCTCAGCAAGAAGCCCCTGCGCCTCGACCCCCGGAAGATCCAGAAGCTCGGGCTCAAGCCCCCGAAATCAAAGAAGTAGGCGCTTTTTTGACACCTGCCCATATTGTCCTACCATTGGGTACCAATACCCTCATCGGAGGACGTAGGAAGACATGGCGGGTTCAGACAAGAGGAAGCAGAGCCTGTACTTCCCGGAGGACATGCTCCAGGAGATACAATCCGAGGCCGCGCGCCAGGACCGATCGCTGTCCTGGATAGTCCAGAAGGCCTGGAAGATCGCTCGGCCCGAGATCCGGAAGTTCCCCTCCATCAACGACCTTCCGGGCGACGACGGCTAGCAGTGTCCTAGTTCGGGACGTCGACCTTGTGGAACTTGAGGTCGCGGTGGACGATCTCGGCGTTGGCCGTGTCGTCGAAGATGAACTCACACCGGGTGCGATCATCGAAGGCGGGGAGCTCCGACCCCCGCGAGCAATCGTATGCCCCCGACTCCTCGTCGAGAAGCCAGATTGAGCGGCTCGTCGCGTTGTCGGGCCGTGAGGCCGTGAACGCCACGCGCAGCCCGTCGGGATCGAGGTCGAAGTCACCGATGTTGTGATTCGTCCAGCTATTGACCCGCGGGTTGTTGGTGACGTTCTTCACCTCGCCGGCGAGGTCCCGGTCCATCCGCAGCACGTCGAAGTCGTCGCGGTTGGTCATCGGATCGGCGCCGGCCCGCCGGCTGCAATCGCCCTTCGCCAGGAAGTAGAAGTGCCCCGCGTCGGCGGTGAAGACCGGATCGAAGCGCACCTCGTTGAAGTTGTAGGGCATCTCGCGGTTGCAGGTCCCCTCCCGGTTGGTGTCGGTCGGGAAGAGCGCGTGGATCGCCGGCGCCGGCGGATTCGGCACCGCCTGGAGCGCGTTGATGCGCCACGCCATCTCGTTGCGCGTGAACACCGCGAGGTACCTCGAGTCCGTCGCGAGGCCGATCGGCTGACGGCCGTCGAACTCGGAGCCGGTGCCGTCCTGCTCGCCAAAGGTGAACAGCGTCTGTGTCGCGCCGGTGCTCGCGTTGTAGAAGTCGAGGGTCATGCTCGACAGCGTCGTCTTGATCAGGATGATCAGGTTGCTGACCTTGGTGACGCGGAAGCCACCGTTGCCGTTGATGATGCCGGCGATGCTCTGGCAGCGCGTCTTGTCGTCGGGGCAGGCGGCCTCGTCGGGACCCGAGACCGGCTCGACCCAGATCTCTATCTCGCCGGTGGGCCCGACGGCCTGGCCGCGGGAGTAGACGATGAGATCGCTGGTGAAGCGGAAGCCGTTGACCTCGTCGTTGACCTGATGCTTCTCGTCTACCTTCACGGACTTGTTCTTCACGTCCACCGGCGCTGCCCACAGCTCGAAGCCGCCCGCGCCACCGCCGGGCTCGAGCCAGGCGACCCAGCTCATGTCGGGGCTGAGTTCACACTGGCGCGTACGGCAGTTGACGCCGGCCTCGTCGCCGCCGGTGACGTTGAACGTCTCGTCGTCAACGAAGTCGTAGATCCACAGATCGACCTGGGGTGGCGTCCCGTCCTCGAAGGCGACGGACTTCACGTAGGACAGCCGCAGGTGCTCCTCGGTGCCACCGCCACCGCCATCGCCACCGCCACCGTCGCTGCCGTTGATGGTGCCGTCGCCGAAGACCGTCGCGTCGAAGGTCTGCTCGCCACCACCCCCGCCAGGGTCGGTGCACGCGAGGCTGAGTACGGCGACCGACGCCGCGATGCTAAACCCTCGAATCTGCATGGGATTCTCCCTGTGGACTCCAAACGCCGCGATTCTAGGTGTGGCGTCCGGCCCAAATCAAGCGCAGGGTTTGTCCCCATGCGCGCCCTGCTGATCGGTCTGGTCGTCGCGCTCGCCTTCGGGTGCGCGGAATGCGAAGAGGACTTCGATTGCCCGGGGACGCAGGTCTGCGGCTCGAGCGCGACCTGTGAGGCCTTCGTCTGCAAACGCTCCGAGGACTGCCCGCCCGGCCACGTCTGTGGCGAGAACCGGTGCGTCGAGCAAGAGCCCTCGAGGAAAGGCCCAGAGACACCCGACGCGAGGGTCTTCAGCCCGCCTGGCTGATGCGACCGCGGCCCGCGCGCTTGGACGCGTAGAGGGCCTCGTCCGCGCGCGCGTATAGATCGGTGATGGGCTCGCGCGTTCGCGTGTCGACCCCGGCGACGCCGATGCTCAAGGAGATCCCCTTCTCGCCCAGGCGAATACCGGCGGCGGCCTCGGCGATGCGCGCGCCGACCGCTTCGGCGGCGGCCGGCGTGACCTCGGGCAGGAGCACCGCGAACTCATCTCCGCCGAGCCGGGCCACCACGTCGGTGTGGCGCAGGACCCCGGCGGCCTCCGCTGCCACGGCGCGCAGCACCTCGTCGCCCATCGGGTGCCCGTGGGTGTCGTTGATCTGCTTGAAGTGGTCGAGATCGATGAGCAGGAGCGACAGCTCACGGCCGGTGCGGTTGACCCGCCCGACCTCGCGGCGGATCACCTCGTCGAAGCCACGTCGGTTGAGCGCACCGGTGAGGACATCGGTGGTCGCCGTCGCGCGGAGTTGCTCCACGTGGGACGCCGTGCGGACCGCGCGGGCCGTGATCGACGCCATCGCGCCGATGAGGCGGCGGGTGCGCGGCGAAAGCTCCCAGTCCACGTAGCCGAACAGCGCGAGGACGCCGACGACCTCGCCGTCGCACTCGAGCGGGCGGGTCCACAGCGGATACAGCGCTCCATCCCTGACCGTGTCGTGTAGCGGTGTGACGCCGGGCCCCCGGGCCAGCTCGAGCTCGTGGCCGGGGATGTAGGCGAAGTCGAGCTGCGCCAGCAGCGAGGAGCACTCCTCGCGGAGGCTGGTCTCGCCGTAGTGCAACAGCGGCTGCTTGCTCACGGTGTGAAGGAGCGGCGCGCCGTTGTCGCCGTCGCCCGGGAGGATCACGGTGACCACGTCGGCCTGGACCCACTTGAACATCAGGCCGCCCGCGCGGGACAGGAGCCCGCCGAGGTCGAGCACGTCGCTGCACGCGTCGGCGTAGGCGAGCTTGCGCTCGATGTCCTCCACTTCGTCGTGCGTCAGCGGGCGGTCTTGCATCAGGTCCTCCGAGCGCGGCACCTCACCGCGGGTGACGCTCCCCTTTTCAAGCCGTGTGCCAAGCGCCGGCAGCCCCGAGCTGTGCGGGGCTCCGACGCTGACGCGCCAATGAATCCACGCCCAATCGTCAGATGGTTGACGCGTTCTCGGGCCGGGTTAAGGCGGCGGGTTTCATTGGCGTCATTAACATTGCTCGTTTACCGAGCGGTCTTCTCATTGCGGATTACGAGATGAACCTGTGCCTGATTGGCTAATCAACGCCGTTCATTATCGATGCTGATTAATCTTGCCATGCGTATATGCACATTAATGACGATGTATTCACACACACCGCCCCAAAGTGTGCTCCTACCTCATGAGGACTAGGCACGCGACGATGCTGTTGGTGTCAGCGCAGGTTGAACTCAGAAAAGCCTGACGCTGTTTTTGTAGCTGGTTCAGTCGAACCAGGTGTCGGCGTGCGGAATTAGACCCCCGTCGCCGTCGCAAGTGTTTGCAATACGGCAAGGACGCCGCTCCGACCGGGACAGTTCTGTCCTGCGTTCGGTGAATCTCAAGGAGAGAACGCAATGGGTCTGTTCATCAACACGAATATCGCGTCGATCAATGCGCGACGTAACCTGCTCGGTAGCTCACGGGACCTCGGCAGGTCCTTTCAGCGCTTGTCGAGTGGGCTGCGGATCAACAGCGCAGCGGACGACGCGGCGGGCCTCGCGGTCTCGACGCGTTTCACGTCGCAGATTCGAGGCCTGACGCAGGCGGTCCGGAACACCAACGACGGCATCAGCATGGCCCAGACCATCGAGGGTGCGCTGCAGGAGTCGACCAACATCCTGCAGCGAATCCGCGAGCTGGCGGTGCAGTCAGCGTCGGACGTGAACACGGACGCCGACCGGGAGTCCATCGACGCGGAGGTGGACCAGCTCATCGACGAGCTGAACCGCATCGGCGACACCACCACCTTCAACAACCAGAAGGTCCTCAACGGCGACACCGTCCAGACCTTCTTCCACGTCGGCGCCAACTCCAACGAGACCCTCGAGTTCGGCATCAAGGACGCGCGGGCCACCTCGCTGGGCCGCGCGGCGATCCTCACCACCAGCACGGTGACCTCACTCGCGCTCGCGGAGGGTGACGTCATCCTCAACGGGACGAGCATTCGCGCGACCAACGCGGTGGACGACACCCTGTCGACCTCGCTGGCCTCCTCTTCCGCCATCGCCAAGGCAGCAGCGATCAACGACTCGACGAAGTACACGGGGGTGACAGCCCGGGCCCTCGAGACGGTGGTCAACGCCGACGCGCCCCTCGTCGGTGGCACCCTGGACTCGGCGAACTTCATCGAGATCAACGGGGAGACGATCACCGGCTTCGTCGTCTCGGTGGACGACGCCGACGACACGTTGGTCACCGAGATCAACGCGGAGTCTGCCAAGACCGGAGTCATCGCCTCCCTCGACGCGGACAACGACCTCGTGCTCACGGCGGTGGATGGACGCAACATCAACGTACGCACCGTCGGGATCGGAGGTCGAGTCGCCGGCCTCAACGGCGCGGCGGCCGGTGACACCGTCACCCATGCCAACCTCCACCTCAGCAGCGACGAGCTCGTCAACATCACCGGGGCCAACGCCGCGCGGGCTGGCTTCGCGAGCAACAGCGAAATCATGGGCGTCACCGCGAACAACGCGGTGTCGACCGTGGATGTCCTCACCCGCGCCAGCGCCAACCGCACGATCGACGTCGTCGACCGCGCGCTCGAACAGGTGTCGAAGGACCGGGCCGAGCTCGGCGCCGTCCAGAACCGCCTCCAGAGCACCGTGTCCAACCTGACCAACGTGGTGGAGAACATCTCCGCCTCGCGGAGTCGGATCCTGGACGCGGACTTCGCGGCTGAATCGGCGGCGCTCGCGCGTCACCAGATCCTGCAACAGGCTGGCACCTCCATCCTGGCGCAGGCCAACCAGCAGCCCCAGCAGGCGTTGGCGCTCATCGGGTAAGCGCCCACCTTCGGAGACGACTCAGACGCAATCCACCGGAGCGAGGGTCGCGGCATACCGCCGCCTCCACACCGGCCGTGCGCCCGCGCACCGCCGGCCTCGCTCCGAGCGTCGAGCCCGTCGCCTCGGTCACCCCCCCTCGGGGAGGCGATCGAGGCGACCGGCCCGGCCACTCAGGCGAGGCACGAGACGACGAGAGCAATGAAGCGAGACGACCCCCATTCCGAGCCGACCTCCGCCGACGCCCCCTCGGGTGGCGCCGCGCGGGACCTGGTCGGCGGCGAGGACGCGAACCACGCGGGCCTGCTCACGCAGCCCGGTGCCGCGCCACGCCCCTCGGAGACCGGTCCCCGGCGCGCCCCCCCGGCGTCCGGCATCTCGCACGAAGACCCAGTCGACGGCGGACAGCGGTTCGACGAACGCGAGCGGCCTGTGGGCGCCTCCGCCCCGAATGGGCGGACGCCCACGAGCAGGGGCGCCCCCGGCAGGGGTGGTCGCGGGGCGCCCCCCGCGGTCTCGACCCAGTCACCGCTGGACCCATCGCCCCCCGACGACGGACCACCCGACGAGTGGGCCGCAAACGCCGGCGAGGACGGCCCGATGCGCGCCTCCCGAGGCGGTCCTCCGAACCAGAGCCCGGCGCTGGTCGGCCCCAGCGATGCCCCACCGCGGGGACCCGTTGACCCACGGCGCCTGACAGACGGCGGCTCGGATGGCCCACCGCCAGCGATCGCCCACGCCGGTGCCGGCGAGGCCAGGCTCCGGCGGACGCACGGCACGCCGCCCTGCGGGACCGATCGGGTCCGTCAGGGGGGGGCCGCGGATCCGGTGGTGCCGGTGGGAGTTCCCGCCGCGATCGACCACCCGAGCCGAGGTCCAGCCACGGACGCGCCCCGTCGTGGAACCGGTGAACCCAGCGGGCCTCGATCGCAGGACGCAGATGCACCGATCCACCTCGCGGCTGGGGAACCGGAGATGGGGGGAGGCAGCACGGGACCGCTGCGCCACGAGCCGAGCACTCGAGACGCGGGCCGCGGCACCGCACCGCCCGACGCCACCCGAAGGGACCCCCACCCCGCATGGGTGGGACCGGACGGGGCGCACGACCCGGATGGAATGGAGCGCGGCCTCACCCCCGTGGCGACCCGTCCCCGCGGAGCACCGCCAGACGGAGGGGACGTCGTAGCCGCCGATCCCGACCACTCCGAAGCGCGGTGGACGCTCCCCGACGGAGGACCACCGATGCTCCGGCGACCCGACCGGCGCCCCGGCGCGCCCGCTGTCGAGTCGACTGACCCCGCCGAGGTCCAAGAGGGACGCCCGGAACCCTGGGGGTCTGAGACGAGGCGCGGGCTTCGGAGGCCTGAGCCGGTTGAGGCTGCCGAGCCGTGGGCCGAGACGCGACTGAGCGGCGAAGAGCTCGTAGGCGCCGTGGCACCTCCGCGAGCCGGGGGAACCCGCACCGACGCCCCGGATTCGGGTGGAGGTCGGCGACGCCAAGGCATGGACCCAAGGCGTGGGTCCCCCGGCCGAGATGCCGGGGACCTCCATTCTGCGCCCCGCAGCTCGCTTCACGGCCGGTCGGGGCGGCCCACCGACGGGAGGGATCCCTCCGGGGGCCTGGCCGACGAGCTCGGCTCGGCCGCGGCGGACAACTCCAGTCGGAGACACAGCCGTGGCCGCGTCGACCGGGGACCAGCGCGCCCAACCATCGAAGTCCCGCTGCCTTCCGGCACACCGGCGGCCAGCGACGCTCGCGCTCTCGACGGAGCGATGTGGCCACGCCACCGGTGCGCCCAGGACGAACGACGCTCGTCGTCGAAGTGGGCGACGCGGAACGTGTCGAGGACCGGCCCGACGGGATCACCGCCGGAGATCGGTCGACCCCTCGCCGAGCCAGCCTGCGGCGAGTGGCCGAACCACACCCCAGAGACACGCCAGACCGGCAGTAGTCCGGAGCGGGTGGACGAGCCGGTGCGGAGCACCGATACCGCCAACGCGATCTCCGACCGAGCGGTCGGGGCCCCCACGGGAGCAGCTCCCGAAGTTCGCTCCACGAGCTCGAGTCGAACTCGTTCGCCGCGACGCGGCGGGGCCTCAGGTGTACCCGAGGTAGATCGAGGATTGGACGACGGAGCCGCGGGCGAAGGTGGCCTGGGCCTGTCGACGCGACACCGGGGAGCTTTCACCGCACGGCCGCCTGCCGATCTCTCGATAGGCGGGGCGTGGCGCGACCCCGACGCCGTCGGACCGACCCCGGCGCACCGCGATCCCCCCCCCGCTCTGACGGGGCCGGATTCCGCAGTCCACGTCCCAGCGGACGCGGCCTACCGCAGCCCTGACTCCACGCCATCAGAGCGGGGAAGCGTGGCCCCCATCGCGCCGGAACGGGCCTATGGTAGCCCTGACTCCGCGCCGCCGGAGCCTGGACCCGCGGCCCCCGTCCCAACGGACGCGGCCTACCGCAGCCCCGACTCCGCATCGCCGGAGCCTGGAAGCGTGGCCCCCGTCCCGACGGACACCACGTGCCGCGGTCCCAACTCCGCGGCGGTGGAGCCGGGGCCGGCGAGCTTTGTCCCAACCGACGCGGCCTACCGGAGCCCCGACTCCGCATCGCAAAAGCCGGGCCCCGTCGCCCCCGACCCGACGGTCGCGGCCTATCGCAGCCCCGACTCCGCCCTGCTGGAGCCGGAGAGCGTGGCCCCCGACCCGACGGACGCGGCCTATCGCAGCCCCGACTCCGCCCTGCTGGAGCCGGAGAGCGTGGCCC
>CAYOBQ010000076.1:36224-39098 GCA_964402225.1 uncultured Nannocystaceae bacterium | reverse complement strand
CCCCCCCCCCCCCCCCCCCCCCCCCCCCCCCCCCCCCCCCCCCCCCCGGGCCGCCGGGGGCGCGCGGCCGCCGCCCGCGGGCCCCGGGGGGGGGGATGTATTCGCCGGCCTGCTGGGCGGGGCGGAACTTCATGCCCTGGCCGCGGTGGTCGACGAGTATGACGTGACCGCTGGAGGCGTCGAAGGCGCGCCAGCGGTGGGTGTGACTCCAGCCGGGCCCGGTGGTGTTGAAGAAGTCGGTGTCGGCGCTGTTGTAGAAGCGTTGGAAGGCGAGGGGGCCGCCGGGGGTGGGGACGCTGAGCTCCAGGGGGCCGGTGTGGCTGTAGCGTCCGTCGTCGGGGCCGACGCCGTGGTAGGTGGGCTGGCCGGCGGGGGCGAAGGTGCGGAAGTAGCGGAGGAAGGTGTAGCGGCCGTGCTGGCTGCGGGAGAGGCGGCAGCGGAGGCTCTCGGGATCGATGTGGTTCTCGACGAGGAGGGCGTTGCCCTGAATGTGGGGGTAGGCGACGACGGTCCAGGTGCCGTGGGTGGGGAGGCGTGGATCGGCGTCGAGGACGTAGTCGAAGGTGAGCTGGGCGCCTGCGGGGTCGACGGTGAAGTCGGTGGCGTAGCCGAGGCCGTGCTCGTTTCTGATGATGCGTTGGCCGTCGGGGCCGAGCTCGAGACTGTTGAGCCAGGCGTTGAAGGTGCCGCGGTCGGCCATGCTCTCGCCGAGGTCGAAGAGGTGCTTCCAGGTGGGGCGGCCGTTGAGGAAGACGACGACGTTGATCTGCATGCCGAGGTCGCTCTGGGCGCAGGGTTGGCCGGGGCCGGCCTGATCTCCTGCGCCGAGAACACAGGGGGAGCCGAGGGTGGTCTTTGAGACGCCCTCCTGGTCGCGGTACTCGTGGCGGCAGATGCCGAGGTCCCCGAGGGCGAGGACCTCGGGGGCGGCGACGCACTGACCGGCGGGGAGGCGATCGAGGATGATCGCGAGGCGGGTGGCGTCGGCGGTGGCGACGACGCGCTCGCTGCCGGATCCGCAGCGGGCGAGGCGGGCGATGTCGGTGTAGCCGGTGAGGACGCCCTTGATGGGGCTGTTGAAGCCGGTGGTGACGAGGAAGCCGCCGTTGAGGCCGCCTTGTATGAGGTAGGCGCCGGCGCCGGTGCGGGGGTGGATGGTGATGGCGCCGTAGACGGGTGGGGTGCCGGGGGCTGGGCGGCTGGGGATGAGGGCTCGGTGCTCGGCGGCGAGGTGGGTGCCGACGTCGCGGACGAGCTGACCGGTGACGCGGAGGCGCTCGCGATCGGCGATGGCGGCGCGGAATTGGTGGCCTATGGAGTAGGTGGCGCGGCTCGCGGGTTGGTGGGCGGGGCGAGCCATCGAGCGCAGCGAGATGCGAGCGCTGGCCACCGATCCGCGAGCGGGCGCTGGCGCCGGCGCGGCGAGGGCACCGAGGCAGGAGCCCCACAGCAGCAGCGAGGTTACGCGGGCGCGCATGAACACCCTGGCTACGGTTCGCGTGGCCGTGGATTCGAGTGGTGGGGCGCCGACGACCCCCGGCTCTAGGCCGTCGCCTCTGGTGACGATCGCATTGCGATGGTCCGAACACTGCTTGCAGCGCTCTCCGTCGCGCGTCTCGCGGCCCGGCCTCGAGCTGAGTTGCTCGCCGAGATCACTGCCTTGCGCCATCAGCTAGCAGTGCTGGGGCGCGACGAAAGGCGTCCGAAGCTGCGCCGAAGCGACCGCGTCTTCTGGATCTGGTTGATGCGTCACTTCGAGTGCTGGCGAGATGCGCTCGTGATCGTTCAGCCAGCCACGGTGGTGAGGTGGCACCGAGCCGGCTACCGGGCGGTCTGGCGTCGGCGTTCTCGGCGAAGGTCCGGCCGGCCGAGAATCCCGCGGACGCACATCAGGCTCATCCGCCGCATCTCGTCGGAGCACCCCGAGTGGGGCGAGGACCGGATCGCCCTCGAGGTGCAGTTGAAGCTCGGCGTGAAGCACGCGGCGAGCACCGTGCGTCGGTACATGGTCCGGCGTCGGGGCCCGCGGCCCGGCTCGACGTGGCGGCAGTTCGTGGAAGGCCACGCCCACGAGTTCTTCAGCCTCGACTTCGCGACCCAGATTCTGTGGAACTTCGAGGTGCGCTACGTGCTCGTCGTGATGGCGCTGGACTCCCGCAAGATCGTCCACGCGTCCGTGACGGCGGCACCGACCCTCGCGTGGCTGAAGCAGCAGCTCCGAGACGCCTTCGGTTGGAGCAAGACCCCACGCTTCCTGCTCCACGACAACGACGGGATCTTCGGGCAGTTCGGCAGCCTTCAGCGAGTCGGCAAGCGCAGCGTGCGCTGCGCCCTCGACCTCTGGCTCGTCAAGGTGATGGGCGTGACCGGAGTCCCCACGCCCTACGGCGCGCCAAACGCCAACGCCCATGTCGAGCGCTTCGTGGGCACCCTGCGCCGAGAGTGCCTCGACCACTTCATCTTCCTCTCGGAAGACCACCTCCGGCGGACAGTCACCGAGTTCGTCGACTACTACAATACGAGCCGACCACATCAAGGGCTCGTCGGGCTACCAGATGGCGATGCCGTCGAGCTGCGCGCGTTGAACGACGACGAGGTCGTCGCAACGCCCGTGCTCGGCGGCCTCCACCACGACTACCGCCGCGCCGCGTAGCCCCCACCGGCCCGACCACCGCAAGCCCAACCGTCCACCCAACCGGTGAAGTGCGCCTCCGGCATGCGCTGCCCCTCGTTTGGCCGAGCTCCGCCCGCTGCTCCCCCACCAATCCACCCTCGAACCCGCAATTCTCGCTCGATAACGACCCGTCGCGTGATCACGGCGAGATTCCACCGATCGGCGTACGCGCTGGCCGGACGGGGTTTTCGCGGATCACG
>CAYOBQ010000076.1:0-36124 GCA_964402225.1 uncultured Nannocystaceae bacterium | reverse complement strand
GAGTCTCCCCACGACTCTCGGCAAGTGTAGCGCGCGACCTTGACTCATGTCACGCGTGACCCGGTCACGACGTCAGAACGGGGCGGGGGCTCGGCGGACGGTGCACCAGCGTTGCAGCGTCGGCTTCGGGCGGTCGTAGGGGCCGCCGCGGAGGATGGTCACGAAGGTCTGTGGGCAGCAGCAGGGGTGGTCCGGACCATGGGGCGGGCGCTCGGTTGGGAGGAAGCTGCCCGTGTTCACGTAGAACGAGCGATGGTCGTGGTGCATTCGGCGGCGCATCGGGCCGTGGCTGTGACCGAAGCACACGATGGGGGCACCGACCAGCTCGGCGATGTCCTGGGCGATGCCTTCGAGGCGCTCCTTGATGTCACCCGGGAAGCGCCTGCGGTTGTAGCGTGACCAGCCGACTCCCCCCGCCAAGGCGCCGAGGACGAGGGGGATCTCGACGAACCAGGGCCAACCCGCGATCAGCACGAGCGCGGCTGTGGCGGTGAACGCGATCGCGCCCGCCTGCTCCCAGAAGGCGAGGATCGTGAAGACGCCCGCCGGCTCCGCCATGATCGACGGGGCGGTCATCGCGTCGAGGGTGCGCAGGGTGTCCTCGTCTGTGGGTCCGCGCTCGGCGTGCTCGAGGAGGCGGGTCTCGTGGGCCGCGTAGGCCTCGTCATTGTGGCGACGGCCGTGCCTCCAAAGGTAGGCGCAGGTGCGACGGGCGAAGCCGACGTAGCGCGCCGCCAGACTGAAGAGGTTCCCGAGCCCGACGCCGCGGTAGTAGCGGACGTAGTCGGGGACCGTCCAGTGCTCCTTGTCGTGGGTCTTGAACCCGCGCTCGAGGTTGGCGAAGTACCGGATCGCCAGACCGCTGATCGGCTGCGTGAGCTCATCTTCCCCGCCGGCCTGGAGCGGGCAGAGCTGGGGGGGCGTCACGCAGAGCCGATCGAAGCGGTGGCCATGCTCGAGGTAGAGCACGCCGGGCTCGAGGAAGAACCACGGGTGGAAGGTGATCCGCTGGGCGAAGAGGTCCGGCGTGAGGTCGGTGTGGTGCCCCTCGCCGCCGAAGTAGAGCTCCACGAGGCCCTCGACGAAGGTGCGTTGCACCGCCGGCCAGAACAGCTCCGCGTCGTGGTTGCCCTGGACGATCTCGACCCGATGGCCACAGCCGATGAAGTCGGCGAGGTAGACGAAGACGCGGCGGTGGCGCTCCATCAAGCGCCGGAGCTTCCAGCGGGAGTCTTCCTCACGGGTCGAGAGGCCGAAGCGCTTCTCCTCGTCGGTGGCGCCCTCGGGGGTCGTCGTGACTTGCAGGAAGTCGATGAGGTCGCCCCCAAAGACGAGGCGCCACGGGCGGCCTCCCGGGGTCTGCCGCGCGTGGTAGTCGAGGCAGGCGCAGAGATCCGCGTCGAGCTCGGAGCCGCGCTTGAGGTACTCGATGCGCGAGTGCTCCTTGCACGCCTCCCCGAGGTGGACGTCGGAGATGAGCAGGAGGTTCTCGCCCTGGGGCGCTGCTTCGCCCTCCTCCTCCGGGTCGTCGGCGGGTGCCCCATCGTCACGCTTCAGGATGCGGCGGATGCGCGCGAGCATTGGGCTACTCGGCGCGCTCGCGGCAGGGGAGGTCGCATCGCTTCCGGTGGGCGCAGTCGTAGGTGCAGCCGGCGGCGGTGGCGAAGGCCTCGATCGCCTCATCGGCTGGCGCCGCTGCGCCCGCGGCGCTCGAGGCGGCGGCGGCGGCGGCGGCGAGGGCCTCGCCGTCGGGGGCGTAGGGCGAGGTGACGAAGCCGAGCCGGAACAGCGCGTCGCGCACCGCGCGCGTCGGCAACGCCGTGTAGGCGGCGAGCCCGGTGACGCGCAGGACCCCGAGGGCGGCGAGCTCCCGCACCAACCAGAAGAGCTCCAGAGAGAAGAGCCCGCGGCCGAGCGTCTGCTCGAGGGCGGCCATCACCGCGTCGGCGGACGCGCAGCGCTCCAGCTCAGCCGCGGCCTCCGGGTGCTCCGCCAGGCGTCGAGCGACCAGGGAGGTGAGCATCAGCGCGCGGGCGTCGGCGACCGCGGGCAGCTCACCGACCGTGCCCTCGTAGAGCGCGTCGAGGGCGCCGCTGCGGTCGAGCTCGTCGAAGGCATCCGCGCGGTGGCGGAAGGTCAGCGCGGCCCCCACGGCGAGCCGAAACAGGGCGCGCTCGGCGTCTTCCTGCCACGCGCCGCCATCGACGCCGAACCACACCTTCGGTGTCTCCGTCGCGTCGTCGCGTTCGGTCCACCAGGCTTCGAGTCGCGCCGTCGTCGTGCTCAAGACCTCGTCGGGAAAGCGGCCGGCGGTGCTGAATCGCCGGATGGGCATCGCGGGGCCCGCCCCGAGGGGCGACGGCAGGGTGGGGGGCGTCGGGGCCGGGACCGACGCCGGCGCCGCCGAGATGAGCCGCTGAGGCGCCGGCGAAACGGGGGAGGCGGGGGGCTCGACAACGGCGGGCTCCGGCTCGTCGACGTCCTCCTCCAGGAAGTCGTCGATGTCGAAGTCCTTGGCCCAGGGCAGAAGCGCCGTGGCGCGATCGGTCAGAGCGAGGCGGATGCCGAGCGGGCGGAACAGCCCCAGGCCTTGTGCGAGGGTCATCCAGGCGCGCACGTCCGCCGCAGCGACCCGGGCGCCCGGGTAGGCGAAGGAGTGGAGGTACTTCAGCACCTCGTTGGTGGTGTGCACGCGCTCCTCGATCCGCAGAAGGACCTCGCGCATCAGCAGCGGGTTGACGGCTCGGAGGCGCTCGATCAGCACGTCGCGGGCCTCGTCGGTGTCCGTCGTCGCGGCGAGCCGTAGGACCAGCGTCGAGGGCACCATCGGATCAGCGTGGCTGAGCCGCAGAAAGCGCAGGAGGACCGGGAGGCGCTCGCGGCTCCACATCCCCGCCTCCTTCAATCGCCCGCGAAACGCCTTGAAGGGCTCGCCTCCCTCCGGCATCGAGCGAAGAGCGCGGATGAAGGCGTCGGTCGCGGCGCGGTACTCGCCAGCGGCCAGGGCAGGGAACTCGATGAATTGCGGCATCGGGGTGGATGCTATCTTCGCGCCACCGCGGGAGCTAGTCTGGCGCGCCGTGCGACTACGCATCACCGAGCTCTTTTGCAGCTTTCAGGGAGAGAGCACCTTCGCGGGACGGCGCTGCGCCTTCCTTCGGCTCACCGGATGCGACCTGCGCTGCGCGTGGTGCGATTCGTCCTACAGCTTCGGAGGCGGGACCTGGCGCTCCCTCGAGTCGCTGGTCGCCGCGGTTCGGGCCTACGACGTCGATCTGGTGTGTGTGACCGGCGGCGAGCCGCTCCTCCAGCCCGCCGTGCTCCCGTTGATGACGGCCCTCGCCGATCTCGGTCTGACCGTCACCCTGGAGACGGGCGGGCACCGCGACATCGGACCCGTCGATCCGCGGGTCCACCGGATCATCGATCTCAAGCCGCCCGGCTCGGGTGAGGTCGAGCACAACCGCTGGGAGAACCTGGCGCTTTTGGGCCCCACCGACGAGGTCAAATGCGTCCTCGCCGACCGCGCAGACTACGAGTGGGCCCGCGACCAGGTCGAGGCGCATGGCCTCGCGGGCCGGGTCGCCGCTGTGCACTTCAGCCCGGTCCACGGCGCGCTGGCCGCCGACGAGCTCGCGGGCTGGATGCTCGCGGACCGGGCGCCGGCGCGCCTGCAACTTCAAATTCACAAGTACGTGTGGGGAGCCGATGCCCGAGGTGTGTGACGCGGTCGTCCTGCTCAGCGGCGGCCTGGATTCGGCGACCGTGCTCGCCCTCGCCCAGGACGCGGGGTTGCGGGTGCTCGCCCTCTCGTTCCGCTACGGCCAACGCCACGAGCATGAGCTCGAGGCGGCTCGGGCGCTGGCGGAGCGCGCCGGCGTCGAGCGGATTGTCTGCGACATCGATCTGCGGACCTTCGGTGGCTCGGCCCTCACCGACGCCTCGCTCCGCGTCCCCCACGGCCGCGGGCCCGCCGAGATGGGGGCGGGCATCCCGATCACCTACGTCCCCGCCCGCAACACCATCTTCCTGTCCTTTGCCCTCGCGCTGGCCGAGGTCCGTGGCGCCCGTGAGATCCACCTCGGCGTCAACGCCATCGACTATTCGGGCTACCCCGACTGCCGGCCGGAGTACATAGAGGCCTTCGAGCGTCTCGCAGCCCTGGCGACGAAGGCGGGCGTGTCGGGACAGGGCGTACGCGTCGTAGCGCCGCTCCTACACCTGACGAAGGCGGAGATCGTTCGTCGTGGTCGCGCCCTCGGCGTCGACTACGGCCGCACGCATAGCTGCTATGACCCGGACGGGGATGGCGCCGCTTGCGGGACATGCGACGCATGTCACCTCAGGCTGCAGGCCTTCGACGAGATCGGCGTGGCCGATCCGGCGCGCTATCGGATGCGGTTGTAGAAGACCGTGATCGAGAGGCAGTGGAACTGCTGATCGCTGGACTGGCGGACGACGGTGTCGACCACCTCGATCTCCGGTCGGCGGTCGAGCCAGTCGGTGAGCGACTCGCCGAGACGCTCGCGATCCATGGCCTTGGTCGCGGCGAAGACCTTGACGCCTTCGTATCCGTTGATGACGTGGTCGCTCATCGTCGGCGCGTCTTCGCTCGGAGGGCGCGGCGCTTCTCCTTGCGGCGGCGGCGCTCGGCCTCGCGCTGCTTGCGCTTGCGCTTGACCGACGGCTTCTCGAAGAAGCGCCGACGCTTCAGCTCCTTGTAGATCCCCTCGTGCGCGACCTTGCGCTTGAGCGCCTTCAGTGCGCGCTCGACGTTGTCGCCGTCGACAATGACTTCGAGCGGCTTGAGCACGAGCTCGTTTTGACTCATCTGCGATCGGGCTCCCGAGCGAAAAGACGCGGCACAATAGGGACGACCCCCTCCCTTGTCAATCGGCATCAACGGCTTTAGTTTCGCTCTTGCATGCGTGGCGATGAAATCCCCGTCATCCCGGGCCACCCGGTCGACGACCGCTTCGGTCGGGACCGCCGCGCGCTTCGGCTCCCGGAGTTCCTGCGGCGCCCTGTCGGCAAGGGGGAGCGGGTACGTTCCGTGCGCCGCCTGCTGCGCGGGGCGTCGCTGAGCACCGTCTGCGAAGAGGCCCGCTGTCCCAACCTCGCCGAGTGTTTCGAGGCGCGCACCGCGACGTTTCTCGTAATGGGCCGCGACTGTACGCGCGCCTGCGGCTTCTGCAACGTCGGCACCGCCAGGCCGGGGCCGTTGGACCCCGGTGAGCCGGCCCGCGTCGCCGACGCCGCAGCCGAGCTCGGGTTGGCCCACATCGTGATCACGAGCGTCGATCGCGACGATCTGCCCGACGGGGGCGCGGCGCACCTCCGGGCGACCATCGACGCGGTCCGCGCGCGCCTCCCGGCGGCGACGATCGAAGCGCTGACGCCTGACTTCCAGGGCGACGCCGGCGCCGTGGAGCACGTCGCCGGGGCCGCGTTGGACGTGTTCAACCACAACGTCGAGACCGTGGCATCCCTCTACCCGCGAGTGCGCCCGCGCGCGAGGTACGCGTGGAGTCTCGGTGTGCTCCGGCAGGTCGCCGATAGCCGCCCCGAGCTGGTGGTGAAGAGCGGGCTGATGGTGGGCCTCGGCGAGCGCCCCGAGGAGGTCTTCTCGCTCCTCGGCGACCTGCGCGACCACGGCGTGGACGTGGTGACGATCGGCCAATACCTGCGGCCATCATTGCGCCACGTCCCGGTGGTCGAGTACCTCCAGGAGGCGGCCTACGCGGAGTATCGGGCGCACGGCCAGAGCCTCGGCTTCGCCCACGTCTTCGCCGGTCCCTTGGTGCGCTCCTCGTACAACGCCGCGGAGGCACTGCGGCACGCTCGAATGGAGGGGGTCTGATGCGCGGTGGCGTGGTGCTGATATCCGACACGCCCTTGCCGGGCCACGGCCTCGAGGCCGAGCGGCTGCGGCATCGAATCCAACTGCTCGCGCGCCACGGGGGCGGGGTCGTCCTGGCGCCAGCGGGTGATGGGGCCGAGGCGTTGGTCCCCGGGGTCCGTCACATCCCGCTTGAGGTCGCGCCGGGCCTACGCTGGGACGCGCGGGAGCGCGCCGTAGCCGACCAGGCGGGCCCCCACCTCGACCGTATCCGGCCGAAGCTGGTCCACTGCGAGGGCATTCGGCCGGCGGTGCAAGCCGTGATGCGGCGGCTGTCGGGGCTGAAGGTGGTCATCGAGCCGGGCGTGACGCCGGCTCAGCGTCTACGCGATCTGGATCCCGAGGCGCCGCCGAAGCACCTGCGAGAGCTCGTCGCGATCGAAGACAAGACGTTGGCGATGGCGGACGCGGTGGTCGCCCGTTCGCCGGTCGAGGCGGCCACGCTCGTCAAGCGAGGGGTGGTGCCGGAGCGGCTGTGGAGCGTACGCGACGGGCCGCCGCGGGTCCGTGAGCCGGGGCCGCTCCCGGATCTGCCCCACGTCGTCTACATCGGCGATCTGGGTCCTTGGAGTGGCTGGGGGGCGCTGCTCAATGCGCTGTCGCGGCTCGCGCGGCCGTGGCGGCTCACGGTGGTGGTCCCCTTCGAGGTCTCCACGGGCGTCGTCGAGCACCGCGCGCGGGCGCTCAAGATCGCGGACCGGGTGGCCTACGCCGATCTCGATGAGGACACCGAAGAGCGCGTTCGGACTGCGCAGATCCTGGTCCACCCCGCCCTGGATACGCGGACGGTGCTGGCCGGAAGCCTGGCCCCCGAGTGCGCGCTGTGGGCCATCGCCGCCGAGCGACCGCTGATCGCCTCGGAGCTCCCGTCCGTGCGTGCCTACGCGGGCGCCGCGGCGTGCTACGTGGCGCCCGGGGACGCTGGAGAGATCGCCAAGGCGCTGGCGCGACTCCTCGCCGAGCCCGACGCCCGTCGCGCCCTGGCCGCCGCGAGCGCGGCGCAGCGGCCCAGCCTCAACTGGGACACCGCCGATGCGGTGCTCTCCGACCTGTGGAGCAGCCTCCTCCAGGGCGAGTGAAGCACGTCCCTCGATTGCTTCGCGGGCATCAAGTCTCTAGAGTGCGCCGCTATGCCTCGGCGCGACGATCTGAGACGCATCCTGATCATCGGCTCCGGGCCGATCGTGATCGGCCAGGCCTGCGAGTTCGACTACTCCGGCACCCAGGCCTGCAAGGCCCTGCGCGGCGACGGCTACGAGGTGGTGCTCGTCAACTCGAACCCGGCGACGATCATGACCGATCCGGGCACCGCCGACCGGGTCTACATCGAGCCGATCACCCCCGAGGACGTGGCGCGCATCATCGAGCGTGAGCGTCCCGACGCGCTCCTACCGACCCTGGGGGGCCAGACGGCGCTCAACACCGCGCTCGCGCTGCACGAGGGGGGGGTCCTCGAGGCCCATGGCGTCGAGCTCATCGGCGCCAGCGTGGAGGCCATCCGCAAGGCCGAGGACCGCGACGCCTTCCGCGAAGCGATGACCCGCATCGGCCTGGACATGCCGCGGGCCCGGATCTGCCGAAACGTCAGCGAGGTCCGCGCGTTTGCGGCGGAGGTGGGCTACCCATTGATCCTGCGGCCCAGCTTCACGATGGGCGGCAGCGGCGGCAGCATCGCCTACGCCGAGGCCGAGGTGGAGGCGCTCACGAAGCGCGCGCTCCATGCCTCGCCGACCTCCGAGGTCCTCGTCGACGAATCGATCCTGGGCTGGAAGGAGTTCGAGCTCGAGGTGATGCGCGACCGCAACGACAACGTGGTCATCATCTGCAGCATCGAGAACCTCGATCCGATGGGCGTCCACACCGGCGACTCGATCACCGTGGCGCCCGCGCAGACCCTCACCGACAAGGAGTATCAGCACCTCCGCGACGCGGCGGTCGCGTGCCTTCGCGAGATCGGGGTCGACACCGGGGGCAGCAACGTCCAGTTCGGCGTGTGCCCGCGCACCGGCCGGGTGGTCGT
This sequence comes from uncultured Nannocystaceae bacterium, assembly GCA_964402225.1. GTDB lineage: Bacteria > Myxococcota_A > Bradymonadia > UBA7976 > UBA1532 > CAYOBQ01. The sequence goes on along the minus strand of CAYOBQ010000076.1, from coordinate 28,205 downwards.
CATCGAGATGAACCCGCGCGTGAGCCGGAGCTCCGCCCTGGCGTCGAAGGCCACCGGCTTCCCCATCGCCAAGGTCGCCGCGCTGCTCGCTGTCGGCTACAGCCTCGACGAGATCGTCAACGACATCACGACGACGACACCGGCGAGCTTCGAGCCCACCATCGACTACGTGGTCACCAAGGTGCCGCGCTTCACCTTCGAGAAGTTCCGCGGCGCCGAGCCGGTCCTCGGGACGCAGATGAAGTCGGTGGGTGAGGCGATGGCGATCGGTCGCTGCTTCGCCGAGAGCCTCCAGAAGGCGCTGCGGAGCATGGAGACCGACGATTGGGGGCTCGAGCCGCGGCTGGACGCCGCGGATCCCGAGGCGATCCGCGCGGCGCTCCCGATCGCCCACGCCGAGCGGCTCTTCCACGTGGCCGACGCCTTCCGCGCGGGCCTCGGCCAAGAAGAGATCTACGAGCTGACGGGCATCGATCCGTGGTTCCTCGGGCAGATTCGCACGCTGGTGGACTTCGAGGGGCTGCTCACCGCGCGGCCGGAACCGCCCACCCTCCGCTGCGCCAAGCAGCTCGGCTTCAGCGACCGACGCATCGCCGCGCTGGCGGGGACCGACGAGGCCACCGTTCGGGGGTGGCGTCACGAGGCGGGGATCCGCCCCGTCTACAAGCGCGTCGACACCTGTGCCGCGGAGTTCGAGGCGCACACGCCCTACCTCTACTCGACCTACGAGCAGGAGTGTGAGGCCGCGCCCACGGACCGACGCAAGGTGATCATCCTCGGCGGCGGGCCCAACCGCATCGGACAGGGCATCGAGTTCGACTACTGCTGCGTCCACGCGGTGATGGCGCTGGCCGACGATGGCTACGAGACCATCATGGTCAACTGCAACCCGGAGACCGTCAGCACCGACTACGACACCAGCGACCGCCTCTACTTCGAGCCGCTCACCCTGGAGGACGTCCTCGAGCTCGTCCACGTGGAGCAGCCCGTCGGGGTGGTCGTCCAGTACGGCGGACAGACGCCGCTCAAGCTCGCGCGGGCCCTGGAGGCCGCTGGCGTGCCGATCATCGGCACCTCACCGGACGCCATCGACCGCGCCGAGGACCGGGAGCGGTTCCAGGGGCTGCTCGATGATCTGGGCCTGCGTCAGCCGGCCAACGCCCTCGCCCGCAGCGAGGACGAGGCGGTGCGCGCGGCGGGGGGCGTGGGCTTCCCGATGGTCGTCCGGCCCAGCTACGTCCTGGGGGGGCGCGCGATGGAGGTCGTGGGGGACGTCCCGGATCTGCGCCGATATATGCGCGAGGCCGTCCGCGTCAGCCCGGAGCATCCGATCCTCCTCGACCGTTTCGTCGAGGGCGCCACCGAGCTCGACGTCGACTGCGTCTCCGACGGAACGCGGGTGGTGATCGGCGGTGTGATGGAGCACGTGGAGGAGGCGGGGATCCACTCCGGCGACTCCGCATGCAGCCTGCCGCCCTACAGCGTGCCCAAACACATCGTCGACGAGGTCGCCGCGCAGACCCGGGCCCTGGCCCTGGAACTCGGGGTCGTCGGGCTGATGAACGTGCAGTTCGCGGTACGCTTCGGGGACCACCCCGACGAGATCTTCGTGCTGGAGGTCAACCCCCGGGCGAGCCGCACGGTGCCCTTCGTCTCGAAGGCGATCGGTCGGCCGCTCGCGAAGATCGCGGCCAGCGTGATGGGGGGCCGCAGCCTCGATGAGCTCGGCTTCACGCGGCAGCTCCACCCGGCCCATATGTCGGTGAAGGAGGCGGTCTTCCCCTTCGTGAAGTTCGGGCAGGTCGACACGCTGCTGGGGCCGGAGATGAAGTCGACCGGTGAGGTCATGGGCATCGCCGATGACTTCGCGGCGGCGTACCTCAAGAGCCAGCGCGCGGCGTCGAATACGCTCCCCGACGTCGGGGCGGTGCTGATCACCGTCGATGACGGCGACAAGCCGGGCTTCGTCGAGCTGGCGCGGCGGCTCCACCGGCTCGGCTTCCGAATCCTCGCCACCGAGGGCACTCGGCGGGGGCTGAGCGCGGCGGGGATCGAGTGCGACCCGATCAACAAGGAGCACGAGGGCGGTGACCACACGGTGGACGCCATCAACCGCGGGGACATCCAGCTCGTCTTTTGTACCACCAAGGCCCCGGAGCGCGTCGCGCTGTCGATCGGTCTGCGGCGCGCGACGCTGGGCAGCGGCGTGCCGTACTTCACTACGCTCGTCGGCGCTCGCGCGGCGGTGGGCGCCATCGAATACCAGCGGCGCGGCGGCATCGAGGTGCGCGCGCTCCAGGACTACCACGCGTGAGGACGCGATGAAGCGCATGCCCATCACCCGGCCGGGCTACGAGAAGTTCCGCGACGAGCTCGGCCGGCTCAAGACCCATGACCGGCGCGCCGTCGCCGACGAGATCGAGATCGCCCGCGCCCACGGCGACTTGAGCGAGAACGCCGACTACGACGCGGCGAAGGAGAAGCAGGGCATGCTCGAGGCGAAGATCCGTGACCTCGAGGACAAGCTCGCCCGCGCGCAGGTGATCGATGTCGACAAGCTCTCCGGGACCCGCGTCGTCTTCGGGGCGACCGTCACGCTCCTCGATCTCGACTCCGACCAGGAGTCGAAGCTGACGATCGTCGGCGAGGTCGAGTCGGATCCCAAAGGGGGGCGCATCTCGGTCGGCTCTCCCCTCGCGCGCGCGCTCATCGGTAAGGAGCTCGACGACGAGGTCGAGGTCTCAGCCCCGGGGGGCGTTCGCACCTACGAGGTGCTGGGCGTGAGCTTCGGCGACTCGTAAGAAAGCGCACGCTTTCGCCCGCGGCCCGTGGATATGCGGTTACGCGCCAGCGATACGTCCGTACGCCCTGGTGGCTCATTAATTGCATTCTGGCGGCCCCCATTGGTGGCCCGTCAGGGGGCGAACGCCGCCGTCAAGACAGCCGGTGCCGGCTACCAAACGCACCGGAAGGGGAAATGTAGATGCAGCAACGCATGTGGCTCGTCCTCGGAACGGTTCTGGCCCTCGGTGGGCTGGCAGGCTGTGCCGAGGAGGTCGAAGACATCGATCGCGTCAATACGGCCGGACTTCGCTTCCAGAAGGCGTGGCTCGAGGGCGAATGGTACTTCCGTCAGACGGTGGTCGACGCGCCCTCCACGGTCGGGCTGGTCTTCGACGGGATCGAGAGCAAGCTCGAGAAGGTCCGCTTCGAGGTTCGAGAGAAGGAGGTCATCGCGCTGCGCGTGCACGAGTCGATCCCCGGAATCGACCAAAACGGCGCGTTGCCCGGCGGGCGAGTCGAAGGCTCGCCGATCATGAGCTGGCCCATCGAGCAACACTACGACGTCATTCGCAGCTACGACCGCACGACGGGTGAGCAGAGCAACGTCCTCACGATCGATGACAAGGAGCGGCCCTGGTACGAGCGGGAGTACATGGTCGTGAGCTGGAGCAAGCAGAAGCTCACGGGGCCCGCGACGGACATTCAGCGGTTCGTGAGCATGATCAGCGGCTTCACCGGCGCCGAGGGCGAGGGCATCGCGTTCACCGGCTACGAGCGGCCCGAGAACCCTGACCACATGCAGGTCGACGAGGGGCTGCTGATGTACACGATGCAGGTCCCCATCTCCTACTGGGTCACCTGCGCCATCGAGCACGGCAACCTGCCCTGGATCAGCACCAACAGCCGCAACGCCTGCGGCACCGCCGAGGTCGCCTTCCGCTACAGCTTCGTGCGCATCGACCCCGACGAGGCCGTCCAGTTCCAGCCCAAGCGCTACCTCGACCGCGACATCCTCCGCGACGACGAGGGCAAGGTGCTGCGCTACGCCACGGTGAGCGTCCCCGACGCCGATGGCGAGCTGAAGATGGTCGACGTCGCCTGCAACGAGGACACGCTCGCGCAGCTCGCGCGCCAGGGCATCACCGAGGCCGATTGCCACACGGCCCAGTGGAACCAGTTCGGGCGCTTCGGCTTCTTCCGCACCTACCGTCAGGGCTATGACCGCGAGATCGGCGCCGCCCACGACGTGAACCGGCAGTGGTTCGCCAACCACCACAAGGTCTGGGAGCAGGTCTACGAGGTCGAGGAGAGCAACGGCGAGCCCGTCCGCGACGAGCGGGGCTACCCCGTCGTCAAGAAGGACGCCGCGGGCAACCCCGTGATGATCCCCTACGCCGAGCGAACGGTCCGACCGGTCGTGTACCACCTCAACACGAACTACCCCGAAGACATGATGGAGGTGACGCAGCAGATCGGCGACGACTGGAACGCCGCCTTCAGCGAGGCGATCGCCGCCGCCAAGGGCATGAGCGTCGATGCGCTCGCCGCCGAGATGCAGGCCGAGACGGGCGATCCCCGCGTCTTCCGAGTGGTCGAGAACACCTGCTCGAAGGGCGGCATCAACGCGTATCTGGAGCGGAACCCCGAGATGCACGAGGTCGCCGTCGAGGCCGCCCGCGGTGAGACCTGGGAGCCCGGGGACCTCGAGCGGATCTGCTCGATGCTGACCTGGCACAGCCGCGATCGGGACATCGAGCGCTTCGTCTGGCAGCAGATGGGCGACCTTCGGTTCAGCTTCATCTGGTGGGTCAACGAGGACGCGCCCTCCGGGCCCCTCGGCTACGGACCCTCGTCACCGGACCCCGAGACGGGTCGCATCCTATCGGGGAACGCCCACGTCTACGGGGCGGCCGTCGACAGCTATGCCCGGGGCGCCGCCGATGTCATCGCGGCGATGAACGGCGACCTCGACATGGAGGGCATCATCACCGGCGACTCCTACGAGCGCTGGGTCCGGCGGGGGACGACGGTGGCTGACGAGGAGATGGAGCTCACGCCGGAGTTCAGCGCCGAGCTCTCGCGCCGGCTGGGCTCCCTCGACCTGCCCGGCCTCGACCACATGTATCGGCACGATGGGAAGTTCGACAAGGCGGCGATGTTCCGTCACATGCACCGCCGGGTCCTCGATCCAGCGAGGCAGGATCCGCTGGCGAGCGCGGTGGCCGGCAACGGTCGGCGCGACGCCGTCCTCGCCACGCTGAAGGCCAACCCGGACCTGGCCGCGCGCTTCGTGCCCGAGCCGATCAAGCAGCTCATCGGTCGCTTCGAGGGGTTGTTCGAGAACGCGCCCAAGGAGCTCCAGGACCTCGCCGTCGAGATGGCCGTCGACCCCTCGACGCTCTCGCGGAAGATCCTCGAGCGGCAGCGCTTCTGGTCGGAGCGCAACGTGATGCTGCCCGAGTTCATGGACGACTCGATCCAGGGCCTCGCATTGGAGCTGCGCGGCCTGCCCCACGAGGAGGTCTACCAGATCCTGCGCAAGGAGATTTACCGGGGCGTCATGCTCCACGAGATCGGCCACACGGTGGGCCTCACGCACAACTTCAAGGCCTCCTTCGACGCGCTGAACTACCAGGACGAGTTCTGGAACATCCGGGCCAGCCACCAGGGGAAGCAGGAGCTGATCGACGCGCGCCTCCCCGAGTATCGCTACGCGTCCATCATGGACTACGGCGCGCGGTTCAACTCGGATCTCAAGGGGCTCGGCAAGTACGACCACGCCGCGATCAAGTTCGTCTACGGCGACCACGTCGCCGCCTTCGACGACAGCGTCAACGTGCCCGGGCGACTGGACCTCGAGATCGCGCAGGGGGATTACACCCAGCTCCCGAGCATGCTGGGCGGGAGCCGGGACCAACCGGAGATCCTCCAGAAGCGGCACGACGTCCACGTCGCCGAGGCCACCGAGGCGATGCGCGCCGGCATTCAGCGCAACGGCGACGTCTTCGCGAACAAGGCCGGGGCGCGGCTGGACGAGTTCTGGGTCGATCGCGTGGTGCCCTTCCACTACTGCGCCGACGGCTTCCGCGGCGACCTGAACTGCCGCACCTGGGACGAAGGCGCCAACCACCAGGAGGCGGTGGAGAGCGCCATCCAGCGCTACTGGAACTACTTCTTCTTCAACGCCTATCGGCGCGGCCGCAACGAGTTCAACTTCCAGAACTCGTACTTCGGCCGAATGGGGCGGCTCAGCGAGTACCTGACCTACCCCTTCCAGTACCTGACGTTCTTCGACTCCTACCGCGACGAAGACGGCGAGCCCACGCCCCTCGGTCGCGATCTGGCCCTCGCCGCGCTCAAGGGCTTCAACTTCATGGTCCAGGTCATCGGCACGCCGGAGCCCGGCCGCTACTGCCGCTTCGGGATCAACGACGGGACGCCCCAGGGCTCCCAGATGTGGTTGCCCCAGAACTTCGCGCAGACCTTCGAGCAGATGCGCAACTGTCCATCGATGGTCATCGAGAACGGCGACGGGCGATCGATGTTCATCGATCTCAACGACGAGTACGACGCGAAGTACGAGTACTTCGGGAACTACTACGAGAAGATCTTCCTGTCCTACGAGATGTTCGAGGACCGCACCCGCTTCTTCCGGGTGACCGACTTCTCCGACCAGCGGCGCTTCAACGTCGCCTACTACCGGGCCTTCGCGCCGGAGATCATCGGGCTGCTCGAGGACATGATGTTCGGCGGGATCTTCAACCCCGGCTTCAGCCGCCTCTACCACTACACCGACAGCGCGGACGGCGGCGATCTCGGCTTCCCGATGCTCGTCGATCCCGCTCGCTTCGGTGGCGACTCACCACCCGATGAACGGGTCGAAGTGTGGTCGCGAATGCCCTACGACCTGATGCGGCTGAATCTGCTGCGGGCGGCGCTGTTCCACTCGCACACCAACGACACGCGGGTCGACTTCATGGAGTACCTCGCCATCGACGAGGAGGGCTCCGCCCAGGACCGCAACTACGGGGAGGGCGTCGAGGTGGCGACCTTCCTGAACCCGAAGAGCGGGACCTACTACAGCGCCGCGCAGACCGTGGACGGGAACTCCATCGCCTACTCGCTGCTCAGCAACGCGCAGTCCTACGTCGAGGACCGTTGGACGCCGACGTGGGAGGCCTACCAGGCCGATCCGTCGAACGCCACCCGCGCAGCCGATCTCGAAGACGCCAACGAGATCATCGAGTTCTACGTGGGGCTCATCGATGAGTTCCGCGACGTTCGCCAGCTCGTGGACTACCGGTGAGGGGGGCTGAGATGAACACCTACAAGGGATTGAAGATGCGGCTCATCCGGCTCCTGACGCTCCTCTCGCTGGCCATGGCGGCTACCGTGGCCGGCGGTTGCGCCGAGCCCGTCGAGGACATCAACACCGTCCAACCGGACTACTTCGACAAGGCCCTCTTCGAGGGCGAGTGGTACTACCGCCAGACGATGGTCGGCGTCTCGCCGGAGGTCATGGCGGGCTTCGTCGGCATGGAGGCGGACATCGAGCGCATCCAGTGGGAGATCACCGACGACTTCCTCTACGCGCGGCGAGTCCACGAGGCGATCCCCGGCCTCGACGAGGACCGCACCCGCGAGGGCTCCGAGTACCAGGGCGACATCCTCGCGATGTTCGGCATCACCAAGCACTTCGACATCAAGCGCGAGTACAACGCGGCGACCGGTGAAGAGAGCAACATCGTCGGTGAGAACACGTCAGATCGACACTGGCGCGAGCGGCGGTACATCCGCGTCGACTGGGCGGGGATCTCGCTCTCCGGCCCGCAGGACGTGGACTGGTGGGGCATCCGCATGTGGGACACATCCAGCGACTACATCCGCCCCTACGAGCACTTCGATCCAGACGCCCTCATCGCCGACCAGGAGTACATCCAGGTCACCAAGCGGATGACCGTCGAGACGAGCCGGATGTGCTACTTCGCCTATGGTGACTGGTCGGGGTGCAGCTCCGCCGACGTCCGTCTGCGCCACGCCTTCTTCCCCGTGCCCCACGAGGCGCAGCAGCAGCACGAGCCGCGCATCTACGACGACATCCAGCAGATCGAGGGCCCGGACGGCAAGCCGGTCCGCACGCTCTTCCTCCCCGTCACGCGCTTCGGCGGCCCGGGCACGGGCTCGGGCGGAGCCTGTAACGCGGCCACCGACTGTGGCACCCGGCTCGGTTGCGTCGACAGCATCTGCACGAGCTGTAGCCAGAACGCTGACTGCGGTCCCGGCGAGTCCTGCGTCCCGAGCGCTGAGCAGGACACCGGTGAGTGCTCGACGGCGTGGGTCGAGCTGGCCTGTACGGATGAGCTGATGGAGTACCTCGACGGGGTCTACGCGCCGGGCTTCTTCACCGTCGAGGACGACTGCGACATCGCGACCTACCGGCAGGAGGAGCGCCACGGCTTCTTCCGCACCGAGACGCACAAATACGATCGCCGCATCGGCGGTGGGCACGACAGCCAGCGCGAGTTCAAGGCGAACATCCACAACATCTGGCAGGCGGCCTACGAGACGACCACCGACGCCGATGGCAAGGAGGTCGTGAAGCTCGACGATGCCGGCAACAAGGTGCTCATCCCGATGGCCGAGCGGCGCCTCCAGCCCATCGTCTACTACCTCAGCCCAGCGTTCCCCGAGGACCTCACGACGGCCAACATCGAGATCGCCGGGGACTGGAACAAGGCGTTCATGGACGTCGCCGTCGCCGCCACGGGTCGCAGTCGCGAGGAGATCGCTGACCAACTCGAGGCCGACTACGGCGACGAAGACGCGCTCTTCCTCCCCGGTGACGAGGTCGGCCACCGGGCGATGTACCAGATTCGTCAGAACACGTGCTCCGTCGCGGGGATCACCCCCTACGTCGCACGCAACCCCGACCTGCACGACGTCGTGGCTCAGGCCACGGGGGCGACCGTCGAGGACGTCGCCATTGGGGATCTCGGCCTCCAGCGCGGGAACTTGCTGCGGGTCTGCGCCGGCCTGCGTGCCTTCAGCCGCGAGCGCGGCGCCGAGAGGTTCGACTGGCAGCAAATCGGTGACCCTCGCAACAGCCTGCTCTACTGGGTCAACGAGGTGCAGGCCGTCGGCCCCCTCGGCTACGGCCCCTCCTCGGTCGACGCCGAGACCGCCCAGATCGTGAGCGGCAACGCCTACATCTACGGCGCCTCGCTCGACCGCAGCGCGGCCCGGGCCGCCGACATCGTGCAGTTCATGAACGACGACCTGGACCTCGACACCCTCCTGACGGGGGACAGCTACCTCGCCTGGCTCGACACGCCTACAACCGTGGCGGAGACCTCCGGGGGCCTCTCCGCGGAGACCAGCGAGCTGCTGCGCGCGCGGCTCTTCGACGCCAACCCCGAGTTGGCCAACGGCGAGTTCGCCGCCCAGTTCGGCCCCAAGCGCTTCATGCAGGAGCACCGCGAAATGCGGGCGGCCGCGAAGGTCCAGGAGCGCGGCTCGGTGTTGCTCTCCGAGGGGCGCGAGAAGCTGCGGGCGTTGCGTGACGACCCGCGCTTCGCCGGGAAGCTCATGGTGCCCGAGCACATGGACCTGCTGGCCCCCTTGTACGACTGGGAGCCCGGCAAGCCGGTCCCCGAGGCGATGGCCGAGGCGGCCTTCGACATGTCCACTGACCGGGACGCCTTCAGCGAGCGGATGCAGGAGCGCGCCGACTTCTTCGCCGACCGTAACGTCTTCATGGCGGAGGCCATCGACGACGCCGTCATCGGGAAGGCGCTGAGCATGAAGGGCCTCCCGCGCGAGGAGGTCTACGCCACGCTCCGCGCCGAGATCTACCGTGCCGTAACGCTCCACGAGATCGGCCACACGGTGGGCCTCACGCACAACTTCGAGGCGTCCTTCGATCCGCTGAACTACCAGGACGAGTACTGGGAGATCCGTGCCACGAACCCGGAGTCGGAGTGGGCCAACGAGCGCATGCACGAGTACCAGTACGCCTCGATCATGGACTACCACGGACGTTTCCACGCCGACGCGCAGGGGCTCGGCAAGTACGACGAGGCTGCCGTGAAGTTCGCCTACGCCAAGACCACCGAGGTCTTCGACCCCGACGTGGACGTCGCCGTTACGCCGGACCTGGGTCTCTACACGAACTTCGTCTACGGCGGTCAGTCGCTGCCGAGCCTGCTCGGCGGGGACTACCACAACCTGTCGAAGCGGGTGGACGTACCGATCGAGGACGTCGTCGAGGAGCGGGGGCGGGGGATGTTGCGCAACACCGCCTCCTTCATCGAGGCGCAGACGGCACTCAACATTGGTGGGGAACGGAAGATCCCTGAGTATTACAGCAGCCGGGAGGTGCCGTACGCCTATTGCGAGCACCGGTACCTCTTCCGCGCGCGGTGCAAGCAGTACGACCTGGGCGGCTCCCACACCGAGGTGGTCAAGAACGCCATCTCGAACTACTGGAACTACTATGTCTTCAACGCCTATCGGCGCGGTCGTAGCGAGAATGGCTTCATCCGAAGCTACTTGGGCCGCCAGGCGCGGATCGCCGACGATCTGACGTACGCGCTGCGCTACTGGTACTACCAGTCCTTGCGCAGCAACCCGTCGCGCATCGCCTCGGACTACCTTGAGGCCACCCTGCTCGGCATCAACTTCATCAACCAGGTGCTCGGGACGCCGGCCCCTGGGCGCCACTGCCTCGACGCCGACACGAACACCTACCTTCCGGCCGACTCGCTGGGTCCCGACGCGGAGTGCGACGAGCTGCTGGTGGCCCCGGGCACCGGGCGCGACCAGTTCCTGCGCCACAGCGACGAGTACTACACGACGATCGACTACATCGGGACCTTCTACGACAAGACTCAGTTCCTCTTCTACCTGATGGACGACAGCACGCGGTTCTTCAACATCACCGACCTCGGTGACAGCCGCCGCTTCTCGATCAACTACTACCGGCTCTTCCGGCCGGAGCTCGTGAAGCTGGTCCGCGACCTGCTCTTCTCCTACTTCGAGGAGGGCGACAACGACACCTTCAGCAGCGTGGTGGCGCCCGGAGGGGATGTCCGCCCGCCGCTGCTCATCGATCCCGCGCGCTACGGCCTGGGCGAGAACAACACCGAGGGGATGGCCCGGATCCGTACGCCCGTGCCCTACAACTTGTTGTGGCTCTCGCTGCTCTACTCGACCGCGCTCAACACCACGACCGGCGACGACCAGTTCGACTTCGTGGAGTACGTGACGGTGATCGAGGAGGGGAGCGGGGAGGACCGCGACCTGCTCGAGGGGCGGCGGACGGCGCGCTTCGAGCACCCGACGACCGGCGCCATCTACTACGCGCCGCAGACCTTCGACGAGCTCTCGATCAGCTACGAGTACCTCGAGTTCGTGAACCGGTTCGTCGACGAGCAGTGGCGCCCGGCGCGCGAGGCCGCCAAGGCCGACGGTGCGAGCGCCGCCGATCTGGACGCCGCTGCCGCCGCCGACCTCAAGCTGGGCGAGCTCACCGACCTGATGAACGACCTCCGCTTCCTGCGCTCCGCCGTGCGCTAGCGCCCTTCAGAGCGCCGCGTAGACTGCGCGGTGCTCCTGGGCTACCCGCGGCCATCGAGTGCGTTCGGCGTACTCGATGGTCTGCGCCCTCACCTTCTCCCGTAGCCCCTCGTCGACCACCAACCCCTCGATGGCCCGGGCCCAGGCGCGCTCGTCGTGGGTCGGCAGCAACAGGTCGGGATCGATCTCTGTGGCGACCTCCTCGAACTTGGGTCCGTCGGAGCACAGCATGGGGCGGCCCATCGCCATCGCGCCGTGGACCACTCCGCTGGCCGAAGCGTAGCCCTGGGCGTGGGGGAGGGCGACGACGTGGGCTGCGGCGTGGATGTCGGGGACCTCGGCGTCATCGATGAAGCGGTCTACGAAGACCACGCGATCGGCGACGCCTCGGGCCCGGGCCAGGGCGCGCAGCGTGCGGAGGTAGCCGCGGTTGTACCAGGTGCCGCCGCCCACCTTGCCGGCCACCACGAGGTGCAGGCGGGGCAGGTGCCGCAGATGGGAGAGCGCCCGCACGAGGACCTGGATGTTCTTCTGCATGTGGATGAAGCCGAAGAAGAGGACCACGTCGGCGTCGTCGGGGACGCCGAGCGTGCGGCGCCCGGCGGCGGCGTCGCCGGTGGTCGCCGGATCGGTGCCGTGGGGGATCACGTGGATTCGGGAGGCGGCGAGCCCCTGCTCGACGAGGATGTCCCGGCTGCCCGCGGTGTGCACGATGAGGGCGTCGGTGACCGCGCCGAGGCGTCGGTGGAAGCTGCGGACGTTGAACTTCCGCTCGACCAGTCCGGAGCGCGGCGTGAACACCGTGTGCAGGGTGACCACCGAGCGGAGGTGGGCGTCCCGGGCGCTGGCGAGGGCGTCGAAGAGGCGATCGTCCATGCCGAAGATGTCCGGGGCGTGCTGAAAATGGACACCTTGAACACCTTGGACACGGGCCTCGGCGATGACGCCGCGGAAGTCCTGCTCCCGGGAGAAGCAGGGGACTACCCGCGGCGCCGCGTTCGACGGGGCGCCGCCGTGCTCTGCCAGAACGCTGAGGTCGCTTTGCCCGGCCTCGATGAGGCCTCGGCACAACTTCTGCGTGTAGACCGCGATACCGCACTGGGTTGGCGGATAGGTCGAGACCATTCCGATGTTCAACGCGCTACTCCCGTTCCTTGCGCCTGCTGAGGCGGACCATCAACGCGATCCCCGCGAACTGGTAGACGATCTTGCGGAGCCGTCGCGTCAGCTCCAGGGACAAGCCGTCAGCACCTTGCATGCCAAGCAGCTTGAAGACGCCGAGGGTGCTGGCCTCGAGGAAGCCCTCGCGGGCGGGCAACACCATCAGCAAGTAGTTCACGACCGCGGTGGCCGAGAAGACCATCACCGAGACGAGCACCACCTCGCTGGTGCCCATCGCGTAGAGGATGACGTAGATCTCGACGACCGAGAACAGCCGGCCGACCGCCAACCAGAAGGTGCTGCGGAGCCCATCGGCGGGGCGCTCGCGCACCAGCGCGCGCAGGCTCGCGTCGATGTCTGTGACCTTGGCGACGAGCTCCGCCGACGGGGCCCAGGGCACCCAGCGCCAGTCGCCGACGCGGCGCATGATGCCGCCCAGCACGCCCATGTAGAGCAGCGCGCCGCCGGCCGTCGTGGCCACCAACATGACGGCGGTGACGGCCAATGTGATCCACACCACGTCGCTGGGGAAGCCCCCCGCGGCGAGGGCCCATGCGGGGCCGACGAGCACGCAGAGCAGCGTGGTGAAGATGTGGAGGTAGTTGTAGACGAGGAGCGACGAGACGATCTCGGCGTTGCTCGCGAGGCCGCGCATCAGGTTCCACTTGGCGACCTCACCGGCCTGCCCGGTGGGGAGCGTACCGGCCACCGAGAAGCTGGCGAACGTCACCGTCAACAGGCTCCGATAGCGTGGGCGGTCGTCGGGGTGAAAGGCGTAGAGCCACCCCACCGTGGAGGCGGCGTTGGAGGCCGCTTCTACCAACAGGACGATCGGAAAGTACGGCCCGACGGTCACGAGCTGCGACCACAGCTTGCCCGGGCCGACCTCGTAGACCAGCCAGGCCAACGCGCAGAGGCCGATTCCGATGGCCGCCAGGTTGAGGTTTCGCTTCGTCAGCGGAGGACCCGTGGTGTATGGATGCGCGCGATGAACGCGGTCGCTGCAAGAACCTGGCTCGCCAACTTCGGCGGCGCGCTGGCGGCGCTGGTTCTACTCAAGCTCGGCCTCGTCTTCAATCACATCTGGGGGACGGAGGGCGTCGAGCCGCCGCTGCGCACCCTGGCGAAGTCGCTGATGTTCTTTGGCGCCGACGTGCTCGGCGCCGCCATCGTGGCGACGGTCATCACGGGCGTCTGGTGGCCGCTGCGCGGGCGCTGGGGGGCGCGCTTCTGGGTGTCGTTGCCGCTCCAGGCGGGTCACGGGCTGCTCGCGGCCTTCTCGACGTTCTGCATCGTCTCCCTCGGCGGGCCGCTCAACAAGCAGTTCATCGGGATCTCGCTGCTGATGCTCGAGAACTGGACGCCCCAGATGGCGGCGTCCAGTGCCGACTACGCCGACTCGACGGCCACGGGGATCCTGGTGATCGGGACCCTCGCCGGAGGGCTCGCCACCACCGTCTTGTTGCGTATGGACCCCGCCGCGCGCCTCCGCGAGATGGCCTTCGGCCGACTCCGGCGGTGGATCCCGCGCCTGCTCGTCGCCGAGGCGGTGCTCACGGTGGTGCTGCTGCCCTTCATGACGGCGGGCCGCCTCGGGCCGCGGGTCAACAGCCACGGGCTCGAGAAGTCCCCCTTGGTCGAGCTCGCGTGGTCATACGCGCGTCCCCCGATTCGACGCCTCTTCGCCGGGGAAGCCGCGGCGGGGAACGAAGGCTTCCGCTACGATCTACGTTCGGAGCTGGCGGCGCCGACCGACGTCGTGCGCACGCCGCTGGTCGGCGTCGAGCCGCGCAAGACCAACGTGCTCGTCGTGTTGATGGAGTCCATCGGAGACGCCTACATCGATGACGAAGCCGATCCGATGCCCTACTACCGCAGCCTGCGCGAGCGCCCCGACTCGGTGGTCTTCGGCGACCACTACGCGACCTGGTCGCTCACGACCAAGGTGCTCTTCTCGCTGCTGTGCTCCGAGCTGCCCTATCCGAGCTACGAGTCGATCTCGTTTGTGAACCCCGCGATCCCCTGCGTGAGCCTCACCGAGACGTTGCGGGACTCGGGGTACTTCACGGCGCTGGTGACCGCCGGCGACCTCGAGTTCGACCGCAAGATGCGCTTCCTTCGCCATCGCGGCATCGAGCTGGTGTGGGACGCCAAGACGCTGCCCGGCTCCGAAGGCGCCTGGCGAGGCCCGTGGGGCCTCGAGGATCGCATCGCGATGGAGGGGGTGCTGAAGGCGGCGGCGAGGGCGGGGGACAAGCCGTTCTTCATCATCTTCAACCAGCTCGCGGGCCATCACCCCTTCATCGCGACGGAGGCCCAGGCCAACAACCCCTCGCCGACGCGGATCGAGAACTACATGCGTTCGCTGCGGGTCGCAGACGACGTCACGCGTGGCGCCATCGAGGGGCTCGCGAAGCTCGGGCTGCTCGAAGACACGTTGGTGGTCGTCGTCTCCGACCACGGCGAGGGCCACGGGCGCCTCGCGGGTCGCAACGCCTACCAGCCGGTGGTCAAGGTGCCGGGGCTGATGTTTGGGCCCCAGACCCGTGGTCGAGGCGGGCGGATCGAGGCAACCACCTCCCAGCTCGACATGGCGCCGACGCTGTTGGGGCTGCTCGGTCTGCCGGTGCCCTGCACCATGAAGGGTCGCGACCTCACGAGGGTCAGCGAGCCGCGGATCGCGATCTTCGGGGGGCGCCCGCCGAAGTTCCAGATCGGTCTGGCCGACGGGCGCTGGAACTACATCCTGGAGGACGGCAGCCTCGACATGCTCTTCGATGTGCGTCAGGACCCCACCGAGAAGGAGAACCTCGCCGACGAGCACCCCGCGCTCACGCGCGCCTTTCGGGGACGGGTCGAGGCCTGGCGCCATCAGTCGGCGGAGCTGATCGAGAACTACGCCACGAAGATGGTCGAGGCGGGGTGTCGACCGTGAGCGCGCAGCGTCCCAGCATCACGGGCTTCTGGCTCAACACGTACGCGGCCCTGTGCATCCTGCTGCCCTACAAGCTGGCGCTGGTGGGCAACAACATCTTCGGGACCGAGGGCTACGCATCCCCGGGCAACTTGCTCGCGAAGCTCCCGCTCCTCTTGGGGGCCGATGTCCTCGGAGCGCTGGGCCTCGCGGGGCTGGTCTGGTTGTTCGGGCGCCTCACCGGGGACGGGCGGCTCTCGGCCGCCGTCGCGCTCATGCTGCAAGGCGCCCACGGCTGGTTCGCGACGGTGGGGTTCTGGGTCACGCTCATCGTCGGCGGCCCCCTCACCAAAGCGGTCATCGATCTCGCGACGCTCCAGGAGACGGGGCCGTCGGTGAGCGGCTCCGGGCCGGCCCTCGCATCTTCCGTCGCTCGGTATCTCGGCCCCTTCGAGATCACCACCATGGTCGCGGGCGTGCTGGTGCCCACCACGGCGCTGCTCTGGCTCCGGCGCCGTCCGGCCCTCGAGCATCTCCGTCGCCGTGCGCTGCGCGGGGTGCTCCTGGCGCTGTTGCTGTTGACGGTGGGGCTCCTGCCGTGGCTGGTCAACGGGCACCTCTTCGGCATCCGAGTCCACACCTACGGTCTGGAGAAGAGCGCCGGCGTGGCCCTCGCCGGATCGTACCTCTCCGCGGGTCTCGACGGACTGCGAAGTGCCGAAGGGGAGGGGGGCTTCAGGCTCGACATGTCGACGGGGCCGGTGGAGGGGGCCACCAACCCGCTGCGCGGCGCGGTCCCCCAGCGTACGAACGTGGTGCTGATCTCATTGGAGTCCGTGGGGGGCGTCTACCTCGGCGACCCCGAGCGCATGCCGTGGCTTACCGGCATAGGCGAGGGTCCGGGGGGCGTACGTTGGGCGGAGCACTACGCCGTGTGGCCGCAGACGATGAAGGCGTTCTTCTCGGTCTTCTGCGCCGAGCTGCCCTATCCGCGTTACCAGACGATCTCCATGGTGAACCCCTCGATCCCGTGCACCTCGATCTCCCAGGCGCTCCATCGCGCGGGGTACTTCACAGCCCTCGTCACCAGCGCGGATCTGGCCTACGACCGCAAGCGGCGCTTCTTCCGCCACCGGGCGTTCGACCACGTCGTCGACATGCGGAACATGCCCGGCCGCGAGGGCGCGTGGGGGAACTCCTGGGGCCTCGACGAGCGCGTCGCCGTCAAGCACATCCTCGACCTCGCCGCGACCCCTCGGGAGCAGCCCTTCTTCGTCTTCTACGAGCTGTACACCGCGCACCACCCCTACGACGCCGAGCAGGCCCACGTCGATCACCCGCTCACCGACGAGCGCGCCGCCTACCTTCGGGCCCTGCGCTACATCGACGACCGCATGCGTGAGCTCATCGACGGTCTGGACCGATTGGGGCGCCTGGACGACACCCTCGTCGTGCTCTTCTCCGACCACGGCGAGGGCTTTGGCCAGCACGCGGGGAGCCGGGGCCACGGCGCGAAGGTGTACCAGGAGGGCGTGCACGTGCCCCTCGCGATGCTGGGGCCTCAGCTCGCTGGCGTCTCGGGATCGGTGACGCTGCCGACCTCCCACATCGACATCGCCCCCACCGTGCTGGGGCTGGTGGACGTCGAGGTCCCCTGCACCATGAAGGGTCGCGACCTCAGCGAGACGAGCGAGCCGCGGGTCGTCTACTTCGGCGGGCGGCCACCCGGCGGGCAGATGGGCCTCGTCGACGGGCCCTGGAAGTACATCCGCGAGGACTCCGGCCTGGAGATGCTCTTCGATCTGCGCACCGACCGCCTCGAGCGCAGCTCGCTGGCCGACGCGCACCCCGAGCGCCTCGCCGGGTACCGAGGGCGGATCGAGCGTTGGTCAGCGCACTCGCAGCGGTTGATCGAGCGCTACGCGGGGGTCCTGGCGGAGAGCGGGTGCCGGCCGTGAGGCATGTCTTGACCCGGGGTCGCGCGTGGCTGGGTTCGAGGTCTGTGCCTGCCCTCGTCTTTGTGGCCCTGGCTACAGCCGGGCTGCTCTACCGCGCGGTGCTCATCGCCGAGCTCTTCACCGTCACCGTCACGCCGGTCTCCTTCGTCGCCAATCGCTACACCTTCCTGCTCTCGCTGCGCCTCTTCTTCTTCGAGCTGCTCTTCGCCGGGGTGGTGGCGGCGATCGTGGCGGTGGGCGTCCGGCTCGGGCGGGGCCTCGCTGGCCACCGTTGGGCAAGGGGCGTCGGCTGGGCGCTGGCCTACGCCGTCGTCGGACTCATCGGCTTCGTCGACGGGGTGCACCACGATCTGCTCTTCGCGGCCCATGTGGGCTTCGGCTACGACGTGATCCTCGAGGGGTGGAGCACCAGCACGCCTCGGGACGCCTACGGCTACGCCAGCCGCCTCGGGATCCTCTTCCTCCTCGCGCCGGTGGCGCTGTTGACCCTGCTTCGCCTGCTCCCCGCCGCGTTGGACGCGGCGCGCGCACGGCTGATGTATCGCCTCAGTGGCGTCAGTCTGGTGCTGGTGCTCCCCACCATCGTGCTGGTCGCCTTCGACCTCGACTACGACTCCATCCGGTGGCCCGTGCGGGCGGTGCCGATCCAGTTCGTGGCCGACGACGTGGGCCGCCGGGTCTTGGGCGGCGAGGGGCAATACGCGAAGCTCCAGCGCACGCTCCCGGCCGTCGCGGGAGCGGGGCCCCGACTCGAGGGCTCACCGTGGACGACGGCGCCACGGACGCCACCGCTCTCGCGCCCCGAGCCAGGGACGGTGCCGTGGAACGTGGTCTTCGTCGTGATGGAGAGCGTCGGCGCCCGCTACCCCTTTGATGACGCCCACGCGGGCGTGGTGCCGATGCCCTTTCTGAAGCGGTTGGCCGGCGAGGGCCTGCACCTCGAGGCCCACTACGCGTCGGCGAACACCAGCCCGCGCTCGATCTTCACCCTGATGAGCGGGGTCTATGCGCTGCCCCAGATGCACATGTTCTGCACGCGGCCCGACGTTGTCGTACCGGGGCTGGGGGCGTACCTCGGTGACGAGTACGACCGTTTCCTGGTGACGCCGAGCCGGCTGCAGAGCTATTTCCCACGCGCCTTCCTCGAACACTCGGGGGTGCGTGAGATGTACGGCTACTACACGATCCCGGAGACGCAGCGCGCGGCGTGGCCCGGCGGGCGCCACGAGCTGGACGCAACGGACCACTTCCTGGCGCGGATGAAGAGCGCCCAGGAGCCCTTCTTCGCCACCTACTACTCCTACGCGCCGCACTACCACTACTACGACTACGGGCCCGAGTACCGCATCTCCAAGGGCACCGAGCCCCTCGACCGCTATTACGACAACCTGCGGCTCCTCGACGCCCAGATCCGGCGAATCTACGAGCAGCTCGAGGCCAGCGGCCGGCTCGAGCGGACCGTTCTGCTCCTGGTGGGCGATCACGGCGAGGCCTTCGGACAACACCCCGGCAACTGGACCCACTCGCGTCAGAGCTTCGACGAGAACGTCCGCGCGCCGGCGATCTTCTACCAGCCGGCGCTCTTCGCGCCGGCGCGCGTGACCGAGCTGACGAGCCACGTCGACATCCTGCCCACGCTCCTCGACGCCATCGGTGTCGGGGCGCCGCCCGAGCGCTTCCAGGGCGACTCGCTGTTTCGCGGCCTGCGCAGCGAGTACGTCTTCTTCTACGGCAACGAGGGCACGCTCTCGTCGGTCAGCCGCGACCGGATGAAGGTGCAGGTCTTGTTCAAGACCGACACCTGCCGCGCCTTCGACCTGGCCACTGATCCGACGGAGTCTGTCCCCCTCGACTGCGCCGCCCACCGGGCGCAGCTCGAGGCGATGTTGCGCTTCGGCCGCTTTCAGACGCGGGCGCTGCCGGCCTACAACCAGCGTCTACATCTTCGAGAGGGCGGCTCGTAGGACCGAGACCCAACGATCGGCGGTCTCGGGGGCCGGCGGGACGGGCACCTCGAGCTCCATGTCTCCGCGGGCGTCGAGGAAGCCGAAGGTCTCGATGTGGGGGCGGTCGGTCCTCACCTTGAAGAGCAGCCGCTTTTGCCCCTCGATGAGCAACAGCTCGAAGGGGGGCATGAGCTGGCGTGGCGCCAGCAGGACCCGGTCGACGCGTTGCGCGGGATCGAGGAGATCGCGACCCGCGGTGAAGCGCAGAGGCACGTTCTCTCCCGCGACGGCGTGCAACAGCGTGGGGACGAGATCGGTGTGGCTCGTCGCGGTGTCGACTCGGAGCGCCGGGACGCCGGGTCCGACCATCGCGAAGGGGACCCGGAGCTGGATCTCCGAGGCCTTGCTCCCATGGGAGAGGACGCCGTCTTCCCCGAGCGACTCACCGTGGTCGCCGGTGACGACCACGATGGTGCGCGCGGGGTCGAGCCCGCCGATGAGCTCCATGACCAGGTCTTCCATGAACAGCGCGGAGTTCCGGTAGCGATTCGCGAGCTGGTCCCGGTCGAGCTGCATCCAGTTCTCGTAGGACACCTCTGCGCCGCTCGGGCGGTGGCGGTCGAACTCCGGCGGGAACTCGAAGGGGTAGTGGGTCGAGGTGGCGAAGGCCACCACCAGGCGCGGTCGGGTCCGTGGGGCTTCGAGTCGGCGACGCAGCTCGGCGAACATCCAGCGGTCGTCTTTGACCCATTGCTTGGTGCTGCGCCAGTCGGTGGTGTCGGGGGTGATGACCTCGTCGAAGTTGCGGGTGTTGAGGTAGTCCTCCATGCGCCGCCAGCCGGCGAACTTCGCGCTGGCGGCGAAGAGCGTGTCGTAGCCGCTCGCCCCGAAGCTCGCGGTCATCTGCGGCCGCGTCTCGTGGTCGAGCTCGCGGTCATAGAAGAGCGGGAGGCGCGCGTAGAGGAGGGCGAAGAGGCCGAAGTGCGAGATGTTCGAGCCGGCGTAGTGCCGGTCCAGCCGCAGGCCACCTTCGGCCCACCGCGCGAGGCGGGGCATGTGCTCCGGGCTGAGCACGGGGTGGCGCAGGCTCTCGAGGACGATGACGACTACGTCGGGTAGCTCGGTGGCCGGTCGGTCGACGCGCGCGTTGGTGTCGGGTGGGTGGGCGCCGCGCCAGCCCGCCTGGATGCGTCGATAGACCGGCGCGAGGCGCTCGTTGAGGCGCTGCGAGAAGGCGTCGAAGTCCTGCTCGTCACGGAAGTTGATGACGAGACCGCCGGTCGCCTGAGCCTTCGTGTAGGCGACCTCGTGGCGACGCCGCCCATCGGTGGCGAACAACCCCAGCGAGTCCCCATCGTTGCTCAGCTCGATGGTGCCCGTGGGGAGCCGGAGCCGCAGGCTCTTTCGGGGACCGAGGGCCCCGTCGAGGGGAAGCTTCGCGCCGCGCCCATCCTGGAGCCACCAGCCCACGAGGCTCACGCTCGCGCCGGTGAAGTTGTGGAGCGTGACTTCCTCCTTGCCGGCGTCGGGGCCACGGGGGTTCACGCGTAGAGAGACGATGCGGACCGAGGCCGGCCGCTCCGTCAGATCACCGAGGTGCGCCGCCAGCCGGCGCGTGAGCCCGAGATCCAAGGGGAGCGCGGCGTGGGCGCGTCGCAACAGCGACGTTCGGTCGAACAGCGCCTGGGCCGGCACGACCCCCACCAGGCTGGCGAGCAGCGCCCCGGCGCCGATGGCGACGCCCCGGGCTGGCCGACGCCGCACCCACCGGCCGCCGATCCACCAGGCGCCCCAGCCAAGGAGAGCCACGCTGGCCGCCAGGAGCCCCAACATCAGAAGCAGGGGGCCGGGATCCCCGCCGAAGCCGGCGAAGCCCGCGTCGCGGTCCGCGCGCAGGGTGTCCATGACGTAGGGGATGTAGTGCGTGATGTGGGCGCCGAAGGTGCGCTGCGCCCCGATGTCGAAGGCGAGCCAGAGGTGGACCAGCGACCACCCCGCAAGCCAGGTCGTGCGCGCCGCCCGCAAGCGCCCGAGGCGGAGTAGAGCCCCCGCCACGACCAGGGCGGGCAGCGAGCACAGCCAGGACGGGACCGCCAGCAGCCAGAGCAGCGCGACGGACTCGGCGACGCTCAGCGGGATCGGGCCCCACCCGGCGAGCTCACGATAATGCCACCACGCCGCCCCGGCGAAGAGGGCCCCGGTCAGGAGCTGGAAGGCGACTATGTGGCGCCAGAGCGTCACCCGCTCGCTGGACTGGGGGCTCGACACGGCAAGGAGTATACACGCGAGCGCCCGGCGCGGCCCCGCCGTCCTCGTGCTCCAGGCAGGCCGACGGGCACATCGATGTCACGCCCCATGTGCTCGGCGGCGATGTCGTCGAACATTTGCTTGCCAGCGGCGAACTTCAGCATGCGCTGCCGGCAGTTGTGGAGCGTCTTTTTAGCACCCGTCGGTCGACTCCGCGGTCGGTCCCAGCGCGCAGTGCCATTGCAAGTTGAACTTCAGGTTCTCAATGACCCGCGCGTCGGTGAGGTCGTTCCACTCCTTGGGTAGGTGCAGTCCTACCAGCATGCGAATGGGGACGTTGGGGCGACCGCTCTTCTTGAAGGCGCCACGGAGCAGATCGTCGTTGACAACTGGCAAGACCACGGCCCGATACGGGATGAGCCAGGATTCCTTCAGCAGCCGGCGCTTCTTCTCCGGGAGGAGGACCTCCGCTCCGGGAGGAGGAACTCTCACTTGAGCAGGCTGCGCTGTGGAACGGTGCGGCGGAACGCCATCTCGGTTCACCGGGGCGAGGCCGATGGACTCATCCTCATCACCCTCGAGAGCGCGCGCGAGGTTTGAGGTTCACGTACGCGCTCCAGACTCTCTACGACCGCCTCAGCATTGAAATGCCTCCGGTATCTTTTCAGGCGCGGACTCTGCGTTCCCCTTGTGATTTCTATGGAGCGCCCACGTGTCGGGTGGTATGGGAGACCAGCTTGTTGGAATCGCGTTCGGCTTCCCGTCGAACGCTCATGTGGGGCAGCATGGCCTTTCGGATACGGCTTCTGGGCGCGATGTGGTGTGCCCTCGGGGTGGTGGCCCCCCTCAGAGTTTGCGCCCAACAGGGCTGCCAAGAGGAGACCGTCCGCGTCTGCAACGAGACCCTGGTCCGAGACCTGGTCTGTACGCCCGGCGACGAACAGCCTTGCGTCACCCGTTGTGACTCGGTCGGGATCTACCGCTGCAACGACCCGAGCTGTGAGTGCACCCCGCCGGCGGAGGTGTGCAACGGCCAGGACGACGACTGCGACTCGGTGGTTGACGAAGGTACGCTCAACGCGTGCGGCGCGTGCGGCCCGGCGCCTGCCGAGGTCTGCAACGCGGCTGACGATGACTGCGATGGCGTAATCGACGAAGACGTCCCGCCGCGAGAGGAGGTCTGTGATGGCGTCGACGAAGACTGCGATGGGGCAGTCGACGAGGGCGCGCTGAACGCATGCGGTCGCTGCGGACCTGCACCCGACGAGATCTGCAATGGCGTGGACGATGACTGCGACGGGGCCACCGATGAAGGGTTGCGCAACGCCTGTGGGCGCTGCGGCCCGGTCCCCGACGAGCAGTGCAACTCGGCCGACGATGACTGCGACGGACTGACCGACGAAGGCGTCGTGCGCTCCTGTCTCGACCCGCTCTCCTGTGTGCTCGTCGATACCTGTCGCCAAGAGTGTCCTGATCTGCCGGAGGAGCGCTGCAACAACCGAGACGACGACTGCGATGGCGAGGTCGACGAGGGTCAACTCAAGACGTGCGAGGTCGTCGTACGCGATGGCGAGTCCTGCCGCCGCGAGGTACGCACGCTCTGTGCCGAGTTGGCCTGCCCTGCGCCGCCTCGCGACGTCTGCAATCTGGAAGACGACGACTGCGACGGCAGGTTGGACGAAGACGACCAACCATGCCCGCGGATCCGGGGCGGAGGGTGCTCGTCGTCGGGCGCGCCCGTCGTACCCGGGTTGCTCGTGTTCCTGCTGGCCTATGTGAGGCGCGCCGCGTGAAATGTCCAAGCCTCTCGACGGTATTGGCGCTGAGCCTCTTGGGGAGCGCGGGGCGCGCGGGTGCCCAACCTGCGCCGGAGTTCCGGGTTCGGCCCATCGGGCTCCCCCTGGGGCACGGGCAGCACGCCTTCGATGGTTGTGAGCTGATGCCCTGTCCGGGGATCGCGGACTCCGTCCACACCGACTGGTGGCTGGTCGGCCTCACTGCCCAGGCATCGTTGGCCTGGGGCACGCTGGTCGCCGAGGGTGACAGCCGCACCGATATTCTGGTCGAGCGCTCACTGACACTGCAATCAGGCGTGATGGGCCGCTACCTCTCGCGGGGATTCGGGGCTCAGGCTCAAGTTGTGCTGGCGTGGTCGCACTTGGAGGGCGAGCCTGAAGACGTGCGGTTGTTTCGCGCATTCCCGGAGGCTGAGGGGTGGGGAAGCGAGGGCCTCGAAGTGCACCTCGCGGCTATGTGGTCTGTGGTGGAAGGCGCGGAACCGGTGTACCTCGGCGTGAGCCCCGTACTCGTGGTGCCGCTCGACCACGCCCCCGACTACCGAACCGATGCCGGCTTCGGAGGAGGTGCGCGAGCGCACGGTACCTGGGTCGTGGGCGGTCGCCTGGAGTTCAGCGCCAGCCTCGGGGTCCTTCGGCGCTCGCCGCTCGAGAGCGACTTTGGCTCATTCGTGGTGCCGGAGGTCGCGCTCCCCTGGGGCTTGGCGCTGGGGTGGCACGGTGCGGGGGCGGACAGAAGCGTCAGCGTCACGCCCGTGCGAGTCGAGATTGGCGGGGTGATCCCCACCGACAACGTCGGGGATTCTGGCGAGTGGCTGCTCACGTTCCAACTGAGCACGACATTGGATTGGTACGAGCCGCGGGAAGAAAGCCCGGACCCAGACCGACCGCGGCCGGAGGACCTCGACCCAGGTGAGACCCGGAACCACCAGGGTCCAACCCATTGGGACCTGGCGGCCGGAGCCTGGGGTGGAGCGGGAGTCGCGGGACCTGGGGAGGGCGTAGGCAGTGGTGAGCCAGAGCTGCGGGTCGGCGGACACGTCCTGATCGGACCTCGAACTCCGAAACCGGAGATGATCGCGGGCCCTCCAGATGAACCGCCCCACCCCCCACCGAAGTACCAGATCGAGCCCCTTCCCGTTGCACCCGGATCTGTGCCGTGAGGGTGCTCGCGCTGTTCTTTCTCTCGTCGGGTCTACTCTGGGCTCCACCGGCGCTCGCGCAGGTCGGACGGACAGCGGATGTCGTGCACTACGACGGCTGCGTCTGCGGAGATGATTGTGAATGCGGTGAGTCGCGCTATTTCGATCAGGGTACCGCCGAGGCCTTCGCCTTCCACAACGTCGTGTTCCCCAGGCCACGAGCGCCCGGGGAAGCAGACTTCGTCGAGACCGTGGCTGCTTGGTTGAGCATCATCCGCTCCGAGGAATCTCGGGAGCCGGCATACCTCCACCTGAGCGGGCACACTTCGGCCGTTGAGCAGACGCCGCGGACCAACGAGATGCTCGCCGTTGTGCGGGTTTACGCGACGTGGCGCTGACTTGAGCGGATCCCGCAGTTGGGGCCCATGCTCGAGGAGGGCCGGGTGGTACTCACCGCATCGGGGTGTAGCGATTTCGAAGCAAAGCGCGACCCGGCGAGCGTGCGGTGCGCCGAGACCACTGAGGCCGCCAACCAGAAGGTCGGACCGCTGGGCCCACGGTGCAACAGAATCGAAGCCCCGCACCGAAGGACCCGCATCACGCTCCGGCGCAAACCCTTCGGCCCGCTGCCGGCGGGATGCGTCGCGCTCTTCCCTGAGCTCTCCAGCAAGGCGCGTCGGCGCGCGCTGCGCAGCGCGCACCGTTGGTTCATCACCCACAGTGAGGCGTTCCAAAATCGGGCCACCCGCCACTACGCCGACTGGCCGCCCCGACCGTGGCCGGACTATCCAGACGAGACGCCCAACATCGTACGCGCACCGAGAGAACCTCGTTCGTCGATGATCGTCCAGGCGAAACAGGTGGCTCGAACATTCGCACGACCACGGTTTGATTGCCGTGCTTCGAGTGGACTGCGGGTCTGGTGTGGAGAGCACGGGGCCGACGCCGTGCCCGGGAATGGGCGCTACGATCTCACCGGAGTCGAGGACGCGCCCGCCCGCCCCCACCTGTTGCTGCCCGACACTGAGGACGACCCTGGGCGCGCCGTCTTCGGGTTGGCGATCCGCCAGCTCGCCTCCAGGTTGAGTTGGGACGCTGAAGCCGCCATCTTGTTCTTCTCACCGCTCGAGACCGGTCGCCACCACCGCGACCAGCGTCTGGACCGCATCGCGTCTTGCCTCCTCGAGGCAGGCGTGCCGAAAGCCCGGCTGCTCGTCGCCGCAGAGGAAGCCGTCCTCGGCGATCTGCTGCCGGAGTGCGGCGCGGACGATGCCCGATGCAAGCGCCGGAACCTGGACCACACGTTCGCGTTCGTGGTTCGCGCCGACTCTCCGGGAGCGGGAACGCTCCCGCTCGCTCTGGCCGAGAATGAGTCGGTGGACTGCGGCTCGGGGCCCCTGGCCGACCTCGCCGCGCTGCCGAACGGGCTCGCGGCCCTGCCGGTCTACGACCTGCTTCGTCGGGTCGGAGGTCCCGTGCGGTACGCCGGCGTCGAGCCCAACTCCGCCGATTGGGCCGCAGTCGCGAACCGGGAGATGCCCGGGGGGGCCCCACACGAGCTGCCGCTGGACGGCTTCGTGCTTTGGGGCTCAGTGGAGCGTGTCAACAACACGCTGGGCGGAGCGCTCAATGCGTTCAACGAAAAGCTCGTTGCGATGCATCCGCGCTCGCCACTCTTCCTCTCGCTGGCAGAGCATCGATCCGTCCCCCGCGACCGACGGGGCCACTCGGACACCGCCGTTGCGTCCGGGGTCGAAGTTCCGGCCGAGCCCGCCTCCGACCAAACGCCAGAGCGCAGCGTTGCGACGGTCGCCTGGCGCGGGCACGTCAAGCAGGTCGCAGACGACCGGTCTGGGCAATGCGACGGTTCCAGAATCCTCGACTTCTGGGCGCAGAACACCCTTGGCCCCCCGCCGTCGAACACACTGCAACGCCTCGAGGCGTGTTGGCGCCCGGCCGGGGGCGGGGCTCTGCGCTGCGTCGATGCCGCCCGCGATCCGACCCTCGCGCGCGCGGTCTTGGTCATACCCGAGGCCGAGGCATCCGCCGGCACACTGCTGTGGCGCGTGCGCGAGGAGCGCCGCGCGGCAGAAGGAGGCAACGCGAAGCGAAGATCGCGCTGGGTAAACGTCTCTCCACTCAGCCGCTACACGTATGGCGCGACCAGGTCCTCGGCTACCGAACCGACGGTTCCAGGCGAGGCCCCGGGGCTACAGAACCTGCTGAATGGCTTTGTGACAGAGCGCAGCGACGCGGTTTCGCCGCGTCCACTGGTGCTCGCTACGGTCGAAGCGGGGGCAGAGAACCCCGCGGTGATGGCCTGGCTCAGCGACTTGGTGCCCGAGCTGTCCTGGGCCACCGCGTCGAGCACGCAACGCAAGCCCGGGCCCGCGACCGCTTCGCGACACGTCTTCGAGCGTCACCGTTGGGCAGACGAGGCGTTCGCGCTAGTCCCCGACTACTCCCCGGCACGTTCGCGACCACCACAGATTGAGCGTTTCTACCTCGAAGAGGCGCTACGCGGCCACGCCGCTCGGGTCCGACGAGCGCGGAAGCTCGATCGCGATCTGGACCTCTGGCGCCGGCTCGCCTGCGCCACGCAAGCGGGGGGCAAAGCACCGCCGATGATCGGTTCCGCTCGGGTGACCTGCGCGCGACCGCGCGATCTCGCGGCCCATCTCGCAGGCTTCGAGCCCCGGCGCGCGCTGGAGGCCATAGTATCGTCCGATCCTGGTGTGCCCATCTGCGTTGCGGTTCACTGAAGAGGTGTCTACAGGTCACGACCAAGCGCCGTGCCAACCTGCTGGTCGAGGCCAAGGCGCGAAGCTGAAGAGATACCAGAGATGTTTCCCTGCCTATCCGGTTGGCCCACCAGCCCCGTCCCGACCGGCGTTGCAGTCCGGGCTGGGTCCAATGCCGTGGACCAACAGCCGACGGGTCGGCGTAGCCTGCGCGACCGCACGCTCGATCAGCTTGCGAAGCGAGACCCACCGCCAAAACCGTCGGTTGAAGCGGAACCTGTACTCTCGGCGCCACGTTCGGCTATCCAACTCCCGGCGCCACGAAGATGCGCCGGGGGCGCCAGATCTGGCAACCGGAGAGGCAGGGATGTTCCAACGCTGAGCAACGCTACCATCGGCCAGCAGGGCTGTGCTGCGCGCCGTGTCGGTGGTTTGGTCGGCGCCTCTCGAGCCGAGATCTCGAAGACGGGCTTCTTGGCGACTTCGTTGCCGGTGTTCACCACGAACGCGTTTCCGCAGGGCCGCTCATGCGTGCTCGAACGGCCGGCTATGCCATCCGTGAAAGACGCTCGGCGGCTCACCTGAAGGTGGAACTCCTCGCACAGCTCGGACACGGGCGGCCTTTCGACGACGACGATGTGTCGGCGGACGATCTGGGCCCTCCGCGCCGCGATGAATTGTCGGCGGCTAGTCTCGCTCCTATACCCATTGGGTGCTGAACGCTGGCGTCACGTCCCAGCCGCGGAACGACAGCGTTGGTTTGCTATTGGAATCAAGCAGAGTGGTTTGTTTATCAGACCAACTTGCGAGGGCAGGCGTGTCCAGGACGCTGCGGCAGAGTCGCGACGCGGCGCGCTGCACGCGCCCGCCGACCGATTTCGGCGTTGCGAAGCCTGCCGATATCTTCGGATTTCGCTACGGCTTCGCGCCCTGAGCTCGGCC
>CAYOBQ010000075.1:0-39426 GCA_964402225.1 uncultured Nannocystaceae bacterium | reverse complement strand
CGGCCGGCGGGCACGCACATCACTTGGTCGCTTGGTCTGCCGCACCGTCCTAGGAATCTCCGCCTTCCGTCGCTTTTCACGCAACAACCCCGTCGATTGTCCGAAAAGGTGTTCGTGACTCGTCTCGAACGCCCATGGTTCTGGCTCGCCCTGGCCTTTTGGTCCGGCTCCCTCACCGGCGCCTACGTCGGCTGGTGGGCGGGGTGCGTGCTGGTGTTGTCGCTCCTCCTCCGCGGTCCGGCGGGCCTCGTCCTCGCCGCGTCGGCGGCGGGGGCGCTGGCCAGCGTGGGCGCCGCGGCGTGGGAGGCGCGCGCGCCGAGCAGGCCCCCCCTCCGCTCCGACGGCACCGTCGAGTCGGTGCGCCTCGTCGGGCGGAAGCTCGAAGTGCTCGTGCGGCCCGACTTCGCCCCCGGGCATCTCGTCCGCACCCGCCAACGGCCGCCCGCGGCGGGATTGGGGACCGGCGCCAGAGTCCGGCTCACGGGTCCCTTCAGGCGCGGGCCCCGGGCCGCGAACCCCGGCGGGTATGATGCCCGCGCCCACGACGCGCTCCGCCGTGTGAGGTGGCGAACACGGCACCCCTGCGACCTCCTCCAGCGCACCGGAGGGCTCCACGAGCCTCTGGTCGCGGCGCGGGTCGAGGCCCGCGACCGCCTCGCCACCATCGGCCGCCCCTTCGGTGCCGGGATCCTCGGGGGCCTCCTGCTCGGCGACCGTCGCCTCGTGCCCGAGCCCGCCGCGGCCGCGCTCCAGGCCTCGGGGCTCGGCCACCTGCTCGCGGTGAGCGGGCTGCACGTCGGCGGCCTGGCCTTCGCCGCCTTCGCCCTCGTCGCCTGGTGCGCCCGCCGCCTCCACGCCGTCCATCCCCGGCGCTGGGGCGCAGCGGTCGCCATCCCCGCGGCCCTCGCTTTCGTTGCGCTGGCCCAGGCCCCCATGAGCGCCCGACGCGCGGGGCTGATGGTCTGCCTGTGGTTCGTGGGGCTGCTCGTGGCGCGCCGCGGAGATCCCCTCAACCTGCTGGGCTTCGCGGCGTTGGTGGTGCTCGCCGGTGACCCGAAGATCGCGGGCAGCGTCGGCTTTCAACTCTCCTTCGGTGCCGTCGCTTCGTTGGTGCTGCTCGTCTCGGCGGCCCCTGAGCTGCGACACTCTTGGCTTCGCGGCCTCCTCGCGACGTCGGTGGTCGCGTCGGCTGCCACCGCCCCCATCATCGCTTGGCACTTCGGGCTCCTGGCCCCGGCGAGCGTGGTCGCCAACCTGCTGGTCACGCCGGTCGCCGCCGCCTGCCTGGTCCCCTTGGGTGTGCTGGGGCTGCTGCTCGAGCCGCTGACCAGCGCGCCCCTCACGGTCGCGGCCCACGGAGCCGAGCTCAGCGTGGCGGTCGCCGAGACGCTGCTGGACGCCACCGGAGGGCAACGCGTCGTGGGCTGGTACTCCGCGCCGGCCGTCGCGATACCGTTTGTCGTCCTCGCCTGCGCGCGCCTCCGCGGGTCCGCCGGGAGGCGGGTCGCCGCGGCGGTCGGCGCCGGGGCGCTGCTCGCGCTGGGCGCATGGGCGTTGCGTCCGACGGGCGCGCGCGCCGAGTTCGTCGCCGTCGGCCAAGGCGACGCGGTGCTCCTTCGCGATGGCCAGCGCGCGGCGTTGGTCGACGCCGGCCCCGACCCCAACGCCTGGGCGCTCCTCGCCTACCTGCGTCGGGAGGGCGTCGACCGCCTCGACTACGCCATCGTCAGCCACGGACATCCAGACCACTTCGGGGGGATGGCCGTGGTCGCTCGGGCGATGCCCATCGGACGTCTCTTCGGCAACGGTCGTTGGCTCCGCGGTCGGTCGTGGCGAAGGCTCGAGGCGGCGCTCTGGCGGCAAGGCGCCCGCGTCGAGCGCGCCGCGGGCCAGTGGTCCCTGGGATCGATGATGCTCACGCTCGAGGTGCCGTATCCGCGGTCCGATGCCTCCGAGAACGACGCCTCGGCCATCGTGCACGTCTCGGGTCCCGGGGCGTCTCTGCTGTTGACGGGCGATCTCGAGCGGGCCGGGGAGGCGGCGCTGGCGGCGGGCGGGGTGCCTCGGGTGACGGTCCTCAAGGCCGCGCACCACGGCAGCCGCACCAGCAGCACCGTCGGCCTCATCGAAGCCGTGTGCCCCACGGCGGTGGTGTTCACCGTTGGGCCAGACAACCGGTACGGGTTCCCCCACCCCCAGGTGCGCGCGCGCTACCGGGAGCGGGGCATCGCGATGTGGCGCACCGATCTCGATGGGCGCGTATTGGTCGAGCTCGGCGTCGAGCCGGCGATCAGCGCGCTCTACCGGGACCCCGTCAGGCTGGATCGGGCAGGCGGCGCTCGCGCTCAAGGTTGCGCACGTGCACCACCCCCGCCAGGGCGGCCACGGGCAGCCCCACGAAGTTGATCCCGGGGATGGCCAGCATCCAGGTGCCGACGAGCCCGAGGCTGGTGGTGCGCACCGGATGCCGGACGAGGATGCCCAGCTTCTGGCGCAGCCCGAGTTGACGCCGGGCGAGGCTCGGGTCAGTCATGTCGAAGGCGACGAAGAATGGCGTCCAGACGAACTTGGTGAAGGGGACGGTGATAAACGCCAGGCCGAAGACGACGCCCACGAAGAGCAACACCGCCGAGCCGGCCATTCCGAGGAGGAGCATCGCCGCGGTGCTACGCACAGCACGCATCACCTCCTCCATGAACGGTGCCGGGCGGGTCTTCGCCCCGAGGACGACCTCGGCCCGGGAGGTGAGCGGGTCGCATAGGGGGAAGCCGAGCAAGAGCACCAGCCACGAGCTCACCACGATCGCGGCCAGGAACTCGAGGACGCGCAGGATCCAGACGCCCGCCGTCATCCACCAGCCGTCCCCCTCCAGCCGAGTGGAGAACCCGTATCGGTAGACCAACCAGAACGCCATCCCCGACAGCAACACCGCGGCGACGGCCGGAATGATCGCGAAGGGGATGAGTCGGGGATGCTCACGCAGGAGCCTGAGCCCCTGGCGAGCGGAGGAGAAACCGGTGAGGAGTCCGCGCATGTCCCCCAGATAGGAGCACGATTGAGGTACCCGCATGAACCCCAACGACGCGCTGCGGCGTCAGGCGAAGACGTAGCGCAGGGTCAGGATGAGGGCGAGGTACTGGTCGGGGGTGGTGACGCGACCGTTGAGCCGCAGGCGGGCGACGGACTCGATCTCGTCGTCCGTCACGTCGAGCGTCCGTCGGCGGGCGGCGTCGTCGGTGAGCTTCTTCAGCCCATCTGGGACCTCGTCGCGGACCACCTGGTTGCGGTCGTCAATCTTCAGGAACTCGCGCACCTGGGGGTTGGCCGCCAGGTAGAGGTCGGCTTTGTTGAGTCCCAGCGCGTCGGCCACCTTGCGGACGGTCTTGTCGCTGGGCTTCCGCTCCCCCTTCTCCAGATAGACGATGTAGTTGGGCTGGACGCCGATCTGCCCGGCCACCTGACTCTGGGTCATGCTGAGTTCCTTGCGTCGCCGGAACAGGATTTCGCCAAACGTTGCGAATTGCTTCAATTTCGATATTCCCCAAATCTTCTACCTGGGGTTGATGATAGTAAGAAATGATAGGTTCGCAAACGAAACTGTAGAAACGTTGTAATTACAGTGAGTTTTGCGACTCGTAGTTTGGTTAGGTCACGTACCCGTGACGCGACGAGTGGCGCCAATCGGTCAGGAGGTGTCCATGGACCGGCGACCAAACGAAGCGCCGACCTGCCGCTCGAGGCCAAAGGCGCGACGTCGCGACTCCGCCGCAGCCTCCTACTGACACCTCTTCAGGGGGCGGGGGCCTCGACGGGGACCTCTTGCAGCGTGGGGGGAGGCGGGGGGGGGGCGGCCTCGAGGAAGAAGTAGCACGCGGCCATGACCGCTACGGCGATGACGGCGAAGACCTCGACGGAGAGGCGGTAGCCGAAGGGCTGGACGGCGGGGTGGAAGTACCGGCCGCCGCTGCGACGCCGGAGTCGGCGCTGGGTTCGGCGGACGAAGTCGCGGGGCGGGCGTACGGCGGGCAGCTCTGCGAGCAAGTCGCGGGCATGCCTCGCCTGCTCGACGTCGCGGGCAAGCTCCGGATCGGCGGCGAGCAGCGCCTCGATCTCGGAGGCGCCCTCGCTCGTGAGCGCGCCATCAACGTAATCTGTCAGGCGCACATCGCGCGCCTCTTCGGTCTGCATCATCCTTCTCCCTCCAGCGCGTTGTACGCGCGGCGTAGTGCCGCGCGGGCGCGGTGGAGACGCGACTTCACGGTGCCCTCGGGCAGCCCCGTGATCCGCACCACCTCAGCGTATCTCAATCCTTGGATGTCGCGCAGCACCAGCAGCTCGCGGAAGCCCGGCTCGACCTCCGCGAGCGCGCGGCGCACCCGGGTCTCGGCGCGGGTCCCCTCGAGGGCCCTCTCCGGCCCGGCGTCCGGCTCGCCGATCGTGGGCTGCGAGGGCCGGGTCCAGGCTCGCTCGGGGACCACGCCGATGTCCGCCGTCGAGCCGTGGTGACGGCGCGCGAGGTACTTGATCCGGTTCTTGCACAGATTCACGGCGATTCGGTACAGCCAGGTGCCGAGGCTGGCGTCGCCGCGGAATCTCGCGATCGCCTTGAAGGCCTTCACGAAAGTCTCCTGGGCGACGTCCTCCGCCTCGGCGGCGTTGCCCAACATGCGGAAGCAGAGGTTGAACATTGGCGCCTGATAGCGGACCACGAGCTCGGTGAACGCGCGCTCGTCACGCTTCTGCAGCCGCCGAATGAGTGGCTTCTCGCTCAACTGGGGTGGCCTCGGGCGCGTCCTACTCGAAACGTTTGGACATCGCGACGCTAGCTCGGTTCCGGGCACAACCTATCCACCACTGGTTGTTGACGCCAGAGAGCGCTAGTGTGGAGCCCATGTCGTACCTTGCCCTACTTGTCTGTTTGCTCCCGTCTCCGCGCGTCGTGACCGACGCTCAGCTCGCGCCGATCTCGCTGGGGGCGCGCGACTCCACCGCCCGGGCGTTGATGGCGAGGGGCCGATGGAAGGCCGCGGCGAAGCACGTGACGGCGTCCGCTCCAGAGGCCCGTTTCGCGCGTGGTTGGCTCCTCCAAAAAGGGGGGGACGCCGCGGGCGCGGTGTCGGCGCTGGAAGGACTCGACGGCCGGCTCCCGGTCTTCGCGCGCTTCGTGGGTCTGGTTCGGGCGAGGGCGCTTCTCACCTTGGAACGCTACGAAGAGGCCGCCGTGGCGGCGCAGCTCGGCGGTGACGACGGCATCGCCCGGCACGCGCTCCGGGTCCGGGCGCGGGCGCTGCGGGAGGGGGGCGCACACGAAGCGGCGCGGGCGGCCTACCGGTCGATGATGGGGAGCGGCTACGACGACGAGATCGCCGTGGGTCTGCTCGGGCTCGCCCGGCTCGAGAACGAGCAAGGCCACCCCGACCGCGCCCTCCCCCTGCTGCGTCGCCTCGATCTGCGATACCCAGCTCATTGGACCGCGGCCCACGCGCGGCGCCTCGGCGAGCAGCTCGCCGACGCCAACCCCGCCCTCGCCTCGCGTTGGGCCGAGAGGGGCCCAGAGGAGCGCATCGCCCGGGCCGAGCGGTTGCTGAAGCGGCACCGAAACAAGGCTGTCGTCCGTGAGCTCGAGCCCCTGACGGAAGCGGCGCTGGACGACGCCCTCGCCTGTCGACAGCGCTACGCGTTGGGTCGCGCGTTTCGCAAGCTGCGGCGCTGGAAGAAGGCGCGTCCCCGCCTCGACGAGGCGGTGGTCGTCTGCGCGCGGGCCAGCAGCGAGCTCGAGCCCTGGGCCCGCCACGTCGCAGGCAAGGCGGCGGAGCGCCTGTCGGACGAAGAGGGCGCAGCGTCGCTCTATCGCGCCCAGATGGCGCGCCACGGCGACCATCGACTCGCCGACGACGCGGGCTACAAGCTGGTGCGGCACCTCATCGAGGACAAGCACGACCTGAAGGCCGCGCGGAAGGCCGCCTCCGATCTGGCGAAGCGCTGGCCCGAAGGCGATCTGGTCCCCGACGCGCTCTTCTTCGTCGCGACCCACGCGATGCTCCAGAAGAAGCCCAAGCTGGCCCGGGAGATGCTCGACCTGGAACGGAAGCTCCCCGCGCGACCCTTCGACCACCGCGACGGGGGGCGCGCTCGGTACTGGACCGCCCGGCTGGACGACAAAGCGGGGCGCCGGAAGAAGGCCGAGAGGGGCTATCGCATGGTGCTGAGCGAGGCGCGCCTCGGTTGGTACAGCGTCCTCGCTTTCAGTCGCCTGCGGGAGATGAACCTCCGCATCGGGCGGGCGGCCGCCAAGGCGGCGCTGACGACCCCTACCGTCGGCTCGCCGCTGCCCGGAGGTGAGTCGAGGCGCTGGTCACTCCCCGTCCCGGCGAGCCTGGAGGGCGAACCCTGGGAACGCGCCCGGGCGCTGGCGCGGGTGGGTCTCGCCGTGCCGACGCGCCTGGCTTTGCGCGAGGCCGGGGCCGGTGGGGGCGACGAGCAGTTGTGGCTCAACGCCCTCGTCCTCGACCGCGCCGGGGCCTACAACTACAGCCACGACATCCTGCGCCGGCAGCTCCCCCAGTTCCGCGACCACGCGCCGGTCGGGACCCACCGCAAGCACTGGGAGCTCGCCTACCCCCGCGTCTTCGGTGATCTCGCCAGGAAGTACGCGAAGCCCAACAAGCTCGACCCGCACTTCATCTGGGGCGTCATCCGCGAGGAGAGTGGCTTCAACGCTGGCGTCGAGTCCTTCGCCAACGCCGTTGGTCTGATGCAGCTCATCATCCCCACGGCCCGCCAGATGGCGAAGAAGGCCGACGGCTCGGTCAACCGAGGTCGGCTGACGGAGCCGGACCTCAACGTCCGATTGGGCGCCCGGTATCTCGCGCATGTGCGGGATCGGACGGGCGCCAACACCGCCCTGCTGCCCGCCGGCTACAATGCCGGCGCCGGCGCTCTGAGGCGCTGGCTGAAAGCACGCCCGAGGGTGCCGCTCGATCTCTTCGTCGAGCTCATCCCCTACGACGAGGCCCGCGGCTACACCAAACGGGTCGTGGCCTCATGGGCGACCTACCGCGCTCTCTACGCGAAGACGGGCCGTGATCCGCTGCCCTACATCAGCCAGAAGGTCCAGACTCGCAGGCCCAAGAAGCGCGCGCGACCGAAGCGAAGGAAGGGCAAGAAACGGCGTCGCTGATCAGTCCTCTTCGTCGACCGAGCCGAAGCGACGCTCGTACGCAGCGAGGCGCGCGGCGAGATCGCTGGCTCTCGACTCCGCTCGGGCGGCCTGGGCCTTCGCCTCGGCGGCCTCCGTCTTCGCCTCGGCGGCCTCCGTCTTCGCCTCGGCGGCCTCCGTCTTCGCCTCGGCGGCCTCCGCGTTCGCCTCGGCGGCCTCTGCGTTCGCCCGTGTCGCGCGCTCAGCCCCCGTAGGGACGACCGCGCCGTCCGGCTCGAACCAGCGCAGCCAGACCGCGGGGAAGACGTACACGCCGTCCCACGTCCCCAACTCGAGGCCCATCCCCTCGACGGGGTAGCGACCCCCCGCGTTGGGCAGAGTTGGGATGTACTCCCCGCCCTTCAAGACGTTGAACTCGAGGGCCGCCGTGAACGGATCGAAGAGCACGTAGGTCGGGACCCCGACGGCTGCGTAGATGTGCTTCTTTCGCCCGAAGTCGACGTGCCTGGTGGACTGTGAGGTCAGCTCGATCACCACGTCGGGGACCCGCCCCCCCTCCTCCCACACGACCCATGACAAGCGATCGCGGCGCTGAACGCCGAGGGCCACGAAGACGTCGGGGCCGCGGAAGTCGTTGTGCCGCGCCTGGGTCGGGCTGAAGTAGAAGAACATGTCGCCGCCGACATAGAAGTCGTCGCGGTCGGCCCAGTGGTCGTTGAGCGAGTCGATGAGCAAGGTCATCGCGTCGCGGTGGCGGGCCGTCTCCAAGGTCTCTCCGTCCTCGCTGGGGAGCTCGGCCGCCGATGGAGCAAACGGCCCGGGGAGCTCTTCCTTTCGCTGTGGCTCGGACATCCGAACCTCCCTTCCTTTTCGCGAGACCTCTCCCCGAGGCCTGTACCCACGGTCGCAGATGGGGGGGGTGAGCGCCAGCCGCCGGGCTGAGCGGTGCCGCCGAGAGGTCCCCGACGGCCCCGATCAGTCGAGGTCTTCGACGACGAGCTCGAGGCCCTGAGTCGGCGGGCTCTCGTGGTGTCGATACACGTAGTTCGACACCCAGAGCTGGTTGCCGATGATCTGCGCCCGCGCGTAGAAGCCAAAGGCGCCGCGGTACATGTTCTCCGCGCCTCGCAGGTCCCGATGGGGCCAGTTCTCACCCTCGCCCTGGTCCTCGGGACGCCACGCCATCATCAAGTCGTGGCCCGTGGCGTCCTGGTACACGACCACC
Organism: uncultured Nannocystaceae bacterium; assembly: GCA_964402225.1. Taxonomy (GTDB): domain Bacteria; phylum Myxococcota_A; class Bradymonadia; order UBA7976; family UBA1532; genus CAYOBQ01. The sequence continues at coordinate 31,042 of CAYOBQ010000075.1, read as the reverse complement.
GGACGACCGTTGCGGTCGAGCAGGATGTTGCAGTCCTCGCCGACCACGTGGACCGCGTGCTCGCGCCCGCCCGTGTCCGTTCGGACGCCGTCGTCGATGTCCTCCCAGCTCCCGATCCCCGGCGCCAGGTAGACCAGGCTGTCGCTGAGCCCGTCTTGGAAGCAGAGGTGGATCTCGCCGGCCTCGTCGATCGCCATGTCGATGTTGGTGCCCATGTCCCCATCACGGCTCTCGTGGCCCCAGCCGGCGAGCAGCTCGGGCTCGGCGAAGCCCGCGTCGACGAACCGGGTCCACCAGAGCTGGCCGAAGGTGCGGTCGTACCACGCGACGACCGGGGCGCCGGCGCGGTCGTGGAGTTGCGCGGTGAACAGCCCCGTGCCCTCGGGGTAGGCGCCGGTGTCGACCGCCTCTCCGTCGAGCGGTGAGGTGGCGAGCACGAAGGGAGGGTTCCAGTCGGCGTCGGCGCGGGGGTCCGTGTTCTTCGCGAGGAGGTATCGAACCTCGCTGTAGAAGGTGCCCTCCATCTCGTCCTCGGCGGCTGGCCGGCTCGCCATGCGGTAGGCGATGCCGGGCACGCCGCGCGCGTCCACCGAGATGCTGGCCCAGCGGCCGGCGTCTCCGGTGTCGTCGAGCGTGAGCACCGTCCAGGTGTGCCCCCCGTCGGGCCCGCGGCCCCCGTGGGCGTACTTCAGCGCTCCGGCGTCGACGTCGTAGTAGGCCACGTGGAGCTGACCCTCGGGCCCCGCCGCGATCGCGGTGTACCGCCCGACGTTTGACCCCGCGTCGGCCACGCCACCGCGCGGGCCGCTGGGCGCGCCCGTCACCTCGCCTTCGGGCACCCCGTCGACCCAGCTCCACTCGAACCCGACGCCGGCCGCGTAGGGCCCGACCACCAGGTCGCCAGTCCCCTCGGCGTACGCGCTGAAGTAGGCGGTGCCGTCGACCACCACGAAGTCGCTGTGGCGCCCGATGTGCCCCGGATCGACGGGCTCGTTCTCCACGCAATCGCACTGGGCGCCCTCCAGGACGCAGCTATCGATGTCGAGCTCTCCGCCGACGGTCACCATCATCGAGTGGCCCGGGGGACACTCGGCGCCGTCGCAGGCCTCGGGGGTCGGCTCGCAGGCGTTGCGCGCCAGGCAACAGTACTCACCCTCCCCACACCCCTCGGCGCAGAACATCTCGCACTCGCAGACCCCCATCGCGTTGCAGGTCGCGGCCTCGCCGTCTTCGCAGGAGAGCACGTCGCAGGCGGTGGGGTCGTCCACGCAGCTCACGATGTGGCACCGCCCGTCGTCGCACTTCTCGTTCGGGCCGCAGGCGTCGTCGCTGGTGCATTGCATGCCCCCGTCGCCGGGTCCGGCGTCCTCATCCCCGTCTGAGCCCGCGCTGCTGTCGTCGCAGCCGAGGGCGATCAACACCAGCAATAGCAGCGCCGCGAGACGCCGCCTGCGCAGCCCGACGAGCAGCACGAAGGGCAGGCCCAAAAGGACCGAAGATCCGCCGCCGTGGGCGACCCGGCAACCGCACCCGCAGCCGCCGGCCTCGCCCCCGACCCGTACGTCGTGGGGCGGTCGCCCGATGAGCTCGCTCCGCTTGACCATGACTGTCCCTGTGGCGTGGTTCTCGGCCTCGTCGGCGACGCGGACCTCGATGAGCGCGGCGCCGTCAATCTCCACGACATCACCAGCGACCGCGATCCATCGTCCGCCGTCGCGCCGCGCCACGAGCGTCAACGCCTCGCGGGCCGAGACCAGGTCGTTCGCCTCGAGGCGCACGACGTTGGCGTCCTGACGCAGCGAGAGCTCTGGAGGCACGCTGTCGATGAGGACCTCGACCTCCGCAGGGCTGGGGTCGAGGGTCCGATAGTCGTCGATCCGCCGGCCGCGGACGTAGATGCGGTGCCGACCCTGGAGCGAAAAGGCGGGGCTGCGCACGACCATCTCCGCGGCCGGCGTGAAGAGGCTCCAGCCGTGGTCGTCCACGCGCCACTGGAACTCCATCGCCGCTTCGTCGGCGGTGCCGTCCCAGGCCTCGTTCGCCACTCGCACCGAGATGCGCTTCCACACGTCTTCACCGGCCTCAAGCTCGAAGCCCTCGGTCCGCGGGACCTCCACATCGAGGACCGTCGCCCGCGTCTCGACGCTGAACGCCGCGCCCATGCCCTCCTCCGGCGGCGGCGCCCGCTCCAGGTTCGCGAAGATCGCCAGCATCGTGTTGTCCTCGACGCCGGTGATCGAGCCCTCCTGAAGGTCGAGGGCGAAGCCCATCACGTCCGGCAGCGCGATGGGATCCGAGAGCCCCCCGGCGAGCCCCCCGACCAGCGGCCCGATGAGCACCGGCAGGAGCCCGGCGAAGACCTGTGGATCGTCGAGCATGATCTCGCCGTTTGCCGTCTCGACGTTGGTCAGCGCACCGGTCAGGTCACCGATGACGGGGATCACCCCGTTGTCCGGCGCGAACGCGAGGCCGATCGGCACCACCACGTCGGCCTTCAGGCTGAAGATGCGCACCCAGCGATCCTCGAAGAAGGCGTGGAAGTCCATCCACAGCTCGGGGATCTCCAACGTCAGCAGCGGGTCGTCGAGCAGGAGCTGCCCTTCGTTCTCGGGATCGGGCATCACCGTGTTGGCGCCGATGTGCGCGATGGGCACCTCCTGGGGCGACAGCGTGATGGCCACGTTGGTGTCGCCCCGTGTCAAGGTGAGCAAGTTGGGCAGGAGCAGCCGCAGGGTGCCGGTGTTGAGCTGCTCGACGGTGCTCGAGTCGAGGCCCAGGCAGAGGGCACCGCTGGTGTAGAAGGCCCACATGAAGCGGCGCAGCACCACGTCCGTGATCCCGATCCCGACCTCGTAGGCGTTCCCGCTCGGATCGAGGTTCCCGCTCAGGGCGACGGCCCGCGGTGGCTCTACATCCGGATCGGGCAGGGCGCGTCGCGGGACGCAACGACTCTGCTCGGCGCTGGCCCCGGAGATCACGCCCAGTGAGAGCCCGGCGCCCTCGACCTCGACGTAGCTGCCGGGCGTCGCGATGTACTTGAGCCTCGCGTCGAGTCCGGCGGCCATGCTGCCCAGCAGCGCTCCGATGTCGAGCTCCCCCTCGACGCCGAGCGGCGCCGGCAGGCACGCGCCTTCGAGCATGCAGCGACCGCCCTCGCAGGCGGCGCCGCCGGCGACCGGGCACGCTGTCATCTCGTCGCACTTCCGGCACGTGAAGTCCTGGACGAAGCCGTTGATCGCGTCGGCCAGGAAGCCGTCGATGAGCCCCTGCATCGCGCCGAGGATGAAGTCGCCGATGATCGGCAGGTCGAGCACGTCCGAGATCGCCCCGCACAGCGGGGTGAGCAGCCCGTCGGCGCCGGGCTCGAAGCGCGGGTTCAGCTCGGCGAGCTGGTAGACCGGGTCCTCGATATGGAAGGTCAGGTCGCGGGTGGGGTCGGGCGTCTCGAGCACCACGTCCATCTGGACCGCGAAGCCCGGGCCATCGATGACGAGGGCGCACTCGATGATGCCCTCGGCGAAGACCGGGATCCGCGTGGCGAGCTCCTCGAACTCGATGACCGCCCGCAGCCGGTTGGGTTCGACGGCCGAGAGGTCGATGGCGCCGATCTCGATGTCGAGGTTGCAGCCCATCGTGTTCGGATCGTCGTCGCAGGGCTCGTCGATGCAGAAGCCGTAACGAACCTGCGCCACGAGCAGATCGACCTCGCCCCCCTGGCCGGGCAGACAGATGTCCAGCCCGCCCGGCAACGCCCCCGCCAGCAGCGGCTCGAGGCTCTCCTCCAGGAAGTCCAGACCCTGCTCCGTCAGGCGGACCTGCACGGCGCTGTGGACCTTGTCCTTGTCGGGAAAGGGCTCGCCGTCCTGAGCGCAGCCGGAGCAACCGCTCTGCTGGCCGCAAGCGGCGAAGGTCATAAGCAGGAACGCACCACGCGCGTAATGGCGGAGCTCTCCGCGCCTCATCGCTACCTCCTCGTACTCCTGCCGGGGAACGCAACACGCTAGCGCTCCGCTCCGAAGGGCGTCAAGGCGCGCCAAAGAGCCGCGCTGACGTAGGTTTCCGTCAAGTTGCCCACCCACGCGCGCGGGCATAGAATCGCCCGGCATCGTCGTGGCGGCGGTCGAGCAGAAGAAAGCAGGCGTGGAAGACGGCGCACAGTTTGGCCCGTACAGCCTCATCAAGCGCGTCGCGTATGGTGGGATGGCCGAAATCTATCTGGCCAAGACCCACGGCATCGGCGGCTTCGAGAAGCTGCTCGCCCTGAAAGTGATCCACGAGAAGTACTCGCAGGACCGCGAGTTCGTGGACATGCTCATCGACGAGGCCAAGATCGCCGTGCAGCTCTCCCACGGCAACATCGCGCAGGTCTTCGACCTCGGCTGCATCGAGGGCACCTACTACATCGCGATGGAGTTCATCGACGGGAAGGACCTGTACCAGCTCCTGGTCCAGTGCTCCGAGCTCGAGGTGAGCATCCCGTTCGACGTCGTCGCCTACATCGCGATGGAGACCGCGGCGGGGCTCCAATATGCCCACCACAAGTCCGACAACTACGGGCGCCCGATCAACCTGATCCACCGGGACATCAGCCCGCAGAACGTCCTCGTCTCCTACGACGGCGAGGTCAAGATCGTCGACTTCGGCATCGCCAAGGCGAGCCGGCGGAGCCGCGAAACCGAGAGCGGCGTGATCAAGGGCAAGTTCTTCTACATGTCCCCCGAGCAGGCTTGGGGCGACGACATCGACGCGCGCACTGACATCTTCAGCGCCGGCATCTGCCTCTACGAGATGATCACCGGGGAGATGCTCTACAACGAGGAGAAGGCCCTCGTCCTGCTCGACAAGGTGCGCAAGGCGGAGATCCCGCCGATGCGTCAGAAGCGGCGTGACCTGCCGCCCTCCCTCGAGCAGATCGTGCTGCGCGCCCTCTCCCGCGACCGGGGCGAGCGCTACCAGGCGGCCGGCGCGCTCCAGGGGGCGCTATCGGGCTTCCTCTACGGCAACTGGCCCAGCTTCAGCCGATCTCGGGTGAAGGAGTTCATGCGGGAGGTCTTCGGCGACCAGCGCTTCGTCCTGCCGATGCCGCCTCCGGGGCAACCCAAGGTGCGGCCCCGCGACGACGGGAGCCTCATGGGGGCGCAGGACTTCGATCTGGCGTCGGCCCAGAGCGTGATCTTCGATCTGCGCTCGGTGGAGGAGGTCCCCGAGGTGATGGCGGGCCCCGCTCCCGCCGAGTTCACCGACGACGAGCGCACCGTCTCGCAGGGGTACGATCCGGCGCCCGCGCGAGCGTTTCCAGACGACGATGCAGACGAGGAGGAGCGGACGATCACCGAGGCGGTGTGGGCCGATCAGCGCGCCCCCGCGGCGGCCGCCCCCGAGGACGACGACGACCGCACCGCGGTGATCGACATGTCCACGGTGGGCGCGGGCCTGGAGGACGAAGGCGCGACCCACTTGTTCAGCCGCGACGGTGAGGTCCCCGAGCGGCTCAACCGCCCCGTCGAGCCGAGCGCGGGCCGCAACGTCCCGCCGGGCGCCACGCCGCCGGAGAAGCCGACCGCCGAGGTGGAGCTCGACCCGACGCGGCCCCAGCGGATGGCGACGCCACCACCCGAGCCGCCGGCCAAGGCGCCGCCGCCGCCGCCAGCTCCCGGCCGCCGGCCACCACCCAATCGCGCCCATGAGGGTGGTCGCGGGACCGTGAGCGGGGCGATGGCCCCCGGCGCGGGCGGTGGGCATGGGCTGCTGCGGACGATCGCGACCCCGACCGGGATCACCGTCATCGCGCTCCTCGCCCTCTTGGTCGTGGCCGCCTTCACGATCGTCCCGATGCTGATGCCCGAAGAGGGACCCCGGCTCGGGACGTTGGTCCTCGACACGGTGCCCAGCGGTGCGCGGGTCGTGGTCGATGGGCAGGACACCGGGAAGCGCACCAAGACCCGCATCGAGAACGTCCTGGCTGGCGACAGCAAGGAGGTCACCTTCTTGCTACGTGGCTACGAGCCCTACACCGAGGCGATCGCGGTCAAGGAAGGCGATCTGCGCGGGGAGAAGCGTGAGGTCGAGCGGCGCTTCTATTTGAAGAAGGCCCTGGGTTCGATCGTGATCACCAGCACGCCAGCGGGGGCCGAGGTCTACCTCGACGCGAACTTCATCGGGACCACGCCCCACGAACACAAGGGCATGAAGCGCGACCGAAACGAGCTGCGCCTCGTGCTGCGCAAGGACGGCTACCGCGACTACCCCGCCACCCTCACCTGGAACGACGAGACACGGCTCGTCCTCGACGCGACGCTGAAGAAGCGCGGGCGCTGATCCTACATCGGGGTCCAGCGCACGCCGAGCCCCCCTCCGTGGACCGAGTCGACCTCCCGCGCCGCGTCGTAGCCTTCTGGGGCGGCGCCGTGCGTGTCGACGTGGGTGGACTCGCCCTCGAACTCGACCTCCTGGCGCAGCAGATGCCAATGGGCCACGACGGCGAAGCGCTGTGCGATGTGCCACGTGAGCCGCGCGGTGGCCGTGACACCACTCCCGCTGGGATCGCCGCTCTGCGCTGGGGACTGCGAGACCGAGAGCGGGAGCAGGAGCCCGCCGCGGGCGCCCAACTCGATGCGCCCGAAGCGCCAGCCCGCCGCGGGCCCCCCGGTGAACGCGTAGAAGCTGTTGCTGAGGAGCACAGCGTAGGGCTGCGTCTCCTGATAGTGGTGGCGTAGCAGGTGGCCGCCGGCGTAGGCGCCTAGCCAGCCCCCACCGATGGGGTAGCGGCCGGTGGCGTCGAGCTCCACTTGTTGCGCCGAGGTGGCGATCTCCACGGGGGCGTCGAAGCCGAAGGCGGCGCTGGCGGGGATCTCGATGCTCGTGAAGCGCGTGTCGCGGTAGAGGGCGCGTAGCGAGATATGGCGGTGCGCCAGGTGCTCGACCTCGAGCTCGTAGCCGAAGCCTGTCGCCGAGGCGCCCAGATCCCGCAACGCCGACTCGATGGCGATGTTCGAGTCGAAGTCTCGCCGAATCTGGGCTGCGCCTAGGGAGACGCGCAGCCGAAGCGTCCCCTCCCCCGGGGGGGGGCGCCGCCTTCGTGGCGCAGGGACGGCGCCCTCGGTGCCCTCACCGCTGCCCGCGCGCGCGCCGCCGAGGGCGCGGCGTCGCCCCTGGGCGTCGTAGGTGTAGTTGGTCGTCTTGCGATCCCGGCCAGGGTTGGTCGGCGCCGCCGTAACACGCTGTACGTCGAGGGCCCGCGCCCGCACCCATCCGCTGACGCCAGCGCCGGTGATTTCGTACCACTCGCCGTTGTCCGAGCGCCGCTTTACGGAGAGCGAGTCGCCAGCGTAGATCCGGCCGCGGCTGACGTAGGCGGCGCCCGGGCCGGCCCGGACCTCCGCGATGTCGGCGATGACCTTGGCGGGGACCGTGCGGCCCTGGCCCGCCGCCTGCTGGGCGTTCGCCGGCGTCGCAAAGACCAGCGTCAGGACCACGAGTAGCCGTCTCATCGGGTCGACTCTATCGCGTGGCTCGGCGCACATCGAGGGCGGCCCGGAACTGCTGGAGGGCGGTCTTCATCTGCTCGGCGCGCTTTGGCACTCGGGCGTAGAGGTCGTTGCGCTCCCCCGGGTCGCCGGCGAGGTTGAACAGCTCGTAGTGGTCGCCTTCGGCGTTGTGCGTCAGCTTCCAATGCCCGCTCAGAAACGCGAGGCGCGCCGGGGTGGTTGGGGTGCGCGCCGCGGGCATCTCGGCGAAGACCGGGACGTCTTCGACCGCCTCACCGAACATCAGCGGGAGCAGGGTCCGGCCGCGGAGCTTCATCTCGTCTGTGCGGACCGGCGACCGGCGCGGGACATCGGCGAGGTCGAGCAAGGTGGGCGCGAGATCGATGAGCCCGACCCGCTGGGTGACGGTGCGTGGTGGCACGCCGGGGACGCGCACCACCAGCGGCACGCGGAGCTGGTGCTCGTGGAGCCCGAAGCCGTGAAACTGGTAGCCGTGCTCGCCGAAGGCCTCGCCGTGGTCGCTGGTCACGACCACCACCGTCCGGTCCCAGTCCGGGCGCGCGCGCAGGGCCCGTAGCAGCTCGCCGAGCCACAGATCGCTGTAGAGAACCTCGTGGTCGTACCGATCGGCCGGCGCGTCGCCGAACCGCGGGAGCTCGCCGTGCCAGAGGTAGTTCTTGTGGGGATCGAGCAGGTGCGCCCAGAGGAAGAAGGGCGCGTCCTCCGTCGCCACCAGCGGATCGACATTGCGCAGCGCGGCCACCGCCGACTCGACCACGGGGCGCGCCGTCGGGACCTCCTCCATCCGGCGGGCCACCACCGTGAACGGCATCCAGACCTGGAAGCCCTGGTTCAGGCCGTAGCGCGGCTCGAAGTACCAGTGGGAGGGGAAGCCGAGCGTGCGGTAGCCACGACGACCGAGGATCTCGGCGAGGAAGACGTTCGCCGCGCTGTAGGTCGCGAAGTGCCGGTCGGAGCGGACCATCTCCGACGGGTAGCGACCGCTGAGCATCGAGGGGATCGAGGTGGGCGTCCGCGCGGAGTTGGCGTAGGCGTTGCGAAACAGGACCGCGTCCGCCGCGAGGGCATCGAGGTTTGGTGTGATCGGTCGTTGATAGCCGTAGACGCCGACGTGGTCGGCTCGCAGCGAGTCGATCGTCACCAGGACGAGGTTGTAGGGGGCGCTCAGCTTCTCTCGTGGATCGGGGCGCGGAGGCTCTGGAGCCGGTGGTGGAGGGGGAGGTTGATGTAGATCGCGGCCGTCGCAGTCCTCGTCGACGCCGTTGTCGTAGATCTCCGCGGCGCCTGGATGGACGTCGGGGTTGGCGTCGTCGCAGTCACCTCCGCCGAGCTGGTCGGCGTAGCCGTCTCCGTCGGAGTCGAAGGGCGCGCGCAGACCGTCGAGGAGCAGTCGGCTGGAGCCGGTTCCAGCGCCCAGCGCCGCCCGGGCCGCGGGGGTCGTCAGGCCGAGGGCGGTGAAGGACGCCGCGACCCCGACGAGGGCGACGAGGCTGGCGGCGAGCAGCGCGCCACGAGCCGCGCGCACACGGCGGGTCAGGGCCTCTCCCCCGAGCAAGAGCCCACCGACCAAAAGGAGCCCGGAGAGGGCGGGTCTCAGGTCCAGCGCCTCGACCGTCTCGCGCTCGGCCCGCGACCACGCCAGCAATAGCAGCAATGTCCAGACCGCCGCCGCCACCAGGTTGAGCATCGGGTGGGAGAGCATCGAGAGCCTGGGCCGCCGCCGCACCACGAACTCGACCGCCCGCGCCAACCCTGCTCGGAGGGGGGCGGCCACCGCCAGCGTCGCCGCGACCACGAGCAAGCCGCTGAGGGCGACCGCCAGGGCCGCGAAGCTGGTCGACTCGATCCGCGTCATCACCACGGCGTAGGCGGCGGTGAGCACGCCGACGCCGACACGCAGCAGGAGCAGGGCGATCCACACCGTCGCCACCGCATGGCAGCGGTCACCCAGCGCGTCGCCGGCGCCGGGCATCAACCGCCGCCAGGCGGCCCGCACCAGCCTCAGCGGCGAGAGTTGGCTCGGCACCAGCGGCCGCAAGACGCCGAAGAGCGGCCCGACCAGCAGGCCGATCGCGGTGTGCAAGCCCATCGCCCCCGCGAGGACCGCCAAGGCCGCCCCGTCGCCCCCGACGGCGCTGAACGCGTCGAGCGCACCGGTGCCGAGACCCGCCAGGGCGCCTGCGAAGGTGAAGCCGATGATCGCGCCGCGCACGCCCCGATGCTCCGAGCGCGCCGGGGCGGCGTCAACTTCGTCCCGTGCTACGTTCGCCTAAACTTTGTCAGGGACGTGCCATGACCCGCACTACTGCGCTCCTCTCACTGCTCTCCCTCGCCATCGCCCCGGTCTCGGCCGAGGCGAGCGACCGTGTCGCCAACAAGCTCAAGGGGCGCATCGTCCTGTCCACCAAGCCGTTCCCCACCTCCTTCGCCAGCGACAAGGCCTTCATCAAGAAGATGCGTCGGATCGACACCAAGGCCTTCGAGTACGGGGAGGGCAAGAAGATCGGCGTCGAGTTCATGGCGTTCTTCGCCCGGGCCTACACGGTCACCGAGTTCACGGTCACCATCTTCGACCTCACCGAGCGCCGAGAGATGGTCTCGACGTTCCCGGTCTACCCCCAGCAGCGAACGACGCGCATCCTCGCCAGCTTCGTGCGCCTGGGACGGGACACCTTCGAGGAGGAGCACCGGTTCCTGATGGTTGTCCAGCCCACCTACGGCGGCCCGGTCATCGCCGAGACGCAGTTCGCGATCAAGGCAGGAAAGGGTCGCCCCAAGCCCGCCCCAGCGTCGCCTTGATGACGGCGTCTCCGCTCGCCTCCGCCGCCGCCCCCACCACGCGCGCGTCGAGGACGAGGGACCGACCGCAAAAGGCGACGCGGCCCTCGGAGCCGTAGGTATTTGCGGTCACCAGGGCCGCGCTCACGGGGTCCATGCGCCACGCCCAATAGGCCCACGTGTCGAGGCCATCGCCTGCGACCAGCCAGTTGGTGGGCAGCGCGACGACGCGGGCGCCAGCCCCCACGCACCACTCGATGAATCGGTCGTCGTTCAGATCCATGCACACGCCGAGGGTGAAGCGCCCAGCCTCGGTGTCGAAGGCCCGGTAGCCGGAGTCGCCGGGCCGCGCCCAGCTCTCGTCGGCGGGGAAGAGCAGCGTCTTGCGGTACACGAAGGCGAGGGCGCCTGTGGGGTCGATCACCAGCGCGCTGTTGAACAGCGCGTCGCCGTCGATCTCTGGGAACCCCACCACCATCCAACAGCCGGCGTCCGCGGCGATGGGTGCCAGCGCCTCGAAGGTCGGCCCCCCGGCGGGCTCCGCGTGACGGCGCGCCTCCACCTCGTCCTCGAAGAGGTACTGCGTCGCCGCGAGCTCCGGCAGGACGACCAGATCGGCGCCCACGGAGGCCACCGTCGTGAGCCGCGCCAACCGGCCGATGGAGTCCTCGAAGTGCCCGCGGCGGCCCTTGAACTGGACGGCCGCGACCCTCAACGAGCGCAGCGGAAGCCGACGTCCGGCCGGGGGTCGCGCTCGCGCACCAGGAGCCGTCGCCCGCGATAGGTCAGCGTGCTGAACAGCGGCGCGCTGCGGTAGCTGCCGCCGCGCACCGGTACGTAGCCGTCCCCCTCACGGCCGGAGCCGGGCGGATCCCGCTCGGGCGCCGTGCGGTAGTAGGCCGCGTCGTACCAACCGTCGACGAGCTCGTGCACGTTGCTGCCGAGATCCGACACGCCCTGCGCCGTGCGATCCCGCAGCCGCTCGACCCGTGCGGTCCGCATCCGGCAGTTGCCCACGTTGGCCGTCTCGCAATCGGGCGCCGCGTCCCCCCACGGGTAGCGCCGCTGCGAGATCGGCGCGTCGCCACGCGCGGCGCGCTCGTACTCGGCCTCCGTCACCAGCCGGCGGCCGGCCCAGGCGCAGTAGGCCGAGGCCTGCGCGCGGTTGACCCAGATCACCGGGTGGTCAGCGAAGCTCGGGTCCCCGAATTGCTCGGCGCTGGCCACCCCCATCGGCGTCGCCGGCCCAGAGCATCGCGCCGCCTCCATGCAGGCGGCGTATTGCGCATTGGTCACCTCGTGGGCCTCGATCCCAAAGGCGCTCAGCCGGATCTCCCGCTGGGGGACCTCGTCGCAGTTCTCGTCCACGTCGGGGTCGCGCGCGCACTCCCCGGCGTCGGCGTCCTGGCTCCCGAGGAGCGAGGGGCCCCCGGCGATCGCCACCAATGGGCTGCGCAGATCGGTCGGACACCCATCGTCGGGGAAGCCGTTGCAGTCGTCGTCCTTCCCGTTGCAGCGCTCGTCGGCCCCGGGGAAGGCTCGCGGGTCGTCGTCGTCGCAGTCTCCGTCGCGCCCGAGGACGCCGTCGCCGTCCTGGTCGACGTCGCCGTCGCAGGCGTCGCCGGCCCCGTCGCGGTCGGCGTCGGCCTGCCCGGCGTTTCGCACCAGGGGGCAGTTGTCGCAGGCGTCGCCCAGACCGTCGTCGTCGCGATCGGCCTGGAAGACGTCGGCCACGTCGGGGCACACATCCTCGTCGTCGGGGATCCCGTCGTCGTCGCGGTCGTCGTTCACGCAGGTCGCGTCGCGGCCGTCGCAGTCCTCGTCCAGGCCGTTTTCGCAGGTGTCCTGCGCGCCCGGGAAGACACGGAAGGAGGCGTCGTCGCAGTCGCCGTCCGCCGCCGAGTATCCGTCGCCGTCGTTGTCGACCTCGGCGCACGTCAGGTCGCGGCCGTCGCAGTCCTGGTCGACGCCGTCGTCGCAAGTCTCGAGTCGGCTGGGCCCGATCGCGGCGTCGTCGTCGTCGCAGTCCCCCTGATTCGGCGTGACGCCGTCGCGATCCTGGTCGGCGTCGCCGCAGGAGAGGTCGGCGCCATCGCAGTCCTGATCGTCGAAGTCGCCAGCGCCGACCGGGAAGCCGTCGGCGTCGTCGTCCTGGACGTCGCAGCGTGCGTCGGTGCCGCTGCAATCCTGGTCGACGCCGTCGTCGCAGATGTCGATGGCCGCCGGATTCACCGCTGGATCGTCGTCGTCGCAGTCCACGTCCGCGCCGTGTCCGTCGCCATCCTCGTCGACATCGGGCGATCCCCGCCCAGCGTCGGCCTCGACGGCGGGCTCCTCGGTGACGCACCCGATGAGCAGCAGCGCGATGCTAATCGCCCCTCTGGAGCTCCTTGGCGACATCTTCCAATCCCTTCCCGGCCTTCTTCTTGAGCAACTTCAGCAGCGCTTGAGGATCGTCTGTGAGCTGCTTGTCGCGATACTCGACACCGACCATGAACCCACCGGCGAAACCGCCGCCGACCAAGATGAGCGAGATGAGTAGCTTCAACATGCGGCGGACATTAACGATGCCGCGGCGAAGCTCGCAAGGCGCGGCAGCTCAGAAGTAGTCTCGACCCATGCGTCTGCCGATCCTGCTCGCCGCGCTCCTCGCCGCCCCGCCCGCGCTGGCCGGAGGCTACGGCCAGTTCGGCTGGGGGGCGACCGTATCGAAGGTGAAGAAGGCGCTGAAGAAGACGCGCCTTCGCGAGGCGCCGGACGCCGAGCACGTTTCCTTCGAGCGCGAGGCGCTCGCCACCATCGGCGCATTCGAGCGCGCCGAGGCGAAGCGGAAGGGCCGCAAGGCGTGGCGGCGCTGGCGCCGGCGGAAGAAGCCCAAGGCGCGGCTGCGCGCGCAGCGGCATTGGGTGCGCCTCTTCGGTCTGCACGCGCGCGTCGAGCTGCGATTCGTGGATCAGCGCCTCTACGGCGCGGTGGTCCGCGTGCTCTACAGCGAAGAGCAGAAGGGGCGGGCAGGGGAGATCCTCGACCTGCTGGTCTCGAAGTATGGCGAGCCGACCGACACCGCGGCGGATGGGGACGGGCAGCGAAGTCGCCTGAGCTTCGACGCCGGCGACGGTCAGCTCACGGTCTTCACCGAGACCGCCGAGAAGAAGAAGCGCGGCATCCTGCGCCTCGGCTACCAGGCGCGCGTCATCGGGGGCGCCGTGGATCGCTACCTGGAGGGAATCCGCGGGCGTCTCATCCAGGTCGAGCGAGAGAAGGACGCCCTACGCGCCGCCGACGCGGCCAAGAAACGTGAGAAGCGGCGCGCCTATCACCTTCGGCACCTCTGACGGAAAGAACGAGCCCTACTGGAGCGGCATCGCGAGCTGCGCCAAGAACATCGGCGTGAGCGCGAGCAGGCCGGTCGCGAACGTGGTCTGGTGGGCCGCGCGCATGCCGCTGAGCACCAACAACACGGTGAACATCACCCCGATGTGGGGGCCAGCCACCGGGATCACCATGAACAGCGAGGCCGCGTTCGCGTAGCAGAAGACGCGGAAAGTGGCCTCGAAGGGACGCCGTGTGGCGCCGACCGCGGCGAGCAGGGCGTGGGCGATCGCGGACTGGAGGAGCAGCGCCCCGGCGAGGGTGATCGGCAACAGCGGCATGATGATGAGCCACCGAACGCTCGAGGGCAGCGAGCCCATGCCGGGCAGGGACGGCGCGAGGGGGATGACCGGCGTCACCAGGGTGCCCACGAGCACCATGCCCACGTAGCCCACGACGCCGCAGAGGATGGCGAAGACGAGGGGGGTCCGCAGATCGCCGCGCACCCAGGGGATGCGGTTCATGAATTGAATCGGGCCGAGGACGGCGTTTGCGACGGTGGCGCGGAAGGCGGCGAGGTCGCCGTGGGCCTCGGGGTGCTCCCAGGCGATGGGCACCTGCCCGGTGACGGAGACCACGTCCAGGTCTCCAGCCGCCTCGGCGGGCGCGTCCTCCCCGGTGGGTGGCTCGTCGCCGAGCACCGCGAGTTGGGCCCCGCTCTCGACTGTGACCAACGCGTCGGCGGGCTCGGCGGTCAACTCCGGCGACGCCTCGGGCGGCTCCTCCTCTGCCTCGGTGCAGTCGGGGCAGCGCGTGAGTCCGTCGGGATCCAGCCGGCGGCACGCGGCGCAGACGAGGTCGCCGCACTCCGCGCAGGCCGCGAGCGCCCCACGCTCCTCATGACGGACGCAGTTCATCGGGGGGCCTACTTCTTCTTCTTCTTCTTGCGGGCCTTGCGGGCCTGCTTGTTCTTCTTGCGCGCCTTGGACTTCGCCTTGTTGGCGGCGGCGGTGTTTCGGCGCGACCCGGTGGCCCGAGTGCCGGGCGGGAGGTAGCCGCGCGGGAGGCCGGGCAGCATCTCGTGGATCATCTCCGGCGTCGGCGCCGCACCTCCGGGCATCATGCCCATCCCCGGCGGACCGCCAGGTTGTTGGACACCGAACTGGTCGAAGACCTCGCCCATGTCCATCCCGCGCATCTGCTGCATCTGGGCGAATTGCTTGAAGCCCGGGATCTTGTAGAGGAGGTTGCCGCCGCCGGGGGAGCCCAGCGCGCCCATGATCTGACGCATCCCCTTGAAGCGTCCGACGAGGTCGACCACCTCCTTGGCGTCGCAGCCGCAGCCCTTGGCGATCCGCTTGGCGCGCCCCGGCTGGCTCTCGATGAGCTCGGGCTTGGTGCGCTCCTGCTTGGTCATCGAGTTGATCATCGCCTCGATGCGCACGAGCTGCTTCTCGTCGAGGGCGCCAGCGGGCAGCCCGTCGCCGAAGAACGGCATCTTCTCGAAGAGGTCCGACAGCGAGCCCATCTTCTTGATGGTGCGGATCTGTTCGACGAAGTCCCACATGTCGAAGTCGCCGGAGAGCAGCTTCTGGGCGTCGGCCTCCGCCTGCTCCTCGTCGACGACCTTCTCGAAGTCCTGGACGAGGCCGACGATGTCGCCGAAGCCCATGATCCGGCTGGCGAGCCCCTCGGGGCGGAACTCCTCGAGCGTGTCGAGGCCCTCGCCCATACCCAGGAACTTGATGGGCTTGCCGGTGACCGCCTTGATCGACAGCGCCGCCCCACCGCGGGCGTCACCATCGAGCTTGGTCATGATGAAGCCGTTGATGCCGATCTGCTCGTCGAAGGTCTTCGCGGTGCGGACCGCGTCCTGACCGATCATCGAGTCGACGACGAGCAGCGTGTTGTCCGGGCGCGTGCGACGTTTGATGTCGTTGAGCTCGCCCATCAGCTCTTCATCGACGGCGAGCCGGCCGGCGGTGTCGAAGATCACCACGTCGCGCCCACGCGCGCGGGCGTAGTCGACCGCCGCCTGGCAGATGTGCGGCGGCGTCTGGCCCTCTTCGTGGTAGACGGGCACGTCCAGGCGGCTCCCCAGCACCTTGAGCTGGTCGACGGCGGCGGGTCGGTAGATGTCGGCGGCGACGAGCAGCGGGCGGCGCCCCTTGTCGAGCAGGTGCCGGGCCAGCTTGCCGGTGGTGGTCGTCTTGCCGGAGCCCTGGAGGCCGATCATCATGATCTTGGTGACCCCGGACGAGAACGACAGCGACGTGTCGACGGGCCCCATGAGGGCCTCAAGCTCGTCCTGGCAGATCTTGATGAACTGGTCACCGGCCCCGATGCGGACCTTCTCGCCGGCCTTCTTGGCGACGACCTGCACGACCTCGCCGGCGGCCTTCTCCTTCACCGAGGCGATGAAACCGCGCACCACCTTGAAGTCGACGTCCGCCTCCAGAAGTGAGATGCGGATCTCTCGCAGCGCCTCGTCGATGACCTCCGGCGTGAGCTCGCGCTTCCCCTGGAAGCGGTGCTTGACGTTGCGGAAGCCCTTGCTGATGGTCTCGAGCATTCTGGTCCCCAGCGGGCGAAGGGCGCGCACAGTATCGCGACTTGGGCTCGGCTGCACTACGATGCCGGTCTGAATTCGAGCCTGCGCGGCGGCTGAGCGTCGTAAGTAGGGGGAAAGTTGGCTCAATACGTCGTCGGAATCGATCTCGGGACCACCAACTCCTGCGCCGGTATCCTCATCGATGGCGAGGTCCACGTGGTCCCCGATGAGAACGGCGCGCGTACTCAGTCGTCGGTCGTGGGCTTCCTCGACGACGGATCCGTGGTGGTCGGCAACGAGGCCCGCGCCGAGGCGATCGTCGATCCCGTCAACACGGTCTACTCGGCGAAGCGGTTGATCGGCCGGCATTTCACCTCGAAGGAGGTGAAGGCGGCCATCGAGCAGATGCCCTACAAGGTCGTGAAGGGGAAGAACCAGGTCCCGCTCATCGAGATCCGCGGTGAACGATACGGCATCCCCGAGATCAGCGGCATGGTGCTACGCCGGATGCGGGATATCGCGGCGCGCTACGTGGGGCGCGAGCTGGTCAAGGCCGTGGTCACGGTGCCGGCCAACTTCAACGACACGCAGCGCCAGATGACCAAGCTGGCCGGTCAACTCGCGGGCCTCGACGTCACGCGCGTCATCAACGAGCCGACCGCGGCGGCCCTCGCTTACGGCTTCGGTCGCGATATCGACGCGCGCCTCGCGATCTACGACTTCGGCGGCGGGACCTTCGACATTACGATCCTGGACGTGAAGCGAAACGTCTTCGAGGTGGTGTCGACCGCCGGCGACACGTTCCTCGGCGGGGACGACTTCGACAACCGGCTCGCCGCCTACATGATGCTCGGCTTCCAGCAACAACACGGCTTCAGCATCGAGAATGACGTCTTCGCGCGCACCCGCATCAAGCAGGTCGCCGAGAAGATGAAGTGCGAGCTGAGTCGCAAGGAGCGCGCGATCGTCAACGTCCACGAGATCGCCTTCGACGCCAACCAGAACCCCCTCGACCTGCGCTTCCAGGTCGACCGCGACAGCATCAACGAGCGTTGTCAGGACATCGTGCAGCGCACCTTCGTCGTGTGCGACGAGGCCCTCGCGGCGGCGGGCCTCAAGGCCCACGATGTCGACGGCGTCGTGCTGGTGGGCGGCTCCACGCGGATGCCGCTGGTGCGCGAGATGGTGGCCCACTACTTCAACCGCGAGCCCCTCACGGACATCAACCCCGAGGAGGTGGTCGCGGTGGGCGCCGCGATCCAGGGCGCCGCCCTCGAGAGCGATCCCTTCGCCGACGGCGTCGAGGCGCGACAGCCCCTGCTCCTCGACGTGACGCCGATGTCCCTCGGCGTGCAAACCGTCAGCGGCTACTTCGACGTCCTGATCGAGCGCAACGCGTCGATCCCTTGCGAGCAGACCCGCGTCTTCACCACCACCACCGACCACCAGACGGCGGTGAAGATCCAGATCTTCCAGGGCGAGAGCCGAGTCGCGGCGGAGAACACCCGGCTCGGCGAGGTGGAGCTCTACGGGCTGCGTGCCGCCCCGCGCGGCGAGGTGGAGATCGAGGTCGTCTTCGAGATCGACACCGACGGCATCGTCGTCGTCACCGCCCGTGACCGTGAGACGGGGATTCAACAGGCCGCTCGCATCGAGGTCAGCGCCGGCTACTCGCCGGAAGAGGTGCAGGCGATGATGGAGCGAGCGATCTAGTCGTGGAGCAGAAGCCGCCGGCAGGAACAGTCCCAGCGCTTGGGCGCCTGAAGCTCAAGCGCGTCGCGGTCCCCGTGGGCGCGGGTGCCGAGAAGACGAGCAAGCGCGCCAAGCCGGCGAGCGCCGCGCCGGCCCAGGTCGAGGGTCCGCCGCAGGTTCGCCGAACCGCGTTGGTGGTCGCCCACAACGACAACGTGCGCAAGGCGGTGGTCTCGCTGCTACCCCTCGGGCGCTTCGACGTGACCCCCGTCCAAGACGGAGATCAGGGGTACGAGCACTACACCCAGAATGGGACCGAGCTCGCGGTCATCGCGCGCGACCTGCCCGGGATGAGCGGGACGGTCCTCGCCCAGCTCATCCGCAAGAGCCGCAAGGGTTCAGGCGTCGCGATCGTGCTGATGAGCAGCCGCTACAGCGACGTGAGCCTCGGCAGCCAAGACTGTAGCGCCTTCGGGGCCGACGCCCACTTCGCCCTGCCCGCCGCCCCCGAGACGCTCTACGAGAGGGTCGAGCTGGCGCTGTCCATGCGCGAGCCCGTCGAGCGCCTCGAGGTGTTGCCCAAGGCCATCGCGAAGCGGGTCGATGACCTCTTCGAGCGCTACGACGGGCTCAACTACTACGAGCTGTTGGAGTTGCCCAACGACGTCGACACAGCGACCGTCCAGCGCGCCTTCCACGAGCGTTCTCTGGTCCTGCACCCCGATCGGCACGCCCGGCTGCGCGACCGCCACCCCCACGCCTGGGAGCGGATCAACACCGTCTACAAGCGCATCAGCGAGGCATACAAGGTCTTGTCCGACGACGCTCGGCGCCGCAGCTACAACCTCGGTCTTCGGAAGCGCGGCGCGCTTCGAGCGTCGGGGAGCGACGGTCGGCCGGACCGCGAGCAGCGCGAGCTCCAGATCTGCCAGACGCAGAGCGCCCGCCGCGAGGTCCTCGAGAGCCTCGAGCTGCGCAGCCTCGGCGATCTCGAAGGCGCCTGCGAGGCGATGGAGCGCGCCGTGGCCCTCGAGCCGCGAAACGAGGCGCTGGGCAAGCTGCTGTCTTCTCTCCGCAAACTCGTCGCCCTCGTGAATCGTTAGAACGATGCTGCCACGCCTCCTCTCGGGACTCGCCATGGCCGGCGGCATCCTCGCCGTCCTGCTCCTCACGCCCTGGTGGGGTCTGGGCGCCGTCGTGCTGCTCGCGATGTTCCTCGCCGTCGGTGAGTTCCAAGGCATGTCCCGCGGTGAGGACGCCGACCGCGTCGACTACGCCATCCTCGCCGGGGCGTGTCTCGCGGTCGTCGCCTACCCAATCGTCGCTGAGGCCCTGCCCTTCTACAGCCACGGCGCGGCGATGCTCGTCGGCTTCTTCGCCATCGCCATCGGGCGCCTCGCGCGGGTGCGACCCATCGAGCGCAGCCTCATCCGCCTCTCGACGGACGCCGTCGGCTTCCTCTACATCTCGCTGACCTTTCCCTTCGTCTTCCTGCTCCGGGGGGGGCGTGACCTGCCGCCCGGGGCAGAGGATCTGGGTGGCTACGTGTTGGTGTTGGTGATGGCGATCACCTTCCTCGGCGACACCGGCGGCTACTTCGCCGGGCGCACCTTCGGGCGCCACTCGCTCTACCCGGCTGTGAGCCCCAAGAAGACGGTGGAGGGCGTCGTCGGCGGCGTGGCGCTAGGCGTCGCCGGGGCGTTCGCGTGCCGCGCGCTCTTCCGCGGCCCCGTCTTCGAGGCGCTGACCCCCATCGACTGCGTCGTCCTGGGCGCGGGGGGCGCGCTGTTCGGGGTGGTCGGGGACCTCGTCGAGTCGATGATGAAGCGCGCCTACGGGGTGAAGGACTCCGGCACCCTCATCCCCGGCCACGGTGGTGTGCTCGACCGCATCGACGGGCTCCTCTTCTGCGGTCCCTTCGTGTGGTTCTACCTCAAGGCGCGCGGACTGTGCTGAGCCTGCTGGCGTTCGTCGTGCTCGTGGGCGTGCTCATCACGGCCCACGAGTTCGGCCACTACGTGGTGGCGAAGCTCAGCGGCGTGAAGGTGCTGACCTTCTGCATCGGCTTCGGCCCCTCCATCGTCGCCCGCACGATCGGCGAGACCGAGTACCGCGTGGCCTGGCTGCCCATCGGCGGCTACGTGCGCATGCTCGGCCACTTCCCCGAGGACGCCACCGCCGACGACGAGGGGCGTAGCCTGCTCGACAAGCCGCCCCTCATTCGAATCCTGATCGCCGCCGCCGGCCCGGCGATGAACCTCCTGCTGCCGTTCCTGATCCTGTTCCCGGTCATCGGTCTCTCGGCACACTTCGACGAGGTCATCGACAGCCAGGTCGGCGCCGTTGACCAGAGCCTGCCCGCGGGGCGCCAGGGTCTGCGGGAGGGCGATCGCATCGTCGCCATCGACGGTGACGCGGTGCAGACCTTCTGGCAGGTCGCCCAGCACGTCGATGACTACAGCGCCGGTCAAGGCCCGCTGCACATCTCCGTCGAACGCCCCGGCCAGGAAGCTCGCGTCGATCTGGAGATCACGCCGCGGGCGGTGGAGGAGAACCTCCTCGGCTTCACCACCACGAACTTCCGCATCGGAATCCAGCCCGTCTTCCTGCGCAGCGACATCGCGATCACCGACCCGTCGGGACCCCTGGCGCGTGCCGGCGTCCGTACCTTCGACCGCATCTCGAAGGTCGGCGGCCGGGAGACGCCGCGCTACATCGACGCCGAGACCGCGCTGCGGGCCGTCGCCCCCGGGGCACGGATCCCGGTGGAGGTCGTCCGCGCCGCCACCCTGCGCCCCGACCTCCCGTTTCTGCGGACCCGTGAGACGTCCACCGTCGAGTACCTCGGCCCCGCCGATCAGGACCCCAAGATTCGGCACGCCGGCGCCTGCGTGACGTCCGTGGATCCGACGGGGCCCTCGAAGGATACGTTGCGTCCCGGCGACTGCATCCTCGCGGTGGGTGGCGAGCGCAACACCCTCGGGCTCTTCGTCTACAACCGGCTCACGAGTCGCCCAGAAGCTGAACGCGAGCTGACGATCCTGCGGGGAGGCGCCGAGCTCGAGGTCTCGCTGAAGCAGGAGGAGGTCAAGCAGGACGACCCGTTCCACGGCGAGCTCACGGCGTGGAAGCTGGGCTTCACGTTGCTCGACGCGCCAGGTGGCCACATGCGCAGCGACGGCGTCGTCCAAAACGAGCCGGTGACCAACCCGGCCCGCGGCGCGCACGCCTGGTACGAGACGAACCGGCGCGTGTGGCAGGGCGTCGAGATCATCCTTCGGTTTCTGTCGGGCATCGCCGCCGGGGACGTCAGCGTGAGCCACCTGAGCGGGCCCCTCGGCATCGCCCGGGTCGCCGGGGAGCAAGCGCGGCGGGGGGTGGTGGCCTACCTCGGGCTGATGGTGATGCTCAGCCTGAACCTGGCGTTGATCAACTTGTTGCCGGTCCCGGTGCTCGATGGCGGGCAGATGATGGTCGCGTTTCTCGAACTGGTGATGCGCCGGCCGCTCTCGGACCGCTTCCTCAATGCGCTTCAGGTCGCCGGCGTCTTGATGGTCCTCGCGCTGTTCGCGCTGGCGATGGGCAACGATCTGCTGCGAGAGCTGCGGGTCTTTTTGGCCGCGCGATGAAGACGCTGTTGTGCGTCGACACCGCGACGATGGTGGAGTCGGTGGCGCTGTGGGCGGGCGGTGAGCTCGTCTGCGAGCGGATGGTCCGCCGAAAGCGAGGCCATGGGCCCGGTGTGCTCGAGGACATCGACGGGGTGCTCGTGGGCGCGGGGCTGGCCCTGAGCGACCTTGATGGGCTCGTCTGCGGCCTCGGCCCAGGCAGCTTCACGGGTCTGCGGATCGCCCTGGCCACGCTCAAGGGGCTGGCGCTGGCGCGAGATCTGCCGCTCTACGGGGCGCGGACCACGGCGGCGCTGGTGGCGGCGATGCCCGATCGGCCCGTGGTCGCCATCAGCGACGCCCGTCGTGGCGAGATCTACGCCGACGGCGCCGGGCTCGAGGGCCCGGTCTGCGTCGCTCCGGAGCGCCTCGTCGACCTCCTCGGCGACGGACCCTGGGTGTTGCTCGGAGATGGCGCGCGGCGCTACGCGGCGACGCTGTGCGCGGCCCTCCCCGCGGCGACGATCCCCGACGATCCGGCGCTTCACGTCCCGCGCGCCGCGCTGCTCGCCGGGGGCGTCGATCTCGACGCGCCCCCGGCACTCGCGACCCTCGAGCCCGTCTACGTGCGGCGGACGGACGCCGAGATCCACTGGCCCGACGGGATCCCCGACGCCATGGGGCGGTTGCCCAGGTGACGCTCTCGATTCAGCCCCCTCGCGCGTACCGGCTGCGGGACGCCTACGACCGCCGCGTGTGGCGCACCGGGCTGGGGCAGCTCGCACGCGACGGGCTCGTCACCGGCGTGGCCACCGCCGGGTGCGGGTTCGCCTACGTCAACGACGCCCTGCTCTACGGCGGTGTCTTGGCCGCGCTGCTCTCCCTCGCAGCGCACCTGGGTTGGAATCTCCGGGCGAACCTCCTGCGCACGAGCCTCCTGCGGACCGCGCCCGCCGCCGACGCCACCATCGGTCGCGCGCGTCGGGTGCTCTTCGTCCATGAGCTCTTCCGGGGTCCGCGGGAGCGCACCTGGGTGCTCCCCTATACCTACGAGGTGCCCGAGGTGGGCGACCAACGCGGTCGCGTCTTCATCTGCGGCTGCGTCCGCGACCGTTTCCCGGAGGGCAGCTCCGAGCCGGTGGCCTACGATCCCGACCGACCCCAACGCAGCGTTCCGTTACGATTAGCGGTGATGGTCGCCCCTCATTAGGAGCCCCCATGTGTCGTCTCTACGCGTTTCGTTCGTCGTTGCGCAGCGCGGTGCACCAATCCTTGCTCGCCGCCGAGAACGCCCTGGTTCAGCAGAGCAAGGCCCACCCGGACGGCTGGGGCATCGGCTACTACGTCGACGACTATCCGCACCTGTACCGCAACCCGGCCCAGGCCCTCGAGGACGGGTTGTTCCGCGAGCTGGGCGGTGTAGTGAGCACCTACACGCTGCTGGGGCACATCCGCAAAGCGAGCGTCGGCGCCGTCAACCTCCTGAATTGTCATCCATTTCAGTTCGGCAACTGGCTGTTCGCCCACAACGGCGAGATCGCGGCCTACGACGAGGACCCGTCGGTTCGGGCGCGCATGATGGAGTTGGTCAGCCCACGCTTCGAGCGACACCTGCTGGGGACCACTGACAGCGAGGCGGTCTTCTACGTCTTCCTGTCGCGCCTCGCCGCTCGGTTCGAGGACTTCCATCTCCCGGGCTTGCCGTTCGGCGCCGTGGCCGACGAGCTACGCGCGACGATCAACGACGTCTGCGCGATCAGCGACACCGCGGGCGAGCAGCAGACCAAGCTCACGGTGATCGTGACCAACGGGAACCTGATGCTCGGGCACCGCTACCGGATGCCGCTGCACATCTCGACCTACAAGACCAGGTGCCCGGAGAGTGACGGCTGCGCGTTCTACCGCCCGTCGATGTGCGAGGCGGCCGTCGAGGACGGCATCGTGCGCCACCTGGTGCTCAGCAGCGAGCTGCCGGCGGCGACCCCGAACGTGTGGCAGGCCCTGGCCGACGGCGAGACCGTCGGCGTCGACTGGGGGATGCACTTTCGTCGCGTCAGCGGCGGATGACGATGATGTTGCCGCCACCGCCGGGGCCACCAAAGCGGTCAACGATGCGGCGGGCGAGCCAGCGGCGCAGCGGTGGGATCAGCAACGCGAAGCCGAGCGTATCGGTCACGAAGCCGGGCAGGACCAGCAGCGCCGCGGCGATGGCCAGAAGCGGCCCCTCCAGCAGCTCCGCGTCCGCCGGGATCTCGTGGCGCAGTCGGTCCAGCATCGCCAGGCCCTGACCCCGGACGGCCGCGACGCCAATCGCGGCCGTGAAGAAGACGAGCAACACCGTCGGCACGCCACCCAGCTTCGAACCGAGCTCGATCATGACCAGCAGCTCGACGGCGAAGAGGCCGATGGCGCCAAAGAGCAACGGCGCGCACATCGACGGGCTACGGAAAGAGCGCGGTGTGCGCGAGCCCGGTGGTCTCGGGGAGGCCAGCCATCAGGTTGAGGTTCTGCACGGCCTGGCCGGCGGCTCCCTTGCCCAGGTTGTCGATCGCCGACTGTACGACGAGGAGGTCGCCGTCGACGAAGATCCCCAGGTGGCAGCGGTTGGTCCCGCGCACGTGCCGCGTGTCCGGGTGCTGTCCGGCGCCGAGCAGGTGGACGAAGGGCTCGTCCTCGTAGGCGGCGGCGTATGCGCGGCGAACATCGACCGCGCTCGCGCTCGGCGCGAGGCGCAGGTAGACGGTCGAGAGGATGCCGCGGTTCATCGGCACCAGATGGGGCACGAAGCGCACCGCGGCGCCATCGAGGGCGCGGGACATCTCTGGACCGTGGCGGTGGGCCAGCGTCTTGTAGGCGTGGAGGCCTTCGGACGTCTCCGGGAAGTGGGCGCCAGGCCCCGGCGTGCGTCCCGCCCCGCTCACGCCCGACTTGCAGTCAGCGATGATCTCGTCGTCGGCCAGCAAGCCGCCGAACCGCGCCGGGGCGGCCGCGAGGATGACGCTGGTGGGGTAGCACCCCGGACACCCCACGAGTCGGGACTCCCGAATCGCCGAGCGGTTGCGCTCGGGGAGACCGTACACGGTGTGCGCCAAGGACTCCGGGCGGGCGTGCTCACCGTAGAGGGCGGCGTAGGCCGAGGGGTCGTTGAAGCGGTGGTCCGCCGAGAGGTCGACGACCCGGAGGCCCGCCGCGAGCAGGTCGGCGGCGGCCTCCTGCGCGGTGCCGTGGGGGAGCGCCGTGATCGCGAAGTCGGCGACCTTGGCCACCGCGGCTGGGTCGAGGCGGACCGGGGTGGGCAGATCCGCACCGGTGAAGGCGGGTAAGGACTCTGCGACGGGTTGGCCTGCGCGCCGGTCGGCGCACAGCATGGTCAGCTCGACGCCGGGGTGAAGGCGGAGCAGGCGTAGAGCCTCGGCGCCGGTGTAGCCGGTGGCGCCAACGAGGGCAACGCGGACTGGTTTCAAGCGTCGGAGGCGGCGCGACAGAGGTGGCGAGCAGCCGCGGCGATATCAGAGATATCGAGAGCCTCTGCGACACCGGAGTCGGTCGGCGGGCGCGTGCAGCGCGCCGCGTCAGCGGCCTGCCGCATCGTCTAGCGCTTCGAGAACTGGAACCGCTTGCGGGCGCCGGGCTGGCCGTACTTCTTGCGCTCGACGCGGCGGGCGTCGCGGGTCACGAAGCCGGCCTTCTTCAGGGCCCCGCGGGTCTCCGGGTTGTGCTCCATGAGCGCGCGGGTCAAGCCGTGGCGGACGGCGCCGGCCTGGCCCGTGAGCCCACCACCGCACACGTTCACGACCACGTCGAACTGGCCGAGCGTCTCGGTGACGTCGAAGGGCTGAAGGATCTGCATCCGGCTGGTCGCGCGCGGGAAGTACTCCTCGAACTCGCGGCCGTTGACCTTGATGGTGCCCGTTCCGGGGCGAAGGTAGATGCGGGCGACGGAGGCCTTGCGACGGCCGGTCGCCATCCACTGCTCGGGCTGTTCGATCTTCATCTCTATTCCTGCGCCCGGCCGAGGAGCGTTTCGAGGTTCAACTTCTGCGGCTGCTGGGCCCCGTGGGGGTGCTCCGCGCCGGCGTAGATCTTGAGCTTCTTGAGCTGCGCGCGCCCCAGCGGGCCACGCGGCAGCATGCCCTTCACCGCCTTGGAGATGACCCGGTCGGGGTGGGTCTCTCGCAGGTCCTCGGCGGTCGTCTCCTTGATGCCGCCGACGTACCCCGTGTGCCGGTAGTACTTCTTCTGCTCCCACTTGCGTCCGGTGAGCTGCACCTTCTCGGCGTTGATCACCACGACGAAGTCGCCATCGTCGACGTGCGGCGTGTAGCTGGGCTTGTGCTTGCCACGCAGGACGTGGGCGATGCGCGTCGCGGCGCGACCCAGGGTTTCTCCCTCGAGATCGACGATCCACCAGGAGCGGTTCGCGATGGCGTCGGCGACGGAGGTGGACGGCGTGTACATCCCGGGACTCCAGGCAATCGGGCGCCGGTTTTTACACGAGCCTGTCGAGGAGATCAAGCCCGCACGCAGCTCGGCGGGTCGATTGGATAGCCCGCGCGGCACCGGAGCGGGGATGATAGGGTCCACACGATGAACTCGAACCGCGGACGACGCCGGCGCTTCGACCTGCACAAGGCGATGTTCATCCTGCCCAACCTGTTCACCGTGAGCTCGATCTTCTGCGGGTTCTACGCGGCCGTGACGGCCGCCGGGGCGACCGGCGCGCATGCCAGCGCGGACCTCTACAGGGCGTGCATCGCGGTGCTCTTCGCGATGGTCTTCGACTCCGTCGATGGGCGGGTGGCTCGGCTCACGCGCACGCAGTCGGAGTTCGGCGTGCAGATGGACTCGCTCGCAGACGCCATCTCCTTTGGTGCTGCGCCCGCGCTCATCGCCTGGCACTGGGGGCTCGACACGTTCGGCACCGCCGGGCTCCTGGTGTGCTTCGTGTACTGCGCGTGCGGCGTGATCCGGCTCGCGCGCTTCAACGTGATGGCGGCCCAGAGCAGCGGGCCAAGCGCCTACTTCACGGGGTTGCCGATTCCGGCGGCGGCGGGGCTGCTTGTGGCGGTCATCATCTCGACGCTGCGGGCGGGCCGGTCCCTCGATGGCAGCGAGACGTGGGCGCCGGTGATGATGGTGGTGCTGGGCGCGTTGATGGTGAGCAATATCCGCTTCCGAACGTTCAAGGCGACGCGCATGACCCGCCGCGCCTTCGCCCTGATCTTGCTGGTCTTTGGCTCGACGGTGGTGATCGCCGTACGAGTGCGCCCGTCGTTCGCGATCGTCACGCTCATGGCGAGCTACCTCGCCTTCGGGCTGGCCGAGGAGGCGGCGCGGATGGCGCGACGGTTGAGCCGTCCGGGGGGGCAGGAGGTGGGGGACGAGGATGAGGAAGACGCGCTGATCGACGACGAGGAGGAGGAGCTGCTTGAGTAGCGGTGCGGGCTTCAAGGGGGGGGCTACGACCTCGGGACAAACGCATCTGCCCCTCGATCTGCGCCGGCTCGAGCCGGGGGAAGAGGTCCCCTTTGACCTCTACGTCCGCACGGACGGCCGTTACGTCCTCTACCGTGCCGCGTCGATCCCCCTGACGGTGTCCGACCTCGACGATTTGAAGCGACGTGGGCACGAGCGCTTCTACGTGGCGAGCGCTGCCCGCCAGCATATGGCGCGGTACTTCGAGTCGCGCCTGGCCGGTGAGCTCAAGAACCCCGAGCGGACGAGCGAGGAGAAGGCGGAGTTCCTCGTCGAGGCGAGCCGCGTGATCATGGAGGACGTCTTCGAGAACCTCGAAGAGCCTCGCGCCCTCGATGGCGTGCGCTTGCTCGCCGAGCAGACCGTCGACTTCGTCTCCACCGGGCGCCGGGCCTTCAGGCGGCTGGTGCGGTTGGTGAGCCACGACTACTACACCTACACCCACTCACTGCACGTCGGGATCTACACGATCGCGCTGGCCCGCCAGCTCGGCCTGTCGGCCGAGTTCCAGCGCAAGCTCGGGCAGGGGGCGCTCTTCCACGACGTCGGCAAGGCGCTCGTGCCACCGGAGATCCTCACGAAGCCGATGCCGCTGACGCCGGACGAGTGGCAGGTGATGAAGCAGCATCCGCAGCTCGGCATCGATCTCCTGGGGACCCACGGACAGGTGGACGAGGTCACTCGCTGGGCCGTCCTCGGGCACCACGAGCGTATGGATGGACGCGGCTACCCGTACGGGCTCGCGGGGGATGAGATCGCGCTGCCGGGGCGGCTCGTCGCCCTCGCGGACGTGTACGACGCGTTGACCACCAACCGTCCCTACCAGGCGGCGATGAAGTCGTTTGACGCGCTCAACGTCATCAAGGACCACATGCTCGGCGGCGTCGATCGCGACCTCTTCCGGGAGCTCGTGGTTCTGCTCGCGCGGGAGGACGACGCGTGGTGATTTCGAGATGTGTGCCGTATCGGGCCGGCTTGACCCCTGATCGGGTGCGTCGTATAGCAGTCGTCGCATCCGGGCGAGGATCCGAATGAAGTTCACCCTTTGTGCCCTCTGCACGCTGCTCGTCTTCGCGTGCGACGCGGGTCGGGACAAGCACATCGCGCTCGGCCGAAAGGCCGCCAAGAACAAGGCGTACGACGAGGCGCTCAAGCACTTCGACGAGGCGCTCGCGGCCGACCCCAACGACTTCAACGCGTTGTGGGGCAAGGCCGATGTTCATCGTCGCGACAACAACCTCCCCGAGCAGGCCAAGCAGCTCGAGAGGATCATGGGCACGCCCGCTGTCGCCGAGAAGCACGGCGCGGTGGTCAAGCCGGCCCTCGAGACCAACTACAAGATGCAGGCCGAGGCGGTGGTCGCCACCCAGACCGACAAGGCCGAGGCCTTCCTGCGCAAGGCCATCGCGCTGCGGGCGAAGAGCGAGGCGAACCTCACCCTCGCGCAGCTCCTCATGCGCCGTGGGGACGGCGCGCTGAAGGAGCAGAAGTTCGCCGACGCCGACAAGCACTACAAAGCGGCCCTCGAGCTCAGGCTCAACCGCCGGCTGCGCGCGCAGCTCACGGGGAAGGCCGAGATAGCCGGCTTCATGAGCTTCCGCGCCGCTTTTCTGCCTCGCTTCGAGCACGTCAAGGCCGAGCTGGTCACGGCGGGCATATACGACGAGAAGAACGCCATCTTCGTGATCGAGGCCGAGGCCAGCCTCGCCGATCTCGACAAGAAGGCAGAGACCTTCGAGAAGGACGCCGCGAAAGAGGGACTGGTAGCGGTCACCTCGTCCATCGTCGACCTCACGTTCAAGGTGGCCGGCAAGGTCAAGCCAGAGGGCGCCCGAATCGCCTATGGCGCCTCACTCGTGACGGTGATCGAGAAGGGCTTTGGTCCGCGGCGCAAGACCTACCGCTACAAGGTGAGCATCCCGGAGGACGCCGTCTTCGAGAAGGTCCAGGTGGTCGACAAGGGTGAGTTCAAGATCGACAAGCCCGAGCCCACCGAGCCCACCAAGGACAAGAAGTAGTCTAGACCCCAACGTTGTACCGACGATTCGGTGCAACGTCGGGTGCCTACAAGGAGGCTTGTAGCACCAGCGGGTATTCGACGGGGATGGCCTCCCCGGAGAACTTCGGGAAGCGCCAGCGACCCACCAGCGCCGTCAAACACGTCTTGAGCACGGTCCCGTCGAATCGGCGGCTGAGGCGGACGTTCGAGGTGCGCCCACTCCCCTGAATCGAGAAGCGCAGCATGATCTTGGCGCTCTGCATCGAGTCGTTGCGCTTGAGTTGGCGCTCGTAGCAGGTGCGCACGCCGCGCTGGTGGCGCTTGATGACGGACAGAATCTGCCCCTGCGTGATGGTGTCGGGGAGGGCCTCCGTGGGTCCACTCGGGGTGACGATGGAGACCCGCGTCTTGCCGTGGTCCAGGGCGCCGAAACGGCCAGCAGCAGGGCGCTTCGGTCGCTTCGGGGCGGCGTCCGGACTCGGCTTCCTCACGCGCTTCGGCTTGGTCTTGGCGACGGCGGGTGCCGGCTTCGCGGGGACCGGAGCCGCCTTCTCGGGCGTGGCCCCGGCGTCGGGCGTGGCAGCGACGACGGGCGTGGCGGGCTTCTTGACCGGCGCCTTCGCAGGTGTGGCGCTGACCGCCGGGGGCGCAGCCTTCGGAGGGGCCGTCGCGATCGGCGGGGCCGCCGCGACGGGCGGTGGCGTGCCTCCGCCCGGGGCGAGCATGATGCCCAGGCCGACGCCCACCGCGAGGAGCAGGAGGCCGATCGCGATGGGGACGAAGTTGCGGCTGGGAGGGGTGGTGAGCGCGCGGAGCTCCGAGGTCCCCATGATCTCGTGACCCGGAGCGGGCGCCGTCGGCGCGGGTGTCTGGGGGGGGGGGATCGGCGCCGCGACGGCCTCGTGGGTGCCGCCCGCCTGGTCGGGGAAGAGCGGCGCGTGATCCTCGCCCATCGGGGGCCCCAGCGCGGGGTGGGCCTCGGTGTCGTTCTCCTCCGGTGGGGGGAGCGCCGGC
The DNA here is from genome assembly GCA_964402225.1 of uncultured Nannocystaceae bacterium. Lineage (GTDB taxonomy): Bacteria > Myxococcota_A > Bradymonadia > UBA7976 > UBA1532 > CAYOBQ01. The sequence continues at coordinate 1,105 of CAYOBQ010000075.1, read as the reverse complement.
TCGTCGAAGAGCCCGTCGCTGAACAGCGGCGCACGCGGCGCGGGCGTCGCGGAGGGCTGCTCCACCGGGGCGGGCTCGATGCTGGGCGGAGGTTCGCTCAGATCGAGGCCGAAGCCCCCCGTCTGCGAGGGCGGCTGACTCAGATCGAGTCCGAGCCCGGCGGAGGGCGCCGGGGTGCCGGCGGGGGCCGGCGTCGAGCTCGCGCCTCCGAGGGGGGCCAGCGCGACGGCGGGCGGCGACGGGCGGCGCACGGACGGCGGCAGCGGTGGGGGGGGTGGGTGACGCTCGTGGAGGAGGTCCGCGAGTTGGGGGAGGTCTCGGACCGCGGTCCAGTCCCCCATCGTCTCGTTCCAGACGACGTCGTCGCCCCCCACCTCGGCACGCTTGATCATGTCGCGCAGGCGCTCGAAGGGCATCGGGCCGACTTGCTCACCCCCGGGCGCCGCGTACCACTCGAGATCGAGCAGCGGGCCCAGGGCGTCGGTGATGACCGTGCGGTCCTCGGCGTCGCCCGAGACGGAGCTCTGGGGTTGGAATATTCCCGCTACGCGTGGCGCTGGTGAGGCGTCCGCGGCGCTCCCCGGGTTGGGGTCGCGCACGATGATGACGTGCTCACAGATCTTGCAACGGATCTTGAGCACCTTCCTGCGGATCTTGTCGTCCGCGATGGTGTAGCGGGTGCTGCACTTCTCGCACTTGAACTTCATTCAGGGCTTCTCGAAAACGCCGCCGGGCGCGGGCGAGGTTATCAACGCCGCGCTCTGCGGGCAATTTGAGCGTTGCATCGCCCGTATCCGACAGTTGCGGACCCGCCTTTGTTCCGGGGCCTGAGTCTCTCTTGACGGCGCTCGGGGCTCGCAACTAGAGTCCGCCAGTTTTGCACAGGACAAGCCCGCGACATTCGGTCGTTTTTTCGGGGAGGCTATGATGGCTCGGTTGTGGTTGACGCTCTTGCTCGGACTCAGCGTGGGGATGCTGGGTTGCCAGGAGGACAGTAAAGGCGGTGACGGTGACAAGCCGGACGCCGGTGAAGGTGAAGGTGAAGGTGAAGGCGAGGGGGAGGGTGAAGGCGAGGTAGAAGGTGAAGGTGAAGGAGAAGGTGAGG